>CAJLRY010000015.1:0-47098 GCA_905209215.1 Coriobacteriaceae bacterium | reverse complement strand
CGAGCCGTCGGATGACTTGAAGAAGGGGGAGGCCTCGCGGCCTCCCCCTTTTTTGTATCTCGGGCAATTTGTCTCACATAGTAGCTGTGTTTTATAACCCTCGTTTGTCGCATCTTCTGCGAACGGGCTACAATAACTTAGTCTGTGCGATATGGAGGTGAACATGGCTGAAGCTGGTATCGGCGTTGATATCGTCGAGATTTCCCGCATGAAATCAATTCTTGAAAAGACGCCGTCGTTTGCTCGGCGTGTGTTTACCGAAGAAGAGCGTGCGTATTGCGATGCATCATCGCGTCCCGCTGCTCACTATGCGAGCCGCTTTGCTTCGCGCGAGGCGGTGCTTAAAGCTCTCGGCACGGGTTTTAGTCAAGGTGTAGGTCGCAAGGATGTTTCGGTAACGCGTGATAAACTCGGCAAACCGAAGGCGCTGCTTTCGGGCCGTGCTCTCGAGATCGCTCAAGAACTGGGCGTTGTTGAGGTCGCTCTTTCCATTACGCTTACGGGAGACTTGGCCGTTGCGAATGCCATCGCGATTACCGAAGATGCTCGGCCTAAGCCAAAAGATGAAAAGGTGAGCACCAAGAAACGCGTTACGCAGACATTTAAAGAGGCTCGCTCTGTATTAGATGAGCTCGAGCAGCTGCAGAATTCAGCATTGACGGAGCACCTGGGCGATGCTTCGCAAGATACGCTAGGAGCATAGATGAAACCGGTTTTGAGTACCGAAGAAGTCGTTCGTCTCGAGGATATCATCGAACGCGAAGGGACTTCGAAGGCCGAGCTTATGGAGCTAGCGGGTGAGTTTGCCGCTAACGAGGTCTTGAAGCTCAATCCCGATCGGGTTCTCGTTTTGGTCGGTTTTGGTAATAATGGCGGCGACGGTTGGGTTGCCGCCGATATCCTGAGCCATAAGGGTGTGGACGTGGATATCGTTTCTCCGGTTGAACCGGATGAGATTCCTGCTGCTCTGGCACGTCATGTTGCTCGTCGTACTGCCGGCCGCGATGTGCACGTTTGCGTCGGCCCCTCGCGTGATGAACTCGAGGTTTTGATCGATAAGGCCGATGTTGTTGTCGATGCCATTTTTGGTACCGGTTTCCACGGGAATCTGCGTGTGCCGTTCTCCATTTGGATTCCTACGGTCAATGAATGCGCCGATTGTGTCGTATCCATTGATGTCCCCTCGGGCCTGAATGCAGAGACGGGCGTTGTTGATGACGGCTGCATTCGTGCCGAGCGCACGGTGACGATGATTGCGCCCAAGATTGGTCTGTATAGCGCTGATGGTCCTGAGTATGCTGGCGATTTGATCTGCGGCAATCTTTACGACCGTCTTGACGAGGTCATCGATGATGTCGACCACGCCGCCGAGATTGTCGAGCCCGGTGACTTAGTTGATTACTTTGCTCCGCTACCATCGAATATCGATAAGTATTCCCGTGGCTCCGTGCTTATTGTCGCCGGATCTGCGCAATATCCTGGTGCTGCCATTATGGCGGCCAAGTCTGCAGCTCGCGCGGGTGCTGGTTACGTGGCAGTCGCGGCTCCTGACGCCTGCGCCAATCTCATTCGCATGGCACTTCCTTCGATTCCGGTCTTTGCTATTCCGTCTGATTCCCGCGGCTCCTTTGGCGCCGCTGCGCGCATGACGGTGTGCGAGATCGCAAAGAAGTACAGCTGCGTGCTGTGCGGTCCCGGTATGACGACGTCTGCCGGCGCTATGCAGGTGGTTTCGGGCTTGCTCGAGCTTGATGTACCGCTAATTTTGGACGCCGATGCACTCAACTGCCTTGCTAAGATTGCCATTGACGGTATTGATAGTAACCCCGAGATGTATCGCCGCGAGCAGCCGTTGGTTATGACGCCGCACTATCGTGAGCTTTCGCGCCTGGTTGCCGGTGACGAGGTGAACGACCTTGGTACCGCGATTGCGGCCGCGCAGAAGGTTGTCTGGGCTGCAGGCTCCGACAATCTGGTGGTCATTGCCAAGGGGCCGACGACGGCTATCTGTGGCGTTGAGCGTGTGCTGCTGCCGCTCTCGGGTCCGGCTTCTCTGGCAACTGCCGGTTCGGGTGATGTTCTCGCGGGTATTTTGGCCGGCACGCTTGCCACCATGCGCGACGAGATGGATCGTTGGGAGTTGCTGTATTCGTACGCCGTCGCACTTCACAGCTACGCCGGTTTTGCCGCGGCGACGGAGTATGGTGAGAAGAGCGTCATCGCGACCGATCTTATCGACTTGATCGGTCCTGCCATGGAGCTGGCGGCAAAGGATGCGCTCGAAGATCTGGGAATCATGGACGAAGGGTCGGATGACTAATCATGAATAAAGCCGATTTGACGCGCTGGTCCTGGGTCGAGATCGACCGCGGGGCGCTCCGTCGCAACACGAGGGCCTATAAGAACTTGTTGAATCCGCGTCAGCGCCTGTGCTGCGTGGTCAAGGCCGATGCTTATGGTCATGGAGCTGTTGAGTGTGCCAAGATCATGTATTCGGCCGGTGCCGACATGTTTGCCGTGGCGACGGTTAACGAGGGCGTTGGGCTCCGTCAGGGCGGGATTACTAAGCCCGTCCTGATTCTAAGTGAGCCGCCTATCGAGGCTATTCCTGCATTGCTCGAATTCGATATCATGCCCTCGGTCTATACGTCCGATTTTGCTCTTGCGTATGGCGAATGCGCCGTCGCGGCGGGCAAGGTGGGCAAGTACCATCTTGCCATCGAGACGGGCATGAATCGTATCGGTGTTCACTACACACAGGTGCTCGACTTTGTACGCGGCATCAGTTTCCATCGCGGCATCCAGTGCGACGGCGTATTTACGCACTTTGCCACGGCCGATGAACCTTCGGGTTGGGACTACAAGCTGCAGTGCCAGCGTTTTACCGAGGCCGTTCAGGCCATTAAGGACGCAGGTTTTGAATGCGGTATCGTGCATTGTGCCAATACGCCGTCCTCGATGCTCGATTCTTCAATGCACTTTGACATGATTCGTGCCGGCATCGGTTTGTATGGTCTGCAGCCATGTGAGCTGAGTGGTCGCGTGATGCAGCTTGATCCCGTCATGAGCGTCCACGCGCGTGTGACGCGCGTGGCGCATCCTGCGATGGGCGAGGGCGTGGGCTACGGCTTTACCTACCGCGTACCGCGCACGCGCGTTCAGATCTGCACCCTTCCGATCGGTTATGCCGATGGCCTTTCGCGTACGCTTTCCAATCGTATGGACGTGCTGTATCGCGGCGAGCGTGTGCGTCAGGTGGGCAATATCTGCATGGACCAGTTTATGGTCGCCATTCAGTCCAACCCGGCGCATGAGATTCCCGAGGCCGAGTATGGTGACGAGATGATCATTGTCGGCCGCGATGGAGATGCCGAGATTACCATGGACGAGATGGCGCGCCTACGCGGCACGATTAACTACGAGGTCGCTTGCGGCTTTGGTATGCGTCTCGACAAGGTCTACGTGTAGGAGTCGCTATGGGCGTCATGCACATCCCCGGCCATAGCCATCAGGCGCCGCGTGAGGTCGCACTCGAGGAGATCGAGGCCGTTCTGGGCGATTGTCACCTTTGCCAGCTTTACCAGTCGCGCCATAACATCGTGTTTGGCGTGGGAAACCCCCACGCTCGCGTGATGTTTATTGGCGAGGCGCCGGGCCGCAATGAGGATTTGCAGGGCGAGCCCTTTGTGGGGGCGGCAGGCGAGGACCTCAACGGCATTTTGTCGCTGGCGGGGCTCAAACGCGAAGACGTCTACATTGCCAACGTGCTTAAGTGCCGCCCGCCGGGAAACCGCAATCCGCGTCCCGAGGAAGTGCTGGCTTGCTCGCCATTTTTGCGTGAGCAGATTCGAAGCATCTGGCCCGATATTATTGTGACGCTCGGCAACCCCGCGACGCACTTTGTGCTAAAGACCGAGATTGGCATTACTAAGCTGCGCGGCAGGTTCCACCAGATGGGGCATTTTGTGGTAATGCCCACGTTCCATCCGGCAGCAGCGCTGCGCAATCCGGCTTGGCAGGAGCTGCTGGAGGAAGACTTTAAGATGCTGGGCGACTATCTGGAGCGACATCCCGCGCCAGAGGACGCCTCGGAATAATAAGGAGCATATATGTCCCTGGAGCGCCTGGGGGTAGGTACTTACAAAACGACTTGCGCTGCCGATACGGAGTACTTTGGCGAGCTAATTGCACCGTGCCTTGAGGACGGCGATGTGCTCATCCTGACCGGTGGCCTGGGAGTGGGCAAAACTCACTTTACCAAGGGCGTCTCGCGCGGGCTGGGCGATGGGCATATGGTTACGAGCCCTACGTTCGCCCTCATGGCCGTTCACGATCAAGGTCGTATTCCGCTGTTTCACTTTGATCTATACCGCCTGGAGCATGCCTACGAGCTCGAGGATACGGGCATTTTCGATGTGCTGGGCTATGAGGGTGCTTGCCTGCTGGAATGGGGCGAACAATTCCAGGACGAGCTGACGGATGAGTATCTTTCGGTGACGCTCAGGCGTGATGAGGGCGACAGCGACGTGCGAACGATAACGCTTGAGGCGCACGGTGACCGCGCAATGGAACTTTCCCATTTGATTGATAAGGCTGTACAAGATGAGCTTGCATAACGACAACGCGCTGGTGGTGGCGCTCGATACCTCGACTGACATGCTTGCCTGCGCGGCAAGCTGGATTGATGGGCAGACGGGTGAGACGAAGCTCGTGAGTGGCGACCACATGTGTCGCCGTCACGCCAACGTTGAGCTCGTGAATACCGTTGATGGCGTGCTGGCTCAAGCCGGTCTGGATCGCAGCGATGTTGGTTGCTATGTGGTCGGCCGCGGCCCGGGGTCCTTTACGGGTGTGCGCATCGGCATCTCCACTGCCAAGGGCCTCGCGCGTGGTGCCAATGTTCCGCTGCTGGGCGTGTCGACGCTCGACGCTTGCGCTTGGACGGCGTGGAAGGCTGGCGTGCGCGGCAAGCTTGGTATCTTGGCCGATGCTATGCGCGGTGAGGTATATCCGGCGCTGTATATGCTGGTCGATGAGGGTCCCGAGCGTCAATTTGAGCGCGAACACGTGGTCAAGGCCGCCGTGGCGCTCGATGAGTGGCGCCAAGCAGCGGACTGGGGCCAGGTTCAGCTGACCGGTGACGGTCTCGTGCGCTATGGCAAGCTGCTGGGTGAGGACGAGGCCGCCCGTTGCGTGGAGCGCGACCTGTGGTGGCCTTCGGGCGAGGGCTTGCTGCTCGCGCACGCTGCGGGTGACGGCGATCCGGCCCGCGTCCTGCCGATTTACACGCGCCTTTCGGATGCCGAGGAAAACGAGCGCAAGCGTCTTGGTCTTGCCGAGAGTGCGCAGAGCGAAATTACGGGTGTTGCCGATGAGCTCGCCGGTCGTCATCTGCAGTTCCGTCCCATGGGCGCGGCGGATGCCGAGGGCGCGAGCGCGCTGGAGGCTGCCTGCTTTGAAGGTGCCGGACACGAGGCATGGACGCCGGGCATGTTCCTGTCCGAACTGGGCGAGGACGTCGCTGCGCCGCGTAGTTGGTGGGTGGCACACGACGACGGCAAGCTGCTGGGCCTTGCCGGCGGTATGGTCGTGGACGGTGATGTGCAGATTCTGGATGTCGCCGTCGACCCGGCACATCGCCGTGAGGGCATTGCCCGCAAGCTGCTGTCGCACGTGAGCTATGATGCCCAGATGCTTGGCTGCACTACGGCTTCGCTCGAGGTCGAGGACGGTAACGAGGGAGCGACCGCGCTTTATAACGCTCTGGGCTTTACCGAGGCTGGCCGTCGCCGCGGCTATTATGGTGCCGGCAAGGACGCCATCGTCATGACGGCTCCGCTGCCCCTGGTGCTTCCGGTCGACAATGCTTCGCCCGAGCCGACGGCGGCAGAGCAGCGCGTATGGCCGCTGCCTGCGCCTGGGCGCTCCGAGGGGGAGCGTGCCGAAATTGAGCGCCGCCGCCTAGTGCTCGCTATCGAGAGCTCCTGCGACGAGACGGCCGTGGCGATTATCGATGCGGATGGCAATATGCTGGCCAACCAGGTGTCGACACAGATTGATTTTCACGCCCGCTTTGGCGGCGTGGTGCCCGAGATCGCCTCGCGCAAACACGTTGAGGTGATTGTGAGTGTCGTGGATGCGGCGCTCGAGGATGCCGCAGCATCGCTTGGTCTTGAGGGTGGAGCCATCGCGCCGAGCGAACTCGCCGCTGTTGGCGTGACGCAGGGTCCGGGCCTGGTGGGTGCTCTGGTAGTGGGCGTCGCCTTCGCCAAGGGCTTTGCCTATGCCGCCGGCAAGCCGCTCGTGTGCGTCAACCATCTGGAGGGCCATCTGTTCGCCAACCTGCTGGCGCAGCCCGATCTCAGGCCGCCGTTTATCTTCACGCTCGTCTCGGGCGGTCATACCATGCTCGTGCACGTGAAGGCATGGGGCGACTACGAGGTACTTGGTGAGACACTCGACGATGCTGTGGGCGAGGCCTTCGACAAGGTAGCCAAGGCGTTGGGTCTGGGCTATCCCGGTGGCCCCATCATCTCCAAGCTGGCCGAGACGGGCAACCCCCGCGCGATCGATTTTCCTCGCGCGCTTAACAGCAGGGGAGACTATCGTTTCTCGCTTTCGGGTCTTAAAACGGCCGTGACGCTCTACATCGAGCAGGAGACCAAGGCCGGGCGCACGATTCACCTGCCCGATCTGGCGGCTTCGTTTGAGGCAGCCGTCTTTGACGTTCAGTACAAGAAGGCCAAAAACGCCCTGCATGCCACCGGATGCAAGGAATACTGCATCGGCGGCGGCGTCTCGGCTAATCCGCATCTGCGCGAGATGATGATCAAGAAGCTTGGGCGTCAGGGGATCCGCGTAACGGTGCCACCGCTTTCGGCGTGCACCGACAACGCCGCCATGATCGCAGAGGTTGCCCGCCGTAAATTCGACCGAGGCGAAATCTCGCCGTTCGACGTCGATGCCGATCCGAACATGACGCTGTAGTCATACGGGTGCGGTCCCCGACCGGAGGGGCCGGATATAAGGTTTCCTGCTCTACAGTCCTGCGCAAGACGAAGGCCACATTAAGTGGCCTTCTTTGCGTGCGGAACTCGCGATAAACCTTATATCCGGCCCCTCCGGTCGGGGACCTTTCTGTATCGATATGGCTTCTGGGCTGGTTTGGCGTCGACAACGTCTGGCAAGGTTAGCCAGCTGCGTTGACTTTCCGGCGTGCTTTAGCTGAAAGAAAAAGATGGTGTGCGGAGCTTTGCTCCGCATTTGAGATGGGAGCTCCCGCGGCTCCCGAGGGGCATCTCTCATGCAAAAACTTTTGTCGGGTAAAGTCCGAGGTCAGTGGCGTTTTATACCGAGAAATTCAAAAAAGTTGAAAATTCATTACATATTTGCGTTGACTTTAGGTAACTAAAGTTTCATACTCCTTTTCAACCACTGGGGGATGTGAACACGCACGGATCGTTCGCATCATGATTGAAGAGGATTTCTTAGACATGTTCACGCATCAGCTAAACATTATCAGCGTAGTAATTATCTGATGCGGGTTAGCACATACAGCTAGCCCGTACGATAACGGGCGGCTGATGAAGATGAGGGCCGTCGAGCGCAACCGACGGCCCTCATTTTTTATGTCTAGGAAGTTCTTTTTAGAGGAGGAAATGTAATGAACGGAGTTTTGCTCATGGTTGTGGCCGCGGCGGTGCTCGCCTGCGGCTATCTGGGCTACGGCCGCTGGCTGGCCAACAAGTGGGGCGTTGACAAAGAGGCCCTCACGCCGGCCAAGCGCATGAAGGACGGCAAGAGCTTCTCGCCCGTCTCCGCCTTTACCGCGTTCTCGCACCAGTTCAGCTCGATCTGCGGTGCTGGCCCTGTCACGGGTACGATCGTCGCCATGGCCTTTGGCTGGCTGCCCGTCGTGCTCTGGGTCCTCGTCGGCGGCATCTTCTTTGGCGCCGTCCACGACTTTGGTGCTCTGTACGCTTCGATGAAGAACAACGGCAAGTCGCTCGCTCAGCTCATCGAGAAGTACATCGGCAAGACCGGCCGTCGCCTGTTCCTGCTGTTCTGCTGGCTGTTCTGCATCATCGTCATCGCCGCCTTCACCGACATGGTCTGCAAGACGTTCATGTTCACCCCGGCCGTTGACGCTTCTGGTGCTGCTACCGGTGCCATCGACTTCACCAAGTCCTATGCCGCCGGCTGCGCTGGTACCATCTCCATCCTGTTCACCTTCGTCGCTATCGCCTTTGGTTGGGCCCAGAAGAAGTTCAACCTCACCGGTGCTACCGAGTTCGTCACCGGCGTGGTCCTCATGGTTCTCATGTTTGCCGTCGGTATGCAGTTCCCGGTCTACCTGGACAAGTTCCAGTGGTTCGCCGTTGTCATGGTCTACCTGGTCTTTGCTGGCGCCATGCCCATCCAGATGCTCAAGACCCCTCGCGACTACCTCACTTCCATCATGATGATCGTCATGATCGCCTGCGCTGTCCTCGGTATCGTCGTCCTGGGTGTTAACGGCCAGGCCACCATCACCGCTCCGGCCTTTACCGGCTTCTCCAGCGCTTCTGGCATGATGTTCCCGGTCCTGTTTGTTTCCGTTGCCTGCGGTGCCCTCTCCGGCTTCCACAGCCTCGTTTCTTCTGGTACCTCCTCCAAGCAGGTCGAGAAGGAGCAGGACACCGTCAAGGTCGGTTATGGCGCCATGATCGTCGAGTCCTTCGTCGGCATCCTTGCCATCATCGTCGCCGGCATCATGTTCTCCGACATGAACACCGCCGGTACCGGCGCCCTCAACGCCGGCGTCGCTTCCACCCCGTTCCAGATCTTCGCCGCTGGCATCTCCCGCGGTATGCAGGCCTTCGGTGTTGACGGCACGCTCGCTACCGTCTTCATGACCATGAACGTTTCCGCTCTGGCCCTGACCTCGCTCGATGCCGTCGCCCGCATCGCCCGCACCTCGTTCTCCGAGTTCTTTGCCCAGACCAACGACGCCCTGGCCATCGAGTCCAAGGCCGGCTACATGAAGGTTCTCGGCAACCCCTGGTTCGCCACGGTCGTCACCCTGCTTCCCGGTCTCGCCCTCGCCTTTGGCGGCTATGCCAACATCTGGCCGCTCTTTGGTGCTTCCAACCAGCTGCTCGGCGGCATGACCATGATCACCCTCGCCGTGTTCTGCAAGTGCACCGGCCGCAAGGGCTGGATGCTCTACGTGCCCGTCGCCTTCCTGCTCTGCTGCACCTTCACCTCGCTGGTCCAGAGCGCCATGGGCTGCATGACCGCTGTCCAGGCTTACGGCTTCTTCGGCACCATCCCGGCTACCGCCACCACGGCCGCCGTCTCCGTCGCCGCCACCAAGGGCTTGCAGCTCGTTTTCGCCGTCCTGCTGATGGTCCTGGGCCTCATCGTCGCCGTCAACTGCCTCAAGGAGTTCTTCGGCAAGGAGGCCGGCTCCATGCCCGACGAGGAGCCCGAGTGGTCCGAGATGGGCAAGGCCGAGTACGGTCGCGCCGCTGCCGCTGAAGTTCCTGCCGACGCCGAGGCCGCCAAGGCCTAGTCGGTCGGACGGGTTGAATCTCCCATCTATTTGACTCGGAAAGACCGGGTCCGCAATCAAGCGGACCCGGTCTTTTTTCTTGTGAGAACAGGTGGTGCAAGGGCGTTCTCGCAGATGTTTTGCGTGGATAGGCTCGTGCGTTGTACCATATGGACGTATATGTGTGCATATGAAAGGGGCCCCGTGGCCAAGACGGTATATTCCGATAATCAAAACAATGTCGATGCTCTGGCTGAGCGTCTGAGCAGCCAGACATCGCTTTCTGCCGAGCGCGCCAAGCTGGTTGCCTACGACCTGCTCTGCCGCAAGGCACTCAAGATTAAGTCGAGCGCGCTGGCGCAGATTTTCCGCTCCGTCGATAAGGAATGCGACACCAAGGCGATGCGCGATGAGCTTATCGCGGCAAATATCGTGACCAAGATCGAGGGCAGCGGCATTAACGGGCGCCCGGCGTTCTATACCATCAATGTCGAGATCCGCGATACCCAGGAGCAGCCTGCCGAGTCCGTCGAAGATTTTGTCGTCGAGGATTCCGCTGACGTGCCTGCTGTGGAAGAAGCTGCTCCGCGTGAGCATGTCGATACCGATGAGTTGCTCGATGAGAACGTCGTGCGTGCCTTTACGGCCAAGGCAGGACGCGGCGGTTTTGGCGGGGGTGGCAAGCGCGATGCGCAGCGCCGCGCCCAGCAGGAGCGCTTCCGTCGTGCCGTTGCTCAAAAGGGTGAGACGGATGCCGAGGCTGTTGAGAACGAGGTTGCTGCCGAGTCGCAGAGGCCCGCGAAGGAGCAAAAGCCCGTGGAGGCCCAGGAGTCCCAGCGTCGCCGTGGTGCCCACTTTAAGGCTGCGCAGCAGGATGTCGCGCATGAGGTTGAAGAGCCTTCCGAGGCTGCAGACGATGTTGAGGAGTCTGCCAAGAAGGCTCCGGGTTCATGCCGTCCCGGGCGTGGTTTTGCGAGGCGCGCGTATCCCGTAAGGCGTCAGGAGAAGGGCGAGCCGGCTTCGACCGCTCAGGCCGAGAAGGCCGAACAAACCGAGAAAACCGTTGAGCCGGCGGCTCGCGAGCAGCAACCTTCCGAGTCGCAGCCTGCGGCTGACACTGAGGTCAAAGCTCAACAGACCGCTGATAAGCAGGCGGGGGAGAGCGCCTCAGGCAAGCCCCGCCGTCGTCGTCACCGCGGCGGTCGTGGCTCAAATGCCGAGGCCGCGGCCGAGAAGACAGCGACACAAAACGGAGATGAGAAGGCCGAGACTCCGGTGGATCAGGTCAAGCGCCAGCCGGCGAAGGAGGCCAAGTCCGATCGTCCGCAAAAGCGCTCGTCTGCGCCCAAGCAGGAACGTAATACCCGGGCAGATTCCAAGCGTAAGCCTCATGCACAGGCTGAGCCTGCCGCGGCTGATAGTGCTACCCAGCAGCCCGAGTCGGCCGTCCACGGCGAGGTATCGGCGTTTGCCCTTGCCCGCGTTTTGGGCAGGCAGCTGCTCAAAGTTGTCCCTACGCCTACGGCGCTCTCTAAGATCAAGGAGCAGCAGACTCAAATTGTTAAGGTCGAGGGCAAGGACGGCAAAAAGGCGCCGCAGCGCACTCAGCACAACGAGATGTCCAACCGCAAGATTGCCGAGGAAATCGCAATCATCCAGGCTTGGATCGAGCAAAACCGAGGTGCCGATACGCCGGTTGCCTCGCGCCGCCAGCGTGCCTACCAGATTTTTAACGACGAGAAGGCTTTTGACGGCAAGCACGGTGAGCGCCTGATAAGGCGCATGACCGAAAAGGGCATCAGCATGCAGGCGATCAAGGTCGCCCCCAACCGCCCCGTGCACTTTACGGGTTTCTTTACGCTGGGCGCCGATAAGCCGTTCATTATGGTCGAGAACCTGGACACCTATGACGAGATCGTCAGGCTGCTGCGTGGCCGCAAGCACGCCAAGCTCTTTGGCATCAAGGTGGGCGGCGTGATTTTTGGCGGCGGATGCAAGGCGAGCGTCTCGCATGCCCTGGACGATTATCTGGCTGAGATCGGCTATCGCTTTAACTACGTCTACTACGTGGGCGATATCGACCGCGAGGGCGCGCGCATCGTCGAGCAGGCTCGCAATGCCAATGTGGTTGAGATTCGTCTGCATGCCGGCATGTACCGCGCCATGCTCGCCGAGCATAAGCGTCGCGTGAAGGCCGGCGGCGAGTGCGAGCCCGCGGCTGCCAACCAGGGCGTGCCGCAGAACTTGGCGGCGACGATCAAGGATCTGCCCATGGTCACGCGCGTGCAGTTCCGCAATGTGCTACGCGAGGGCGGGCGCATTCCGCAGGAGATCCTGATGACCGCCGACTATCGGGATGGCGACTCGGGAAGCTTCGACCGCATGCTGAACAACTAAATTCCGCCGGCCCCGGGAGAGCGGGGACACCGGCTTAGGTTTCCTGCTCTACAGTCCTGCTCACGACGGAGGCCACATTAAGTGGCCTCCTGTTCGTGCGGAACTCGCGATAAACCTAAGCCGGTGTCCCCGCTCTCCCGGGGCCTGTCGTGGCTTGGCCGTTGCATGCGGCTCGTTTTTCGGAACGGGGCTGACGGACACGTTCCGAAATCTACCACCGTCGCTGTGCAGGGTGTCTATAAAGAGCCGTGGCCAAAAAACATCAAATATGAGTACTGATACTCTTTTAGTAGCAGTAATTTTGACCACATTTAAGGTGATTTGACGTGTCGATCGAGCAGATAAGCTGCCGTATCTCCTCAAGTGTTCATTAAAGGAAGACCTTGATGCGAATAAATCTCATTAAGATCTTCTTTTATTAACGAAAATAATGTAGCTACAACGGTAACAGTACTCATATTTGCCGTTTTTTGGTCACAGTCCTTCGGAGGGTCCTCGAAAATAGTCCCGAGCCGGCACTTGGGGACGTTCCTATAATGCCGGCACTTAGGAGCGTCCCCAAGTGCCGGCACCGCGTCTGCCTGCGGCGGCCGCGCCCCGCTGCGTCGCTCCGCATCCTTGCGGGTTCGGATTCCTCCGCTTGGCGGCGTTGGCTCGATTTGCTTGACGTGAGGGGCTCTTGGCTGGTGTGGGACGGAGGGATTCCGCGTCTGCCTGGTCGGCGGCCGCGCCCCGCTGCGTCGCTTCGCTCCTTGCGTGCTGCGCTGGAAAACGCTTCGCGTTTCCTCAGCTCCGCACCCTTGCGGGTTCGAATTCCTCCGCTTGCCCACAAGAAAGCGCCCTGGGCCGTTATGGGCTTAGGGCGCTCAGTTTTAATGGCTGGGACGGAGGGATTCGAACCCCCAACAGCCGGCACCAAAAACCGGAGTTCTACCGTTGAACTACGTCCCAATGTGTGGTGTTGCCCAAAAGCAACTCGTCTAGTTTACCTAATCTGCGAGGGCATCGCAAACGCCGTCGAGTAGGCGTACGGCGAGCGTCTGCGCGTCGCTGGCCGTGAAGGTGCCGTTGTAGCGCGTCATGCCCGTGAGCTCAATGCGAATGCGAGCCGGCTTCTGCTGCGCGGCGACATTGGCGGTGCGGATGCGCTGGGCCAGGTTGTGGCACTCGGCGAGGGCAATCGTGGCGCGTGGCGCGGCGTCGGCGGGCAGCTCGTCGCTTGCGATCTCGAGCACCAGGTCAACGTCGGTTGGGACCTCGGAGTCGCAGAGCATCATGCCGCTGTTGTCGGTCGTTGCCGTGGCGATGTTCCACATGCGCGAAGCAACGCTGCGTGCGATGGGGTCCTCACCGATAACGGCGATCTGGAAGCGCTCAAGCACGTTGGCGGCGCGAGCAAAACCGATGCGGGACTCGGCTTCGGTGACCGAGGGCTTGCCCTCCCACACATGGTGCAGGCGGTTGATGTAGGCGTAGGTGTCTTGGAAGGCCATGCCGTCGGCAAACAGGCCGACATTTTCCTGGAACTGCTGCAGGGCGGCCTCGGTATGCGGACCAAAGTAGCCGTCGTCTTCGCCACAGGCAAAGCCCAAAACGTTGAGAGCGCGCTGCAGGGCCTGCACATCGGCGCCATGGAAATTGGGCATGCGCAGATACAGAGTGCGGTCGCCCAGCTTATACGAGGCGTCGACCAGGGCGCTCCAACAGGGGATATCGACGGCATGACCGGCAGCAAGGCCGCTGTCGAGCCTGAAGGTGCTGACGGCCTGCTCGGTGGTGGTGCCAAAGCGCTTGTCGGCGACCTCGTCGGCATCGATGGTGTAACCGAGCTGCAGAAGGCGGGACTGAACATCCTCGACGGCTGCTCCCTGCATGCCCGTGGTAATAGGTTCCATGAACGAACCCCTTTCGGCGTACGATTCGTACTATTTTGAGCGCGTGTCGGATAGACAACGCGAGACAATGCATAAACATGCACTCAACAGTGTAGCAACTTGTACCCAAACGCGCTGCCCACAGGTTTTGTGACCCCCGCTAGTTGAGGCGCTCCACAAAGAAATCTGCCATGGAGAGGAAGAGCTCGCGCGCATGCGGGTCGAGCTCGACGCCTTCGATAGCGGCCTTGGCCTTGGCGGTCAGGTCGAGCGCATAGTTGTGGGCGAAATCGACAGAGCCGATCTGCTGGAAGATTTCCACGGCGCGCGCGAGCTGCGCGGGGTCCTCGGTGCCCGAGGAAAGGATTGCCTCGACCTCGTCGTGATGGCGCTCATCAGACAGGGCGTGCACGGCAACGAGCGTGCGTTTACCCTCGGTGATGTCGGTGCGGAAGTCCTTGTTGGCGGCCTCTTTGGTGCCGACCAAGTTGAGCAGGTCGTCCTGAATCTGAAAGGCAAGGCCGGTGTGCAGGCCAAAGGCGCGTAGCGCCTCGACCTGCTCTTCGCTGCCGCCGCCGATAATGGCTCCGGCGGCAAGCGGCGTGGCTCCACTGTAATACGCGGTCTTGTGCGTCGCCATGTCCAGGTAGTCATCAACCGAGATATCAAAGCGCTCGTCACGGACCCAACCCAGGTCAAGTGCTTGACCCTCGATGGTGCGGACGATCATCTCGGTAAGCTCGTGGAGCACACGCAGCTTCACGTCGGACTCGAGCGTGGGATCGTCGAGAACCGTCTTGGTGACCATGGTGAGCGCCAGGTCACCGCAGTTGATGGCAAGACCGGTGCCCTCGGTAAGGTGCATGCAGGGCTTGCCGCGACGAATCTGCCCGTTGTCGGCGATGTCGTCGTGGATGAGTGCGCCCGACTGAAAGTGCTCGATGGCCGCCGCTGCGCTGCGGGCGCTCTCAAAGCTGCCGCCTACCGCAGTGGCGGCGAGCATGCAGATGAGCGGGCGGTGGCGCTTGCCAGCGTTTGCCGTAAATGCCGAGAGCGGGGTATACAGGTAGCGCTCGATATCGGCGGAAGTCGCCTGTCCGTCAAAGAACGTGGCCAGATAGTCGTTAATCTGGTCAAAGTGCTGGGCTAAAAAGCTGGTAAACGGACTGGACACGGGTTCTCGCATTCTTTGATAGGTTGCATCGTTGCATTATGCAGACAACATATTGCCACATTAGGGCGTCGAGCGCGGCGGTTGAAGACGATTGGTCCATGCGGCCGCAAGTGCGGTAGGGGCTTGGCTAGATAAGCCCAAAGTGTTCGAGCGCGGTGACGACGCCGTCGTGGTCGATGCTGTCGGTGACATAGTCGGCCTTTTCCTTGAGGAAGTCCGGTGCGTTGCCCATGGCGATGCCAACGTCGACGGCGTTCATCAGCGAGACGTCATTGCTGGCGTCGCCGATGCCGTATACGGTTCCGTGGTGGGGATCGAGGGCGTCGAGTACGGACTGGATACCCTCGCGCTTGGTGCATTCGCGAGGCGAAATCTCGGTCACTTCGAGCTCGAGCTCGTTAAAGCAGAGCAGCGGCTCAAACGCTTGATCCTGAGCGATGCGGTTGGCAAGCGACGTGGACATTAAGATCTTGTAGGCGCTGTAATGTTGCAGCTGCGTAATTGCATCGCCCACGGTGCGGGCGTATCCCGGGGCGTCGGGCGCATCGGCACTCATGCGAACGACGCCATTGAGTCCCTCAAAACGAATCACTTCGTCCGATTGCTCAAGAATGGGAGCAAGGCGCTGCAGCATGCCGGGCGTCATCGCCAAATCGCGAATCACGTGTCCCTCAAGTTCGACATAGCCACCCGCGAGGCAGACGATGCCGGTCCAGGGCAGCTCGAGCAGCTTTGGATGGATGCAGCTCAGCGTGCGCCCTGTGCAGATAAACGCCATATTGCCCTTGGCGACAAAATCACGGATGGCTTGCGAGACCGCTTCATTGGGATAGGGGGAGAGGTCTCGCTCGCTCTCGGGAAGCTCTTGTGCTACTCGAGGGTCTTGCCAGGCGAGTGTTCCGTCGATATCGAAAAAGCAGATATCGCCGCGCTTATGGGCTGCGCTGGCGGCAGGGGAGGCCGAGGTGGTGGGCACAAATCCCGGCTCGAGGCCCATGATCTGGTCAAAATGCTCTTTAACGCGGGGAACGGAGATGCCGATAATCACCTGGGCGGTCTTGCCCGTAATGATGAGGCCCTTGGCGCCCACCGCGACAAACGACGCATTATCTGCAACGATGGAAGGGTCTACGACCTCGACGCGCAGGCGCGTGGCGCAGTTGGTTGCGCCCACGATATTGCCAACGCCACCTAAAAGCTGAATTACCCGCTCAGCGAGGACGTGATCTTGATCGTATTGAATACTGACCTCGCCATTGGGAGATTGTTCTTTGACAAAGCCGCTTCCCGTTAAACGATCGATTGCCGCGCGATTGGAGGCATGATTCTCGCGGCCCGGCGTCTTAAGGTCATAGACCAAGATGAGTGCTCGAAAACTAACAAAAAAGATGAGGCTAAAGGCAAGACCGATACCGAGCGCCAAAAGGTAGGAGCCGGCATGCATTCGCATGAGCGGGATGAAGTTGAAGGCCGTCATTTCCATGAGACCGCCCGAGAAGATGCCGACGATGCCAAAGAAGTTCATGGTCATGGCAAGGCAGGAGGACAGGACGGCGTAGAGCAAAAAGAGTCCGGGATAGGTGAACATAAAGAGAAACTCGAGCGGCTCGGTGACGCCGCATACCACCGAGGCGACGATGGCGGGCAAAAGGATGGCCTTAAGGCCGGCGCGGCGTTCGGGTTTGGCGGTGAAATAGAATGCTGCCGCGATGGCGGGAAGGCCAAAGAGCTTGCCCCAGCCGGTGGCGGTAAAACCTGCCCAGGGCGCAAGTTCATTTAAAGGGCGCGTGCTATGGGAGAGAATGGGGAGCAGGTTGGTCCACGTGGCGTAAATACCGTCGTGAATGACCAGATTGTCGTAATAGATGGGCATATAGAGCAGATGGTGCAGCCCCATGGGCTCGAGCGCTCGCTCCAAAAACACAAAGATGCCCACGCCGAAGGGGCCGACGCCCGCAAGTGCGTGGCGCAGCGTTTCGGTCACAGCGTATGCGAAGGGCACGATGGCGGCCGAGATGGCGGCAAGGGCAAACACGGCAAAAAAGCTGATGAGGTAGACCAGCGAGGAACCCGAGAAGGTGCCGAGCCAATCGGGAACCTTGGCATCGTAGAAGCGGTCATGGATGGCGACGACGGTTGCCGATACCGCCAGCGGGCCGATAATGCCGGTGTCGAGCGTCTTGATGCCGTCGATGACGGTGATACCGCTGGCGGGGGTCAAAGATGATGGGTACTTAAGCCCAAGGTTGTCTCCGCTCAGCTTAATGATCTCGCTCAAAAAGAAGCAATAGGCAAAATAGGCCACGAGTGCCTCGAGGCAGCAGCGCGCCGGTTGCTTTTGGGCAAGACCGATAGGCAGCGCTACGGCAAAAAGGAGCGGGAGACGTTTAAAGACCGTCCACGAGCCGCGCTGGATGATGGTCCAGAAAACGTACCAAGGGGTTCCGTATACGGCGAGGTCACCGACGATGTCTACGGTCGTGGCGAGGGCGGAGATGCCGACCATGAGGCCTGATATAGAAAACAGCATGGCGGGCGCGAACATGGCTCCGCCAAAACGTTGGATTTTCTGCAGCATAATATGCCTTCCGGATGCAACATGCTGTGCGAGCAAGAACGTTTAAACAATGAACTCATTGTAGAGGACTGGCTGCTTGCCGCATTGACG
This sequence comes from Coriobacteriaceae bacterium, assembly GCA_905209215.1. Lineage (GTDB taxonomy): Bacteria > Actinomycetota > Coriobacteriia > Coriobacteriales > Coriobacteriaceae > Collinsella. The sequence goes on along the minus strand of CAJLRY010000015.1, from coordinate 29,453 downwards.
GTTTTGATTCGGTCCGATTTGGGTTTCGGGGGAACCGTCGACGGTAAATAATCCGTACTTTACCGATAATCGGTTTAAACAACTTTAAGAAATGCTATCGTGCCTAGCCATACATATTCATTAGAGGTGAAATCATGCCAAAAGCGATTTACGAAGGAATCTACCGCGAGATCCGTTCGCGCATCATCGACGGGACCTATGCGTTTCAGGAGATGCTGCCAACCGAAGCCGAGCTGACCGCGGAGTTTGGCTGCACGCGCAATACCGTTCGACGCGCCTTGAACATGCTGGCCGACCAGATGTTTGTGCAGCCTATACACGGTAAGGGCGTGCGCGTTATTTGGCTTAAGGGCGAAACCGACATGCTGGGCGCACTCGAAGAGGTTGAGTCGTTTGGCGAGTTCGCAAAACGCAACAATGCCGTCGCATCGACCGAGGTCAAGTCTTTTGAACATTTGATTTGCACTGAGCAACTCTCTCGTCGCCTGGGCTTTAAGGTGGGCGAGGAGCTGATTCGCGTCGTGCGTGTCCGAAGCCTCAACGGCAGCGCGCGCCAGGTGGACCACGGCTACTTTTTGGCGTCGATCGCCAAGGGCCTGACCCCCGAGATCGCGGCGGATTCTATCTACGGCTATCTGGAGCACAAGCGCGGCATCAAAGTGATGGCGAGCCGCCGTACGGTGAGTGTCGAGCTCGCCAACGATGAGGACTGCAGCTACTTGGACCTTGGCAAGTACAACTGTGTCGCCGTCATGGAGAGCCAGTCGTACACTTCGGACGGCATCTTGTTCGAGGTCACGCATGCCCGCACGCATCCCGAGATCTTCCACTACCGCGTCAACTCCAAGCGATAGCCGGCTAGCTCGCAGCCTGACGAGACTCATGCCCTCAAAGAGAAAACGCCCGGTCAAACCGACGATGCATCGGCTTGACCGGGCGTTTTCTCTGCATTCGATAACAAATAATTGTTTATACAAAACTTGTCAAGTATCAAGTTGAAATTACCGTTCACCGAAGTTTTTCTACCGCTCTAGTAATACTTGTTCAAACAACTAGCCAAATAGCGTATTGTACAAGTCAGCAAAAGGGGCAAAGTCCCCGAGCCAATCTCCGAAGGCGGCGGCAAAGGGTGCCGCCACGGTGTGAAAGGGTGGATTGTAATGAAGAACGAAATGAGCAGAAGGCAGTTCCTGGGCTTCGCTGGCTCCGCGGCTGCGGTTCTTGGTCTGGGTCTCGTGGGCTGTGGTGGTTCTGCCGGCTCCGGCTCCTCTGCTTCTGGTGACGCTGCCGAGGTCTACTTCCTCCAATTTAAGCCCGAGGTCGACAAGGAGTGGAAGGAGATCGCCAAGGCGTACAAGAAGGAGAAGGGCGTCGAGGTCAAGATCGTGACCGCCGCCTCCAACACCTACGAGGAGAAGCTCAAGTCCGAGATGTCCAAGAGCTCCGCTCCGACGCTGTTCCAGGTCAACGGCCCCACCGGCCTTAAGAACTGGAAGGACTACTGCGCCGATCTTTCCGACACCAAGCTCCGCGGCGAGCTCATCGACGACTCCCTGGCGCTGCAGTCCGACGGCAAGGATCTGGGTATCGACTGGGTTCAGGAGAGCTACGGCATCATTTACAACAAGGAGCTCCTCGAGAAGGCCGGCTACAAGGCCGAGGACATCAACTCCTTCGACAAGCTGAAGGCTTGCGCCGATGACATCCAGGCCCGCAAGGACGAGCTCGGCGTTGACGGTGCCTTCACTTCCGCCGGTATGGATGACTCTTCCAGCTGGCGCTACACCACCCACCTCGCCAACCTCCCGCTCTACTACGAGTTCGAGAAGGAGCACAACCAGGAGGACGACGAGATCAAGGGCGAGTATCTCGACAACTTTAAGCAGATCTTCGACCTGTACATCACCGACTCCACCTGCGATCCTTCGCAGCTCGCCTCCAAGACCGGTGACGACGCCACCAACGAGTTCGCAACCGGCAAGGCCGTCTTCTATCAGAACGGCTCTTGGGCCTACGCCGACCTCACCAAGGCCGGTATGACCGACGACCAGCTCGGCATGCTGCCGATCTACATCGGCGTCGACGGCGAGGAGAACCAGGGCCTGTGCTCCGGCGGCGAGAACTACTGGTGCGTCAGCTCCCAGGCTTCCGAGGATGCCCAGAAGGCCACCGAGGACTTCATGTATTGGTGTGTCACTTCTGACACCGCCACCAGCATCATCGCTGACAAGATGGGTCTGACCGCCCCGTTCAAGAGCGCTAAGGAGACCACCAACGTCTTCTCTCAGCAGGCCGTTGCTATGGCCAAGGACGGCAAGAAGACCGTCGCTTGGGACTTCGTTTACATCCCCTCCGAGGAGTGGAAGAAGAACCTCAAGCAGGCTCTCATCGCTTATGCTGCCGACAACACCAAGTGGGACGGCGTCAAGAACGCCTTCGTCGATGGCTGGAAGACCGAGAAGGCTGCTTCCGAGTAAGCAGTTGCTGCCCAAGCTATCTGATTAGCGACAGGGGGCGGGCAGACGTAGGTTTGCCCGCCCCCTGCATATTGAAAGGACCCTTCTATGGGCAAAGCACTCAAGCGCTGGTGGCCGCTCTTTATGCTGCCCACGTGCCTGGCGTTTATGATCGGGTTCGTGATTCCCTTTATCCAGGGTTTCTATCTCTCGTTCTGCCAGTTTATTACCATCAATAACGCGCGCTTTGTCGGTATCGAGAACTACGTGCGCGCGCTGTCCGATCCGCAGTTCTCCACGTCGTTCTTCTTTACCGTGGCGTTTGCCTTCCTGTCGACGGTGCTCATCAACGTGATCGCGCTGGCCATTGCGCAGGCGCTCACTCGCAAGGCGCTCAAGGGCACCAACATCTTCCGTACGATTTTCTTTATGCCTAACCTGATTGGCGGCATTGTACTGGGTTACATTTGGCAGATTCTGATCAACTGCCTGCTCTCCAACGTGGGTGCCCAGCTTATCGCCCTCAACTCCGCCGCTGGCTTCTGGGGCCTTATCATCCTGACCCTGTGGCAACAGGTCGGCTACATGATGATCATCTACATCGCCGGTCTGCAGTCCATTCCGTCTGACTACATCGAGGCCGCCAAGGTCGATGGCGCTACGGCATGGCAGACGTTTTGGAAGGTTAAGATCCCCAACCTGATGCCGACCATCACCATCTGCCTGTTCCTGTCCATCACCAACGGCTTTAAGCTGTTCGACCAGAACCTCGCCCTTACCGGTGGCGCCCCGGCGCACTCCACCGAGATGCTCGCCCTGAACATCTACAACACGTTCTATTCGCGTGCTGGCATCGCATGGCAGGGCATCGGTCAGGCCAAGGCAGTTATCTTCTGCATCCTGGTTGTCGCTATTTCTATGATCCAGCTTAAGGCCACGAGGTCCAAGGAGGTGCAGCAGTAATGAAACGCGATAAGGCTATCAACCGCGCGCTCTCGATCTTCTTTACGATCCTGTCGCTCGCATGGATCTACCCCGTGTTCATGATTGCGCTCAATTCCTTTAAGAAAGCGACCGCAATCAGCACCACCACGGCGTTCGATCTGCTCACGCCCGAGACGTTCAACGGCCTCGCAAACTACGTGCACGCTCTGAACGAGCAGGGCTTTGCCTCGGCGTTTATGTACTCGCTTATCATCACGGTCACGTCGGTCGTGCTGATTCTGGTGTGCTGCTCCATGTGCGCTTGGTACGTGGTGCGCGTCAACAGCAAGATCTCGAACTTCTTCTATTACCTGTTCGTCTTCTCGATGGTCGTACCGTTCCAGATGCTCATGTTCACGCTGTCCAACCTCGCGGACCGCATCGGCTTTAACACGCCGTTTAACATCTGCTTCATCTACCTTGGTTTTGGCGCGGGCCTCGCGGTCTTTATGTTCGCCGGCTTCGTCAAGAACATCCCGCTCGAGATTGAGGAAGCGGCCATGATCGACGGCTGCAACCCGGTTCAGGTGTTCTTTAAGATCGTCCTTCCCATCATGAAGCCCACCTATCTTTCGGTCGGCATCCTTGAGACCATGTGGGTCTGGAACGACTATCTGCTGCCCTACCTTACGCTCGACTCCACCAAGTACAAGACCATTCCTATCTTGATCCAGTACTTCCGTGGCGGCTATGGCCACGTCGAGCTCGGCCCCATGATGGCGTGCATCATGATGGTCGTCATCCCCATCGTCATCATGTACATCTTCTGCCAGAAGTACATCATCGACGGTGTGGTGGCAGGTGCCGTCAAGGGCTGATGCCGTAACTGTTTTGCAAGTTTTGGCGGCGCCTCTCAGCGCGGCGCCGCGTATCGAAAGGTAAAGACATGGCCGAGATCGTTCTCAAACATGTTCAGAAGGTGTATCCCAACAACGAGTCAAAAAAGAAGGGCTTCTTTGGCAAAAAGAAGAAGACCGAGGAGAAGAAGCACAACCTCAAGGTTACCGAGGACGGTGTGCTCGCTGTAGAGGACTTCAACCTCACCGTTCACGACCAGGAGTTCATCGTCCTCGTTGGCCCTTCTGGCTGCGGTAAGTCCACGACGATGCGCATGGTCGCCGGCCTGGAGGACATCACCTCCGGCGATGTGTTCATCGATGGCAAGCGCGTCAACGACGTGGCGCCCAAGGACCGCGACATCGCCATGGTGTTCCAGAGTTATGCTCTGTACCCCAATATGACGGTGTACGAGAACATGGCGTTTACGCTTGAGCTCAAGAAGGTCCCCAAGGACGAGATCGACCGCAAGGTTCGCTCCGCTGCCGAGATCCTGGGTATTACCGAGTACCTCGACCGTAAGCCCAAGGCGCTCTCTGGCGGCCAGCGCCAGCGCGTCGCCATCGGCCGCGCCATCGTGCGTGATCCTAAGGTCTTCCTGATGGACGAGCCGCTGTCCAACCTGGACGCCAAGCTGCGTAACCAGATGCGTGCCGAGCTCATCAAGCTGCGCCACGAGATCAAGGGCACGTTCATCTACGTCACTCATGACCAGACCGAGGCCATGACCCTCGGTGACCGTATCGTGGTCATGAAGGACGGCGTCGTCCAGCAGATCGCCACCCCGCAGGAGGTCTTCAACCATCCCGCGAACATCTTCGTCGCCGGCTTTATCGGCGTGCCGCAGATGAACTTCTTCGATGCCCAGCTGGTGCGCTCGGGCAACGGCTTTACCGTCAAGACCGAGGATATGAACGTGGCGCTCGCCCCCGAGACCTGCGCTCAGCTTGCTCTCAACTGGGACGGCGGCGACGTGAAGGAGATCACGGCCGGCGTGCGTCCCGAGCAGATTCTGCTTGCCGACAAGGACGAGGAGGGCGCGCTCCAGGGTACCGTCGAGGTGACCGAGCTCATGGGTTCGACCGAGCATGTCCACGTGACCGCTCCCGATGGCCAGTTCGTCCTGATCATTCCCGTTGTCGACCTCGAGGCCAAGGGTGCGCTCAAGGCGGGCGACCCCATCTGGTTCAAGTTTGAGAAGAACGCGACCCACCTCTTCGATAAGGTCTCTGGCAAGAACCTTATCTAGGCCCGGTGCAACCAGGCCCTTCCTTTGGGCGACTGCGGTATTGCCATCCTTTTGCCGCGGTCACATATAAGGCTCCCCTCCCGTCCACTGGGCGAGAGGGGAGCCTTTCTTTGTGTTGGGACTGCCTGACCGGTCGTTTGTCTCGATCTGTAACGGATAGGGCCGATTTCGGACGTTAGATGTTACAGATCGAGACGGTTCCGCTGAGCTAACCATTTCATCTAAATCTGTAACACCAAAGGCGAATTTCACCTGCTAGATGTTACAGATTGAGATAAACCCAAGGGGAGGGGCCGGTATGTCTCAATCTGTAACAGCTGGGACCGTTTTGGTTGAGTAGTTGTTATGGATCGAGATTGTTTGGCCGAGTCGGATCACAGGGTAACGTGCGAGCACAAAAAACGGAGCCGCGTTGCCGTGGCTCCGTTTTCAAGAGGATGGGCGATGAAACCGAATTAGCTCAGGTGCCAGATCTCGTCGTTGTACTGGGAGATCGTGCGGTCGGACGAGAAGGTGCCGGCGTTGGCGATGTTGATCAGCGCCTTGCGCATCCAAGCGTCCTGGTCCTCGTAGTCGGCCAGCACGCGCTCCTTGGTCTGGATGTACTCCTCAATGTCGAGTAGAGCCATAAACCAGTCCTTGCCCATGATGTCGTCGTGCAGGCGCTGCAGGCGCTCGGCGTTGCCGGTCGCCATAAAGGCGGGGTTGGTGATGAAGTCCACCAGCAGCTTGATGCCGGGCTTGCGGTAGAGCGCGCCGGCGTCATAGGTGCCGTCGGCGTAGAGCTGCTCGACCTGCTTGGACGAGGCGCCAAAGGTATAGATGTTCTCGTCGCCGACAAGCTCGGCAATCTCCACGTTGGCACCGTCGAGCGTGCACAGGGTCAAAGCGCCGTTGAGCATGAACTTCATGTTGGAGGTGCCGCTCGCCTCCTTGGAGGCCAGGCTGATCTGCTCGGAGATGTCAGCAGCGGGGATCACGCGCTCGGCAGCGGTGACGTTGTAGTTCTCGATCATGACAACCTGCAGGTAGGGAGCCACGTCGGGGTCGTTTGCAATCCACTGGGACAGCGTCAGGATCAGGTGAATGATGTCTTGGGCGATAGTGTAGGCAGGGGCCGCCTTGCCGCCAAAGATGATGGTGACGGGATGCTTAGGTCTGTTGCCGTTCTTGATATCGAGGTACTTCCAGATGATGTAGAGCGCGAGCATCTGCTGGCGCTTGTACTCGTGGATGCGCTTGACCTGGACGTCGATAATGGCGTTGGAGGGAATGGTCACGCCCTGCTCGAGCGCCATGAACTGGCGCATGATGGCCTTGGCCTCGGCCTTGGTGGCGGCCAGGCGCTCAAGAACATCTTTGTCGTCAACGAACTCGGCAAGCTTACTCAGGTCGCCGGTGCTGCGCCAATCGGTGCCGATCACATCGTCGAGCAGGCTGGCGAGCGCGGGGTTGGCGCCATGGATCCAACGGCGGAAGGTGATGCCGTTGGTCTTGTTGGAGAACTTCTCGGGGTAGATCTCGTAGAACGGATGAAGCTCGGTATCCTCCAGGATCTTGGTGTGCAGCGCGGCGACGCCGTTGATGGAGAAGCCAAAGTGGATGTCCATGTGGGCCATGTGGACGGTGTCGTATTCGTCGATGATGGCGACGCGTGGGTCGTCGTGCTCGGCCTTGGCGATCTCATCGAGCTTGACGATAATGTCGGCGATGGCAGGGGAGACCTTTTGCAGGCTGGCGAGCAGCCACTTCTCGAGGGCCTCGGCAAGAATCGTGTGGTTAGTGTAGGCGACCATGGACCGTACGATGGTCACGGCCTCGTCAAACTCGATGTCGTGCTCGGTGGTGAGCAGGCGAATGAGCTCGGGAATGACCATGGTGGGGTGCGTGTCATTGATCTGGACTACGGCGTAGTCGGCCAGGTCGTGCAAGTTGCTGCCGCGCTCGATGGCCTCGTCGATCAGGAGCTGGGCGGCGTTGCTCACCATGAAGTATTCCTGGTAGATGCGAAGCAGGCGGCCCTGCTCGTCGGAATCATCCGGATAGAGGAACAAGGTGAGGTTCTTGGCGATCTCGGTCTTGTCGAAGTCGATGGAGCTGCCGGGGACCAGGCCGTCGTCGACACTTGCCAGGTCGAACAGGCGTAGGCGGTTCTTGGTGGGCTGGCCATAACCGGGTACATCGATGTTGACGAGCTTGGAAGTAACGGCAAAATCACCGAACTCGACGGTGTAGGAGCGGTCGTCGTCGACTAGGATGTCCTGCTCACCGAGCCACTCGTCGGGGACGGCCTTCTGCTGGTTGTCGACAAAGCGCTGGCGGAACAGGCCGTAATGGTAGTTGAGGCCCACGCCATCGCCGGTCAAGCCCAGCGTGGCGATGGAATCCAGGAAGCATGCGGCCAGACGGCCCAGGCCGCCGTTGCCGAGCGACGGTTCGACCTCGAACTCCTCGATCTTGTTGAGGTCGTGGCCCGCGGCGGTGAGCTGGTCCTTAACCTCGTCATAGATGCCAAGGTCGATCATATTGTTGATGAGCAGCTTGCCGATCAAAAACTCGGCAGAGATGTAGTAGAGCTTTTTCTTGCCGTTGTTGAGAGGACAGGCGGCAGAGCGCTCCTGCACGAGCTTGGCCAGCAGCTTATAAATACGACGGTCATCGAGCTGCTCGAGCGAGGTGCCAAAGGACTGCTCGGCAAGATCCGCAAGATTGATACGGGGCATGTTTCCTCCTGTGATGGGTTGATTACATGTCAGAAATTCAAAAGAAGCCCGCGCGAGGGATTGGAGTGGCCTCGCGCGGGGAAAACGGACGCGTCCGCACGATGGGGTGGGGTCGGGCGCGGTGGCTCCTATTGGGGAAGCTCAATTTCGTCTTCCGACGGGATGCGGAAGTAGGTCTCGGTCCAGCCGGTGAGCTTGTGCTCGAGCTCGCGGGTGATGGCGCCATCGAGCATGCGCCAGGTCCAGTTGCCGCCCATGGTGGCGGGAGTGTTGATGCGCGCCTCGTTGCCCAGGTTGAGCAGGTCCTGCATGGTGTAGATGCAGGTATCGCTTACGCTGGCGGCGATGGCGCGGTTGAGTGCATCGGCCATGGGCTCGCCTGCCTGCTGGTGGGTGTACAGGGCCGCCTGCTCGCGCTGACGCGGGGTGGCCGTTCCCTCAAACCAACCGCGCGCCGTCTCGTTGTCGTGTGTGCCCACATAGGCGACGGTGTTGGCAATGTAGTTGTGCGGCAGGTAGTACGAGTTGGTGCCCTCAAAGGCGAACTGCAAGATCTTCATGCCGGGGAAGCCCGAGTTGTCGCGCATGTCGATGACGCCGGGGGTGAGGAAGCCCAGGTCTTCGGCGATGATGGGCAGCGTGCCGAGCTTTTCCTCGAGCGTCTTGAAGAACTTGAGGCCGGGGCCCTGCGTCCACGAACCGTAGGACGAATCGGGTGAGGAGAACGGCACCTCCCAATAGGCCTCGAAGCCGCGGAAGTGATCCAGGCGGATGACATCGTACATGTCGAGGGCGGCGCGGATACGGCCCTCCCACCAGGAGAAACCGTCGGCTTCCATGGCGTCCCAGTCGTAGATGGGATTGCCCCAGTACTGGCCGGTGGCCGAGAACTGGTCGGGCGGCGTGCCGGCGACACTCACAGGATTACCGGCGGCGTCGATCTTAAAGAGCTCGGGCGTGGCCCACATCTCGACGGAGTCGCGCGAGACATAGATGGGCAGGTCGCCGATGATGAGGATATCGCGCTCGTTGGCATAGGCCTTGAGGCGGCTCCACTGACGATTGAAGAAGTACTGCGTCATCTGGTGGTAGAGCATGCGCGCGGGATGGGCGGCGCAGACCTTGGCAGAAGCCTCGCCGCGGGTACGGAGCTCTGCGGGCCACTCCCAAAAGGCCTTGAGACCGCACTCCTCCTTGACGGTCATGAACTCGCAGTAGGGGATGAGCCAGTCTTCGTTTGCTTGGACAAAGTCGTCGAAGTCGGCCGGCTTGTCGGCGGCAAAGCGCTCGGCGGCGCGGTCGAGAATCTGACGACGGCCACCAAAGATGGCACCATAGTCGACATTGCTGGGGTCGGAGCCCAGGTACACGCCGTCGATATCGCACTGCTCCAGATAGCCGGCCTCGATAAGCTCGGCAAAGTCGATGAAATTGGGGTTGCCCGCACGGGCCGAGAACGACTGATAGGGCGAGTCGCCATAGCTCGTTGTCGTAAGGGGGAGAATCTGCCAGTAATGTTGTTTGCACGAGGCGAGGAAATCGACAAAGTCATAGGCGTTCCAGCCAAAGCCGCCGATACCGTAAGGTCCGGGCAATGACGAAACGGGCATCAGAACGCCGCTTGCACGCTCCATGGATGCACTCACCGTCCTTTTGAATAAGGGGCTGCGCCGTAGATGGATAGACGGCTCGTCCCGAGTTTCCATTGCTATTGTCCCTATTGTAGAACATGTTGTTTAAACATGTATAGAGAGAATGAAAAAGTTGCCGACTTTCGGTGAATGGTAGTGCGCCATAGACGATATGAGTTGAACATTGGGAGCTCCTCCCCTTGCGGCTCTTTTGTGGGTCGGGCGACAATGGTCGTCGTCATTAAAGACCGGCTGCCAGCCAGGTTGCAACAATGCAAGAAGGGTTCACATTCAGTTGGCCGTTGACACAAACAATCGCGCGAAGACCTCGTCTTCTTCGGTAAGTCCAGGCGCGGCAAGACGCGCATGGCAGTCGCCCTCACGATGCGCGCGGTCGCCGCGGACATGTCGGTCAGGTTCTGGCAGACCGCGCAGCTGGTTCTCGAGCTCGGCAACGCGAAGCGCAAGGGAACGCTGTCGAAACTGTTGAACGACGTGTCGCCCGCGAGGCTGCTCGTGCTCGACGAGTTCGTCTACGTCCCCTGCGACGTAGACGGTGCGAGGGTTCTCTACCAGGTCATTTCCGTCCATGTAGTGCTCGTAGGCCGCGGCGTCGTCGGGCTCGTCGAAGGAGAGGGACTCCGTCCAGTCCCAGTAGGCCCCCGTCCAGGCGCCCCTGCGCCTGCCGGCCGGCGTCGTCTCGTCGAAGACGAGGCCGTGGCGCAGCAGGAACTTCGACATCCGCTGCTTGGCGTGTTGCAGGTCGTCGCGCGCGTCCTCGAGGGCGCTCGTCGGGGACCCACACCTCGACGACGTTGCGGCGCGCCAGCATGCGTGCCAGCCACTCGGCGTCGCGGCGGTCGTTCTTGCGGCCGCGGTCGGCCGCGGGCCGGTGCATCTTCGGGACCGCCCCGACGACGCAGCCGAGGCCGAGGGCCCGCAGCGCGCGGCCGCGGTTGATGGTACGACCATTGTCGCCCGACCCACGAGAGAGCTGCAAGGGGAGAGGCCCCAATGTTCAACTCATATCGTCTGTTGTGCCAGAGTCGCTCGGGAAAGCGCGACCGACGCAGCGCGCTGTTTTCCAGTCACATCCAGTTCGGGTTGATTTCAGCATGCGATAAGAAACTGGATTTGAATTTCGACTCGAAAGATGGGCAATGCTGATGAGAAACGCTTGGAGTTCGGGATTGCGCGGCGTGAAGCGACCCTCTTCTTATCGAGTTCGTTACAATGTAGGAAAAACAGTAAGTAAGAAGACCTCTGATTGCTTTAGGAGGAGCTGTGGTGAATAGCGCCCAGAAGATCGATAAGTCCATCCAGAAGATGATGACTCTCGGAAGAAGGCTTGGGATTCTGTTTACGGCGCTGTTTATAGCGGTGTGTTGCTGTTCGGTGGTGGTGGTTATTTCCATTGGGCTTATGGCTGCTCAAGGAAACCTATATGATCCATCAAAGACGGTTTCCGTAGTGGTTCCTTTGATGTATCTTCTGATTTCCGGAGGGGCCACATGGACCCTGCGGGGAATCAGCATGGACATGGCTCATGGCGAATCGCCCTTTACCCTTTCGCATGCTCGAAGAATCTCGATTATCGGGTGGCTGTTTGTTGCAGCGGCAATAGGTGACCTCTTGTTTTCTCCGGGGTTTCTTTCGATAGTGATTGGCCCCTTCGACTTGCTGGGGAACGCCTATTCGATGTTTGAAAACCTGGCCCTGCCCATAGATATTGGTGCTGTGCTGGGGGCCGTTTGCTGCTTCTCGATTTCTGCGATATGGCGCTACGGAGCTCTGCTTCAAGACCAGACCGAGGATTTGGTGTGAGGGGCGGCATGGACTATCTGATTATTGAGCTTGAAAGCTTATTGCTTCGACGCGGAAAGACGAGTACGGATATCATTCGGGCGACCGGGCACACACCGGCAAGTATCTCAAAAATACGAAATGGCAAGGTGAAGGCAATTAGGTTAAAGACATTGCTGGATATTTGCGTAGAGCTTGATTGCCAGCCTGGCGATCTTATTAAGCGCGTCAACGAAAGAGAACTTGAGGAACTGGCGACGCGGCGCGCCCGCAACGCGCTGAGCAGGGCGACCGCGACGGGTGATGACCCGGTCCTGGAGTCAGATCATGTTTACGTGGTCGATCTTAGAGACGACTGAGGCTGGAGAATAAAAAAGTATTGAGCAGGTGCAGCCCGTGAAAACAACGGTTTTCACGGGCTGTTCATTCAACGTCCTGCAGTGGCCTGTATTTCTCGCCGCGTCACTGGGGAACGAGAGAGTCATTTCCTGTGCTGGATGCAGGGGGGGTGCTTACCTTGTGTAATATATAAATAAGCTTATATTGAAATATGATACATATCGAATTAGAATAACATTATCAATTCGGTATGCAAGGAAAGGAGGGAGAGATGGATTGGATTAACGAGCCGGAGGAAGGCGTTGCACCCGCGTGCGGCAACTGCTTCTTCTACGCGCACGGCAGCTGCAGCACCAAGTGTTCTTCACAGGAGTGCACTATCCGCTTTTAGCGGATAGTGCACGCCGTACGGCGTGCACAGACTGTTCAAAGATATTTTGGCCAGCAGCGCCTGAGGGGCGATGTGGCATTGCAATATGGGGGGCGAACCGACGTTACCTATAACCCCGCACAATTGCCATGTCGTCCCTTTTTATTGACGGGGAGGATGTCGTCCATGCGGGAAGTCCCAGTTGAATTGCGTGCCATATCCAAGAGATATGGCGGGTTTGAAGCGGTTAAATCAGTCTCGTTCTCTTTAATGGAAGGCGAGCTGTGTGCACTCATTGGGGAGAATGGTGCCGGCAAGAGCACGTTAATTCGATTGATCACGGGGCTTTCGGAGCCATCGTCAGGAACGATCTCGATGTTTGGGCAAACCGGGAGACGTGAAATACGGAGCTGCAGGGAAAGGCTGGGTTATATGCCCGACCTCAATGCTTCGTATCCTAATCTGACCGCGCGAGACAACTTGGTCGTTCGCTGTATTGAGTGGGGGCTTCCCACCGATCGTTCCATCGACGGTGTGTTATCAACCGTCGGTTTGGGGGAGGCCGGCGGGAAGAAAGTGAAGAACTTCTCAATGGGAATGAGGAGGCGTCTCGATCTGGCCATAGCGTTGCTGGGCGATCCGGAGCTGTTGATCCTGGACGAGCCGACAAACGGCCTGGATCCGATGGGGATAGTCGAAGTAAGAAAAATCCTTACGCATCTTAACAAAGATCAAGGTAAAACGATTCTCGTATCCAGCCACAATCTTGAGGAGATGCACAAGCTGGCAACTGATTACCTCTTCATAAGTCATGGTCGCCTCATTCGAAGGATGACCGCACCTCAGCTGGAAAAGTCATGCCGCGGTGGTTTCGTGTTGCATGTGGACGATCTGGAGCGAACGAGATCGGTTCTCGGAGATGAGACCTCACATTCTTTTCTGCCGGACGGCAGCGTCCTTATGCGCTATGAGGAGAAAAAGGAAGGGCGGGGCATTGCAATCGAAGCGCTCTCGACCGCAGGTGTGAGGGTTGCGGAGGCGTATTCTCATAGGAAGAGCCTTGAGGAGTTTTATTCGGAGCTCATCGGTCGAGAGAGCGAGCTGTGATGAAACGCGAGTTCATCTCAGCTTTTCGGAGCGAGGTATGGTTGCTCGCCAGGCACCCGGCGACCGCTCTGATGATTGCGCTTGCGGCTGTGCTGTATGTGGTTGCGGCTGCGACTTCGTCTGAGGTGCTGATCATGGTCGCCGGTGATGACCCGTATACGCTTGGAGGGGCTATAGGTTTTATTGGAAACCTAGTGGATGCAGGGGACGTTTTGGGCTCTGTTGCCCGGACGTCTTTTGCGTCTACAGTGGTCTGGATTCCGGTGACGATTCTCTACGCGGTTTACGCTACGTCGAGAGACTTTGAATCCGTGGCTTACGCCGTATCGAGATCGCGAGGGGTGTCGCAGGCGGCGATTGTGATCACGAAGCTGTTGGTGAACTGCACTCTGGTCGGTGCCGTGTATCTTCTTTCTACGACTGCGCTGTATTTAACCAAGATGGCCCAATGGGACGTTGGGGCCTCGTGCTCAGGGTTTGCCCAATTTGTATCGATTGCGCTGATGATCGCGCTGCTGCTCATTTCGATGTACGCCGCTACCTTCGCCCTGTATTTGCTCACGAGGAGTGTGGTGGCGAGCAGCGTCGTTGCAATAGCGGTTTCGACATTTGTGATGGTGTGGTTCCCAAGTACATACGGAAGCGGTCAGCCCAGCTTGCTGCTCATGCTCTCGCCCGTGTATTACCTGATGAACCTGTGTTCCCTGAGTATGCAGAATGTTGGTGTAATTCAGGTTTTGCTGTATGCGGGCGGCACTGTGCTTGTGTCGGTTGGAGTTGCGCTCGTCTCGCTATTTGTAAGGACGGCGGTTCGATGAATCTTGGGATGTCGGTCAGGGCGGAACTGTTCCGCGCAAGGAGAATGAAACTCGCCGTGATAATAGCGCTGATGTATTTGGGCATCGCGGGGATTTATGTGTTTGCCGGGTCCGGCGCATGGGTCTCCGCAGGGGGAGAGGGCCAGTTCTTTGGCTTTTCCGCCGATCCGGGCTATCTTTTCTCGATAGGGGTTGGGCCAACGGGTATCTCTTCCTGGCTAAGTGTCGTCTCCATGGCGCATACGGTGTTCTTCCCAATCGTCTCTGTTGTTGTGGCGGGGACGCTATTCGGTGATGCGACGAGCGTGTCGGCAAGGGGAGTTTCGATTGCTCGGGGCTTCCGCAGCTGGCAGCTGTTTGCGGCAAAGACATTGGCTTGCGAAGTGTATACGCTGTGCCCCTACATCGTGTTTACTCTCGGTGTCGCTGCGGTCTTTGCCGTGTGCTCCGGAAGCGGTCTAGACAGCCTTACGGTTGGTAATGTGACCTCGGCACTCCTGTCGAATATCGTTATAGACGCCGCTTATACGCTGATGGTTGCGGTTGCATATGAGGTGTTCAGGATCAGATCTCTTGTGTCGGGAGCCTTGCTGGTCGCAACGTTCGCGGGCCTTGTTATCGCGATGAGTTTCCCAACCGTTTTACCCCCGGTTCACATGGCTTATTGGATGAGGGCGTGCGGGGCTGCCGGCGGGACGGTCCTGATGGCTGCATGCGGCCATGCGGTCATCGTGTCGCTCGCATGTCTATTGCTGCTTTCGTGCAGTTTTTATCGAAGAAGGTAGTGCGCTGGCGTATGCGCAGCGTCTGAGGGTCGATATGGATTTGGTTGGAAATGGAGATGGTGCGAAGTGAAACTGTCGCAATTTAATGTGGTGCATGAACATAACGGAAGTCTTCTTATCATGAATGCGCGAACCGGCGGCATCCTGTCGTTAAATCCGGAATACGCGCAGAAATTCAAAAGGATTCAAGAAGGGGACGTTCGGGATGCCGATGATCTTGTCGCGGAGCTGATAAGGGGAGGCATCCTAGTCAATGAGGAGAGGGACGAGCTTGGGGAGATCAGGTTGCAAAGTCGCGCCGCGCGCTTTGCGAATACTGCTCTGTCCCTTACCATTGCGCCAACGATGGCTTGCAACTTTTGCTGTCCCTACTGCTATGAAAAGGGACAGGCGTACACGACGATGGGCGAGGAGGTTTTGACACAGCTCTCCAAGTTCGTGAAAGATTACTATCCTGGTATCGCAAGTCTCTCAGTTGGATGGTACGGCGGCGAGCCTCTGCTCGGAATGAAGATGATCGAACGGATTACGTCGGATCTGAAAGATGTCGTGGGGCCAACGTGTGAATATTCCGCATCGATAGTGACAAATGGCTATCTGCTGACGCCTGATGTTGCAAGGAGGCTCGCGGCATGTGGTGTGACGAGCGCGCAAGTGACTATAGATGGATCGAAGTCGGATCACGATTCGAGAAGGATTCTTCACGACGGAAGCCCTACATACGAACGTATTCTCAAGAACGTCAAAGAGTGTGCCGAGATCATCGATATTTCGATAAGGAGCAACGTCGACAAGACCAACATCGAGGCCGCTCAAGAGCTATTGGATTATCTCGAGCTAAATGGCCTGATGAATAAGGTTCACTTCTATTTAGCCCCTGTTGACGATATCAATCAGGTATGTGCGAACGACAGCCACTGCTTTACTGTAAAAGAGTTCTCGTATGAGGAGACTGAGTTTTATAAAAGGGCAATTGCGCGGGGCTTCAAAGTTCAACCTTTTGGTGGGACGAATTTCGGGATATGTTGCGCCGTTGGAATCAACTCGTACGTGGTTGATCCCGTCGGAGATTTGTATAAGTGCTGGGATGACATTGGAATGAAGGAGCGGAGGGTCGGAACTATTTTCGAGCCGCCAATGTTGAGCAAGAACATGATTAACTGGATGGCATATGAGCCGGATGACCCGGAATGCCAAGAGTGCTTTGCTTTTCCCATGTGCATGGGAGGGTGCCCCAACCACGCCTTAAACGGTGAGGGGAAACGTTGCGTTTCCTTCCGGTATGATGCCGAGCAAAAAATGCTGCTCTCCCAGATGATGAATACGGCAAAACGGGGTGCGGGGCAAAATGAGGCTGATGCTTAATCTCTGTAGAAAATATATACTGGGCGGTCGATTCTACGCCTATCTTGTCGTAACAGTTTTGGTCGGGCTGCTTGCGCTTGCGGGTCCCTTTCTTACCGGCATAGTGGTAAACCGATTGGCGATGCCGGCCAGCGCCGATCTTGCCGCCGTTCTCGTTTGTTGCCTTATTTTGGTTGCGGTCCAAGCGGTTCGAGCGGGACTAGTGTATTGCTCAGAGATGCTGTACATCAACCTTCAGTCGCATGCGGGGTTCGGCTTAAATGCGGATACGCTTGAGCACGTGAAGCACCTTCCCCAGGCATTCTTCGAGGGCTTCAACGCGTCGTATTATAACCAGCAAATCAATCACGACGCTAATGACCTTGTCATCTTCGTAATCAACTCGGTTGTGGGGGTTTCAAGCAACGTTATCACCCTTTTGTCCGCCCTGTTTGTTCTCGGTAGCCTGAATATCAAGTTGAGTGTGGTCTGCCTTGTTCTTGCGGCAGCGAGTGCCGCTTTTTATGCGGTTTCACGCGCAAGGCTGTTTGAGAGAAGTTTTGACGTACAAGAGCAGAGCGCGAGGTTTTTTTCCTGTCTACAAGATCAGTTGGAGAAAGTTGATTTCATCCGCAGACATGCTTTGTTCGATAGGTCCCGCGCTGTACTGGTCGAAGCTTTTAATGGGCTCTATCCAACGATGAGAGCAAATCAGGAAGTAGGGTCTAGATTTACCTTTGGCAACGCGTTGGTCGCTTCCGCCGCTCAAGGATGTCTTCTTGCTGTGGGCGCGGTTGAAGTGATGGGCGGGAGACTGTTGCCTGGTTTTCTCGTGACTGCTGTTGGATATTATTCGAACTTAAGCTCAGCGGTACAGTATTTGTTGGGCTGGGGAAGGGATTACCAGACTAATCGCGTATGCTATGAGCGGCTGAAAAGAATTTGGGATGTCCCGGTGGAAGCGAATGGCAAATTGGCGCTTGGTCCGATTGAGGAAATCCGTCTAGAGAACATCAAGCTACGTTATCCAGGGGCGGAAAGGGTCGCGTTAAGCATTGAGGGGCTCGCGTTTTCCAGGGGTCGGCTATATGGAATCTCGGGGCCGAATGGTTCGGGGAAGAGCTCGCTGCTGTCAGTGATATTGGGGCTATATCCAGATGACACAGAAGGGGCCGTTCGCTACAACGGGGTGTCACAGCGTTGCATCGATCGATATGCATTGCGGCGGTGTCGAGTCAGCATTACGGAGCAAGAACCCCCTATCGTTGAGGGGACGATTCTCGATAATCTTACGCTGCTTTCTGATGATTACGAGATGGATAAGCTGAATCGGATGCTTGTCATATTGGGGCTAGACGAAATGGTTGCTTCTGTGGAGAACGGGGCAACGGCGATGCTTGACGGCGGGAAAGGAGGGGTGTCCGGCGGCGAGAAGCAAAAGATTGCAATTGTGAGACAGCTGTTGAAATCGCCGGACGTTATGCTTTTTGATGAACCGACCTCAGCACTTGATGCGAAGAGTCGAGGCGCGCTGATCAAATTGCTTCATGAAATTAAGAGAGACCATATTGTAATCGTTGTCACTCATGACGAGGAGATGCTTGCCGCCTGTGACGAGGTCATTTCGACGGCTGGATGATTATCGGATTGTGGCGTTGAAGACCAAGAAACTTGAAATGGCGTGGGCTCTGGGTAGGTCTCCACGGGTACGCCGTCGGTGCTGTACTCGACCGCCCGGCAAGAAGGTTTTATAGCGTGTTTCCCCAGAGAGGTCCCTTTGTCCGGTAGTGGCGAGGGGAGCCTCTCTTTTGCTCACCTCTTGCGGCGGAGGGGGACACCATGCGCCTATGCAGGACAAACTGCGCGTTCTTGTCGAATGATGGGCTATGTGTAGAGATGATGGTCTCGGGTAGAGGCCGTGTCGCGCTCGGCTGCGATGAGCCAGGCAATTCAATCTTCATCCGGGAGGGCCTTGGCAAGACAAGCAGGGCGAAGACCTTGGCGACGTTCGGGAGCCGTGTGGCGCCCGGCTCCGCGCTCATCCACGACATGGAGCCGGGCGCCACACGGCTCCCGTCAACAATCTGTCACTGAAGAGCCAGCACTACAACGCGAAGCTGCTCAAGGGCGTTCCCGACGGCCAGAACCCGCTGGGGCCCGTGAACCGGATGCGCTACTTCATGCAGTGCTTCCTGAGGGCTCATCCCGGCTCCAACCGGGACGACATGCGGGGCTGTGGCTATGAGTCCGCCCGAGGACAAGCTTGAGAAGGTCGCGATGGTGCTCGATCGGGCAATGCGATACCCGAAAACGCTCAGGTTCAGGCAGTTCTATGCAAGAAAGCCCAGTTCAGATGAGTTCGACGAGCAATATTTATCAACACAGTGCAAGGGGGGATTATATTTGTATTTCATCCGTGTTGAGCTTCACACGGTGCGCGACTCATCGCAAACTGGCGGGCGCAGCGGAAAGAAAACCGACTGCAGACGAACGATCGATATCGGGAGCAAATAGCCACCGGATGCTTTTCGGTCTCCTACGCGTCGACCTCCGCGATTTCTTCTGCGTCTCGCCAAGTTGAAAGGAGCGATGTCGAAAACTCCTTTTCGGTTAGCGTCAAGACATCCTTCACGCAAAAACCTTTCAATTTGTCAGGAAGCCCAAAACGCGCTTTTTTCCTAATCGAGCTGGCAACCCGCTTCAACGCGGTCTTGTTCTTGTCCTCGTTGTATACCAAAACAAAGACGCAGTGCTCGCGAAACCATCTCGTCCTCTTTCCCCACAGGTCCGAGCAGATCAAAACGCTGTCCTTGCACTTCTCGATGAGGGCGTCCCTTTGGCCAAGATTGATACCAAGCTCTTCGTCATCCTTGGGATTGAGCCTCTTCCCCAGCGTCTCCTTCAGACTGCCGTTTTTAAATTCGACTAGATATAACGTTTCCCGATCGCAATACAGCGCATCGGCGGAGCGCGGGAGTTGCATCCACCTATTGACCTTCTTGCAGTAGCATTCTTTAACAGAGTCAAAATTGACAACAGGCAAATCGTCATCCACAAGAGAGACGCTCCCGTCTCTGGATGTTTTGGAGATGGTCGACGTGCAGTCCCTTAGGATACAGGTCCTGCAACGGGAGCAACCATCGCTGCCATCTGGCACCACGGGAGAGTTCGGATGAGGGCAGGAGGCGCACAGGTCGCTACTCAAGGCCGTACTCCTCCCTCTCAAGCGTATCAAAAGGAGCCGCCAGCTTCTCGTAGGCGACCTCAGTCGAGCCGGTTATTTCGGCAAAGCGAGAGCGTCCATCAGCGCAGGTCTCCGCAAGATAATATGAGCACAATCCATCAACAGCGTGCTTCTTAGAATACACTTCGATCGCATTCAAGAAATATGGACTATGGGTGCTCATTAAGACGTGCATCCCGAGCTCTTTCTGGAGCAGCACGATTATCTCGGCGAAGGCCAGCTGCCATGCAGGATGAAGATGAATCTCGGGTTCATCGAGGATAATAGTCCCTCCGGCATCTAGCGCGCCGGACTTCAAGAGCACCTTCATGATGGCGAACGTCTTCAAGCCAGCAGAAAGGTTCCCAGGCTCCAACCCCCGAGCGAAGCCCTCTTCGAGATACGTAAGGTGACCGCGACTTTCGCTCCTCTCGAAATACCCCGGACATAAGGAGGAGACCTTGTCCATGAGAACCTTCAGGTGCCGCTCCTTCGCGATCTCGTCGAACAGCGAGGACTCGCTGTCATCGTTACGGATGGTCGCCTGAATCAAATCTTGCCGCAGCTCCTCCTGGTGTCCAAGGAGGGGCCTGAACCGAAAAGCGGGGCCGTAGGGCCCTCCGAGAGAATCGATCAGGAACGGGTCGTCCAGATAATGCGCCCTGAATCGCAAAACCCTCCTATCGTGCACCTCCGCCACCTCGTCACCTGCAACCGAGAAAACCGTAGATGCGTCCTTTATCTGGAGTTCGACCTTCCCGGGCTCTTCGCCGAAAACCGAATTGATCTGGCCGTTGAACTCGCTTTGGAACCTGTTTGTCGCAATCGCACGAAATACCTCATCATCGGAGATATCCATGATCTCGATAATCTGATCGGCAACTCCTGCTACGCCATTCGTGAAATCGGATTCGATCTCACGGGAGATCTCCTCCCCGTAATACTCCTTTATCTCATCAATAAGCTCGTCCCTCGTGCACTCGCCCGAAAAAACCCTGTCGATGAAACCATTCATTCTTCCAGCAGTTCGCCTGTGGCGAGACGTGGAGTCGAGAGGGCCTCCCACATATGCCTTCCTGATGGCGCGTTCAACACTATTGCGCCTCATGCGGTCGATTTTGTTCTCCGAATCGGACATGCTGTTGAAGGCCGCATAAAGCGCTTTTCCAACCGTGCTTTTCCCCGTCCCGTTCTCCCCGGCGATCACGGCAATGCCATTAATCTCGATATCGGCCTCAGCGACCCTGCCGATGTTTTTCACCTTGATTTTCAATGCATATCACCAGCTCTAAACTCGCGAGACTCAATAGCTCGATTATCGCACAGGGAGATCGACTTCTCGAGGACTCCCTAAATGGAACGCGCGGGGAGGACATGGCTCGCCGCCGTCCGCTTTGCGTTCGCGCGGGGAAGGGCGACGACCAGGGGCCTCTCCGGGCTCATCAAGAGGAGCGCCGGATCCTCCTCGTCCATTTGAACTGTATTGTATCCCAGGACACTTGACTTAGAGGAATGGCGTTGAGCGGCGATAATCGTTTCAGCGCCAAAAAGAAAGGAGTGTTCAGTCATGGCAGATAGGCTCTCCTGCACAGCGGGGCACCGCACCGAGGCCGCAGACTTCGCCGTCGCGTCGGGGAAGCCCATCGCCCAAGTTGCCGCCGACCTCGGCATCAATGAGAAGATCCTGGGAAGATGGGTGACGGTCAGAAAGAAGGAACTGGCCAACCACCCGGTCGCGGCGGCCGCGGCCAAGACCGAGACCGCCGAGATGAGGGCCGCCCGCAAGTGCATGCGCGAGCTCGAGCTCGAGAACGAGTTCCTAAAAAGCCCCGACCTCACATTGGAGGCCGGGGCCAGTAGATTTTTGGGACATGTCTAGAAATCTACCCATGCAGGAAGCGGCATGTGCCGAGCATGTCGCGTGCTAGGTTTTGAGGCATGCCACAAAACCTAGCACGGGGGAGTGGCTACTCGGCGTCGGCGAAGCCGTTGGGGTTATGGCTCTGCCAATTCCAGCTGTCGCGGCACATGTCCGCGATGTCGTACTGGGCCTTCCAGCCCATCATGCGTTCGGCCTTGGAGGCATCGCACCAGTTGGCGGCGATATCGCCGGCACGGCGCTCGCGAATCACGTAGGGCAGCTCCTTGCCGCAGGCCTTGGAGAAGGCGGCGACGACCTCGAGTACCGAGGTGCCGGTGCCGGTGCCCAGGTTAAAGATCTCGACGCCGGTCTTGCCGTTCATCCAGTTGAGGGCGGCAACGTGACCGGATGCCAGGTCGCACACGTGGATGTAGTCGCGCACGCCGGTGCCGTCGGGGGTGGGGTAGTCGTTGCCAAAGACCTGAACGGCCTCGAGCTTACCGACGGCGACCTGGGCGACGTAGGGCACCAGGTTGTTGGGGATGCCCTTGGGGTCCTCGCCGATCAGGCCCGACGGATGGGCACCGATGGGATTGAAATAACGGAGCAGCACGACGTCCCACTCGGGGTCGGCGGTGTGGACGTCCATGAGGATCTGCTCAATCATCCACTTGGTCCAACCATAGGGGTTGGTCGCGGGCTTCTTGGGGTCTTCCTCGGTGACGGGCGGATTGTCCGGATCGCCGTAGACGGTCGAAGAGCTCGAGAAGATGATGGACTTACAGCCGTGGTTGCGCATGACATCGATGAGCACCAGGGTGTTCTCGATATTGTTGTGGTAGTACTCGACGGGCTTGCTCACCGACTCGCCAACGGCCTTAAAGCCGGCGAAGTGGATGACGCGGTCGATCTGGTGGGTATCGAAGATCTTGTTCATCGCATCGCGGTCGAGCACGTTGGCCTCGTAGAAGGTGAGGTTCTTGGCGGCCTCGTCGCCCACGATGGTCTTGACGCGGTCGATGGCAACGGCGCTGGAGTTGGAGAGGTCATCGACGACGACAACCTGGTAGCCACCCTCGAGCAGCTGAACGACGGTGTGCGAGCCGATAAAGCCGGCGCCGCCGGTAACGAGGACGCAGGTGTCTTTGGGGTCGAGTGCTTTGGACATGTAGTCTCCTATCGAATCAGGAACACTTCTTGAGGGGAGTATAGCGCAGCTGGGGGCGCCCAAAACACGCGGGGCAGGAAAACCAGAGGATTGATGTTAACGTACTCATAGGGTGTTATTTGCATAATCCTTACCTTTGGTGTGGGACGTATTTGCGAGCCGCTGACCATGCTTTTCCAGCCGTTCGTGGAAATAGTTGGGACAAGCGCGATGTGCGTTAATATGTTTGAGTTGAGCGACATATAAATAAGCATGTAACGGAGTACATATGTCACCAAACAACGATTCCATCTTTACGCAGGAGCTTTCGCGCCGCACTGCCCTTAAGGCTCTTTTCGGCGCCGCTTCTGCGGCTGTTCTTTTTGGCCTGCCCGCCCGCGCCCATGCGGCTGAGGCCAGTCAAGAAACCACCGACAAACTGAATGCCGCCCAGGCCCAGCTCGACGAGGTCCAGGCTCAGCTCGACAGCATTGCCAATGAGTACGCGGCGCTCGCCAACAAGAATGCCCAGACCCTCAACGACATCGAGAATGTCCAGGGCAAGATTGACGACACGCAGGCCCAGATCGATGAAAAGAAGGCCGAGCTCAAGAAGAAGCGCAACGACCTTTCCGATCGCGTGGCCGCCAGCTACAAGTCCGGCGGTACGAACATCCTGTCGCTGCTGCTGGCCTCTGGCTCGTTTGAGGAACTCGTCGCCAACGCGCATTACGTTGAGAAGATCAACAAGAGCGACCGCGATGCCATCGAGGATATCCAGACGATTCAGGCTGAGCTCGACGCGCAGAAGACCGAGCTCGAAGCACAAAAGGCCAACCTGGAGAAACTCAAGGACCAGCAGACGGCTCAGATGCAGGATATGCAGGCCAAGCAGCAAGAAGTCCAGACCGTGCTGAACGGTCTTTCCGACGACGTCAAGGAGCTCATGGCTCAGCGCGATTCCGAGATTCTCGCTGCCGCCCAGGCCGAGGAGGCCGCTAGGAAGGCCGCCGCTGCCGCGGCCGCCGCGAACAAGAACAATTCCTACTCGGGTGGTTCGAGCTCGGGCGGTGGATCGTATGCGCCCGGAACTCCGCAGCAGAATGCCGGCTCGGGCAAGCAGCAGGCCGTCGTCAACGCGTGCTACTCCACGCCTTCGCCGGGTCAGAACTGGTGCGCGGCGTGGGTTACCAATGTCTTCCGCAATGCCGGCGTGGGCTATTTTGGCGGCAACGCGTGTGACATGTTCAACGCCTGGTGCTATAGCTCCGACCGCTCGGCGCTGCAGGTGGGCATGATCGTGGCCGATTCCTCGCACAGCGGCACGGGTGCTCCGGGCCTTATCTACGGTCATGTGGGTATCTACGTTGGCGGCGGCATCGTAATGAGCAACGAGGGCGCCATTACGTCTAAGTCGCTTGATGCGTTTATTCGGTTCTACGGTACTGGCTCTGGCGTGCGTTGGGGCTGGCTTGGCGGTATTGCGCTGTCGTAACGGTGGTTTGAAGTAAGTTGGTCCGTGACTGCCCGAAAGGCATTAGGTTGCCTGCTCGGACAGTCCTGCTCGCACGGAGAGCACATTAAGTGCTCTCCGGCTCGTGCGGAACTCGCGATCAACCTAATGCCTTTCGGGCAGTCACGGACCTCTCGGGTCCAATACGTCACACGCCGGACTGGGTTATCTGAATAAATATGGTGAAGGCCCCTTTCGGGGCCTTCTTTTTTATTAGAGGAATTCGCCTACTCGGTGGACTTCGGGTTCTAGGTCTACGTCGAATTGGTCTTTGACGGTTGTTTGGATGTGGCGGATGAGTTCGTCGACATCGGCGGCGGTGGCGTGGTCGGCGTTGACGATGAAGCCGCAGTGCTTTTCGCTCACCTGCGCGCCGCCGATGGCGTGTCCTCGCAGGCCGGCGTCCATGATGAGTTTGCCGGCAAAGTAGCCCTCGGGGCGCTTGAAAGTGGAGCCGGCGCTCGGCATGTCGAGCGGCTGCTTGTCCTCGCGGCGCTGGCGGTAGTCGTCCATGTCGGCCTTGATCATCGCGGCGTTGCCCGGGGCGAGATTGAAAGTGGCCGAAAGCACGATGAAGCCGTCGTCGGCAATGCGGCTCTTGCGATAGCCCAGATTAAGCTCGTCGACATCGAACTCGATGATGTTGCCGCTGCCGCGGGTGCCGTCGTCGAGCATGCGGGCGGGCTTGTAGACGCGCACAGACTCCAGCACATCGGCCATGCAGGCGCCATAGGCGCCGGCGTTCATATAACAGGCGCCGCCGACCGATCCGGGGATGCCCGAGATGGGCTCCATGCCGGTGAGGCCGGCCTCGGCTGCCGCCGCGGCGACATCGGAAAGCAAGGCGCCGGCTGCTGCCGTGACGTGCGTGCCGTTGACCGTAATGTCGGAGAGGCCCTCGCCCAACGCCACGACGACGCCGCGGATGCCCTTGTCGCCGACGAGTAGGTCGGAGCCGTTGCCCACGATGGTGAGGGGCAGGTCGCAGCGATAACAGGTATCAAGCGTGGCGACGAGGCCCTGCTCGGTGTCGGGCGTGACAAAGACGTCGGCCGGGCCGCCGATCTTAAACGTGGTGTGGTCGCGCATGGGCTCGCTCATCAACACGTTGTCCTCGCCGGCAACACCGGCGAGCGCGCAGAGCAGGTCCTCGTTAAAAAAGTCATTCTCGTGCATACGAATATCCGCCTTATGGTGGTCGTTTTCATCAATCGAATGCAATATACCCTACCCGGATGGATTTGGTGCAAAGTAACCTGACCCCAATGCATCACATGGTGCAAAGGGGCCAGGTTACTTTGCACCAATCACGGCGATAAAACAGCCGTCTACCGGATTGGTAAAGTGTTTATCATCGAGGTAGAGGGACGGTCGCTATACTTTCAAGAGATTGCGCGAATACTCGGAAGGAGCGAGATGGGCAACAAAGTTACTCTCAAGCAGATTGCCCAGGAGGTGGGGCTTTCCCCCTCGTCGGTCTCGCTTGTTCTCAATAATCGGCCCTGTCGCATCTCGGAAGAAAACCGCAAGCTCATCAAGGAGGTCGCGGCGCGCAACCACTATGTTCCTAACCAGATCGCGCGTAGCCTGGTCATGCGCGAGTCGCGCACGCTGGGCCTTATCGTCCCTAATATCGAGAGCCGCTTTTTTGCCTCGCTCGCTGGCAGCCTGGAAAAGCGCTGCCGCGAGGACGGCTACGCGCTCTTTATTACCAGCTCGGGCGGAAGCGCCGATGACGATCTTGAGCTGCTGCGCCAGCTGGTGACGCGCGGCGTCGACGGCGTCTTTCTGGTGGTGGGTGACGAGTTCTCCGACGACCGCGCCCTGCGCGAAGAGGTCAGCCATCTGCCCATCCCGGCGGTAATGGTCGACCGTGCCATTGAGGGGCTCGAGTGCGACAAGGTGATGTTCGACCACGAGATGGGTGGCTATATGGCTACCCGCTATCTGATCGAGCAGGGCCACCGTCGCATTGCCTGCTTGGTTAACGCGCGCCGTTCCAATACGGGGCGTAAGCGACTTGCCGGCTATGAGCGCGCGCTGCGCGAGGTAGGCTTGCCGATCGACGCGCGTTTGGAGTTTGAGAGCGAGTACTACATTCCGAGTGCCTACGAGGCCTCGGAGGCGGTGCTCGCAACCGACGCCACCGCCGTGTTCGCAAGCTCGGATAACATCGCGTTGGGTCTGCTCAAGCGCCTGCACGAGATGGGGAAGAGCATTCCGGGCGATATCTCGGTGGTGAGCTATGACAACTCGGCGGCCGACGTTCTCTTTGAGCCGGCGCTGACCGCCATTGAGCAGGATCCCGGCGTGCTCGCCGAGCATGCTTTTGGCTGCATGTCCAAGCGTCTTGCCGGTAGGGGCGGTAGGCGTGCCGAAGAGGTCGTTCTGGAGCCGGCGCTTATCGTTAAGGGCAGCGTGCTCGAGCTTACTAAACACAACTAAACACGTTTACCAATTTGCAGAGACCGAATGTGGAGCACCTGTGACAATCAACGCCGCAGGTGAATGTCGCGTTTTGCTAATCGATGGGATTGATAAGGGTGGCAAAACGTTTTTTCACCATGATAAAACGTTTTAGCAAATATACTGGTCCCAACGAAAGGTTGCCGTATTGGAGGGTGACCGCACAGCGAAGGGACATAAACAATGGCTAAAACACTGGGGACGCCGTGGCAAAAGCTGGGCCACGAGGTGCCGGCTTCCGAGCTCGAGGGCGTCGACCTGTATTGGCGCGCATCGAACTATCTGTCCGTCGGTCAGATCTACCTTCGCTCTAACCCGCTAATGCGCCCCGACTTTGTCGACGAGAAAACCGGTGAGGTGCGCGACTTCGGTCGTCCGGACGTTAAGCACCGCCTGGTTGGCCACTGGGGCACCACGCCCGGCATCAACTTCCTGTTCGGTCACGTCAATCGACTGATCGCCGACCACAACCAGAATGCTATCTTCTTGATGGGCCCTGGTCACGGTGGCCCCGCCGGTACTGCTCAGTCGCTGCTCGACGGCACCTACCGCGAGATTCGCCCCGACATCACCAATGACGAGGCAGGCCTGCAGAGGTTCTTCCGCCAGTTCTCTTATCCCGGCGGCATCCCGAGCCACTTTGCGCCCGAGACGCCCGGTTCCATCCACGAGGGCGGCGAGCTCGGCTACACGCTCAGCCACGCTTACGGTGCCGTCATGGACAACCCGAGCCTGCTGGCCGTGGCCGTGGTGGGCGACGGTGAGTCCGAGACCGGTCCGCTTGCCACCTCTTGGCAGTCCAACAAGCTTGTGAACCCGGCAACCGACGGCATCGTCCTGCCAATCCTGCACCTCAACGGTTACAAGATCGCCAACCCCACCATCCTCGCCCGCGTGTCCGACGAGGAGCTCACCAAGTTCTTCGAGGGCATGGGCTACAAGCCGCACTTCTTTGTCGCCGGCTTTGACGACGAGAGCCACGCGAGCATCCACGAGCGTTTCGCCGCCCTGTTTGAGCAGGTCTTTGACGAGATCTGCGACATCAAGGCCACCGCGCAGGCCCAGGCCGCCGCAGGCGAGACCGTGGCCCGCCCTGCCTACCCCATGATTGTGTTCCGTACTCCCAAGGGCTGGACCTGCCCCAAGCAGATCGACGGCAAGAAGACCGAGGACTCCTGGCGCGCCCATCAGGTGCCGCTGGCGAGCGCCAAGGACACCCACGAGCATTTCCGCGTACTGCGCGAGTGGCTGCGCTCCTATAAGCCCGAGGAGCTCTTTACGCCCGAGGGCCAGGTGCGCCCCGAGGTGACGGCCTTTATGCCGACCGGCGAGCTGCGCATTGGCGCCAACCCCAACGCGAACGGCGGCAAGGTGCGCCGCGAGCTCGAGCTCCCCGATATTCACGCCCACGAGATCCCCGTCGCCGAGAAAGGTCACGGCTGGGGCTCCACCGAGGCCGCTCGCGTCTTTGGTGAGTACACTGCCGACGTTCTGGCCAAGAACATGGAGGATTTCCGCATCTTCGGTCCCGACGAGACCGCGTCTAACCGCCTGCAGGCCGCCTACAAGGTGACCAAGAAGCAGTGGGATGCCGGCTTCTACGAGGACGAGGCCAACGACGAGCTGCTCGCCGGCTCCGGTAAGGTTGTCGAGCAGCTGTCCGAGCACCAGTGCGAAGGCTTCCTCGAGGCTTACGTGCTCACCGGCCGCTCCGGTGTGTGGAGCTCCTACGAGAGCTTTGTCCACGTGGTCGATTCCATGGTCAACCAGCACTGCAAGTGGCTCGAGGCCACCAAGCGCGAGATTCCGTGGCGTGCTCCCATTAGCGGCCTCAACATTTTGCTGTCGAGCCATGTCTGGCGTCAGGACCACAACGGCTTCTCGCACCAGGACCCCGGCTTTATCGACCTGCTGCTCAACAAGGCCAACGACACGCATATCGTGAATGCTTACTATCCGGCCGACGCCAACATGGCCCTCGCTGTGGCCGAGCGCGTCTATCAGTCCACCGACTGCGTCAACGCCATCTTCTGCGGCAAGCAGCCCGCCCCGACCTTCCAGACGGTCGACGAGGCCTGCGCCGAGCTCGCCGAGGGCGTCGCAACCTGGAAGTGGGCATCGACTGCCGACTCGCTCGCCGAGGCTGACGTCGTGGTTGCCACGTGCGGTGACGTGCCGACGCTTGAGGCCCTGGCTGCAACCGATATGCTGCGCGAGCTAGGCATTAAGGTGTGGTTCGTTAACGTGGTCGATCTGCTCAAGATTCAGAACGTCTGCGAGAACGACCAGGCCATCAGCGATGAGCGCTGGGCTGAGCTGTTCGGCTGCGGTGAGAAGCCCGTGCTCTTTGCGTTCCACGCCTATGCCGGCACGATTCGCCGCCTGATCTGGAACCGCCCCGGCCACGACGCCTTCCGCGTCCACGGCTACGAGGAGAAGGGCTCCACGACCACGCCGTTCGACATGCTGCGTCTGAACAACATGGACCGCTGGGCCCTGGCCGCCGACGTGCTGCGCATGGTCGACGCCGATAAGTTTGCCGAGCAGATTGATGAGTGGGAGGCCTTCCGCACCGAGGCCTTTGAGTTCGCGTGCAACGAGGGCTTCGATCACCCGGCCTTTACCGACTGGGTCTGGCCCGACGCTGCAGCTGCAACTACCGCCGACGGCACGCTCTCCGCAACGCAGATGACCGCAGGCGACAACGAATAGCATCCGGGACGGTCTCACGCTGGGGCCGCCTCCGGGCGGGTGCCTTCCTCTGAGAAGTGGGCTTCGCGAACTTCTCAGAGGAAGG
>CAJLRY010000014.1:0-66215 GCA_905209215.1 Coriobacteriaceae bacterium | reverse complement strand
CGATTCGGTCGCACGGAGAGCATTTCCCAGTTGACAAAACTATAGGAACACCCCCCTGAACAGAATCGCCGTTATCGGTTGACGGTGCGGCGATTGCCGCCAGCGGCGACATAAGCGGCTGAGCAATGAGGCCCGCCGTCAAAACGGTTGCGACGGCGCGGTTAGCAACGCCCTTGACGTTGACAGTCTTGGCCCGAGGCCCAAAGTGTTGTGGACTGTAGTTTGCCATGGCTTTCTCCCTTTGACACGGATGTATCCATACGTATCAAACGGTAGCTGTCGATTTTTGAATTCTGTTGCGCAACATTGGCGACCAGCGTATTTTTTGAAATTCACGCTCTCGTGCTTCACAATTTCGTCACATATGTAGGAGCTGGTGCATCATATTATTGCGGGATCAAATTGAACCTGTGATTTGCATTTGCTCCCGCGTCATCCGCCCTATCGGATTCCGCATCCAACAGACACCTCGTCCGCCACGGTGTAGAGTTAGGACAACGGGCGCGTTGCGCGGCCCGTGCCAGAACGAGGTGGACATGGAACTCGACAAGCAACAGATCGAACGACTGCGCGAGCGTCATCATCGGCGTCACGGCATCCGCCCTGCTCATAGCGAAGCCATGGAAAACGTCACCCGCTTCCTCAAGCGCGCGTTCAACATTCGCGAGGGACGCGCACCCTATCACGTGATCCGCAAGCGTTTTGTAAACGGGGCGCGTCTGACTGGCACTCACCTGTGCATCCTCATCATCGCGATGTTAATCGCAAGTATTGGCCTCGATATCGATTCGGACATCGCCATCGTGGGCGCCATGCTCATCTGCCCGCTTATGGGATCGGTCCTTGCCATGGCATATGGCATCGCCACGCTCGACCGCGAGATTACCGTCGAAGCCGTCGCCGGCCTTGCGCTGCAAATGGCCTTTTGCCTGGTCACATCCACGTTGTACTTTAAGCTCTCGCCCCTTGGCACCACCACAGCCGCCATTATCGACAACTCGACGCCCACCGTGTGGGACCTTGCCGTCGCGCTCGCGGGCGGCTTTGCGGGTGGCCTGGGCAACTCGCGCGACCAGGAGCCCGCAACGCTCATCGCCGGCGTGGCCGTGGCGACCGCGCTCATGCCGCCCCTGTGCGCGGCGGGCTATGGCATCGCCATCGCAAGCGGGTCGCTGTTTCTCTCGGCGCTTTACGAGTTTGGCATCAACGTCGTCTTTATCGCGCTGGCGGCCGAAGCCGTACTACTTCTTTTGCGCGTGCCGCTCAAGCGCGACCTCAACGGCGACGGCATTGTGACCGCCGAAGAAGATGCCGAGGTCGATGAGCTGTCACACAAGGTGCGCCGCCGCATCATCGTGGGTACGGTGATCTTTGCCATCCCCTGCATCGTCATGACCGCGGGGTCCATTGGCTCGGCGCAGGTCGGCGTGCAGGACGGCTACGGCGTCACCGAGACCACACGCGAGCTTGCCGCGGTGCTGCCGGGCTTTAAGGATTACACCGTCGCCGTCGAGACCTCGGCCACCGAAGGGGACGAGGAAGGCATCGTCGAGCGCGAGATTGTCGCCCATGTGACGACAGGCGAGGCGCTTGGGGCACACGACCGCCGCGTTGCCCGCAAGCTCATCGACCTCAACGTGCCCGAGCTTGATCGCGTGGAGTTCGATGTGAAGTGATGCGGGACGTGAGATGGATGCGCGCACAGGCGCGAGTCGGAACGAAGCGCAGACGCGACGCAGGCCGCGAGCAAAAAAGCGGGGCGCGATTCATGTCCGTGCCCCGCTCGCTGTTTTATTGCCGTGAATCAACTGTCCGCATCGACATCGCCAGACTCCACCGTAAACGCCGGACCGGTACTCACCAGATAAAAACGGGTCACCCTGGTATCTCTAAATAGGTAGAGCAAGCCCTGATCGCGTCGGCGTGACAGGTACGCCACGTGGACCGTACCGAATTCTTCACCGTTTTCCTTCTTTAATATCAGGATGTTGGGGTCATCCGTACGCTTAAACTGCCCGTCTGTGCAGATTCCGTCTTGGTCGACCAGCTGCCATCGACAGTTGTCCTCCTCAAGAAAAGCCAGGGTTTCCCGACTCGTTTTGTCATCCCGATAGTAACCATCAATGGCAAAGCCTTCGGAAGCACATTCCTGCATATAGGATGTTTCTCGACTTATAGCAAACATCCCCGTAGCGCCCAGGAGCACAGCCAGGCAGACCACTGCAAGGGTTATCGAGACAAAACGGCGGCTCATGTTAGCCAGCCCGATACTTGTTTAACGGAGCACGAAACATACTTGGTACCTCCGATATCAGGGCAAACGTCACCTACGGCCTGCCGGCAATCATATGTTTCCAACATCAAACCATATGGTTACAACTCGTTGGAGATAGGTTCCATGAACGGACGATAATTTGCGGCGAACGGCTACATATGTTCATTATCTCAGGGTTCTGGAGGCAATTTTTGGTGCCACCGAGACGTTGTTTTCGGAAGTATGCGGCAAATTCCGGAGCCCTCGAGCACACCCCGGTTTTTCACCAATAAAACCGCAGGTACAAAGCTTGGGCATATCCAGTGTGCTCGGCCTATTCAAATTTTGCCGCATACTTCCGAAATCCGAGTCCGCTGAAGGCGCCTGCAACGCTATTTACGCAACATATGTGCAATAAAAACGAGTGGCAGCCGGTACGGCTACCACCCGTTTGCCTCATATCTAGCCCAAAGCAGGCCAACTACTTCTTAATGCCGCGTCCCAGACGCTTGGCGACCGATGCAACGGCCTCCTCGCTGGCCGGTCCGCAGCTCACGCAGCCATCATGGGCACGCATCTGGCCGGTGACCTCGTCCATCGCGAGCGGCGCCACCTTCTCGAGCTTAAAGCCCTTGCCGGCGCGCATGTTCTCCTTGGCCACGCTGATCATGAGCTTAATGCGGTTGAGCTGGTTGACCTCGGATGCACCGGGGTCGTAGTCCACCGCGACAATGTTGCTCTCAGGGTGCTGCCGGCGCAGCTCCTTGATCACGGCCTTACCCACCACGTGGTTGGGCAGGCACGCGAAGGGCTGCGTGCAGATGATGTTGGGCGCGCCATGGTCGATCAGGTCGAGCATCTCGGCCGTGAGCAACCAACCCTCGCCCATGTTGTTGCACACCGAAAGCACCGTGCGGGCCTTGTCGGCCATGGTGCCGATGCGCTCGGGCGCCTCAAAGCGGCGGGACTTTTCGAGCATTTCCTCCACCGGCGTGCGCATCCAGTCCACGAGCTTGATGAGCGCCTGCATGCCCGCACGCGTTGTAGCAGAGCTACCCAGCTCGTCCTTCTGCAGCTCGGCGTTGCTCATGGAGTACAGGAAGAAGTCGAGCAGGCCCGGCACCACTGCCTCGCAGCCCTCGCGCTCGATAACGTCAACCACGTGGTTGTTGGCTGTGGGGTGGAACTTGACCAGAATCTCGCCGACCACGCCCACGCGCGGCTTGGTACCCTCGCCCACAAGCGGCATGGTGTCAAACGCGCGGATGGCCTCGCGGCACAGCTTGGTGTAGTTGTGGCGGTTGAACTTGGGCGCCAGCTTGCGGGCGCGCGCCATGTACTGCTCGTAGAGCGCGTTAGCGGCGCCGGGCGTGACCTCGTACGGGCGGCAGCGGTAGAGCATCTGCATCATCACGTCGCCGAAGAGCACCGCGTAGACCGCCTGCTTAAGCAGCGCCGGCGTCAGCTTAAAGCCGGGGTTGTCTTCGCCGAGCGCCACAGCCGAAAGCGAGATCACCGGAATCTCGGGGTGACCGCTCTCGCGCAGCGCCTTGCGGATGAGTGCGATGTAGTTGGTGGCACGGCAGCCGCCGCCGGTCTGGCTGATAACCACGGCCGTCTTGGACAGGTCGTACCGACCGCTCTCAATGGCCTCCATAATCTGGCCGGTCACCAGGATCGACGGATAGCAGATGTCGTTGTTCACGTAGCGCAGGCCGGCCTCGACGGCATCGTGGTCGGTCGAGGGCAGCAGCTCCAAGTTGTAGCCGGCACCGCGAAACACCTCTTTGACCAGGTCAAAGTGGATCGGCGCCATCTGCGGACACAGGATGGTGTAGCCCTCATCGCGCATCTGCTCGGTAAAGGGCACCTTGGGCCATGCGGTCGTGGCGCTCTCACGCTGTGCCTCGAACGTGTACTTGCGGCTCGCGAACGCGGGGGCATCCGTGGAGGGCGCCACCGGCGCGGCATCGCCCTGCTCAAAGACCTCGCCCGCGGCCGTGGCCTCGGCCAAGCGCTCGGCCTCCTGGTCCTTGAGCGCCGCCATGAGCGAGCGGATTCGGATGCGCGCAGCACCCAGGTTGGACACCTCGTCGATCTTGAGCACGGTGTAGATCTTGCCACTGGCCTCCAGGATCTCCTGCACCTGGTCGGTGGTCAGGGCATCGAGGCCGCAGCCGAAGGAGTTGAGCTGGATCAGGTCCAGGTCGTTGCGCATCGTCACAAAACGGGCGACGGCGTACAGGCGGCTGTGGTACATCCACTGGTCGACGACGCGAATCGGACGCTCGGGCTTCACCAGGTGCGCAAGCGAATCCTCGGTAAAGACCGCAAAGCCAAAGCTCGAGATAAGCTCGGGCAGGGCATGGTTGATCTCGGGGTCGTTGTGGTAGGGGCGGCCGGCGAGCACAATGCCGTGGCCACCGTGGTCCTCGACCCACTTAAGAGCCTCCTCGCCCATAGTCTGGATGTCCTCGTGGAAACGCGCATCGGCCTCAAAGGCGGCGTTGACGGCGGCATCGACCTCGGAGCGCGTGATCTTGGGTCCACGCACGCAGCCGCGACCGGCTTGCGCATCGGCCACACGGTCGACGGCGAGCACCTGGTACAGGCGGCGCTTGAGCTCGGTCTTGTCATGATACGGCACAAACGGGTACAGGAACTCGATGTTCTGCTCGCGAATCTCGTCAATATTGAGCGCCAGCGCCGTGGGGTAGCTCATGACGATGGGGCAGTTGTAGCAGTTACCGGCGGTCGGATCCTCCTTGCGCTCCCAACGCACGCACGGCATCCAAATGAAGTCGACATCGCGGTCGATAAGGTTCATCACATGGCCGTGGCTCATCTTAGCCGGATAGCACACGCTTTCGGACGGCATGGACTCGATGCCCGCCTGGTAGGTCTTTTTGCTCGACTGGTCAGACAGCTGCACGCTAAAGCCCAAGCGCGTAAAGAACGCGTGCCAGAAGGGGTAGTTCTCGTACATGTTGAGCGCGCGCGGGATACCCACGGTGCCGCGCGGGGCCTCGTCGGGACTCAGCACCTCGCGGTTAAAGAGCAGCTCGTTTTTCTTTTTGAAAAGGTTGGGGGCCTCAGTCTTTTGCTTTTTGTGGCCGGCGCCCTTCTCGCAGCGGTTGCCGGTGATAAAGCGCCTGCCGCCGCCAAAGTCGTTAACGGTGAGCTGGCAGTTGTTGGAGCAACGGCCGCAGCGGACATGCTTTTGCGTCACGGTGAGGTGCGCAATGTCCTCGGCCGAAAGGATGGTCGAGGTGCCGTCGGCGCCGGCGCGATCGCGGGCGAGCAGGGCCGCACCGTAGGCGCCCATGCAGCCGGCGATGTCGGGACGCACGGCATGAACGCCGGTGAGCTGCTCAAACGCGCGCAGCGTGGCATCGGACATAAAGGTGCCGCCCTGGACGATCACCTGGCTGCCGATCTCCTTGGGGTCGCGCAGCTTAATGACCTTGAACAGGGCGTTCTTGATAACGGAATAGGACAGGCCGGCCGCAATGTCGCCCACCGTGGCGCCTTCCTTTTGCGCCTGCTTGACGCGCGAGTTCATAAAGACCGTGCAGCGGCTGCCCAGGTCGACCGGGGCCTTGGCATGGATGGCAGCGTTGGCGAACGCGCGCACGTCCATGTTCATAGAGACGGCGAAGCTCTCGATAAAGCTACCGCAACCCGACGAGCAGGCCTCGTTGAGCATGATGTGCTCGATGACGCCGTCCTTGACGCGCAGGCATTTCATGTCC
This sequence comes from Coriobacteriaceae bacterium, assembly GCA_905209215.1. Taxonomy (GTDB): domain Bacteria; phylum Actinomycetota; class Coriobacteriia; order Coriobacteriales; family Coriobacteriaceae; genus Collinsella. The sequence continues at coordinate 60,209 of CAJLRY010000014.1, read as the reverse complement.
TGGCCGCCAATGTCCAGAATGAACTCGACGCCGGGCAGGAACGCCTTGGCTCCGCGCAGGTGCGCAACGGTCTCGATCTCGCCGGAGTCGGCCTTGAGGGCCTCGATGAGCAGCGCCTCGCCATAGCCCGTGGTGGTCACGTGGCCAATGGTGCAGCCCGCGGGGATATGGTTGTAGAAATCGGCCATGATGACCTTGGCCGTGCCCAGGATGTCACCGTTGTTGTTGCCATACCAAGTGTGCAGCAGCTGACCGTCCTCGCCCACGAGCGCGGCCTTCATGGTGGTGGAGCCGGCGTCGATGCCGATGAACACGCGGCCGGTGTAGCCGTCGAGCTTGCCCTTGGGGACGACCTCGGTGTCGTGGCGGGTCTTGAACTCGGCAAAGTCCTCGTCGGTGGCAAAGAGCGGGTCCAGGCGCTCGACCTCGGCACCCTGTGTGTCACCCAGGGCATCGATGGCCTCAATGAGCTGCGGGAACGTGCTGAGCTTGTTGGACTCGTGCGCCATGGCGGCGCCGCTTGCCACAAACAGGTGGGCGTTTTGGGGCACAATGCGGTGCTCCTCGTCCAGGTTGAGCGTGAGGTAGAAGCGGTGGCGCAGCTCGGAGAGGTACTGCAGCGGGCCGCCAAGGAAGGCGACGTTGCCGCGGATGGGGCGACCGCACGCCAGACCCGAGATGGTCTGGGTCACGACGGCCTGGAAGATGGAGGCGGCCACATCCTCGGGACGGGCACCCTCGTTGAGCAGCGGTTGCACGTCGGTCTTGGCAAATACGCCGCAGCGACTGGCGATGGGATAGATGGTGGTCGCGTTGGCCGCGAGCTCGTTGAGGCCGCTCGCGTCGGTGTGCAGCAGGGTTGCCATCTGGTCGATGAACGCGCCCGTACCGCCGGCGCAGGTGCCGTTCATGCGCTGCTCGATGCCGTTGTCAAAGTAGATGATCTTGGCGTCCTCGCCGCCCAGCTCGATGGCGACATCGGTGGCCGGAATGAGGGTCTCGACGGCACGCTTGCTGGCGATGACCTCCTGGACAAACTCCAGGTCGAGCCACTGGGACAGCAGCAGGCCGCCCGAGCCGGTAATGGCGCAGGTCATCTGGGCCGTCGGCAGCACGGTCGCAGCACCCTCGAACAGGTCGCGGGCGCAGGCACGGACATCGGTGTGATGGCGCTGGTACTTGGCGTAGACAATTTGGTTGTCGTCATTGAGCACGGCGAGCTTGACGGTGGTGGAGCCCACGTCGATGCCCAGGTGCAGGTTGCCGCGGGCGTTCTCGGGGTTGAAGATCGCGCCTTCGGGGGCGTGGGCGGCGGTTACGGGCTCGGCGGCGAGCTCGCTAGCGGCGGACGTCTCCCCTGCCGCGTTCTTGGCATCGGCAACTTTCTCGGCAGCAGCGGTCGCAGCCTTCTGTGCGGCGTCCACCACGGCGGGCGCGGCCTCGCGTGCGGCGGCGACCATGCGGTCCTTGACGCCCTCGACGAGTTTGCTCATTGTCTCTCCTCTTAGTTGTTGGACTCGACGGTTGCGGCGGTGTCGGCCGCGTCCTCGAGCTGCAAATTCAATAACTTCATGCCGTATTCCGGCACGTTGATATCGATGGGTTGGCCATACAGGTCGCCAGGGCGCACAAAAGCGAGCACCGTCATAATGCGCGCCATGGCCTCGGGCGATTCGGTGAGCCCACGCTCAAACCAGCGCTGAATCATGCCAACCTCGGCGCTCACGACGTAGGTGACGTAGTAGTCAAAGAACGTGCCCAGCGCCAGGCCCAAAATGCCCGTCTTCGCACGCGGCACCACAGCCTCACGCGCGGTGTCGATGATCCTTTTAATGAAGGCCTGGTCGCCGCCCGGACCCAGCAGCGCACCGATTAAGTCGCGGTTGGCCGCAAGATAACGCAGCAGCTCAACCGAACCGGGCGCCGGCTCGAGCTCGTCGATATTGTGATAGAGATCGGGCAGCTGAGCTGCGGTGATGAGCTCAATGCGCTCACGGATCTCGGCCAGCAAGCCGTCCTCGATTTGATTGATAAAGTCGGGGATATCGCGGTAGTGCGAATAGAACGTGCGGCGCGTAAGGCCAGCGCGCTCGGTGAGCGACGCGACATTAATGCGCGAAAGGTCGCCGCTTTCGGCAAGCTCGCTGGCAAGTGCCTGGCGAAGGGCACGCTGCGAGCGAAGGGACCGGCGATCGCATTTCTCGAGCTGGGACAAGCGTCCTCCTTGTTACTCAGCCTGTGCGCTATTGCACAGTGCGAGTATTATTGCACACCGTGTGTACCAACACGTAAAGGCAATATTTGGAATGTGACGAGGGGGCAGTCCCTTTGTCACAACCCGCCTGGCTTTTGGAGCGGCATTACCGATTGTCCAAAATGTCATTCGTGGGTAGAATAGTGTCGACGGCAGCCCAAGTTGTAGCTGGCTGGGCAGCGCCGTTGTTTGCATTAGGGGGTCAACGCCTTAGCGGCGGCGACCCCTTCTGTTGCGCTTCGAACGCTGCTTGAGTGCCTCGGAAAGGCCGACAAGCGCCGTGAAGAACGAGACCACGGCGGTCAGAAGTCTCACGAAATCAATCAAATCGGTCATGGGCATCACCTCCCATCAAATGGAGGGCGCTGCCCGGCACATGGAACTGCCGTCAACGATACCGATTCTACCAGAGCCTAGTTATATATACGAATATATGTTCGTATTCCAAGCACACAGGCCCCTGTGACAAAGGGGCTGTCCCTTTGTCACATTATTCGATGACGGTGCGGGAGTTTTGCTTGCGCATGGTGGCGAACATGTGTTTGGGGACGGCGTGGACCATGCAGCTGCCAATAGTTGCGCTCGCGGCAGCCTTAGCTGTATCGCTAGCGTTTTTGGTCGCGTAGCTGTGGCGGAAACGCTTGAGCATGGCGATGTCATTTCCGCCGTCGCCATAAACCGCGACCTCGTCCTCGGCAATGCCGTAGTAGCCCGCCAGCCAGGCCACACTCTCGCCCTTGTTACACGCCACGTCCGTGATCTCGAACATCACCGGATCGAACGGCGCGTTGACCACGCGGTCCGATCGCTCGGCAAGATACGACTTAAGGTCACGCTCCAGCTCGGGCGAGGTCACGCGACAATTGATCTTGCATACATCGTGACGCAAGATATCGCCGATCGACTGGTCGAAATACTGTTCCTCGTGATACCCGCCGCGCGCACGCATGCCGCGCATCACAATACGCTTGATGGGGCTGTCCTTTTTAAAGCCCGCCTGATGCATCTCGAACGAACCGCTCGAAAACATGCCATCGGGCGTGGAGCAATCAAAGCAAATGTCCGGGAACGCCTTGAGCAGTTCCTCAGTGACCTGCGGGTCGATGGTCCAAGTCTTGAGCACCTCGCCATGGCTGTCGCGCACGATGGATCCATTGGAGCAGCAGGCGTCAAGCGCCAAGCCCGTAAAGCCATGCTCGCCGATCGGCAACGTCGAGCGTCCAGTCGCGGGAACCACGTGCAGGCCAGCCTCAGTCAGCTCGCGAATGGCGCGGCGGATGGTCCCATCCGCCTCGTGCAGGGCGTTCAGCAGCGTTCCGTCTAAGTCACTCGCGAACATCTTGATCATGGACATGCCTCTCCTTCGTCTGCCCGATATTGTAGACGAAGGAGAGGCATGTCCAAACAATGCCGTCCCGGCGCGGCGTACCACCGCCTTCACAAATTCACGGTGCCCCAGCGCGTTAAGACAATCGCCGCAATCGATTTTTCAGCCGATAAAACAGAGCCGTCGTCAACGTCAGCACCGCCAACATGGCTGCGAATACAATCGCCGGTGTCCATCGATCATATGCAACCCCGTACGTCAATTGGCCGATAGGCGTTGCGCAGGAAAGGACCATGTAAACGACCGAAAGCACTTTTCCGCAGAGCTCAGTCGGCGCTACCCGCTGAACAAACGCGATGATTTCAACCGACGTAATGCTCGCCCACACCATGACCCATGCCGAACCAACCGCAAACACGGTGAACACGCATACATCTACGCCGAACAGCAGCGTAACAATAATCGGCGCGACTCCAAAACAGATCATCGCAACATATCGGCATATGCCATTGAAAGAAAAACGATGCGGCCAAATGCCGACCAAGCCACTGCCGGTAAGACCACCCAGGCCCAGAGCAACCTCAACTATCCCAACGCAGGACGATTGCATGCCGAGATGCTTTGTAACAATAATGGGAGCGCCAATCGTTAGCCCAACCAACGCAAGGTTCAAAACTGCCGCAAGCAAAATCACAGCGACCAATGATGCATTTTGCAACAGATACCGAATCGACTCCCGAAAATCGTTTCGGCATGTCGTGCGAGTCGCGCCGTCTCTCATCGTTTCAGATGAGGCGTTTTGCTTGAGTGCGACCCCAAACAAGAGAGCTGAAATCGCAAACGCCACCGACGCGGTTGTGCAAAGAGCATCGATGCCAAAGCACCCATAGACTGCCGTCCCGACCACAGGACCCAAGATATTGCTCACCATGGTCATCTGCGAAACCAATGCAGTGGCCCGCTCAACCTTCTCTTCACCCGCCATACGCACCGTCTCAATTTGGAGCATTGGCTTTAGCAGCGATTGAACACCATATTGAACACAAAGTATCGCTACTACGACGACCGCAAGAGGCAACGAGCGCTTCATGGGGACAGACAGCAGTGATGCAGTCATCAGAGCAATGCCGAGGGACACGAGGACCTCGCGGTGTCTTCCCCGATCCGCTAAGATCCCACCAGCCGGAGTTGCGAGTACGCCGGGTATGAACGCCGTCGCCACGACGGCGCCATATAACGTTGACGATCCACTGCAATCGAACAAGTAAAGTGGATACGCAAAGCACAGCGCCGACAGCATCGAATACGTGCACAGCTGCGCAACCAGAAGTTCCGCGAGCCTGATTGACCGCACTGTTTTTGATTTCAACGAGACGCCGACGTCTCTCAGCCCAGCCATAAGCCCACCCCCTATACATACCACTAGTATGTATTTAATGACTTGAAAAGGGCAGCCGTGGCTACCCTCACAAATCAATTACATACCGTTGGTATCTATATTACCACCCGGCGCGGTCCCATACGTCCCAAATCTGCGCCGTTGTCTGAAGCACTTCATTACCCAAATCGAGCCCCACCGCGGCAGCCATCTGCGCCAAACATTGTGCGCGAGCGAGCATTCGCTCCTTGGGCTCGAGCGGACGGAACAATGGCAGCAGCCAAAGATTCGCCAACAACGATACGGCCTCCGCCGCTTCGCGCGGGCATTCGCACGCAATGGAGCCGTCGGCGATGCCCTCCTCGATCACTGGCAAGAGACAGCCATCGGCCGACTCGTCAAATGAGCCCTGGTACTGCATCGCCAGTAGGCGCGAGCTTTTTACCGGATCTGCTGCAGGACGCATACGTGCCCATAGCTCAATTTGTGGAACAACGGACTCGGGAGCGTACAGTCGCTTGAGCTTTTGGGCTCCGGTCATATTACCGACGCCAAGCATCGAGCGGCGGTGCTCAACAATCGGAGTCATCGCCCGATCAAACGCGGCGTTGAAAATCTCTTCTTTGCTCTTGAAGTGATGATAGACAGCGCCCTTGGTCATGCCGTCGAGACGGTCAACGATATCTTGAATACTCGTCCCCTCATAACCCTGTGCGCAGAATAGCTCCAGTGCCGCGTCGAGAATCTTCGCGACCGTCTCCTCGGGATATTTATTGCGACCCATAATCCGCCCATCCGCAACGCAAGTCTTGTGCCTCATTGCAGCATTTTAACGTTGCGGATGGCAGACGGTCGATTCTACACCGCGGCCGGGCCGTGTTCGCCGGTGCGAATGCGGATGACTTCTTCGACCGGCTCGACCCAAATCTTGCCGTCGCCGACGGCACCGGTGCGGGCGGCATTGCAGATGATGTCGACAATTCCGTCAACGTGCTCATCAGCGCAGATGAGGGTGAACTGTACCTTGGGGATGGTATTGACGAGCAGTTCGTTGCCGCGCACGTATTCCTTCCAGCCATGCTGTGCGCCGCAGCCCTGCACCTGGTTGATAGTCATGCCGCGAACATCAGCAGCAAACAGCGCATCTTTGAGAACCTCAAGCTTTTCCTGGCGCACGATAGCCGTAATTTTCTTCATACCAAATCACTCCCCTTGTTAATCCAAGCCGCCAAACGATGGATATGCGCTCTCGCCGTGCTGACTCGCATCCAGACCCAGGGCCTCGTCGGCCTCGTCCACGCGCAGGCTGCCGCGGAACAGTGCCTTGACCACCGCGACAATCACCAAGTCGAGCACCAGCACAATAGCGACCGTCACCACAATGCCCAGGATCTGCGAGATGAGCAGCGACACGTCGCCCGTGTAGAACAGGCCGCCCTTACCGGTCCACGAGAGCTCCGGCACACAAAACAGACCCGTGAGCACGCCGCCCAAGATGCCGCCGATGCCGTGGCAACCGAACGCGTCGAGCGCATCGTCGTAGCCGAACTTGGTCTTAAGATGGCTGATGGCCAGGTAGCAGACGGGCGATACGATCAGGCCCATGACCAGCGCCGCCCACGGCCCGACAAAGCCCGCGCCCGGCGTGACCACCACGAGGCCCGCGACCAGACCGGTGCTGGCACCCACCAGCGTGGGACGACCAGTGTGCACGCGCTCGACGGCAAGCCACGAGACCATACCTGCCGCGCTGGCCGTCACGGTGTTGAGGATGGCGAGCGCCGCCACGGCGTCGGCCTTAAACTCGCTGCCGCCGTTAAAGCCAAACCAGCCAAACCAAAGTAGGCCGGCGCCCAGCGCCACAAACGGTACGTTATGCGGACGGTAGCTCACCATGCCAAAGCCGCGACGACGGCCGAGCATTAAGCAGAGGACCAGGCCGGTAAGACCGGACGAAATGTGCACCACGTCGCCGCCGGCAAAGTCGAGCGCGCCGATGATGTCGCCGATAAAGGAACCATCGCCGCCCCAAACCATGTGGGCGAGCGGCGCATAGACCACGAGCAGCCAAATGCCCAGGAAGGCCGTCATGGCACCAAACTTAACGCGGCCTGCCAGACTGCCCGTAACGATAGCGGCGGTGATCATGGCAAACGCCATCTGGAAGGCGATGTTGATGATCTGAGGGTAGACGGCACCATCCGCAGCATTGCCCTCGGCCGCCTGCAGCACCTGGTTGAGCACCGGCAGGCACAGCAGCTGGTCAAAGCCGCCAATAAACGGGCTAGAACCGTCACCACCGTAGGCCAGCGACCAGCCGGCAACAATCCACAGCACACCAACCAGGCCAATGGCGCCAAAGCACATAAGCATGGTGTTGATGACATTTTTGCGCCTGGACAGGCCGCCATAGAAAAACGCCAGACCCGGTGTCATTAAAAACACGAGCATGGTGCAGATGAGCATAAACGTTGTCGATCCCGTATCGTACATTCGCTCCCCCTTGGTCGCATGAACGTTGTCGGCGCCCATCATGCGGCCGAGGGGCAACTGGTGTAGACCAGATACGGCGTTGTTAAACGCTGCGTTGTCGAATGGAAACGGCACCGCAATCTTGGAAACGGCGCGGCAACGGACGCGAAACGAACGGGAAACGTGCGAACGAGAAGGGCGCGCTTGGCTCCGCTCTGGCTAGCGCCGGAACAGCTCGCGGGCTCGGTCGCGGAGGTCGGTAGCTCGGATGACGCCCTCGTAACGATTGATGCGCAGACGCGGGAAGGCGTTAAAGAAGCGTAGGTCGCGGCGGCTGAGTGACACGCTCGGTACCGGGCGGCTCATGCGCTTGCCGGCAAGGCGACGACCGAGCGACGGACGCGGCATGCTCGGTGCGGCATCGGCCACGCGACGGGCAGCGAGCGCCAGGCCGCGAGCACCATCCGAAATAAACGTCGGCATCGAAGCCTTCTCGCGCAGGGCATCGAGCGCCGCGTCGCCCAGCTCGGCCAGCCACGCGTTAACGGCACGGCTACGGATATGCGTCTGCGCCACCGAGTCAATCGTCGAATCGGGAATACGTTCGAGCATGGAGTCGGAGGCATCGGCAAGCGACTCATTGATGCGGTCAGCAAGGTCGGCGCGCACACGCTCAAGCTGATCGGACAGGCGGCGCCAGCTCGCCAACGAGCACACCGCGTCGACCATCATCGCGACCGCGACGATAAAGGCGGACAGCCGCACAATCAGCACCGGCAGATGGCCAAGCAGCCCCAGCAATGCCGGCTCCACTAAACGACAAATGCACAACGCACCCAAGCCAAACGCGCATGCCCAGTACAGACAGATGCGTCCGTGCAGGTTAAACGGCAGGTGCGAATAGTCCCAAAAGCGAGCGCCCGTTGTTTTTTCCAACAGCGCGCCGACGCTGTACTCAATCACGCTGCATACGAGCGCCGCGGCAACAAACTGGCTCGAGGCATCCGGAATCCCGCGCAGCAAAAGCCAGCAGGCTATACCGCCCACACCATAGATAGGGCAACACGGCCCCAGCAAAAAGCCACTGTTGGCAAATCGTCCGTGATTGAGCATGGCGCAGACCGTCGACTCCCACGCCCAGCCGCAAAACCCGTAGAAGGCAAACGAGAGCACTAGTGCCGAAAGCGGACAGGCGGCAAGCGTCGCGCCGTCAAATGCCATGTCGATCGCGGTCCCCACCGTCTACCCTCTCCTCTTTTCGCTCGATTCGCTGCTCACGCCATCGTCCGGCTCGTCCTTGCGCCGCAGACGACCGGTGACCGTCTCGCGCAGCGCGCACCATTTGTCTGCCAAACACACAATCCATGCCTCACGACACGTCGGCGGCACCGGCACCAGCGGAAACATATGCCGCACGATAATATTCCGCTCGCGCGACGTCAGCTCAAAATCCTCCTCCGCACGTGCCAGGGCAAAATACGGATGCCGAAATCCATGCAGTCGATGGCTCGGATCGGGATCGTGCCAATCGTAGAGAAAGTAATCGTGTAACAGGGCGCCGCGCAGCAGCGAGGCGCGGTCGACCGAAATGCCAGCACGGCCCAAGCGTTCGGCAACGGACAGGCTTGTCCGCGCCACCGAGGTCACATGCGTATACACCGTCACATCGCCATGCTGGATAAACTCGCGCGTCAGGTCCAAACGGCCCGCATGGGCCAGCTGACGGGCGGCATCGTCGACCTCGCGCGCGATGCTCTCGGCACGAACGGTTTCGGACATGCGGCCTCCTTCCAGCGGCTCTCGACGGCAAGCCACAGCCTGCACGCAATGAATAAAATCACCATGGAACTTATCAGTATGGCATCGGGCAAAACGTATTGCCCCGCCAGTTGGCGAATTACCGCGCCGCCGTCACATATCAAACGCCAAAATGTGCGAGACTGTCTTGTGCAATTGTGCCGGCCGAGGGAGCGCCGGCGCTCGATTCGCATGGAGTAACCCACAACGATGCTGCTTACGCAAACGACAACGCCCGAGGACGTCAAGGCTCTCGACCGCGCCGAGCTTCCGCTGCTCTGCGGCGAGATCCGCCAGGCAATCCTCGAAAGCTCCGCTGCTGTCGGCGGACACGTTGCCCCCAACCTGGGCGTCGTCGAGCTTACGGTCGCGCTCCATCGCGTGTTTAACTCCCCCATCGACAAAATTGTCTTTGACGTTTCGCACCAGACCTACGCCCACAAGGCGCTGACTGGGCGCGCGTATACCTATATCGACCCGGCACGCTACGGCGAGGCCTCTGGCTTTGCCAATCCCGACGAGTCCGAACATGACCTGTTCGCCATGGGCCACACCTCGACCTCGGTGAGCTTGGGCTGCGGCCTCGCACACGCGCGCGACCTGGCGGGCGATGCGTACAACGTCATCACCATCATTGGCGACGGCTCGCTTTCGGGCGGCCTGGCGTTTGAGGGCTTTAACAATGCCGCCGATCTCGACAGCAACCTGATCATCATCGTCAACGATAACGACCAGTCCATTGCCGAGAACCATGGCGGCCTGTATCGCAATCTGGCCGAGCTACGCGCCAGCAACGGCACCTGTGAGCGCAACGTTTTCCGCGCGATGGGGCTCGACTACCGCTATCTGGACACCGGTAACGATGTATTGGCCCTCGTCGACGCGCTGCAGGAACTGCGCGATATCGATCATCCCATCGTGCTGCACGTCTCCACCGCAAAGGGCAAGGGCTTTGAACCAGCCCAGAGCGACCCCGAGCGCTGGCACCACGTGGGTCCGTTTGACATGGCAACTGGGCGCAAACTCTGCCCGGGTCATCCGAGCGAGCCCGCACCGCGCACCTATGCCGACATTACGGGCGAGGCCCTGAGCGCTGCCATAGAGCGCGATCCGCAGGTTGTGGGCATCACGGCCGCCACGCCCTACATCATGGGCTTTACGCCCGAGCTTCGCGCCGCGGCAGGCAAGCAGTTTGTCGACGTGGGCATTGCCGAAGAGCACGCCGTCACCTTTGCCACCGCGCTCGCCCGCTCGGGTGCCAAGCCGGTCTTTGGCGTGTACGGTACGTTCTTGCAGCGTGCCTACGACGAACTGTGGCACGACCTGTGCCTCAACGACGCCCCGGCGACCATCCTGGTATTTGGCGCGTCGATCTTTGGCACCACATCCGAGACGCATCTTTCGTTCTTTGATATTTCCATGCTGGGCGGTCTTCCCAACATGCACTACTTGGCGCCGGCCTGCATGGAGGAATATCTGTCCATGCTGAGCTGGTCGCTCGATCACCGCGAGCATCCCGTGGCGATTCGCGTGCCGGGCATTGGCTTGGTAAGCCGCCCCGACTTGGCGCCTGCCGAGGACGCCGATTACGGCGCCGTTCGTTACAACGTGGTGCGCCAGGGTCGCGACGTGGCCGTGCTCGCGCTCGGCGATTTCTTTGAGCTGGGCGAGCGCGTGGCAAACCGCTTGGCTGCCGAGTACGGCATCGAGGCCACGCTCGTCAACCCGCGCTATGCAACTGAGCTCGACCGCGAGTTCCTCGACAGCCTCGCCGCCGAGCATCGCGTTGTCGTCACCCTCGAGGACGGCATCTTGGACGGCGGCTGGGGCGAGCGCGTGGCGTGCTACCTGGCCTGCACACCGCTGCGCACGCGCACCTTCGGCATCGCCAAGGGCTTCCCCGACCGCTACAACCCCAACGAGCTGCTCGCTCAGAACGGCATGACGGTCGAGAACATGGCCGCCGAAGCTATAAGGCTACTCAATGAGTAAAAAACCTCCGCAAGGGAAGCACCCCTGCGGAGGTTTTTATTTTCGCGACGCGATTATCTCAATCTGTAACATCTATGGCCCGAATTCTCGTCTACCTGTTACAGATTGAGACAAACCGTCTTTGCCCCTGACCTTTGTCTCAATCTGTAACAGATAGAGACCTTTTGGCCGTCTAACTGTTACAGATCGAGACATTCGAATTCCCCTGAAGAGAAAATCTCAATCTGTAACAGTTACTCGGCAAAAATGGCTGCAGATGTTACAGATCGAGACAAAACAGCGAGGCAGGCAGCTACATCTGCAAGAACCGCCACAAAGGTGCCTGTCCCCTTTGTGGCGGTTTTAGGTCATGGTCGGCGCGAAAAACGAATAACCGTTCATACGCGATCTCCTTACTTATATATGCGTCGCGTTGCCGCCATTATAGCGACCGCTGCGAGCGACCACGCCGTCCGCAAAGCGCTTTCTCAGCTGTAATAACTGACGTTTGCCCAGATAAAACCTGCCAAAATTAACCTGTCCCTTTTTGGTAGGAAGAATTACCCATAAGGTAAGTATGTTTCTGAGTTATTTCGTGTTGACCCGTCTGAGCGGGATAGGGTATAACTCTACTCAACCGCTAGGGATTTTATTGAGAAAGGTGTTCTACCATGAGCAAGAACCTCTCCCAGCAGGTCGTTCTCGACCGCCGCGGCTTTGTCGCCGCCACCTTCGCAACCGTCGCCGGCCTTGGTCTTGCCGGCTGCTCTGACACCAGCGCCGAGGCCGACAAGGGCTCCGCCGCCTCCTCCAAGAGCTCCGAGGATACCGAGGCTTCCACCACGCTCGACGCCAAGGCATTCGACAAGCTCGTCGACAACGGCCCCAAGGCCGATGACGATGCCATCGCCGCCAGCACCTGGGCCACGGCCGTCAAGGACGCCGGCGTCTTTAAGATCGGTGGCGTTCAGACCTCCACGCTCTTCTCCCTCCTCAACGAGAAAGACGGTCAGACCCGCGGCTTCGATGCCGGTATCGCACAGCTCCTGTCCAACTACATTCTGGGCGAGAACAAGGTCGAGATCACGCAGGTGACCTCGGACACGCGCGAGTCCGTCCTGCAGAACGGCCAGGTCGACGCCGTCTTTGCCACCTACACCATCACTGACGAGCGCAAGAAGCTCGTCTCCTTTGCCGGTCCCTATTACTACACGCAGCAGGCCATCCTGGTGCTCGCCGATAACGACAACATCAAGAGCGTCGACGACCTGGCCGACAAGAACGTCGCCGTCCAGTCCGGCTCCAACGGCCCCGCCATCCTGGAGGAGTTCGCCCCCAAGGCCAGCCAGCAGGAGTTCAAGACCGACGAGGAGGCCCGCCAGGCACTCCAGCAGGGCCGTGTTGATGCCTACGTCATCGATAACAACATGCAGCAGAGCGCCCTGGTCCGCGAGCCCGGTAAGTACAAGATCGCCGGCAAGCCCTTCGGCAGCAAGGAGCCCTATGGTATCGGCCTGCCGCTCGATTCCGACGGCGTCGCCTTTGTCAACGACTTCCTTAAGAAGATCGAGGACGACGGCACCTGGACCGAGCTGTGGCAGATCTGCATCGGTGACCGTACGGGCGACACCAATGTTCCCGAGCTGCCCGAGATCGGCGCCTAGGCAGCGAGCCTGGTAACGACCGCAACGAAACCATACGGAAACGCATGATGCGCTTTATTGCGGTAAACTGTTTCCCCACTGAGTTGTCGGGGCTTCCGTACACACGGGAGCCCCTTTCCTTACCGGCGGGAGGTCCGCATGAGTCTCTCCGAGCTCTGGTCGCTCTATGGCCAGAACTATATCGACGCGCTGCTAGCAACCTGGGGCATGACGCTTGAGTCGTTTGCCATCGCCATGGTGCTGGCCGTCGCCGTCACCGTGATGCGCGTGTCGCCGCTCAAGCCGCTGCGCGTCTTTGGCGACCTGTATGTTCAGGTCTTCCGTAACATCCCCGGCATCGCGCTACTCATCATCGTCGTCTATGCGCTGCCGCCGCTCAAGGTCGTCCTGCCCTACCGCACCTGCGTCATCGTCGCCACAGTGCTCTTGGGTTCTGCCTTTGGCTCCGAGAACTTTATGAGCGGCATCAACACCGTCGGTGTCGGCCAGGTGGAAGCCGCCCGCTCGCTGGGCATGAGCTTCAGCCGCATCCTCGCCAAGATCGTGATTCCGCAGGCGCTGCGCTCGAGCGTGTTGCCCATGACCAACCTCTTTATCGCGGTCATGCTCACCACTGCGCTCGGCAGTCAGGTACCGCTTAAACCGCAGGAGCTCACCGGCGTGGTGAGCTACATCAACACGCGCTCGCTCGGCGGCGTCGCCGCGTTCTTTATCTCGGCACTCGGCTACCTGGGCACGGCCTTTGTGGTGAGCCACATTGGCAACTATATCGATAAGAAGGTGAGGATCCTCCGATGAGCAAACATTCCTCCCCTGCACTTACCATGCGCGATGCGCTCTACGAGGCTCCCGGCCCCAAGATGCGCGCCAAGATTCGCATCGGCACCGCCATCTCGCTTGTTGCCGTCGCCGCGCTCGTTGTCCTCGTGCTGCAGCGCTTTTATGTGACCGGTCAGCTTTCGGTCCACTATTGGTATTTCTTTACGCACCTCACTACCTGGAAGTTCTTACTTGCCGGTTTTGAGGGCACGGTAAAGGTCGCGCTCACCGCCGGCGCTATCGCGCTGGTACTGGGTCTGGCCCTCATGCTCGGCCGCACCAGCGACATTAAGCCGCTGCAGCTGGTCTGCCGCGTGCTCACCGATTTCTTCCGTGGCGTGCCGAGCCTCCTGTTCATCTACTTCTTCTTTTTGGTGTTGCCCCAGTACAAGATCGCGCTGCCGTCGTTTTGGATGCTCACACTTCCCGTCGCGCTCGCTGCGGCCGGCGTACTGGCCGAGATCTTCCGCGCCGGCGTCAACGCCGTACCGCGCGGCCAGGTCGAGGCCGCTCAGGCACTCGGTCTCTCCAAGGCTAAAATCACCTTTAAAATCGTGCTGCCGCAAGCCATTCGGTTTATCATTCCGTCGTTGATCTCGCAGCTTGTGGTCGTCGTCAAAGACACCACCGTCGCCTATGTAGTGAGCTACCCCGACCTCATGCAAAACGCCCGCGTGCTCATTACCAACTACGACGCGCTCGTGTCGGTCTACCTGGTTATCGCGGTCATCTACATCCTCATCAACGTCGCGATCAACAAGGCCGCCGTCTACGTCTCGCACAAGACCGGCGCGACCATCATTCGCTAACGATTTACCATTTCGAGTCATAAGGAGCCGAGCACCATGGCACAGAGCACTTCTTCTACCGGCAATCAGCCGCTGATTGAGCTCAAGCACGTCGATAAGCACTATGGCGATCTGCACGTCCTCAACGACATCAATCTCTCGGTCGACCGCGGCGAAGTCGTCGTCGTGATCGGCCCCTCGGGCTCGGGCAAGTCGACCATGTGCCGAACCATCAACCGCCTGGAAACCATCGACTCGGGCGAGATTCTCATCGAGGGCGAGCCTCTGCCGCAGGAAGGCAAGGATCTTGCCCGCATGCGCGCCGAGCTGGGCATGGTGTTTCAGCAGTTCAACCTGTTTGCACATATGACCGTGCTACAGAACGTCATGCTGGGACCGGTCGACGTGCTGGGCGTCTCCAAGGATGAGGCCCGCGAGCGCGCCATGGACCTGCTAGGCCGCGTAGGCGTCGCCGAGCAGGCCGATAAGGTGCCCGCACAGCTCTCGGGTGGCCAGCAACAGCGTGTAGCCATTGCCCGCTCGCTTGCCATGCAACCCAAGGCCATGCTCTTCGACGAGCCCACGAGCGCTCTTGATCCCGAGATGATCAACGAGGTGCTCGAGGTCATGGTCCGTCTGGCCCAGCAGGGCATGACGATGATCGTCATCACGCACGAGATGAACTTTGCCCGTCGCGTGGCCGACCGTGTCGTGTTTATGGCCGATGGCCAGATCGTGGAAACCGGCACGCCCGACGAGTTCTTCGACCATCCCCAGACCAAACGCGCCCAGGACTTCCTCAACTCCATCAAGGGCCACTAACCCAATTGCCATGTTCGCTCGCCATGACCATCCAAACTCGAAAGCAACACCTATGATCGGAACTCGCACTTCATCGTCATACACCCCGCACGTCGACGTCGATCCCGCCGACCGCCCGCTCATCCTCGTCGCGCCGCGCTGGGAAGAGGCGAAGCCGTTTTTAAGCGAGACGCTCTCCCCCAACGAGGAAATCGCAAGTGTCTTTGTCGATGCCATCCTTGCCGCCGGCGGCCTGCCGCTGCAGATGTCCATCACCGAGGACATTGAGGTCATCCGCCATTACGTCGATATCGCCGACGGTATCGCTATTCCCGGCGGCCCGGATGTCAACCCCAAACGCTGGGGCGATGAACGACCCTACGACCCCACCCTCTGCTGCGAGATCCGCGATAGCTTTGAGTTTAAGCTGGTCGGCGAGGTGCTCCGCGCCAAAAAGCCGCTCTTTACCACCTGCCGTGGCACGCAATTGCTCAATGTCGCCACTGGCGGCACCCTGTGCATGGACGTGCCGAGCCTGGGCGCTCGCGAGGGCCGCACGCAGTGGCGCCATACCCACGTGCTCAACGACCCCGTGCATCCCGTCGAGGTCGTGCCGGGCTCGCTGCTGGAGCGCGCGCTTGGCGGGCACAGGCTGATCCAGACCAACTCCGCACACCACTGCTGCGTCGATCATCTGGGTAAGAGCACGCGTTTGGTCGCCAAGGCAACCGACGGCGTTCCCGAGTGCATCGAGGTCGAAGGCCAGCCATTCTGCTTGGGCGTGCAATGGCATCCCGAGTACACCTGGCAGACGCTCGAGACCGACTTTAACCTGTGGAAGTCGTTTGTCGAGGCAGCGACCAAGGTAAAGCAGGCCCGCTAGTTCGCGAACCGCACAACAGACAAGGGCGCCCCGCCGGCCACATGGTCCGGCGGGGCGCCCTTTTGCCTGTACGCGGCTGGCACGCAGCCCAAGGCTCACAGCCTCTTACTCGGCCACCTCGCGCAGGGCCGACATCGTAGCCGCATATTGCTGCTGCAACGCATGCATTCCCGCGCGAGCGCCGTCAACGGCATCGGCGCCGCGCAGCGCCTCGGTCACCACGACCGCCGGCTCGTACAGATTATCGAATCCCAGGTTCTGGCTCACGCCCTTGAGCGTGTGAGCTGCCATAAACGCTTCCTTGGCGTCTCCTGCCGCCATGGCGGCCTCCAGCTTGTCCATGCTCTCGTCATCCAAAAACTTGAGGGCAAAGCGGGCAAGCATCTCCTCGCCCATCAGCCGAGCGCACGCGTCATCATAATTGGCGCCAATCTTCTCATACGCCTCACGCATGGAAATCATGGGTTAAAACTCCTTTGGTCAAACTAAATCGTAGGAAGCGCAACGACCTCAGCAGGGCGCGCCAATGTTTCGGCAATACGGTCTTGCACCTCGAGCAGGCAGTCGAGCAGCAGCGGGTTAAAGGTACCGCACTTACCGTCCAAGATCATCTGGATCGCTTCCTCGTGCGGGATAGCATCCTTGTACACGCGCACGCTCGTCAGCGCATCGTACACGTCGGCCACCGAAACCACCTGCGCGGCGATGGGGATATCGTCGCCCTTAAGGCCGTCGGGATAACCCTTGCCGTCCCAACGCTCGTGGTGCCAGCGCGCAATCTGGTACGCATATTCCATAAGCGCATTGCCGGCGTGATGGCGGCCCAGTTCGAGCAGCATGTCGGCACCGATCGTGGTATGCGTCTTCATAATCTCGAATTCCTCGGACGTGAGGCGCCCGGGCTTGTTGAGAATCGCATCGTCAATCGACATCTTGCCGATATCGTGCAGCGCCGAAGCCAGGGCAATCGTGGAGCGCTCCTCGTTGTCGAGGGAGATGTTGTCGCTACGGTGGACCAGGCAGCCAAGCAGCAGCTCGGTCAGCTTCTCGATGTTCGTAACGTGCCTGCCGCTCTCGCCGTTGCGAAGCTCCATGACGCCGGCCATGATGTCGATGAGCATGCGACTGTTCTTGACGCGCTCGTTGTACTGCTGGGACAGCAGGCTCGTCAGGCGGCGCTGTTTGGCGTACAGGCGGATGGTGTTGCTTACGCGGCGGCGCACGATACGGGAGTCAAACGGGCGGTTGATATAGTCCGAGGCGCCCAGCTCGTACGCGCGCAGAACCATATCATCGGAATCTTCGCTCGAAATCATGATGACAGGCAGATTGTCGATACCCGTTCGGCGCGACAGATCGGCCAGCACCTCAAAGCCGCTTATGCCCGGCATGACAATGTCCAGCATCACGAGCGACAACTCATCGCCATAGCGGTCGACCATGTCGAGCACCGCGCGACCGTTATCGGCCTCGAGGATGCAATACTCGTCCTTGAGCATCTCGTTGAGAATGGCTCGGTTCATCTCGGAGTCATCGACAATAAGCACCGTAGGCTTTTCGCTTTGGAAGGCCTCGATGGATTCGGCATCGGTCACGACTGTACCGGCTTTTGCCTTAGCGCGGCTCAATAATTGGACAGCCTGGCTAACACCCTCATCGACCGTTTCGCCATTAATGCGAACGCCACCAACGCATGCCGTCAAGCTAACGCGCTCATGCCCCGGAATAATCGTGGAATGAATGGCATCGGATACTTGACGCAGGCGACGGGCAAAGTCATCAGAGGGAATATTGGGCATGACGGCCACAAACTTATCGCAGCCAAAACGCACAAGCTCGTCAGTCGAACGAACACCGCTGCGTATGGCCGTCGCCACGGCACCAAGCGCAAGGTCGCCGGCATGGCGGCCATACGTATCGTTGAAGGCCCTAAAATCATCAAGGTCGATCACGGCCACGCCGGCCTGCATACGGGCGCTACGAAGCTTTTCCTCGTAATATCGGCGATTGCGCACGCTCGTCAGCACGTCGGTGTAGACAAGGTCCTCTTCTGCGGCCTCTTGTTCATCAATCGGACGCACCATCAGCAGAACGTGAGGCTCGCCCTCAACCATCAAAGAGCGCAGGCGAGCGCGGTACTCAACGCCATCGTTGAGCAGCCGTTCCGACACCTCATCGGAACCCGCCGCCAAGGCTTCAAGACTTGACTGGCGCAGACAGGGACACCGTTCGCCGGCGAGCAGGCAGTTAGGATCGCCCTTAATCTGATCGACAGACAGCAAACGCACCACGGGGTAGGTCTTCGCGACACGGGCGACCTCGGCGGCAGCCTCCTCGTCGGTTAGATTGGCCTCGTGATTATTGAGCATAGGGGGCCCTTTCAGTAGTTTTGCTTGGTAGCAGTGGGTGCCAAATGTTACAAGGGTAGCACCTTGTCGATGCAGGTACGCACGTGAATACCGTTTCTTTTTCATGAGTTGGCAGACGGTAGGGCTGAAGCCGCAGCCGTAAGGTTCTGGGCGCATCTGTTAACACGGTCGAAATGTTTACGGGAAAAGCCCGTTTTGATTATTGCGGCTGCTAGAACCCTAGGACGCCACGGACGGCCTGGGCAGCCGCTACCGGTCGATCGCGCAGCCCGTTGTGCGCGCCGGGGACCGTTACGAGCGGACAGCCCAAAAGCTCAGCCGACGCTCTCGTGCCCGCTTCGCGGGGCGTGCCAATCGAGAGCTCGCCCAAAAACACGGCGGCCACTGTTTTCGATGCGCGGACGCGATCCCAATCGGGAACGCAGGTCATAATGATCCCGTATTCGTTTGCCATAAAGCTGCGGCCGTTGCGCAGGGCATGCTTGGCTTCCGCCTCGGTTGTCTTGGGAGCTTGAGGATCCGAATCACTGATGGCACTCAGGAAGGCTCTTAATGCCCTCGAGACCTTTCCCGCAGCAATCATCTCGAGCAAAACCGGGGCCGTGCCCAGGCCAGCGCCCTCGTTTTTCACGGCGGGTTCGTGCAGCATCGCGCGCGAGACAATGGCCGGGTTTGTACGGAGAAGCTCCAGGGTCACCAGCGTACCGGCGCTGTGCGCGAGGACATTTGCCGGGGCGCCGACATGCTCGATAACGGCCTGCAGGTCGGCGGCCTGGGCGGCGAGGTCGTAGCGCCCGTCCGCGGCATCGCCGCTCTCGCCGCAACCGCGGCGGTCGTAGGCAATTACGCGATAGCCGCAGGCGAGCTCGCGGGCGATCCCGTCAAAAAATGTGCCGTCGACGCAAGCGCCGTGCACGCACACCAAGGCAGGCGCATCCGACGGCACGCCCGGCTCGGCAAACTCGCGACAGGCAATCGTGGTGCCCGCATTCTCGACCGTAAAATCCATGTTGTGCCCCATCGCCTTGCACCTTGTTAACGCATTAACTGTACCCAACCGGGAACCTCTCATAGCGCGGACATCGAGGGCAGCGTGAAAAAACGAAATCTGAAAAGCACAAGCCCGAATCAGACTTTGGCACCGATGCTATGCTTAGGCACAACTGTCCCAAGGAGCATATGCCTATGTCTACGTTTTTAAATGCCAGCCCCATCTTTGGACCGGTGCGCAGTCGCCGCCTGGGCCTTTCGCTCGGTGTCAACATGATGCCGGCGTCGGGCAAGATCTGCACGTTCGACTGCATCTACTGCGAGAACGGCCTTAACGCCGAGCGCCCCTGCCATGAGCCGTATAACACGGCCGCCGGGGTGCTCGACGCACTCGAGGCCAAGCTGCGCGAGATGGCAGCCGAGGGCGAGCTGCCCGATGTAATCACCTTCGCCGGCAATGGCGAGCCCACCGCCGCACCGGAGTTTCCGCAGGCTATCGCCGGCGCCATCGCACTTCGCGACCAGCTGGCCCCGAACACCAAGATCGCCGTGCTCTCCAATGGCACGCGCGCTGACCAGCCCGCTGTGCACGATGCGCTCATGATGGTCGACGACAACATCCTCAAGCTCGATACGGTCGACCCGGCTTTTATCCAGCTGCTCGACCAGCCCGTTGGCCCCTACGACGTCGAGCACCAGATCGAGACGTTCGCGAGCTTTAACGGCCACGTTATTATCCAGACGATCTTTTTGAACGGCGAGTACCAGGGCAAGTCCCTCGATAACACTGGTGAAGCGTACGTCGGCCCTTGGCTCGCGGCGCTCGAGCGCATTCGCCCGCAGGAGGCGACCATCTACACGGTGGCGCGCGAGACACCGGTCGCCGGCCTTGCCAAAGCAGCGCCCGTGGTGCTCGACACAATCGCCGCACGCGTGCGCGCGCTCGGCATCCCCTGCCAGGTGAGCTACTAGCAGAACCGCACAGACTACCCGGTACTTGGCTGATGGGGTGGGCTATACTAGCTGCGAATGAAAGGAAGTTAGCCATGTTTGACAATGGACTCGTGCCCGGCCGCAACGACGCTTGCTGGTGCGGCAGCGGCAAAAAATATAAGAAATGCCACAGTGCCTTCGACGAGCGCCTCGAGCGCCTGTGGGAAGAGGGCTGGGAGGTTCTGCCCCGCACGCTCTACAAGACGCCCGCCGATATCGAGGGCATCAAGCGTTCGGCCGCCATCAACGTAGGCGTGCTCGACTACGTGGGCGAGCACATCGCCGCGGGCATGACCACCAACCAGATCGACCAGATGATCTACGACTACACCGTCGAGCATGGCGGCACGCCGGCCGATCTCAACTACGAAGGCTACCCCAAGAGCGTGTGCACCTCGATAAACGACGTGGTCTGCCACGGCATCCCCTGCGATACGGACGTGCTGCACGAGGGCGACATCATCAACGTGGACTGCTCTACGATCTTGGACGGATACTTTAGCGACTCGAGCCGCATGTTCTGTATCGGCGAGGTCTCGGCCGAGCGCCAGCGCCTGGTCGACGTCACCCGTGCCAGCGTGGAGGCGGGTCTGGCCGCCGTCAAGCCGTGGCTGCCGCTCTCCGTTATGGCCGAGGCCGTGCAAAAGACGGTCGAGGACGCTGGCTTTAGCGTGGTGCGCGAGTACGGCGGACACGGCATTGGCAAGGAGTTCCACGAGGACCCGTTTGTGGGCTATACCACCGAGGCGCCCGATGTGGACACCATCATGGCCCCGGGCATGGTCTTTACCATCGAGCCCATGGTCAACGCCGGAGCGCCCGACATCAAGATTAGCAAGGGCGATGGTTGGTGCGTGCGCACCAAGGACGGCAGCGATTCGGCCCAGTGCGAGGTACAGCTCGTGGTGACCGAGGACGGCTACGAGCTGCTCAGCTGGTAGCCGCGGATGCGCCGGATGCTGACGGGCACGCTCGTCTTGCATCCGGCGTTTTTGTTTGAACGTTTTGTCTGATAAAACCTGCCAAAATAAACCTGTCCCTTTTTGGCAGGTTAAGCGGAGAGGAATTCTCTTGAACATCTTGGTTTTGCTGCCCGCCAACGATCGTCACCGCGCAATCCTCGAGTCGAGCGCTCCGGGCGAGGACTTTATCTACACGAGCGCCGACGCCGTCACGCGCGAGCAGGTTGCCGACGCCGACGTGATCCTGGGCAATATCGACCCTGCCCTGCTTACCGCATGCGAGCACCTCCAGCTGCTGCAACTGCAGACCGCGGGCTATGACGATTACTTGGCCGCCGGCACCGTGCCAGCCGACGCTAGGCTTTCCTGCTCGGTGGGCGCCTACGGCCAGGCCGTGAGCGAGCACATGTTTGCCATGGTCCTTTCCATGATGAAGCGCCTGCCCGGCTATCACGACTTGCAGCGCGAGCATCGCTGGGAGGATTTGGGGCCGGTCACCTCGCTCAAAAATGCCAACGTGCTGGTGCTGGGCGCGGGCGACATTGGCGGCCACTTTGCCACGCTCTGCCGCAGCATGGGCGCGCACGTCCGCGGCATCAAGCGTCATCCGCTCGTCTATCCCATTGTGTTTGAGGACATGGACGGTATGGACGCCCTGCCCGAGCGCCTTGCCGAGGCTGATATCGTCGCATCCTTTATGCCCAGCACACCCGAAACCCAAGGCCTGGCGAACGCCGAGTTCTTCGCCGCGATGAAGCCGGGCGCCTTCTTTGCCAACGGCGGCCGCGGCGATCTTGTGGTCGCCGACGACTTAGTTGCCGCCCTGGAGTCAGGACATCTCGCCGGCGCCGCGGTCGACGTCACCAACCCTGAGCCGCTGCCTGCGACAAGCCCCCTGTGGGATGCGCCCAACATGCTCATCACGCCGCACGTCTCCGGCTGGTTCCACCTGGCAGCCACGCTCAACAACGTCATAGACATCGCCGCGGAGAATCTGCGTCACCTGCAGGCCGGCGAGACCCTGCGCTGCTGGATCGAACACTAAGAATTACGCCGTTTTACAAACGGCGTAATGAGCCGACGCTGCGAGCCCGTCTGGACGGCAATCTGCCTTTCAACTTCGGCGGCATGACCAGAAGGTCAATGCCGCCTTGTTTCAAGGCACCTTGCTCGCCCAGACGGGCTCTCGCTGACTTTTGTTCAACCTGTAGGGACTGGCTGGCGCGGCCCTGCCTGGGGGCATTCGCTGACTATTATTCGGCCAGTGAGGTTTAGAGCTATTTGAGCGTTGTTAGATAGTTTCTTGCGTTTTCGACGTTCATTGCTGCGACGGGTGCGTGTGAACAGAGTTTGGCATCGTTGGTGACCAGTAAATCTGCTTGAGCGCGTATCGCTGCCGCAATGATTAAATCGTCTTCGTAATCGCTATGGAGCTCACGCTGCCTGTTCGCCATCCATATGTCGCTCAGGTCACAGGGCACTGGCGTGGCAAGCTGCGACAACACGCTAAGACAATCCCATGCAAGCGAAGTCGCTGCCATAGCGGCATTCTGGGAAAGCGAACCGTGCTCTCGCCGATACCATGCCTTATGTTCGCTTGAAATCAAATAGAACAGGTCTTTGGACGATGTCGCCGCATACAGCAAATCCACCTGCGCCGTGCATGCATTGCGTAAAAACTCAATCGCCACTGAACGACCACGTCGTGAGGGAATGAAGTAATCGAGCCACACGTTGGTGTCAACCAAGATGCGCTTTGGAGTCTCACTCATAGAGCCAGCTCATCTCCTCGCCATAGCGATCCGCATAGGCATTCCGTTTGAGCTCTTCGTCGTCCGATGGCTGAGCCTTGACCATATCGATTCCCGACTCACGACAAGCGGTAGCGAACAGCTTCGACCCCTGATCTATGAGCTCGAGCTTACGTTTGGCGGCCTTTTCGTGCTCGCGCTGTTCCGCCCGGGCACGACTGGGCAGCAGGATATCCTCGAGCGCACCGGGGCGATCGGCCAGCGACGCTGCAAGCTGCCAGAGCGCTCGCACCGCTTGGCTCGGCGTCATACCGGCCCTGGAGAGAGCGGCGTCCCCGCTCCTTTTAAGATCGGCATCGAGACGTACGTTGATCTGAGCGGCTGTTGTGGTCATGGCCCCTCCTTAATACTTCAAGACTATCATAAAACTCTATGGTAGATACGTAAAGCATGTATAGCATTTATAAGCAATAGCCGTACTCTGTACACAAAAAGCCGCCGAGGCACATTGCACCTCGGCGGCTACGCATCACCGATCTAGTTCGGTTTCACCCTTTGTTTTCACCCAGATAAAACCTGCCAAAATTAACATCCCTTTTTGGCAGGTTTTAGAGCTCCACACTTTCGGCGCCGTTGATGGTTAGGTTGCGCTCGTAGAAGGCGGTGAGGGCGTGGATGGCGTACATCACGTCGCGCACGCCGCCGGTCTCGTAGCTCGAGTGCATGGCCAGCTGCGGCAGGCCCACGTCCACGGCATGCATGCTCGCCTGCATGTTCGACAGGTTGCCCAGGGTAGAACCGCCGGCCATATCGCTCTTGTTGGCAAAGGCCTGCGTGGGCACGTCGGCATCATCGCAGATAGCCTGGAACACCGCGCGGCTAAAGGCGTCGGTGCAGTAGTGCTGGTTGGCGGCCTCCTTGATGACGATGCCGCCGTTGAGCACAACCTGGTTGCAAGCGTCGCACTTCTCGGCGTGGTTGGGGTGCACGGCATGCGCGTTGTCGCAGCTCACGAGCATCGAAGCGGCAAGCGCACGGTGGTACGACTCGTCGTCAAAGCCCAGCGATCCGTTGATGCGGCGCAGCGCGTCGGCCAAGAACGTCGACATGGCGCCCTGCTTGGTCTCGGAGCCAACCTCCTCGTTATCAAAGCAGCAAAAGACCGAAACGTCATGCACGTTCTCGGCACCCAAAAATGCCTGCAGCGAGGTGTAGGCGCAAGCCAGGTCGTCAAGTTTGGGCGTCGAGATAAACTCGTCGGCCCAGCCCCAAATGCGCGCATCCTGGCGGTTAACCAGGAACAGATCGCGGCCCAGGATCTGCTCAGGCTCAACATCCAGCTCTTCGGCGATCAGGGCGTCAAAGTCGCCCTGCTTAAGGCCACCAGCGCTGATGAGCGGGCACAGGTCAACGGCTCGGTTGGGAGCAAAGCTCTCGTTGACGCCACGGTTCATGTGGATGGCAAGGCTCGGAATAATGGCAACCTCGCGCTCGGTGGCAAGCAGGCGGCTCTCAATACGGTCGCCCTCGCGCACCAGTACGCGACCCGCAAGCGCCAGCGGGCGATCGAACCAGGTGTAGTCGATCATGCCGCCGTAGGCCTCGGTGTTCAGGCGCAGCGTCTCGCCCGCGCCGTCGAGCTCAGGCACGGCCTTGACCTTAAACGTCGGCGAGTCGCTGTGCGACGCCGTCAGCTGAAAATGGTAGTCGCCGGCAACGCCGTCCTCGCCCCACGTCGCAGCCAAGTCCTCGCCCACCTTAAAGGCGATAACACTCGAAGTATTGCGCTGCGTGTAGTAACGACCGCCCGGTTCGATATCCCATGCCGCGTTCTCGGGCAGATAGGTAAAGCCCGCCTCGTCGAGCTCGGCCATAATGGTCGCCGCCGTATGGAACATGCTGGGGCATGCCTCGATAAAGTCGATAAGGTCGTTGGCTGCCTCGATATCGTCGGCCGTCACGTGCACGCGCTCGGGCGCTTCCTGATCCGTCATGTTCTCCCCTTTCGCTGGGCTGATGATCCCCTCCAGCATACCCCGCCACGCCAGCGCCGCACTCTTCATTCCGTGCTTAATTCCGCGCCGCTCACCAAGTTGAGCCATCATGCCCGCGCTCCTTTTGCGACAATTGCGCTAACAGGACGAGAGGAGCCGTCATGAAGCCACGTAACATTGCTATCGCCTGCGGTGTCGCGGGAGTCGCCGTCGGCCTTGCCGCTGCCGCCGGCATCGTTTACCGCAAGCAAATCAAGTCCGTTGCGTCGCTCAAACGCTTGACCGACTATGCGGATGGCTATGACCTGTACGCAATCGACATCGCTTACGACTACGACCTTGACCGCATCATCGCAACCGATGTGCGCGATGACCAGGCCTACATTGATGCTGTGGTGGCGCAGGTGTTGCCCGGTGTGCCGGCACATGTCCAGGCGCCCCAGTTTGCCTGCAGCGCTTTTGTCGCCGTAGATGCCGAAGGCCGCGTGCGCACCGGTCGCAATTACGACTTTAAGGACGACACCTCGGCGCTGCTGGTGCGCAATCACCCACGCGGCGGCTATGCCTCCATCGGGTTTGCCGCCCTTAACAACCTGGGCGATAACACTCCGCTTGACTCCGTCGGCGGACGCGCTGCGGCGTTGATGGGCCCGTTTGCCCAGCTCGACGGTGTTAACGAATGCGGCGTGTCCATTGCCGTGCTCACCCTGGATTCCAAGCCCTGTGACCAGGACACAAAGCGCCCCGTCATCAATACCTCGCTCGCCATCCGTCTGGTGCTCGACCGCGCGGCTACCACGCAAGAGGCCGTCGACCTGCTTTCCGCCTACGACATGCACGCCATGGCCGGACGCGATTACCACTTCTTTATCAACGACGCCGCCGGTGACGCGCGCGTAGTAGAGTGGGATCCGCGCGATCCGGACCGTGCTTTCAAAGCGACTCCTGTACGCCAGGTTACGAACTTCTACGCCTGCTATGGCAACGAAGTGTTGCCCAACCAAAAGAATGGCGAGCTGGGCCATGGCAAGGAACGCGTCATCGCAATCGCCGATGTCCTCGACGCCCATGTCGGTGCCCAAGACGAGGCAGTCGCTTGGAAGGCCCTGCGCGCTGCGGCGCAAGAGCCCAATCCGGAAGACATCACCAGCAACACGCAGTGGTCGGTCGTCTTCGACAACACCGAGCCCGCTGCCGCCATCACGCTGCGCCGCCACTGGGGCAACGTCGATGCCTTCGCACTGTAAGGAGCCAGGCCCGTCGGCCTTACGTTCCCTGACGTTGCTTACATTTCTATACGCTTGAGCTAACACGTTTTACCCCCGTATCAACAGTGTGCGGGGTAAACTTATGCGCATGTTATAACTTGCCCGGAAGGATTCATCATGCTCAGGATCGGTCTTCTTACCAGTGGCGGCGACTGCCAGGCGCTCAACGCCACCATGCGCGGCATTGTCAAAACGCTCATGACCAATAGCGAAGAGCCTATCGAGATCTATGGTTTTGAGGACGGCTACCAGGGCCTTATCTACAGCAGGTTCCGCGTCATGTCGCCCGCCGATTTTAGCGGCATCCTCACCCGCGGCGGCACCATCCTGGGCACGAGCCGTACGCCGTTCAAGCGCCTGGATGTTCCCGAGGCCGATGGCGTCGAGAAGGTGCCCGCTATGGTCCACACCTATCATAAGCTGCAGCTCGACTGCCTGTTTATGCTGGGCGGCAACGGCTCCACCAAGACCGCTAACCGCCTGCGCGAAGAGGGCCTCAACGTTATCGCCCTGCCCAAGACCATCGATAACGACACCTGGGGCACCGAGCTGACGTTTGGCTTTACGAGCGCCATCGACGTCGCTACCAAGTGCATCGACGACATCCACACCACCGCCTCGAGTCACGGCCGCGTGTTCGTTATCGAGATCATGGGCCACAAGGTTGGCTGGATCCCGCTGTACGCCGGCGTCGCGGGCGGCGCGGACGTCATCCTGATTCCCGAGATCCCCTACGACATGGACAACGTCATCAAGACCATCGAGCATCGCATGGAGACCGGCAGCCGCTTTACCATCGTGGCCGTCGCCGAGGGCGCTATCTCCAAGGAGGACGCGGCGCTGTCCAAGAAGGAATACAAGAAGAAGCTTGCCGAGCGCACGAGCCCGTCGATCGTCTACGACATCGCCAAGGAGATTGAGGCCAAGACCGGTCGCGAGACCCGCGTCGCCATCCCCGGCCACACGCAGCGCGGCGGCCAGCCCGATGCCCAGGATCGCATCTTTGCGACCCAGTGCGGCGTCGAGGCCGCGCTCGGCTGCCTGCGCGGCGAGTTTGGCTACATGATCGCCCTGCGTGACGGCAAGATGTGCCACATACCGCTCGAGGAGGTCGCCGGCAAGCTCAAGTATGTCGACCCCCAGAGCGACCTGGTGCGCGAGGCCAAGGCGTTGGGCATCAGCTTCGGCGACGAATAGCCTCGGCTGGAATCCACCCCATCGGGCCCTCCGACCCCGCCCGACGTATTTCGATTTGGCTCCTCCCTTGACTCCGTCAAAGGTCGCCAATCGAAATCGTCGGGCGGGGTCGGAGGGCCCTGCGTTTACATACTCGCCGAGGCTATTCGTCTTCTTGCTGCGGGTGCCTGGTCTGAAATTCAGTTGCGGTGAAATAGTTCCTGCTTAGTCCGCAAATGGCTGAATCCAAAAACTATTCCACCGCAACTTACTGAGTGGGGGCTCTTGGCTGCTACTTGCACTGACATTTGTCCTGAAATGGCTGGTCGTTAGGGATTGCTACCGGTAGTTGCGGTAGGGTTGGGGCAGATTCTAACTAGAAATGGTGGTCGCTACCGGTTGTTCTCGGCATACTCGGCTCATTCGATTCGACCATCAAACGAAAGGAACCACCATGGATCTTGCGATGGCACAGCGCCTCGTCGATCGCCGCAAGGCTGCCGGGCTTTCTCAGGAGGCGCTTGCCGCCCAGCTGGGTGTGAGTCGTCAGGCTGTCAGTAAATGGGAGCGCAGCGAGTCCTCACCCGATACCGATAACCTCATTGCGCTCGCCGCGCTGTATGACGTGTCGTTGGACGAGCTGTTATATGGGGAGGCGGCCAACGATGCCGACGACCTGGAGGACGGTAGCGCCGACACCGAGACGGCGGATGTGGCTGACGAGGCCGAGGATTCTGCCGAGCACGCCGATTGCGGCGACAAACCACTTGTCGATATTTCCCTCGCGCGCGGTATCCACGTCATTGATCCCAATAAAGGCGAGGAAGTCCATATTGGTTGGAGCGGCATCCATGTGACCAACGAGCGCAAGGGCGAAGAGGTGCATGTGGGGCCGGACGGCGTGCATATCGATACGCTTGAGGACGATGGACATAGCGTACGCACCAATGACGACGGCACCGTCACCATCGACGGCGAGACGTTTTCCAGCTGGAAGGAAGCACACGACAAGCTCGACCATCATGGCAAGCATTTCCACACCAAGGTCGGACGTGCATGGAACAAATTCCCCTTCCCCGCACTTGTCACTCTCGCCTATCTGGTGCTCGGCATTGTCTACGGCACATGGGGCATGGGGCTTTTCCTCGTCTTTCTGGTTCCCGTCTACTACGCGATTGGTGACTTCATCGATCGGCGCCACCTGTCTAAGCTGATCGAGGCCATCTACCCGGCAGCCGCCATCGCTTGGTTCCTCTACATGTGGCTCTGTTTGGGACAGCCCCATCCTGCATGGATCATCCTCATCACGATTCCCGTCATAAAGGCGCTCATGCGCTGGTGCCGCAAACAATGGAAGCACCGCAAACAGGCCTAACACGCTCCGACCCACCAGCACCCAACCACCCCCGCCCTTCTCCTAAGTTGCGGTGAGATAGGGACTGTTTTGAAGCTCCAAAGCGCCAAACAGTCCGTATATCACCGCAACTTACAAACAACTGGGTCAGTTCCGGCACGGAGATTAGCATTGAGCTGACCGCGCGCCAAGAAAAGGGCCTATTTACTACGTTTAACTCGAGAGGGCCGACCATACCCGCCTTTTCCGAAAACTGGCAAGCCATCTACCTGCGGTTTTAATTTCATAATCTTTGTCACGGTCGAGGGTGTGGTAGCAAACGTAGTAGATAGGCCCATTTTGTGGCATACGACCCATACAAGCCCAATCTCGAAGGCCAAAGAGAGCCTCTCATCCACGCCTGCGAGCGAAAACCAAATAGAATGAAAGGCAAATGGAAAGCCCGTTTGACGGGGCAAACGCCGGGCCACCTAATGGTTGTCCGGCGTTTGCCCCGATAAAACCTGCCAAAATAAACCTGTCCCTTTTTGGCAGGCTACTCGGCGCTCTTGAGGGCGCCGACCATGTCGATCTTATTGAGGGTGCGATTGGTAGCGAGGTTGACGATGATCGTAAAGCCGAAGGAAAGCACCACGGCAAGCACGTAGCTCAGCGGCTCGACTTCGACGTCAAAGTACAATGACGGCATCTGCAAGATGTACGTAAAGCTCTCGGCCAGCGCACCACCCAGCGGTACGCCCAGCGCGGCACCAATCGCCGTGAGGATCAACGTCTCCTTGTTGACGTAGTGGTGCACCTCGCCACGGCGGAAGCCCAGCACCTTAATGGTCGCCAGCTCGCGCTCGCGCTCGGAGATATTCGTGTTGGACAGCGTAAACACCACCACAAACGACAGGCACGCCGCCATAAAGGTCACGAGCACCACGACCGAATTGATAATCGTAAAGTTCGCCTCATAGTTTTCCCAATGCTCGGCCGTACTCGAAATCGTAAGCCAACCGTCACTCTTAAGATTCTTACTAAACGCAATCTGGTCGGCCGACGAACCCTTAAGCAGCACAAAGACGCCGTTAAGGCGTGCACTTCGACCGAACGCGCGCTCATAGGTGCCCTGCGTCATGTAAAGCGTGTTCCCCAGATAGTTGAGCGAGATGTCGCTGACTTTGACCTTGGCAACATTGAGCGACGAATCCTGGACGTGTGCCGTATCGCCCGGCTTGATCCCCAGCACCAGCTGAGAGCTCTTGCTCAAATACACATCCCCGTCACGCAGGGCGAGCGGTTCTTTGGACTCGTCCTCTAGGCGCACGTAGTCATCCAGGTCGTTCGTGCGGTCATCGGGCACCACGATCAGCTGCACGGTCTCGCTCTTTCCGCCGAATGTAAAGGTAACGTTGTCGGTCATAATCGGCAGCGTCGAAGTCACGGTCACGTCGGAATCCTTGGCTGCACTGCGCTCATCCAACGCCGCGCACGTCTGCGAAAAATCATCGGGATTGGCGACCGCCAGCAAATCGTAGCGTGTGATGTGCCCGTACTGCTTGGGCGACAGCGCGACCGACGTATCACGGATGCCCATACCGCAAATCACAAGCGCCGTGCAGCCCGCAATGCCAAAGATGGTCATAAAGGCGCGCTTTTTGTAGCGGAACAGGTTGCGTGCAGCGACCTTGTTCAAAAAGCCCATGCGGTGCCAGATAAAGCCAATGCGCTCGAGCAGAATGCGCGAGCCGGCGCGCGGGGCCTTGGGGCGCATGAGCGAGGCTGGGGTCTCAGCCATCTCGTGGCGGCAGGCGATAATCGTGGCGCCCACCACGCCCACGGCAAACAGCGCTACCGACACGAGTGATGACACGATGTCGTACGAAAGCAACATCTGGGGCAGCGAGTACATGTCGTCGAACACCGTAAACAAGAACAGCGGCAGACCCACAAATCCGATGATATTGCCGAGCACGCCACCGATCAGACACGCCCACAGCGAGTAGTCCACATATTTGGACAGGATACGCCCGCGCGAATAGCCGAGCGCCTTGTACAGGCCAATGAGCGTGCGCTCCTCCTCGACCATGCGCGTGGCGGTGGTGAGGCTGATGAGCACGGCGACGATAAAGAAGATGAACGGGAACACCGTGGCAATGGCCTCAATTGACGAGCTATCGCTCTCCACGCTCGAGTAGCTTGCGATGTTATCGCGGTCCTGGATGTACCAGGTGCATTCGCCCAGGTCAGAGAGCTCGGCGCGGGCATCGGCAAACTGCTGGTCGGCGGCGGCACGGCGCTGGTCCAGGTCGGCTTGCGCCTGCGCACGCTCGTCGCTGCCCTCGGCCATGCGATTGATGTTGTCCTGCTCGATCCCAAAGACCATATTCGCCTGACGCTCAGCTGCGTCCAAGCTCGCCGGTGTGTCGACCGTCAGCTCCTGGGCGCGCGCCTTCTCACGCTCCTCGCGGATCTTCTCGATATTGCCCTTGACCTCATTGATCTTTGCCGAGTAGGCATCCGAATAGGAGTTGAGGCTCTTGGCTCCCTCGACGACCACGTGGACAGCGGAGTAGGAAGAAGATGTCGCGGCATCCTCGCTCACGTAGAACTTGTAGTCCGCAGTCGAAGCAGCGCGAAAGGCGTTGACTGTCGAGTCGGAGCTCACGTCGGTAGGATCGAGAACCTCGGCCGTGATGGTGTAGTCCCCATCGGCAAACTGGTCCTTGGCGCTTTGGTTCGACGAGCTCGCATCGTTGGCGGCAAAGCTCACCGTATCGCCGATTTTCTTGCCCGAAGCCTTCAAAAAACGTGAGGTCACTGCCACTTCGCCCGAAGTCTCGGGCAGCTCGCCGCGCACTAGCACCGGTTGGTCAATATTCTCTTTGGAGAGGCTCTGTACGACGACACGCTCGCGCGTCGTACCCACGGCGGTATAGGCGGTCTCGGTATAGATGCCCTCGGCCGTCTCGACGCCATCGACCTCTTGGATCGCGGCAATATCGTCATCGGTCAGACCATAGGTCGACTGCACGTTGATGTCATAGACATTCTGCTGGTCAAAATAGGCGTCGACCGAATCACACAGGTCCTCGCAGCCCGCCTTAAGGCCGCACATCACGCTCACGCCAAGCGCGGTGATCACAACGATAGACAAGAAGCGTTTGAGGCTGCCGCGAATCGTGCGGTAGATGCCACGGCGAAAAACCGTCGGCACCATATCGTTTGAGCTTTGGGCGGTACGGTAGGTCGTAAAATCCTGCTCGCGCTCCGTGTTCTGCGCGTCGCGGCGTTGACTGTTTTGGCGGTCCTGATTCATGGGCGCTACCACTCGATCGTCTCGATAGGCACAGGATTTTGCTGGATCGTCTCGCTCTCCACGCGGCCGCTCTTAAAGCGGATCAGGCGATCGGCCATGGGCGCCAGCGCAGAGTTGTGGGTGATGATGATGACCGTAATGCCTTGCTTGCGGCAAGTGTCCTGTAGCAGCTGCAAGATCTGCTTGCCGGTTTTGTAGTCGAGTGCACCCGTAGGCTCGTCGCACAAAAGCAGCTTGGGGTTCTTAGCCAGCGCGCGGGCGATGGATACGCGCTGCTGCTCGCCGCCCGAAAGCTGCGCCGGAAAGTTAGCGAGGCGGTCGCCCAGGCCAACCTGGCGAAGCGTTTGCTCGGCATCGAGCGAATCGGGGCAGATCTGCGCCGCGAGTTCGACGTTCTCAAGCGCCGTCAGGTTAGGGACCAGATTGTAGAACTGAAAGACAAAGCCAACATCGGCGCGACGGTATTCCACAAGCTGAGCCTCGTTGGCAGAGCTCACGTCACGCCCGTCCACCGTCACGGTGCCAGAAGTTGCCGTGTCCATGCCGCCCAGAATGTTGAGGGCCGTGGTCTTGCCGGCACCCGAAGCACCCAAAATGATGGCGAGCTCGCCGCGCTCGACCGTAAAGCTCGCGCCGTCGAGCGCGTGGATGCGGGCATCGCCCTCGCCGTATGCCTTGATGACGTCTTTGAATTCGATATAGGCCATCGATTAATTCCCATCTGGTCGGATAACTCTTTAGTATTACCCATTTCCCACCTACCAAAAAGGGACAGGTTTATTTTGGCAGGTTTTATATGGGGAAACGTACCTCTTTGGGGGCAGCGCGGGACGCGCAGGGGCGGCCGTGCAGATCGGCACAGCCGTCTCACGTGGAATCGACC
Organism: Coriobacteriaceae bacterium; assembly: GCA_905209215.1. Classification (GTDB taxonomy): domain Bacteria; phylum Actinomycetota; class Coriobacteriia; order Coriobacteriales; family Coriobacteriaceae; genus Collinsella. The sequence continues at coordinate 27,014 of CAJLRY010000014.1, read as the reverse complement.
GACGCCTGCCTTTCCGTGACACCGGCAACTCGTTTTTGCTTGTTGGCATGGCCGCCATTATGCCTTGGGACTGAGCACTCAAATTCTCACTCCTCATTGCCACGCTTGCCGCAAGCTATCAGGGTGACGAGATGACGACGCTCGCTGTAGCAGCGCAGCCACACTCTATAAGCGAGGCGTTTGCCAGCAAAAAAGCGCGCGACAGGGTAAGCCCGCCGCGCGCTATCCTATGCGGACTAGTTATTGTTGTTGGTCATCGAGGCCACTGCTGCCGCAAGATTGGAAATGGGCATCGTCTGCAACCAGATGCGACCGGGACCGGTGAGCACGGTGTTGAACACGCCCTCGCCACCAAACATGATGTTTTTGACGCCCTTGACCATTTGAGCGTCGATGCTCACGGTCTCCTCAAAGCCGGCCACGTTGCCGGTATCCACAATCATCTGCTGGCCAGCAGCGAGCTCGTACTCAACCAGGTCGCCGTCGATCTCGGCAAAAGCAACACCCGAGCCCGTGAGCTTCTGCATGATAAAGCCCTCGCCGCCAAAGACGCCGGCCTTTGCCTTCTTGTTAAAGTGAATGCTCAACTCGACGCCACTTTCCGCGGCAAGGAACGAACGCTTCTGCAAAATCCAGCTCTTGCCCGGACCGATCTCGATTGGCACGATGCGGCCGGGGAAGCAGGAGCCAAACGCGATCATGCCATCGCCACGCGCGGTCCAAATGTTTTGGAACAATGCCTCACCCGAAAAAGCCTTGGAGAACATCTTGCCGATGCCACCGCCCGAGGTAGACATTTCCATGTTGGGGGTCATCCAAGCCATGGCGCCGCTTTCGGTGATCATGGATTCGCCATCGCTAAGGTTGCACGTAACAACCGGGAAAGCCCCTCCGCCGATCTCGTACTGCATGACCGTCTCCTTTCCACTCAGGAGCCGAATAACGATGCCTATATTTTAGCAGGTAGAGATGCATATGTTCACACCGCCCATGCCCTCTCCTGCGGACGTTTCCCCAGATAAAACCTGCCAAAATAAACCTGTTCCTTTTTGGCAGGTTTTAAAGGCAAACGGTGAAGGTGATCTGGTTGCCGTGACCGGATACGGTGGCGGCGCCTCCATGGGCCTCGGCGATGGCACGCACCACGGACAGGCCCACGCCCGAGCCACCCGTCTTGGAGCTGCGCGACGCATCCGCACGATAGAAGCGATCGAACAATCGGTCCAGGTCGCCCTCGGGCAGCTCGTCCACGGCGTTCGATACGACAAGCTCGGCGGCGCCCTTGCCTTTGCCGTGCGAAACGGCGCACAGGCTCAGCTCAATCACGCTGCCCTCGCTCGCATAGCGCGTGGCGTTGTCCAGTAGCAACTCAACCACCTGCGCCACCGCCGCGGCATCGGCATGGGTCCGCACGCCGGTCGCAATCGACGTCGACAGGCGTTTACCGCCTGAGACCGCCACCGACTTAAACGGCGCCGCCACCTTGTTCACCGCCTCCGAAAGATCGATCGACGCCATGGTAAAGCCCGCCGAGCCCTCGTCCATGCGTGCCAAGAACACCAAGCGCTCCGTGAGCGCCGATAATAGCGCACCCGCACTCGCCTTAGTGCTGCCTTAGCAGGTCGATGAGCATATTTAAAAAAGCAAGGTTATAGCTTAGTCGGACTTAAGGAACGGGCGGCTTCACATCTCGCCCTGCAAACAACGCCCGTACAGCGAGCGCGCTTGCCGCATGGGCGTTGCGGCCGCCTGCAGCTTATAGATAGGCGCCCTCAAGCCGAAGCAGCCACTCCTTGCGATCGAGCCCGCCGGCATATCCGTTGAGCGAACCATCGGCGGCAACTACGCGATGGCATGGCACGATAATCGAAATGGGGTTACGCGCAACCGCAGCCCCCACCGCGCGAGGAGATACAACGGGTGCCTCGTTTCCCGGCACATGATGTCGAGCCGCAACACGCTGGGCGATCTCGCCATACGTAGCGACCTCGCCACGCGGGATAGAAAGCAGCTCAAACCAAACCTCGCGCTGAAACGCCGTGCCAATCAAATGCAACGGCGGCGTAAACCGAGGCTCCTGCCCCGCAAAATAAGCATTCAGCCAAGCCCATGAACGCTCAAGCACCGAAGAGGCCACACCATTTGCCGGACTCACCGAAGACATCCCACCGGTACCAGAAACCGCATCGGTACCTACGACATACTCCGCATCCTCTTTGAGCAGCGTAGAGCCAAAGTGCTCCTGCCCCTCAAACCAAAGCCCCGTCAAACCGCGGCCATCAGCGGCAAGCAGGATTTCGCCCAAAGGCGAGGCAAATGTCGTCGTGACCACCAGCGGCTCCTTTCAAAACTCAGCAAACATAATACCGCGAACTGTGCAGACAACCCCCGCAGATACGTCCGGGCGGGCTCGCAATTACTTCAGCGAGGCTGTTTTTCCCAATCAAGCGAAGAAGACGCGGGGCTTCGACGCCAGGGCGGTACCCCCGCCAGCTGAGCTCTAATACTTTCCCGAGAAGTGAACGAGTAAAAACGAAGCCCCGGAGCATCCACACCTTTAGACCAAAAAACCGCAGGATTCGCGCTGCAAAACCGCAGGAAATAGCGGTCAAAATATGCCAATGCTTCGGGGGTCCAAATAAGGTCGTTCACTTCACGGGAAAAGTATTAGACCTCAATTCGCACCAAGCCCAAAGTCACCCCAGGCAGCAGGCGCGAAGCGCCGCCGCTGCCGCCACGGCCCCGCAGTAGACCCAGGCGGCAGGCGCAAAGCGCCGAGGCCGCCGCCGGGACCAGAGCTCGCAACAGCCACGCACCCCCACATCAGCCCAGCGGCCCCAACCAACAACGGCCCCATCGCTGGCCGCTCGCAGCCGAGTCACCGCAGGCGGGGGCCGGGCTTAGTTTTCAGAACACTCCGCAGACCAGTGTGGCGCCTTGTCCGCGGCTCCGAAGGAGCAGGACAAGGCGCCACACATGGTCGAGGACGTTCTGAAAACTAAGCCCGGCCCCCGCCGGACAGGTCGCACTACTCGCAGAGCAGCTTAGCGATTTGGACGGCGTTGGTTGCCGCGCCCTTACGGATTTGGTCGCCGCAGCACCAGAAGGTAATACCGCGCGTGGCCTCGGGGTTCGAGATGTCGCGACGCACGCGACCGACCCAGATCAGGTCCTGGTCGGACGTATCCATCGGCATGGGGAAGCGATCGTGCGCATCCTCGGCGCTCATGTCGTCAACCAGCTTCACGCCCGGAGCGGCAGCCAGCGCAACACGGGCCTCGTCAACCGTAATGTCACGCTCGAACTCGAGCGTAATGCTCTCGGAGTGCGAGCGCAGCACAGGCACGCGCACGCAGGTGCAGTTCACGCGCAGCTCGGGCAGGTGCATGATCTTACGGCCCTCGTTTTGTAGCTTCATCTCCTCAGAGGTAAAGCCCTCCTCCTTGACGCCGCCAATCTGCGGAATCAGGTTGCTCGCCAGCTGGGCGGCAAATGCGCGCGGCTCGGGAATCTCCTCGCCACGGCCCAGGGCAGCAAGCTGCGCTTCGAGCTCGGCCATACCGGGAGCGCCAGCGCCCGAAGCCGCCTGGTACGTCGAGACGATCATGCGCTTCACGCCGGCGAGCTGATGCAGCGGCCACGTGGGAACCAGGCCGATGATGGTCGCGCAGTTGGGGTTGGCGATAAGGCCGTGATGCCACTTGATGTCGTCGGCATTGATCTCGGGCACGACCAGCGGCACCTCGGGATCCATGCGGAAGGCATGGCTGTTGTCGACCACGACGGCGCCGCGCTTTACGGCCTCGGGCAGCAATTCCTTGGCGATATCGTCGCCGGCAGCGCCAAGCACAATGTCACAGCCCTCAAAGGCCTCGGGGCAAGCCTCTTCGATCACGATTTGCTCGCCGCGGAACTCGACGGTCTTGCCCGCGGAGCGTGCGCTTGCCAACAGCTTGAGCTTGCCGACCGGGAACTCCTGCTCGTTGAGGCACTCGAGCATCTGGGTGCCCACGGCTCCCGTCGCGCCCAAAATAGCAACCGTGTACTGTTTCATGCTTCCCCCTTTAAAGGTTGTGGCTTTTGCCCGCACGCCGAGCAGGCCGATTATTGTTGCCAGTGTATACAAGAACGGGGCGGATACAAAACCCGCCCCGTCGAAACGAAACCGAAACGAAACGCCCGACAGTAGATTTTTGGGACATCCTAAAAATCTACCGGGATGGTAACTACTTGTGGAGGGCTGCCAGGGCGGGATCGGCCGGCGCGGGAGCCTCCAGGTCGGAGACCTTCACAATGCCGTTTTCGTCGGAGAAGGCACGGTAAATGGTCTGAATCGCCAGATCGAAGTCCTTCTCCTCGACACCGATGATGATGTTGATCTCGTCACAGCTCTGCGAAATCATACGCACGCTCACGCCAGCCTGGCCAAGCATGCCAAACAGGTGGCCCGAGATACCGGCGCGGCCGCGCAGGTTACGGCCGACGGTCGCGATAAGTGCCAGACCCTCGACAACCTCGATCTCGAGCGGCTCGACCTCCTGCTGAATGTCGCCCACGAGCGAGTACAGCGAATCGTGAACGTCCTGCTCCTGCACCACGGCGCCAAAGCGGTCGACACCGGTGGGCATGTGCTCGACGGAAACGTCATAGCGCTCGAAGACCGAAAGCGCACGGCGCATAAAGCCGACGCGGGGCTTGGTGCGGTCGCGGGCAACGTTGATGGCGACAAAGCCGCGCTTGCCGGTCACGCCGGTAATGATGGGTTCCGCCTCGCCCTCGTCGGCCGTCTCGCTAATGATGGTGCCAGGGTCCTGCGGCGCGTTGGTGTTCTTGATGACTAGCGGAATACCGGCCTCGCGCACGGGGAACACGGCCTCCTCGTGCAGGACGCTCGCGCCCATGTACGAAAGCTCGCGCAGCTCCTCGTAGGTAACGCGGGCGATGGGCTGAGCCTCGGGCACAATGCGAGGATCGGCAGAATAGAAGCCCGAGACGTCGGTCCAGTTCTCGTACAGGTCGGCACCAAGGCACTTGGCCAGAATCGAGCCGGAAATATCGCCGCCACCACGGTCGAGCAGCTTGATCTGCCCCTCACGCGTCGCGCCGTAGAAACCGGGCATAACAAAGCCGCCCTGCTGGCCGTACTCCTGCACCAGCTCGGCGGTGCGGTTCATGCTGAGCGTACCGTCATGATGGAACGCCACGACCGTCGCGGCATCCAGGAACGGCAGGCCCAGGTACTCGGCCATCAGACGGGCGGTAAAGTACTCGCCGCGGCTCACGAGTTCCTCGGTGGAGTAGCCACCGGAACGGGCGCGCTCGGCAAAGGCCGCGAACTCCTCGCGGATGGGATAGGTGAGCTCCAGCTCGTCAGCGATATCAAAATAGCGCTGGCCAATGTCCTCGAGCAGCTCCTCGCACGACACGTGGTACTTAACGTGTGCGTTAACCAAGTAGAGCAGGTCGGTCACCTTGGTATCGCCCTTAAAGCGGCGACCGCAGGCAGAAACCACCACAAAACGGCGGGCCGGGTCGGCATCGACAATGGCCTTGATCTTCTTAAAGTGTTCGGCGTCGGCGACCGACGAGCCGCCAAACTTGGCAATCTTAATCATGGGCTTGAGGTTACCTTTCTAAAAGCCTCTGCAAACCTGTTTTGCGCGCTCTGATACCATGGTTTCACCGATTGGGACCAAGGCATCCGAGGAGCAGTGTTATATGGGAACTCATCATAGTACACGAGGACGCACTTTATCGTGCTCAAGTAAGGTGGCAATCCGTACCGGCATCGCTCCCGACGGGGGTTTGTTTGTCTCGGACGAGCTGGGCACCCAGCAACTCGATATCAGCTCGCTTGCAGATAAATCGTACTTTGAAATCGCTCAAGATGTGTTGGGAATGTTACTGAATGATTACACGGCCGAAGAAATTTCGGCGTGTGTCGACGAGGCTTACCGCAGCAAGTTTGCGAGCGAAGAGGTCACGCCGCTCGTCAAACTCGACGCCGCACCGGGCGCCGATGCCCCTCAGACCTATGTGATGGAACTCTTTGGCGGCCCCACAAGCGCCTTTAAGGACGTCGCCCTGCAGATGCTCCCCCGCCTGATGGCCCGCACCTCTGCCAAGGACGGCGGCGCCGAGCGCATCATGATCGTCACCGCCACGTCGGGCGACACGGGCAAGGCAGCACTTGCCGGCTTTGCCGACGCCCCGGGCACGGGCATCACTGTCTTTTATCCCGAGGGCAAGGTCAGCCGCGTCCAGAACCTGCAGATGTCCACGCAGGAGGGCGACAACGTCGCTGTCTGCGGCATCCGCGGCAACTTTGACGACGCCCAGAGCGCCGTCAAGCGCATATTTGCCGATAAGGAGCTTGCCGAGCGCCTGGAGGCCGCTGGCACCGTGCTTTCGAGTGCCAACTCCATCAATGTCGGCCGTCTGGTACCGCAGGTCGTCTACTACTTTGCCGCCTATGCGCAGCTGCTGCGCGCCAGCGCCATTGTGGCCGGCGACGCCGTTGAGTTCTGCGTGCCGACTGGCAACTTTGGCGATATCCTGGCCGGCTACTACGCCAAGCGCATGGGTCTGCCCGTCGCCAAGCTCATCGTCGCGAGCGACAAGAACAACGTGCTGGCCGACTTCCTGACCACCGGCGTCTACGACCGCAACCGTCCGTTCTTCACGACTATCTCGCCGTCGATGGACATTCTCATTAGCTCCAATCTGGAGCGCATGCTCTACTTCTTATCCGACGGCGACTGCGAGCTCGTAGCCGGCCTTATGGAGCAGCTGGCACAGACGGGTCGCTACGAGGTGCCCGCCGAGCTGCTGGCCAAGATCCAGAGCGTGTTTGGCTGCGGCTGGGCCAGCGAGGACGAGGTCCGCGCTGCCATCAAGAGCTGCTGGGACGCAAACGGCTACGTGATCGACCCTCACACCGCTTGCGGCTATCACGTCTTTGAGCAGGTCGCCCCCGCCGAGGGCGCTAAGGCCCGCGTGCTGCTTTCGACCGCCAGCCCCTACAAGTTCCCGCGCGCCTGCTGCGATGCCCTGGGCCTTAACGTTCCCGAGGACGACTTTGAGGCCATGCGTGTGCTCGAGCAGGCCACCAACACGGTCGCCCCGACCCAGCTCGCCGAACTCGAGTCCAAGCCCGTCCGCTTTGAAGACGTCTGCGACGTCGATGAGATGGCAAGCTACGTCGAGTCTGCAGCAAAACGAATGAGCGCCAACTAAACCCCTTATTAAGCGCCGGCGAAAGCCGGCGCACCTTCTTTTATCAGAAACCCACCGGGATGATGACGAACTGACATGCGGGTCTGCCTGTTTAGTTCGTCGCGAGTTCCGCACGAGCCGGAAAGCACTTAATGTGCTTTCCGAGCGAGCCAGGACTGCCCGAGCAGCGAACTAAACAGGCAGACCGCCCAGGAGATTCCCATGATCAAGATCACCGTCCCCGCCACCAGCGCAAACCTAGGCATCGGCTACGACACCCTCGGCATGGCCGTCAGCCTCTACTCGCACTTCACCTTTGAGCGCGCCGACAAGCTCACCATCACGGGTTGCCCCGAGGAGTTCCAAAACGAGAACAACCTAGTCTACGTGAGCTTTGTGGATGCGCTGGCCGCATGGGGCGAGCCGGCTTTTCCCGTTGCCATCGACATTCAAACCGATGTGCCCGTCGCTCGCGGCCTGGGCTCCAGCTCCACCTGCGTCGTCGCCGGCATTATGGCCGCCGCCGCGCTGACGGGCCACACCGTCGACCGTGCCGAGCTCGTCCGCATTGCCACCGAGGTCGAGGGCCATCCCGATAACGTCGCCCCTGCCATCCTGGGTGGTGCCGTTTGCTCCTTTACGCCGACTGATTCGCTCCCCCAGTGTCTGCGCTACGAGGTGAGCGATCGCTTGCGTTTTATTACCGTGATTCCGCCCTACGAGGTGCATACGAGTGAGGCGCGCAAGGTCGTGCCGCAGGAGATTCCACTCTCCACCGCCGTATGGCAAATGGGCCGCATCGCCGGCATGACGCGCGGCCTGGAGACCGGCAACCTTGACCTGATTGCCGCCGCCAACGACGACCGCATCCAGGAGCCCTATCGCCGCCGCCTGATTCCCGATTACAACGCCGTGCGCGACACCTGCCTTAACGGCGGCGCCAAGACCATCTGGATCAGCGGTTCGGGCTCGACCCTCATGGCTGTGACCGACGACACCATCGTGGCAAAGTTCCTACAGGTCAAGCTGCGCGAGCAGTTCCCCAAGTGCGATACGCATATTCTGACGTGCGACACGGAAGGCGCTCAAATCGAGTACCTGTAGACATCCTCCTCATATACCTGTCCGGGACGGTCGGGATGTTCCCTCAAAATCGTCCTCGCACATGAAGGCCCCTTGTCCTGCTCCTACGGAGCGACGGACAAGGGGCCTTCGCGCTGCGGAATGATTTTGAGGGAACATCCCGACCGTCCCTGCGCCTACCTTGCTGAGGATGTCTACAGGGACCCACGCTTTGAAGGGGCGCCGGGCTGATAGTTTGGCTTTTTATTGGTAGGGGCTCTTGCTAGACTGAAGCACTTATTAGAGGCACGCCTCGGCAATGCGGCGCTTGAGCTCGTCGATGCCCACACCGGTTTGGGAGCTTGTGATGATTACGTTTTCGGCCGGGACGTTGAGCTGCTTTTTGATGGCTGCTGCCTGGCGGGCCTGCTGGGTGCGGCTGAGCTTGTCGGCTTTGGTGAGGCAGACGATAAAGTTGAACTCGTTGCCCTGCAGGTAGTCGATCATGTCATGATCGAGCTTGCTGGGGTCGTGACGAATGTCAACCAGCGATACGACCAGGTTAAAGCTGCGCTCGGAGTCGAAGAAGTCGCCGATAAGCTCGGCCCAGCGGTCGCGCTCGGCCTTGGAGCGACGGGCGAAACCGTAACCCGGCAGGTCCACGAAATGCACGTCGTCGGCCTCAAAGAAGTTGATGTTGCTCGTCTTGCCCGGCGTACTGGAAACCTTGACCAGGTTCTTGCGGCCAAAGAGCTTGTTCATAATCGACGACTTGCCCACGTTGGAGCGGCCGACAAAGCTCACCTCGGGGCAGGTGGACTCGGGAATCTGCGAAACCTTGCCGTAGCTGGCGACGAACTTGGCAAGCTGGTAGTTAATGGAATCGGCCATGGACACTCCTTGGTCGTAGGTTCTTACAAAAGAGCGCGCTATTGCGCAGCGGCAATGCGGCGGACGATATCGAGCGTGATGTTACTTGCGACACGCGCGTACTCGAACAGATCGAACTCTCGGTCGCAAATTGCATCGTACGCCTCGTCACAATTATCGCTGATAGCGCGCAACACCAGGCAATCGACACCATTTTTGGTTGCGACATGAGCAATCGCCGCGCCCTCCATGCCGACACAATCGGCATGCGTCGCTTCGATAGCGTCGTTACGCATGGCGGCGCCCGTCACAAAGCGGTTACCCGTGGCAATCGTGCCGACCAGGAACTGTTTGGTGCCCCCGTTCGAAGCGACTGCATTTGTCGAAGCGTCAACGAACCCACGCTCAGCAAGCACGTCGACGGCAATATCGACCAGCGCGGGTGTCGAGCCAAACTCCTCGAGCCCCGGTGCGGACTCGGCGATAAGCGCGGTATCGGTATCCAGATAGCGTAGGCGTTTGCCAATGACCACGTCGTCGATATGGAGCTTGGGGTTCAAACCGCCCGCAATGCCCGAAAACACAACAGCCTGCGGAGCATACTTGCTAATGAGGTGCTGTGTTGCAGCGGCGGCGTTCACCGTGCCCATGCCCGCCGTTGTGGCGACAACTGTCAGACCGTCGAGCTCACCGCTCACAACGGTCAAGCCTGCCTCCCGCGCCTCGCAAACGTCGCTCAGCTCTTCCTTAATCTGCATGATCTCTTTTTCGAGCGCACCGATAATCGCGATGGTAGCCATACCATTCCCCAAACCTATACGTAATTCTCAACCACGGTATGGTACCAGCATTTTGTTTGACCTCGCCAAACGAACACGCTAAGTCAGTGCAGCTCGCGTATCAAACAGAGCCTTTGCAATCGCGGCCGTAACCTCGCTCGAGCGGTCGCTCCACGGCATCGATGTCATGACGCTCATGACATAGGTACAGCCATCGATGTCGATAGCAGGCATTTCTTTCCAAAGATATTCAGTCGCGTTTAAGGTGTCTCTAAACAATAAACAGGCGTTTCTATGCAAAAACACCGATTCCGTTGCGCATCTTTGCCCAAAACGCAGTTGCGGTGAAATAGTTCCTGTTTGGGCGGCATAAGCCGAAAAACAAGAACTATTCCACCGCAACTTGACGGGGCTCTTTAGCAATCAACTAGGTGCCCGGGGCACTCATTTAAGTCTGTCCCCAATGAGTGCCGCTAGCCGATGGCGTTTTTGAGTTCGGCGCGGCGCTTTTTCATGCCCGTCATGACGGCGTTGCGCAGCTCGGGCATGCGCGCGGTATCCATCTGGGGCACGCCCTCGAGCTTATAGGGAATACCCAGCTGCTCGTACTTGACGACACCCATCGTGTGATACGGCAGCATTTCCAGGCCCACCACGTTGTACCATGGAGCGATCAGGCGACCGAGCTTCTCGCATTCCTCCGCCGTATCGGTGATACCCGGCACCACCACGTGGCGAATAACAACCTTAATCTTGCGACGGGCAAGCTCATCGCCAAACGCCATGATGCGCGCAGGATCGCAACCGGTCAGCTTTTTATGCTCAACCGGATCGGCATGCTTGATGTCGAGCAGCACCATATCGGTCTCGTTGAGAACAGCATCGAACTTCTCCGGATGCTTGGGATCAAATGCATAGCCACAGCTGTCTAGGCAGGTGTGTACGCGGCCATCGGGGTTGTTGTGCATTGCACGGAACAGGTCGGCCAAAAACTCGGGCTGCAGGAGCGGTTCGCCGCCCGAAACGGTAATGCCGCCGCTACGGTAGAACTCATGGTTGCTCTGGAACTCGTCCATGAGATGCTCGACGGTCACCATCGTGCCGCCGTTAACAGACCAGGTATCGGGATTGTGACAATACGCACAACGCATGGGGCAACCCTGAACAAACACTACAAAGCGGATGCCGGGACCGTCGACCGTTCCCATCGTCTCGATCGAATGCACGCGACCCAGGGCATACGCAGAGTCCTCGGGATGAGCATCCACACCCTCAAGCGTCATCTCAGCCATTCCCGCAACCTTGCCTCTCTTTGGTTTTTGTCAATTAAAATGCCAGAGCCATTCTAGCCCATACGCCTGATGGCGAAACGGTTTAGCGGTCAATTTGATCGTCCTATTTGACTCCACGCAAAAGCGGCGGGAAGGTTGTCACAACCCGCTCGCCGCCGAAGCAATAGAAATCGATAGACGCCAGGCCCTACGCCTTAAGCGTAAGCACCGCGCCAAAGGCGGTCGGGCCGCAGTGGCTCGAGATGACGCCGCCGACCTGAGTCCAGGTAACGTCCTTAAAGCCCAGGTCGTGCGCATAGACTTCCATATCGTCGCGCAGCTCCTCGGAAAGGCCCACTGAATACGCCAAACCAATGTGCGAGTAATCAATATCGCCCTTCGCAACCATGTGGTCAATAAAGGCACGGGCACATTTGAGCATAGAGCCGCGGAGCTTCTTGGTCGCCACGAATTTGCCGCCCGTTACCTCAATGCAGGGCTTAATCTTGAGCAGATGGGCACCGAGGAATGCCACGTTGGACAAACGACCGCCAGCCTTAAGGAAGGCGAGATCGGTGGGGACAAAGCCCAACAGCACGCGGTCCATCACCGAATTGGTGAAGGCAAAGATCTCGTCGACGGTGGCATCCGGATGGGCTTCGATATACTTGGCGGTCTCAACGGCGACAAGCGACTGGCCCACCGACACAAAGCGCGTATCCATGGAGAAGACGTAATCGCGGCCCTTTGCCGCAATCTTCGACGACTGATGCGAGCAGGTCGTAACCTCGGAATACGCAAGATGCAAAATGGTCGCATCGGGCCGCTCGGCGTGGATGCGGTCGTACACATGCGCAAAATCCGCCGGCGAGCAACCGCTGGTCTTGGGCATCACACCAAACTCGTTGCAGCGCGAGTAAATCTCAAGCGGGTCGATCGATCCGTCTTCGACGGTCTCGTCACCAATCGTGACATGCATGGGCACGCGCACGATGCCATAGCGCTCGCAGAGCTCCGGCGTCACATCCGAACCAGACTCAACCACGATTACGTACTTGCCCATTATCATCACAACCCATCTCGACGTTGGCTTTTGAATATGTGACGCACGTCCGCCGTCCTGCTGCAGAACGGCCTCCAAGCGCCAAAGAGACGCCGCCCCTTGCACACAACAAAGGACAGCGTCTCCCTGGAAAACTCCGTGCTTGGCTGAGATTTTACACGGTTTATAAATGAGTGTTACTTATCCCGCAAACGGTAGCTATACGCGATAAACGGTAGTTCGCTGCGGCAACTGCAACACATTCCGCCCAGCAAGTCCAATCGTGCCTCACGCATGGTTAATGCGCGAGGCGGTAGAAATCCATCGACGCCGCACTCTCGGCATGCAACCCCATCGCCGGAACCGCCGGCGAATAGGTACGGCTCGTAAGTGCCGCCTCGCCGCCATTTGCAAAAATCTCGACCATCGTAGTGTCCGAAAGCACGCGCAGGTCGCGAAGCTCGCTGAGCTCGATCGACCTCTGGTCGCGCCCATAGCCTTCGTCACCCATGTCGAGGGTAAGCATCCCGTCTGCATAGCGCACAAAGACACCCTTGCGGATTTCGAGCTCGACCATCTTGGCGCCCTCACAGGAAACCACAACATCAAACAGGCGGCCCGGCTCCTCAACGGTTTCACCGCCTGTCGCGCGAACGCAGTCGCCGCGCATCCTCTCAATCTCGTGCGCCGGCTGCTGGCAGAGCTTACCATCGCGCATGCTCAGCTCTCGCGGCACCGTCAACGCGCACTGCCACCCGCGCGCCACCGTCGGGTTTTCTGCCGTCGCGTCGGGGCAACCCGACCATCCGATCATCAAACGCCGGCCTGCAGCATCCTCAAAGGACTGCGGAGCATAGAAATCAAAACCGGCATCGACCATCGGGGGCATGCCCTGCCCGACGATTTTAAAGCTCGGCGCCTCCCAATCGGCCTCGATGGAGAACCACACGCACTGATGCGGATTGCGGTAACGCCATCCATCGGCAGGCACACCCTGCGGACAGCAAACGAGAATAAGCTCACCATCGAGCTCGAACAGATCGGGGCACTCCCACATAAAGCCAAACTTCTCGCCCAGCTCAATACGCGTCGCATAGTTCCAGTCCTCTAGATCGCGCGAGGTATAGACAAGCACGCAGCCGCGATCGTCTTTCGTACGAGCGCCCAGAACCATGTAGTAGATACCGTCGTGCTCAAGGATCTTGGGGTCGCGCACGTGCGTACCGATATCGTCGGGGTAATCGACCGGTCCAACAGCCATGCGCTTCTCGCCCAATTCGTCGGGATTCTCGGCAACCATATGAATCTGGTTTTGCTCACGGCCCGTCAACACGTAGTCGTAATCATCGCGGTCAAAATGCTTGACGTTGCCGGTATAGAAGTAGTGAATCTTGCCATCACGTACAAAGGCAGAACCAGAATACGCTCCGCTCGAATCCAAATCGGAATCGGGGAACAGCACGGGGCCGTGATTCTCGTACGTCACAAAATCCTTTGTCGTCAGATGGTTCCAAAGCACTGGACCGCCATGCGCAGCATCGAAAGGATCGTATTGATGATAGATGTGATACGTATCACCAATCTGAACCAAACCGTTGGGGTCGTTGAGCCAGCCAAGCTCAGGCTCCACATGGAACAGAAGCCTATCGGGGTCGGACGCGATGCGAGCCGCCGTCTCATCCTGTCCGGCACGCCACTGCTCATAGTCCGCGCGTGTCACCTTGTTTTTTTGATTTAACATCGCCGTTGACTTTCTCGTCTATGGGGAAGGACGCTCGACTCACACGAGTCGAACGCCCTTCCTCAAATGAACTTATCCTCAGATTACACTGAACGGCTCAACTAGAAGCTAACGTCGAAGCCAGCGCCAGCGCCCTCTTCATCGGTGGTCGGCACGCCCTTTGCCTTGTTGTAGGCAAAGATCAAGACGATCGGCACGATAAAGGCGATGAGATTGCCAGCCACATACCACACGAGGGTCTCGGGCGTGACGATGAGCAGGCCAAGCACGCCGGTCAGACCCTGACCGATAGCGCGCACCTCAAAGAGCTTGACGAAGGCACCGCCGCAGCCTGCACCGATGCATGCGCAGATGAACGGAATGATCGAATAGCGCATGTTTGCAGCAAAGATAGCGGGCTCGGAGATTCCGACCAGCGTCGGGATAAAGGACGACATGCAGATGTTGCGCTCTTTGGAGTGCTTCTTGTGAATGAGGTACATACCGATGGCGCCGCCGCCCTGGGCGATGATGGAAACCGACCAGATGGCCTGGATGTAGTTGAAGCCAGTCGTGGCAACAAGGTTTGCCTCGATACCCTGGATGAACTGATGCGTACCGGTAACGACGAGCGGCTGCAGGAACGCGGCGAAGACAAAGGCACCAAAGACGCCCATCCTGTTGTACAGGATATCGATTACGCCGGCGAGGACGTCACCGATCAGGTTACCGAGCGGGCCGAACACGGTGAACAGGGCGACGTTAGCAAGAATCAGGGTAACGGTCGGGACAAAGACGAACGAAACGACCTCGGGGATGTACTTCTGGGCAATCTTTTCGACCTTGGCCATAAACCAGGCGGTCAGAATTGCAGGGAACACGCCGCCCTGGAAAGCAACCATGGGAATGGAGAGCGGACCAAAGTTCCAGTACTCAGCACCCGTCGGGTCCATAACGAACGTGTTGCGGTTCATAAGGCTCGGGTGAACCATGACGATACCGACGAGGATGCCCAGGATCGGGTTACCGCCAAAACGCTTGACTGCGCTGTACATAACCAGGACAGGCAGGTAGTCGAACGTGGTGGCGATAATGGCAAAGAAGCTTGCGAGGTTCTTGAGGAACTCGCTGTGATCGGCGAGGCTGCCCTCCATGCCAAAGAGGCCGTTGGCAACGATCAGCGACTTAAGGCCGATGATGATTGCAGCGCCGACGAAGGCGGGAATGATGGGGATAAAGATGTCCGAGAATACCTTGAGGACCGAGAAGAACTTGCCCTTCTTGTCCGCCTCGGCGCCCTTGACCTCGGAAGCGCTGATCTCCTTAACGCCCGTCAGAGCCATAAACTCATCGTAAACCTTGTTGACGGTACCGGTACCGAAGATGATCATGAGCTGGCCGCTGTTGTACAGCACGCCCTTGACGCCATCGATGTTCTCGAGCTCGGCCTTGTTGTATTTGCTCGTATCCTTGAGCACCAGACGCAGACGGGTCACGCAATGCGTGGCGCCCTCGATGTTCTCCAGTCCGCCGACGTTGTCGACGACTTGCTGGGACACTGCCTTGTAGTCCATGTTCCTCTCCATTCCTTTTCTAAATCATAAAACGGTTCGTTGCCGCTACAGAGACGCGATCGTTGCGTTTGCGCACTTGAGCGCACCGTCGGTGACGGTAAGCGCCACACCCTGGCCCTGCTTGTTGCAGAAGCGAGCGTTGAGCGCAACATCATCGACAAAGATGGTCGCGATGTCGTCGTCGACGACCAGACGCACATGGTGAGTGCCCTCGCCCTTAAAGAACAACGGACGCTCGAGGCCCATGTTGTTGACCTGGAACCACGGGTACTGGGGAGCCGGCGTGAACTCGAGCTTGCCCTCGCGCAGGTTGGCGCGGAACTCATAGGCAAGACCAGTCTCGGCGTCCTCGGCGAACTTGACCGAGAAGCCGGCAGCGTTACCGCCGAGCTCAATGTCGGCATCGAGCAAGTAGGTGGAGCCGGCATCCGCGGCGAGCACCTGCTCGACCTTGCCCGACTCGCAGGAAAGCTCAAAGGTCTCGACTGCCTTAGCCTCGCCAAAGGCGCCAAGCATGCTGTCGGGGAGCTTGGTGCCGAGCGTTCCGTCGGCACGCTGAACGATCTCGAGGGGCATAAAAGTGCCACCCCACAGGTAAGAGCTGGGGTCGCCGCCCTCGTCGCGCGTCGGGACCCAACCAAAGAGAACGCGGCGCTCGCCATCGAATGCGGTGCGAGCGGCGTAGTACGCGCGGCCGTCGAAGGAGTCGTCAGCGGGGGTAATCCAAGGACCGTTGATGGACTTGGACATGCGGTAACGGGTCTTGTTGCCGTCGCTGTACTCGGAAAAGACGAGGTACCACCAGTCGCCCATCTTAAAGAGATCAGGCATCTCAAACATGGTGTACAGGCCCGGGTTCCACCAGTCGCCCTGGAACTCCCAGTTGGTCAGATCCTTGGAGGTGAACTTGACCAGGCGGCCGGTCATCAGACGCTTGTCCTCGCCCACACGCGTGCCGAGGATGAGCATGTACTCTTCGTTCTCCTCATCCCAAAGCACAAAGGGATCGCGCCAGTTGCGGTCATCGTAACCCTCCTGGGGCGGAAGCAGCGTCTCGGCGATGTTCTTCTCCCACTTGACGGCGTCGTCGCTCGTCGCGTGAAGAAGAACCTGCTTCATCAAACGTGCGCGGACCTTATCGCGATTGCAACCAGTGTAGAGCGCATGGTACTTGTCGCCCACCTTAAACACCGTGCCGGCATAAATGTACTGGTCGACTTCCTCGTCGCCGCCGCGCTCAAGGCTCTCGCCAAAGTCCTTGTAGTTGACGAAATCCTTGGTCGTAGCGAGTGCCCAGCCAAACGGCTCTCCGAAAGGTTCGGGGTTACGCGTGTCACGCTGATGATAGAGATAGAACGTGCCGTCCTCGCCGTACGGCATGATGTCGCCTACCCAAATTCCCTCAGGCTGGTAATACACCTTGTGCATCCGAGACTTCCTTTCCACGACATACTAACTCGGTACAATGGCAAGATATGTCAATCGTTTTCATATGTCAAACGTTTTCACACCAATACGTCTTTTCGCAGTTCCAGTCGTCGGCAAACGGTTGACATATGCCGGTGAACGGTCATCAGAGGCGTTTGAGGAATTCTTTTGGCACGGGATGAACTACGCGGTTTTGCCCTCAATGAGTTCAACGGGGAGCTTGATATTCGATTCGGGATTATCGCCGTTAATAAGAGCGATGATGGATTGCGCCGCGAGCTCTCCGATGCGATCGATATCTTGACGTACGGTTGTTAAGTCAGGCATAAACGTCATAGTTCGGCGGGCACCATCCGCGCCCACGACCTTAATATCGTCTGGAGCGCTCAAGCCGCGCTGCTTCATCACGTTGAGACAGATGGCCGCCATCGTATCGTCTCCCGCAAAGATGCCGTCAATATCGGGGTTCTCATCGAGGATCTTCGCAACGACCGCGCCCTTTTCGTCGTCGGGCTTAACGAACTCAACCTCACGGACAAGCGCGGACAAACCGGCCTGCTCAACAACATCGAGGTAGGCATCGGTACGCTTATTGGCAGGCATGCGCATGCGGCTATTGCTGCGCAGGCACAGGATACGCCTGCAGCCGTCATCAATCAGACGGCGCGTGGCGAGCTCGCCGATGCCATAGCTGTCACTTGCAATCTGGACAGAGCCCTCGCCGAGATCGCAGTCGATGCCAACCAGGCTCAAGCCCATCTCGGCATATGCCTCGGCACCGATATTGAGGGAGTTGACGATGACACCGTCGACCATATTGCGGCGGAGCATGTCAATATAGGAACGCTCAAGATCGGGTCGATTGGCGCTGTTGCACAGCAACATCTTAAAGCCGTTTTCCGCTAACGTGCGCTCGACCGCCTGCACAACCTGAGCATGGAACGGGCTGCTCACAAAGGGAACGATCATACCGATAAGATTCAGGCGACCGTTGAGCATGGCACGGGCGATATCGTTGGGCGTATAGTTGATGCGCTCCATCGCGGCATGGACCTTATCGCGGGTCTCTTGGCTAATATAGCCGCGATTATTAAGCACGCGAGATACCGTAGTAGGCGAAACCCCCGCCACCGCTGCAACTTCCTTGATGCCAGGCTTAGCAGAATCCTTAGAACGAGCGCCCTCGCGAGCCATAGCACCCTCCCCCATCAACATGTCAAACGTTTACATACGAACAAAGCATACCCCAACAACAGCGGGAAGACGGTAACAGCACAAGTAAGTAAACGACTCATCCAAATAATTAGGAGAGTTCCGCCTAAAGGGTGACTACACAGGACCCCCGCCGGGCCGCTTTGGGTTACTTTCCAAAACATTTCCGCAGGATGCAAAGGGCTCCGCCGCGCGAAGCGCGCAGCGGAGCCCTTTGCATGTCCGAGGACGTTTTGGAAAGTAACCCAAAGCGGCCCGGCGATCCTGCGGGAGTTAAACCCCTTTAGAACTTGTCGTGGAAGGTACGCGAAATGACCTCGTCCTGCTGCTCCTTGGTGAGCGTGTGGAAGTTCACGGCATAGCCGGAAACGCGGATGGTCAGCTGCGGATACTTCTCGGGGTGAGCCTGAGCGTCGAGCAACGTCTCACGGTTGAAGACGTTGATGTTCAGGTGGTGGCCACCCTTCTCGGCGTAAGCGTCGAGCATGTGGACCAGGTTATCGGCCTGAGTCTCGGAAACTTCAGAAACCTTCATAATGTGTCTCCTTCGATCGATAGGCGCCGGCCGAAACCGGCGCGCTAATCAGTAATCGTTATTGTTAGTATAGCACTAACAATAGTTACTCGCCCAGCTGATCAAGGTCGATATCGCCAAAGAACACCTGGTCCTCCTTGCCGAGCGCACCCGGGATGATGGAGAAGGTGTTGGAGATGCCGTCCTGAGCATCGCGGAACGGGAGCTTGGAAACCGAAGACAGCGAAGCGATGGCGCCGTGGCTATCGCGCTTGTGCATGGGGTTAGCACCCGGGGCGAACGGCTGACCAGCCTTGCGGCCGTCAGGCGTGGAACCGGTCTTCTTACCGTACACGACGTTGGAGGTAATGGTCAGAACCGAGGTCGTGGGCACGGAGTTGCGGTAGGTGTCGTTCATGCGGATGTACTCCATGAACTGGTGCACAACGTCGTGAGCGATCTGGTCGACGCGGTCGTCGTCGTTACCGTACTTGGGGAACTCGCCCTCGGTCTCGAAGTCGACGATGATGCCGTTCTCGTCACGGACGGGGTGGACCTTGGCGTACTTGATGGCGGACAGGGAGTCGGCCACGACGGAAAGGCCAGCGATGCCCGTAGCGAACCAGCGGTGCACGTGCTTGTCGTGCAGAGCCATCTGGATGCGCTCGTAGCAATACTTGTCGTGCATGTAGTGAATGATGTTCAGCGAGTTGACGTACACGCCAGCGAGCCACTTCATCATGTCGTTGTACTTGGCCACAACGTCGTCGTAATCGAGCGTATCGCCCTCGACGGCGCGATACTTGGGGCCGACCTGCTTCTTGGAGACCTCGTCAACACCGCCGTTGAGTGCGTACAGCAGGCACTTGGCCAGGTTGGCGCGGGCGCCGAAGAACTGCATCTCCTTGCCGATGCGCATGGAGGACACGCAGCAGGCGATGCCGTAGTCGTCGCCATGGTAAACGCGCATGAGGTCGTCGTTCTCGTACTGGATCGAGGAGCTGGCGACAGAAGTCTTGGCGCAGAACTTCTTGAAGTTCTCGGGCAGACGGGTCGACCACAGAACGGTCATGTTGGGCTCGGGGCTGGTGCCCATGTTCTCGAGCGTGTGCAGGTAACGGTAGCTCATCTTGGTAACGAGCGTACGGCCGTCAACACCCATGCCGCCGATGGACTCGGTGACCCACTGCGGATCGCCGGTGAACAGGGCCTGGTACTCGGGGGTACGGGCAAACTTGACCATGCGGAGCTTCATGATGAAGTGATCCACGAACTCCTGGATCTGCTCCTCGGTGAAGGTACCGTTGGCAAGGTCGCGCTCAGCGTAGATGTCGATGAACGTGGAGGTGCGGCCGATGGACATAGCGGCGCCGTTCTGCTCCTTAACGGCAGCGAGGTAGGCGAAGTACATCCACTGGATGGCCTCCTGCGTGTTGGTAGCAGGGTTGGAAATGTCGAAACCATAGGTCTCGGCCATCATCTTGAGCTCGCCGAGGGCGCGAATCTGCTCCTGCAGCTCCTCACGATCGCGGATGTTGTCGGCGGTCATGACCGTCGGGGTGGAAGCCTTCTGGGCCTCCTTGTCCTTGATCAGGTAGTCGACACCGTACAGGGCGACACGACGGTAGTCGCCGATGATGCGGCCGCGGCCATAGCCATCGGGCAGACCGGTGATGATGTGAGCCGAGCGGCAGGCGCGCATCTCGGGGGTGTAGACATCGAAGACGCCGGCGTTGTGAGTCTTGCGCTCGAAGGTGTAGCGCTCGACAACGTTCTCGTCGATCTTGTAGCCGTGCTGGCTGGCAGCCTGGCAAGCGATGCGGATACCGCCGTTGACGTGCAGCGCGCGCTTGAGCGGCTTGTCAGTCTGGAGACCGACGATGGTCTCCTTCTCGCGGTGGGCGTTATCGATGTAGCCAGCGGGGTGGCTCACGATACCCGTAACGGTCTTGGTGTCCATATCGAGGACACCGCCCTGCTCGCGCTCCTTAAGCAGCAGGTCGAGAACCTCGCCCCACAGCTCCTTGGTACGCTCGGTTGGGCCGGCGAGGAACGACTCGTCGCCCTCGTAGGGGGTGTAGTTCTTCTGGATGAAGTCTCGGACGTCAACTTCTCCCGTCCAGATGCCTTCCTTGAAGCCTTCCCATGCCTCCTGCATTGTGTAACCACGCTCCTAGTTACGTGTAATGCGGCGCTCTCTCACACCGCTGCTTATTGAATTCTTGAATTTTCGGCTTGCACTACCGGCTTCTTCCGTTCTTCACCACACGTTGGTGCAGGGAAAAACGTTTGTCCACCTTGGAACTGCAACCCAAACCCAAGATTTCACCCGTTTGAGAAGGATAACATAGCCACCCCCTTCATCAGGGCTGTTATATGTTTCTTTTTTTATACCATTAGGGCGTTTTTAACAAATCCGCAGGAAATGCGATCGCGAACAACTACCGTTCACCGATTTGTTTGGTATTTTTCCTTGCCTTTGTACGACGTTCACTCTAGCTGTTATGCCAGCTTTAGCAGGGTAAAGTGCCTCTGAGTAGGCTTTGGGACATGCCTAGAGATCTACCCCTAACTTTGCTGGTACCGACGGTGCGCGGAGGTCGCCTAAAGGTAGTTTTCTAGACATGTCCCAAAAATCTACCGTATAGGGTGCGCGTGCAGGGGTATCATCTTCCACCGAAAATAGTTTCTAGTGTTAGGGGTTTTCGGTGGAAGATACCGATTTCCATGAGCTTGGGCGTCAGCTCTTAACTGAGTTTGGCAGCATGCATCATCGCATTTCACGCTCTGCGGACAAAGCTCTCGGCGGCGAGATGGCTGTCATGCGCGCCCTCATGCTCGCTGGCGGTTCGCTCACGCCGAGCGAACTCGCAAATCGCGCCTGGGTCTCGAGTGCCCGCATCGCCAATATCTTACGCACTCTCGAAGCCAAGGGCTGGGTCGAGCGCGAGCACTCAAAGACCGACCGTCGTCGTGTACACGTCACGATGACCGATAAGGGATTCCAGAATCTCGAAATCAAACGTCGGGAATTCGAGGAGCGCACCGCGGCCTTCCTCGAGCAGCTCGGCGAAACAGATACCCAAGAGATGGTGCGCCTTCTAAGGCGTTTCAACGAAATTATCGACCGCAATCAAGAAAGGAGAGATGCCGAGTGAGGATTCTCAAGCTCTTTAAAAAGCATGTCCTGGCACTGTTCACAGCTATCGTACTTATCGTAATCAGCTGCAACGCCGATCTGGCACTGCCTACCTACATGAGCGACATCGTCGACGTGGGCGTACAGCAAGGCGGCATCGCCTCGCCCGTGCCCGACACCATTCGTGCCGAATCACTCGATGACCTTGAGCTCTTTATGAGCACCAAGGACGCCAAAGCTGTGGAGGCCGTGTTTAGCAAGGCTGACAAAAAAGGCATTCGAACGTACAGGGGAACCGAGGATGAGCGCGCCGACGGCGGCAAGATTGCCGACATTATGAGCCTGCCCGAGACCGTCGTCCTTTCTCTCAACCAGGGCATCGACGCCAGCTCCATGGGCGACATGACCGGCGCATCCACCGAGGCAAGCAATGGCGGCGGCGCCCAGGCCATGCCCACCCCCGAGCAGATGGCGGCAATGACGCCCGAGCAGCTCGCCGAGATGCAGCAGAAGGCCACAGCGGCGCAAAACATGCAAAAGCAGATTGATGCCGACGGCGGCAAGATCACCATGAAGAGTCTGCGCCTAGGTGTCGAGGGCGGTCTGGTAGACCAAAGCAAGCTCGTCGAGGGCGCCAATGAAATGGCGGACAAAATGGGCTCCATGTCGGGCTCCATCGTGACCCAACGCGCCGTGAGCTATGTGCAAGACGAGTACAAGGCGCAGGGTATCGACCCCGCCGACGTGCAGAACGCCTACCTGGGCCGCATGGCGACCACGATGTTTGGTCTGTGCCTGATCTCACTGGTCGCCACCATCCTAACCGGCGCCGTGGCCTCGCGCACCGCCTGTTCCATCGCACGCGACCTGCGCCGCGAGACCTTCAACAAGGTCATGCACTTCTCGCCAGCCGAGGTGGGCAAGTTTAGCCAGGCCTCGCTCATCACTCGCTGCACCAACGACATTCAGCAGATTCAGATGGCCGCAACCCTGTTTATCCGCATGTGCCTCATGGCGCCCGTCATGGGCATCGTCGCCGTCATGCGCGTCCTGGCCAACCACACCGGCCTGGAGTGGACCATCGCCGTGGCCATCATCGCGGTCTCGGCCGTCGTCGGCGTGCTTATGGGCCTCACCATGCCCAAGTTCAAAAAGATGCAGAGCTTTGTGGACCGTGTGAACCTTACCGCCCGCGAGCTGCTCGACGGCCTTATGCCCATCCGCTCGTTTAACCGCGAGGAGCATGAGCTCGAGCGCTTTGACCAGGCGTCCCTCGACCTGATGACCACGCAGCTCTACACCAACCGAGCCATGAGCTTTATGATGCCGCTCATGATGCTCGTCATGAACTGCATCACCGTGCTTATCGTCTGGTTTGGTGCGCAGGGCGTGTCCGACGGCGTGATGCAGGTCGGCAACATGATGGCGTTTATCTCCTACACCATGCAGATCGTCATGGCGTTTATGATCCTCACCATGGTTTCGGTTATCCTGCCCCGTGCCGAGGTCGCAGCCGAGCGCGTGGAAGAGGTCATCACCTGCCCCACGAGCATCAACGACCCCACCTCGCCCAAACTGCCCGCTGCCAGCGCGCCGCGCGGCGAGCTCACCTTCCGTGACGTGAGTTTCCAGTATCCCGATGCCCGCGCCGACGTCATTAGCGGTGTAAACTTCACCACGCACGCCGGCCAGATGCTCGGCATCATTGGCTCCACGGGCTCGGGCAAGTCCACGCTTGTGCAGCTCATCCCGCGCCTGTACGACGTCACGGGCGGCAGCATTTCGCTCGACGGCATCGACGTGCGCGACATGACCCTTTCCGAGCTGCGCCGCCGCATCGGTTATATTCCGCAGCAGGGTCGTCTGTTCTCGGGTACCGTCGAGAGCAACCTCAAGTTTGCCGGCGACATGGTGAGTGACGAGGATATGCGCCAGGCAGCACGCGTCGCCCAGGCGGAGGACTTTATCGCCGAGCGCGAGGACGGGTACGACTCCCCTATAAGCCAGGGCGGCTCCAATGTCTCGGGCGGCCAGCGCCAGCGTCTGGCCATCGCCCGCGCGTTGGCCAAAAAGCCCGAGGTCGTGGTGTTCGATGACTCGTTTAGTGCCCTCGACTACAAGACCGACGCGCGCCTACGCGAGGAGCTGGCCAAAAACGTTACCGACGCCGCGCTCGTGGTCGTAGCCCAGCGCATCGCGACCATCATGCACGCCGACCAGATCATCGTGCTCGACGACGGCCACGTAGTGGGCACCGGCACGCACGAGGAGCTGCTGCGCAGCTGCCCGGCGTATCTGGAGATCGCACAGTCGCAGCTTTCCGCCGAGGAGCTGGGGCTTACCCAAGAAGAAATTGCAGCCGTCATGGAAGGAGGCGAGCGCTAATGGCAGACGAGACCAAGACTCAGATTCCCAAGCCCACCCGCCAGCGTGGTCCCATGGGCCGCATGGGCGGCATGCGTCGCGGCGAAAAGGCCAAGGACTTTAAGGGCACCATGAGGCAGCTGCTCGGCTATATCGGCCAGCACAAGATTGCCGTGTTTGCCGCCGTCGCCTTTGCCGTGTGCTCGGTCATCTTTAACATTGTGGGGCCCAAGGTGCTCGGCCAGGTTACCACCAAACTGTTCGAGGGCTTGGTTGCCAAGGTCAACGGCACCGGCGATGTCGACTTTGCCTGGATCGCCAAGACGCTCGGCTTTTTGCTCTGTCTGTATCTGGCGAGTTCTGTCTGCAGCCTGATCCAAGGCTGGCTCATGACCGGCGTCACGCAAAAGATCTGCTACCGCATGCGCAAGGAAATCGCCGCCAAGATTGCCGTCGTGCCGATGAGTTACTTCAACGGCCACAGCAAGGGAGACGTGCTCAGTCGCATCACCAACGACGTCGATACACTCGGCCAGTCGCTCAACCAGAGCGTGACGCAGCTCATCACGTCGGTGACGCAGATTATCGGCGTGCTCGTCATGATGCTGTCGATCAGCCTGCCGCTCACCGGCGTCACCGTGCTCACGCTGCCGGCCGCCGCGATTATCCTGACCGTGATGATTCACTTCTCGCAACCGTACTTCCGCGAGCAACAGCAAGTCCTGGGCGCCGTCAACGGCATTATCGAGGAGGACTTTGCCGGCCAGAACGTCATCCAGGTGTTCGACCGCGCCGAGGCCTCAATCGAGGAGTTCGACCGTCAAAACGACCGCCTCTTTATTAGTGGCTGGCGCTCGCAGTTCCTGTCGGGCCTGATGATGCCGCTTATGAGCTTGGTGGGCAACATGGGCTACGTGGGCGTCGTCGTGGTAGGCGCGCAGCTCGCGCTGACCGGCAATGCCACGCCCGGCGACATCCAGAGCTTTATCCAGTACGTTCGCAACTTTACGCAGCCGGTGCAGCAGCTGGGCAACGTGAGCAATACGATGCAGTCGATGGCCGCCGCCACCGAGCGCGTGTTTGAGTTCCTGGCCGCGCCCGAGGAGGAACAGAAAGCTGACGCGCAGATTCCCGAGAAGCGCCCCGGCCACGTGGAGTTTGACCACGTCAAGTTTGGCTACACGCCCGACAAGACCATCATCCACGACTTTAGCTGCGAGGCGCAGCCCGGCCAGACCATCGCCATCGTCGGCCCCACCGGCGCCGGCAAGACCACGCTCATTAAGCTGCTGCAGCGCTTCTACGACGTGGACGGCGGTTCGCTGCGCGTCGAGGGCGTCGACGTGCGCGACTGGGACCGCGCGGCGCTGCGCGGCGAGTTTGCCATGGTGCTGCAGGACACCTGGCTGTTTAACGGCACCATCCGCGAGAACATCCGCTACGGACGCCCCGATGCGACCGACGCCGAGGTCGAGGCCGCCGCACGCGCCGCACGCTGCGACCACTTTATCCATACGCTCGCCGGCGGTTACGACTTTATGATCAACGAGGAGGGCACTAACCTCTCACAGGGCCAGCGCCAGCTCGTGACCATCGCCCGCGCCATTTTGGCCGACCGCCCGGCACTGATTCTGGACGAGGCGACTTCCAACGTCGATACCCGCACCGAGGAGCTTATTCAGCGCGCCATGGATGCGCTGATGCAGGGCCGTACCAGCTTTGTCATCGCACACCGCCTGTCCACGATCCGCAACGCCGACGTGATCTTGGTGATTCGCGACGGCGATATCGTCGAGAAGGGCACGCACGACGAGTTGCTCGCCCAGGGCGGCTTCTACGCCGACCTATATAACTCGCAATTCGACGAGGCGGCGTAAATTCTGCTGCAGGGAACGAATAACGCCCGAGAACGGGGACGCAGGACAACCTGCGCCCCCGTTTTTGTTTTGCAGCCCTCGAACCGCCTCCCCTGGGACCTGATTGACGCCCTCCCTCAAGGCCCCGTGGACAAAAAATGGCAAATATGAGTACTGTTACTTTTTTAGTAACATCCAAAACGACCCAAAACACCGCTCTTGTAGCTTGTATGCACCTCCACATTGCTCAATCAGCTCTGTATCAGGCTTATATGTACTAGCGTTAATGAACATATTTACTTTATGTCCATTATTTTGTGGGAGCAATATGGCACTACAGCAGCAACAGTACTCATATTTGGCATTTTTTGCCCACAGGGCTTGGAGAACGCCCAACAATCTGGCAATACCAGCAAGCAAACCGCGTCCGCTGGCGCAAGGAGTTTCCCCAAGTGCCAGCACATAAGGAACGTCCCCAACTGCCAGGTTTGAAAGGTAGTCATTGGGTGTTCCTATAGTTTTGTCAACCTTCGACGCTACTCCCGGTAGGGCACCCGGTCGCGCATCACGGCGTATATCGCCCTGAGCCGCTTCCTCGCGACGGCCTTGAGCGCCCGCCCGTGCCCCATGCCCCGCGCCCTGCAGGCCCGGTAGTACTCGCCGTAGCGCCCCGACGACCTCACCAGGCTGTTGCACGAGAAGATCAGAAGAGACTTGAGCCTCGCGTCGCCCCGCCTGGACGCCCTGACCGACCTCACCGACGTGCCGGAGCTCCTCACCCTCGGGGCTATGCCGCAGTACGAGGCCAGGTGGTCGTGGTCCGGGAACCTCGCGATGTCGACCGATACCGCGAGCTGCGCCGCCGTCCTCGGCCCGATGCCGGGCACGGTGAGCAGGCACGCGTAGGTCTCGTCTGTTAGCGCTACTGTAAAAACAACCATTTTGACCAACGCTCAACAACCAATCAT
>CAJLRY010000013.1:0-73512 GCA_905209215.1 Coriobacteriaceae bacterium | reverse complement strand
GCGCCGAATGCTCGCCATCGAAATTTATCGATGGCCTATTTCAGACTGTAATGGGCACTCTGCAACCTAAGTGAGTAGACTTTTAGCACTTTGGCGACCAGGCAGTTTTGTAACAAGCTATCTACCTGCGGTTTTGAAAAGCAGGATGACCGGCCTGCTCGGGATGTTCAAAAAAGTCTACTCACTTGCCGCGCAAAGCTCCTGCATGAGAAAAAATGGGGTTTTCAACAGGGCTTCGTCCAGCTCTCGGCAAGCTTTTGGCCAGTTGGGGAGGGCTGTTGAAAACTTGGCAGTCCGTTCGGCGCCATTTTTGGTGCGTTCGCGCCAATGCGTGACTGACTGGGTTGAAATTCGTGTTTTCCTGTGCCTATGAAGGATCTACTTTGTGACATATCAGCTTTTAGGTACTGGCGTTTGCCTCCTCAAGTCCGCGCTTTGTGTCCGCCGCTTCCACGACCGGAAGAAGACCGGCAGCGATATGATCTCGCCCGCAACCCGACGGCTGCGGTCGCGCTCGGTTTTCCGTTGTATACATTGGTTCGGTCGAGAAACAAACGGACTTGTCCTGCCAGCATTAGGCAGCGGCTGTTTCTTGGTGAGCTTCCCAGGGAATCCGTGCTGGGAACGGAGCATGGGGTTTTGATTACGTCTCCTCTACTGACGGCATTCATCATGTTGCGGCATCTGACGGATCTTCAGCTTCTTTTGGTATTGGCGGAGATGTGTGGCTTGTTTGCGGTGTGTGCCCTGCCGGCGGCACTTGAGGCGGAGCTTTCGCGTGCAATTGATTCGGGCGCGATTTCGACAACGTTCGGTTGGGTGCGCTGCCCGTCCGAGGACGGCACCGCCTCAAATTTATGGCGTCGAGACGCTTTGGTTTTGGGCGGAGACCTTGACCGTTTTTGTTCAGATGTTTGCGGGATGCGTTACGGCAATAGATTTATAGCGGTATCGCAACTCGTTCCATTGGGCGCCGCGTCGCCTTTTGAGGTCGAGGCGTATTTGCTACTTGCACTGCCGCGATCCCTGGGAGGCGAAGGTTTTTGCGGCATAGAGCTTAATGTTGAAGTGATGCTAAGCACAAGTGCTCGAGCGATTGTGGGAAAGTCCCGTGTATATATCGACCTACTTCTTTCTTCGCCGGACGGCAGGCGACAGGTGGCCATTGAATGTCAGGGAAAGGCCTCGCACGGACGCGCAGGGGATGGCTTGCGTGACGCTGACCGCATGACGGCCCTTCAGGCCATGGGCTACGATGTACTTCTCCTGACACACAGACAGATATCCGATGAGGATAGATTCCGCGCGATCGTTAAGGCCATATGCAGGATGCTCGATGCTGAATATCGTGATAAAAGCTCAGATGAGCAAAGGGCTGAGACATTACTCCGGTCTGAACTATTCGTTGACTGGACAAAATTGGGAGTAATCGACGGAAAGATGCCCGTTAGACGCAAAACAGCTCGATCGTGGACGGCTGCGGTTCTAAGTGAGTAGGCTTTTGGCACTTTGGCGACCAGGCCGTTTTGAAACAAGTCATTTACCTGCGACTTTATAAAGCAATACGGATGGTCTGCTCGGCAAGTTTCGAAAAGTCTACTCACTTAGTTTTTGACGAGAGACCGATGCCGAAGATAGCTCTATTTCAGGGCGTTAACGAGTCCTCGAGACACAAAAAGGCCCGAACCAATACGGTCCGGGCCTTCTTCGAGCTAGAGGTTATGTCTCAGGCAGTTGGCTTAGCCAAAGTAGCGCTTGAGCAGGCCAGCGAAAGCCTTGCCGTGGCGGGCCTCGTCGCGAGCCATCTCGTGCACGGTGTCGTGGATGGCATCGAGGCCAGCGGCCTTGGCGCGCTTGGCAAGATCGGTCTTGCCGGCGGTGGCGCCATTCTCGGCCTCAACGCGCATCTCGAGGTTCTTCTTGGTGGAATCGGTCACGACCTCGCCCAGGAGCTCGGCGAACTTGGCGGCATGCTCGGCCTCCTCGTGGGCAGCCTTCTCCCAGTACAGGCCGATCTCGGGATAACCCTCGCGATGAGCAACGCGAGCCATGGCCAGGTACATACCGACCTCGGAGCACTCGCCCTCAAAGTTGGCGCGCAGATCGGCAACGATGTCCTCGGAGACGCCCTCCATCTTGGCGACGCCCACGACGTGCTCGGCAGCCCACTCGAGCTGGCCCTCCTCCTGCTTCAGGAAGCGAGAGCCGGGAACGCCGCACTGGGGGCACTTGAAATCCTCGGGCAGCTGGTCGCCGTCGAACTCTTCCACATAACCGCAAACGGGGCAAACAAACTTCATGATTCGATCCTTTCGATCGATGGCGATGGTGCGCTCGTCCGGTCCCGTAAGGGCCCTCTCCGGACGTGCGTCTTGACGAGTTCTATTATCCATAAATGAGACCGAATGTGAAGCCTATTAGGAATGATTTTTAATAAAACAATTTAAGCATGTGTAGATGTTGATTGATTAACGATTGCTAGACCTCGTGCGACCTCCGATGAGTACAATCGGTCGAGCAAATGTTGACCAATCAACAAATGAAGGAGCTTCCTTTATGCATCTAGCCCGCCGCGCCTGGTGCCGAACGTATCAAACGGTTTTTCGCATCGCATTGCCGGTGCTGCCCTATACCGAGCCACGCATTTTAGAGCACGCTGAGGAAGTGCCCGCAGTGCTTCAAAAGCGTTCAATACACCATGTTCTTATCGTGACAGATCCCGGCATTGCCCGTCTGGGGCTCACGGCACCGCTCGAGACAGCGCTCGCGTCCAAGGGAATTAGCGCTGCGGTCTATGCCGAAACATGTGCGAACCCCACGGTCTCAAACGTGGAGGAAGCGGCATCTCTGTATCGAGAGAGCGCCTGCCAGGCCATTATCGGCTTTGGCGGCGGTTCGGCCATGGACTGCGCCAAGGGCGTGGGCGCGCGCATCGCGCAGCCAAAGAAGCCCATCAACAAGATGCGCGGCCTGTTGCGTATCCATCGTCGCCTGCCGCTGCTCATCGCCGTTCCCACCACGGCGGGCACGGGAAGCGAGGTCACGCTTGCAGCGGTAATTACCGACGACGAGACGCACTACAAGTATCCCATTAACGACTTTGTGCTGATCCCGCGCTTTGCGGTGCACGACCCCGAGTTTACGCGCGGCCTGCCCGCCTCCATTACGGGGCAAACGGGCATGGACGCCCTGACACATGCCGTCGAGGCCTTTATCGGGCGCAGCACCACGCCCTATACGCGCAAGATGGCGCGCCAGGCGGTGCAGCTCATCCACGACAATTTGCTCGAGGCCTATGAGTGCGGTGGCAACATGCGTGCGCGCCGCAATATGCTTTCGGCGGCGTATAAAGCGGGCGTTGCCTTTACGCGCTCTTATGTTGGATACGTCCATGCCATCGCGCACAGCCTGGGCGGGCGTTACGGGATTCCCCACGGCTTGGCCAACGCCATCATCCTGCCGCACATGCTTCGCGCCTATGGCGAAGCTGCTGCTCCCAAGCTCGCCGATCTCGCCCGCATGGCCGGCATTGCGCCGGCTAATGCGCTGGACAACGTGGCTGCTGAGGCCTTTATCGATTGGGTCGACCGCATGAACGCCGCCTTGGGCATACCCAAATATGTGACGGGCATTCGCCGCTCCGACATTCCTGAGATGGCGGCGCATGCCGATGCCGAGGCCAATCCCCTGTACCCCGTTCCGCTTTTAATGGACCGTTTGGAGCTCGAGCATATGTACGAGGTCGTTGCGGGTGGTATGTTTGAAGACGAGAACTAGGAGGGCCCATGAACACCGAGGAAATCGCGCGCATCGTTGCCGATCAGCGCGCCTATTTTAAGACGCACGCCACGTTTGATGTCGATGCTCGACGTCGTGCGCTCGTGAGTTTACGCGATGCGGTGCGGGCCCACGAGGCCGATATTGCCCATGCGCTCAAGACCGATTTGGGAAAGTCGCATGACGAGGCGTATATGTGCGAGATCGGCACCTCGCTTTCCGAGATTCGTTATCAGATTGCGCATGTGGCTCGATGGAGTCGCTCGCGCCTGCGTCCGTGTGACCTCGCCAACGCCGTGAGTGTGTGCAAGACGCAGTCCGTGCCCTATGGCGTCACACTCATCATGGCTCCGTGGAACTACCCGTTTTTACTGACGCTCGAGCCACTCGCCGGCGCCCTTGCCGCGGGCAATACCGTGGTCATCAAGCCGAGCGCCTATGCTCCAGCATCGAGCGCGGTGCTCAAGCAAATCTGTGAAGAGGCATTTGATCCGCGCTTGGTGACGGTCGTCGAAGGCGGGCGTGCCGAAAACGAAGCGTTGCTCGATGAGTGCTGGGACAAGATCTTCTTTACCGGTAGCGTTCCGGTCGGCAAGCTCGTCATGGAGCGTGCAAGTAAAAACCTCACACCCGTGACGCTTGAGCTGGGCGGAAAGAGTCCCTGCATCGTGGATGCGACGGCTAACTTGAAGGTCGCGGCACGCCGTATCGCCTTTGGTAAATGGCTCAACGTGGGGCAGACCTGCGTGGCGCCCGACTACCTGCTGGTCGATGCGCGCGTGCACGACGAGCTGCTGGACCTCATCAAGGAGGAGGCCCGCCGCATGTTTGGCGAGCATCCGCTCGACAATGAGAATTACGGTCATATTGTCAACGCCAAGCATTTCGCGCGCGTACGCGGGCTGATCGACCCCGACAAGGTTGTGCTGGGAGGTACCGCGCGCGAGTCGTCGCTCAAGATTGAACCGACGATTTTGGACGGCGTGGCGCCTGAGGACGCCGTAATGCAGGAGGAGATTTTCGGCCCCATCTTGCCGGTGCTGTCGTTTGAGAGCCTAGACGAGGCCGAGACGTTTATTACGGATCGTCCGACGCCGCTGGCCCTGTATATCTTTAGCCAAGACCGTGAGGTTCAGCAGCGCTTTGTGCGTTACGTGCCCTTTGGTGGTGGCTGTGTTAATGACACCATTATGCATTTGGCCACGAGCCATATGGGCTTTGGCGGCATGGGGGCGAGCGGTATGGGACAGTACCATGGACGCGAGAGCTTCGATACGTTTAGCCACAAGAAGAGCATCGTGAACAAGGCAACGTGGCTGGACGTGCCGTTCCGCTATGCCCCTTACGCAAGCTGGAAGCGCAAGTTCGTGCGCATGTTTGTGCATTAGAATCAGATGACATAGGGATAAACAAAGTGGCCGCCCCCGCGTAAGCGAAGACGGCCATTTCTCACGATGAAAACGTGTATCGGAGTTGGCAAGACCCGCTGCCACGGGTGCCATCCGTGTTCCCATCTTATCTGCAAGCGTTCCGTTGCGCAAGCGTTGCGGCAAACGATTGAAAGACGCAGACAGGATGAATTTGTGTCCGCACGGGCCCGTAGACTTCTCAACTACGTTGTGGATGCTCGCTAATCGGTAATGGAGGCGCACGTGTTTGATGACGATGACCTGTTCGATCTGACAGACGATCCGTTTGAGTGGGATATGCTACTCGATGACGATGAGTTGGAGCAGGACCGTAAGAAGCGGCAGGGCAAGAAGACGCGGGATGACGCTTCGAAAAAGCAGGACAAGCGTCGCCGAGGTCTGTTCGGCGGGCTCTTTGGGTGACTGTCTCATCGCCGCGTCTGTATACTAAACAGGTCTTATACGCGTTGCGAAATGAGGACAGAGACGATGATGTGGTTTACCGCCGACCTGCACCTGGGCGATACGAATATCTTGCACGACATGGATCGACCGTTTGATTCGGTCGAGGAGATGAACCGCAAGGTCATCGATGCCATCAATGAGTGCGTGGCTGTGGACGACCGCCTCTATATCTTGGGAGACTTTACCTATCGTTTGCCCCTGGCGGAGGCGGTGCGCCTGCGCGAGCGCATCGAATGTCAGAACGTAACGCTCATCCGCGGTAACCATGACGGCGACTGGGAAGATCCAGACGCGCCGCACATTTGGGATGAGGTGCGCGATTATCTGGAGGTCGCCCCCGGTTACGCGAAGGGCCATCGCCTGGTAATGAGCCATTACCCCATGCTCAGCTGGAACGGCAAGGCGCGTGGCGCCATCATGTTGCACGGGCATATCCACAGCAGGGGAGACCGCACCAACGCGCGCAACCGCGATCGCGAGCGCCCGGTTCTGCGCTACGACGTTGGCCTCGATGCCAACAACTACAAGCCCGTAAGCCGTGACCAAATCCTAGGCTTCTTTGGACTGTAGCTGTAAGTGCAGGTAGAATGAACGCGCCGCGCGGATGGTCTGTGCGGCGCGTTTCAGTAGGAGCGATGAATCCATGAGGGCTATCCAGCGCATTAACCATAACGCTGCCATCTGCGAAGACGGCGCGGGGCGTCAGCTTATCGCGCTGGGTCGCGGTATCGGCTTTGGCGATATGCCGCATGAGGTCGACCTGGATGTCATCACGCGTACCTTTTACGGCATTGATTCAAAGTACCTGGCGTTTATTGATGAGGTCGACCCCGAGGTGCTGGAGTTTTCTGCTCAGCTGGCTGATATCGCAACCGGACAGCTTTCGTACGAATTGAGCCCTAACCTCCCCATTACACTGGCGGACCATATCCAGTTTGCCATTAAGCGCGCCCGCGAACACATGGTGGTGTCGTTGCCGCTCGAGCGCGATCTGGAGCAGCTGCATCCCATCGAATACCGCTTGGGCGAGCTGGCTGTTCGCGGCATCCAGAAAAGCTTCCGTGTGCGTATGCCCCGAAGCGAGGCCGCGGGCATTGCCATGTCGATTGTCAACGCATCGGTTAAGCCGAGCGAGCGGCGCGTGCTTGCCGAGCAGCACGAGGAGCGACTGCTCGATATGACGGTCGCGATTATTCAAGAAGAGTTGGGTGTGACGGTCGATCGCTCGTCGTTCGCCTTTGCCCGCTTTGCCACTCATGTGCGCTATCTGCTCGACCGCGTGGCAAAGAAAGAGCCGATCGATACCGAGAACTCCGGTCTTTACGACGTGCTCGTGGAGCAGTATCCGGCGGCATCGCGTTGCGCTCACCGTGTCGACGATCTGATTCAAGAGACCTTTGGCGAGCCATTGGCCCAAGAGGAGCTCGTCTATCTGATCATGCATGTGAATCGCGTGGCTTCTGTCCACTCGGATAAATAGGCTCTCTGGTATTTCCTTTCCGTCATGGCGACCGTTCGCGGGTCGTTTGCTACCGTTCGTCGGTAATCTGAGCCGCAACG
Source organism: Coriobacteriaceae bacterium (assembly GCA_905209215.1). GTDB lineage: Bacteria > Actinomycetota > Coriobacteriia > Coriobacteriales > Coriobacteriaceae > Collinsella. The sequence continues at coordinate 66,301 of CAJLRY010000013.1, read as the reverse complement.
AACGCATCTGCCGCATATACTCGCCGTGTGTTGGGTGTTACTCACGGCGCAGCTCCGAGAGGCACTACCGATTCTGCCAAGACCATAATTGGGTCTCTGTCGGTTGTGCGCGGGGCTTTTTTCATGTCGATCCACCCGGGAATCACATGAAAATCAATCTCTTGCCAACTGGTATCGCGCGCTGCGCAGGCGCGAGCGGAATCGTGCGTCTTGGTGCCGTGAAGTCCTACGGCCTTTAGTTGGAAGAGAAGGGATTCGACATGGCTGTCGATAACAAGAAGATTGCCGAGGACGTGCTCGCTGCCGTCGGCGGCGCCTCCAATGTGACGAACGCGACGCACTGCATGACCCGCTTGCGTCTGAACCTCAAAGATCAGTCCATTCCCAATGATAATGAAGTTAAGAAGATCAAGGGTGTGCTGGGCGCACAGTGGTCTGGCGGCCAGTATCAGGTCATCATTGGCCAGAACGTGCCGAAGGTCTATGACGCCGCCATTGCGCTGGGCGTCAAGGGCGAAGGCTCCATTGACGAGAACCTCGATGACGGCACCAAGGAGCCACTGACGGTCAAGACTGCAGGCAAGAAGGCCCTTAACTACCTGTCCAAGACAATGTGCATGACGATCCCCATTATCATGGGCGCCGCCATGTTCCGCACACTTGCCGTACTTTGCGGCGACGGCATGCTCGGTATCTGGTCTGCTGATTCCGACATCTACAACTTCTTCTACAACTGGATTTACAACGCAGGCTATTATTTCCTCCCTGTTTATCTGGGTTGGGCTGCCGCAAAGCAGCTCGGCTGCAGCCAGCCGCTCGGCATGATGCTCGGCGGCGTGCTCATTGCCCCTGAGTTCATGACGCTGGTCAACGCTGCGGCGGATTCGGGTGCTACGACCACGATGGTTTACGGCGTGCTCCCGGCTCAGCTGAACAACTATTCTGCGACCGTGCTCCCCATGCTGCTGTCTATGCCGGTGCTGATGGTCGTCGAGAAGTTCATGAAGAAGATCATCCCCGACATGCTCTCCACGGTGTTTGTGCCCGTGTGCACCATGGCTGTGATGACCCCCGTTTCCCTGTGCGCCCTAGCTCCGATTGGTTCCATTCTGGGCGACCTGGTCGGCAACTTTATGTTCGGCCTCGGAAACGCTGGCGGCATCGTCACGATCCTCTCCCTCGTCGCCATTGCTGCGCTTTGGGAGTTCCTGGTTATGACCGGTATGCACCAGGTTCTGATTGCCCTCGGCATTGTGCAGGTGCTCACCTCAGGGTCTGACTCCTGCGTTATGGTCGCGGGTGCTATCGCTCAGTTCGCCACGTGGGGCATGGCCTTCGGTGCCTTCCTGCGCCTTAAGGAGGTCGACGAAAAGGGCGCTATGCTTGGTTTCTCGCTCTCCGGCATTGTCGGTGGCGTGACGGAGCCCGCGCTGTATGGCTGCGGCTTTAAGTATACTCGCTGCCTGGGTGCCATGGTCGCGGGCGGCGCTATCGGCGGCCTGATCGCGGCTCTCACTAATGTGACCACGTATGTTTTGGGCGCAACTAATATCCTTGGTATTACAGGTTATGTTGCAGGCGGAACTGCTAATCTCGTATGGGGCTGCGTTGCATCGGGCACTGCATTTGTTGCCGCCGCTGCCATCGCCTACTTCTTTGGCTTTACCAAGGAGCAGCTCGACGAAGACGCTGCTGCCGCCAAAGCCTAAAGCATCCGTTCGGTAGGACAATTATCTGGGGCACTTGGCTGCGCTTCAAGTGTCCCTTTCCGTAGATGGGGGTCAATATGAAGCAATTGCTCATTCGTGCCGACGATATCGGTTATTCGTATGCCGTTAACCTGGGGATTGCCCGCAGTATCAATGAGGGCCTGGTGCGCTCGGCGGGACTTATGCCCAATATGCCCGAGGCCGAGCGTGGCTGGTCGCTCGTGGCGGATGTCGGCATTGCGGTGGGTCAGCACACCAACGTGTGCCTGGGCAAGCCGTGTGCCGACCCGGCGCTCATTCCGAGCATGCTCAACGAGAACGGCGAGTTCCATAGCAGCCGTACCTTCCGCGATCATTTTAAGCGCGGCGAGGAGTTGATAGACTTCGACGAGGCCTGCATCGAGATCCGCGCGCAGCATGACCGCTTTGTCGAGATCGTGGGCCGCGAGCCCGATTACTTTGAGGCCCATGCCGTCATGAGCAAAAACCTTAACCGGGCGATCTCGGCGGTTGCTCAGGAGCTGGGCCTTAAGGAGCAAAAGGCGAGCTTCGACCCCGCGGCTGTGGTGCATTGCGGAGATACTGATCTGCGCATGGTGATGCGCTCGATGGAGCCGGGCTACGAGCCCAAAGAGGCAATCATGCAGACGGTTCGCGAGATGGTGGACGGCGAGACGGTCGTCTTTGTGTGCCATCCGGGCTATCTCGATCGTTTTATCCTGGAGAACAGCTCGCTCACTACCGACCGCACCAAGGAAGTCGATGCGCTGATCGACCCCGAGCTTCGCGCTTGGCTTGAGTCTCAATCCGATCTTCGCCTGATCGACTACCGCGACCTGTAAGGACCCAAGTCACCACAAAGGGGACAGTCGCCTTTGTGGTGGTTCTGGCGCCGTTGCCATTATGGCAGCGGCGCCTTTTTTGTCCGTGCGGCGCGGTAGAGTGTAGGCGGTTGAAATTTGCGTCCATCGAGGAGCTGCTATGAACGAGATCAAGTGCCCGCATTGTGGCGAAGTTTTTAAGGTCGATGCGTCCGGCTATGCGGATATCGTCAAGCAGGTGCGCGATGCCGAGTTCTCGCGCGACCTGGATGAGCGCGTGAAGGCGGTCCAGCGCGAGGGCGAGCAGGCACTGGAGCTTGAGCGCTCGCGCTCGACGGCTGCTTTGCAAAAGGCAGAGTCTCAGCGCGACGCTCAGCTTGTCGAGCAGAAGAACGCTGCAGCTCAGCAGCTGGCACAAGAGGTTGCCAAGCGCGACGCTGAGCTTGCCGAGCTGCGCGCCAAGCTCGAAGGCGCTGCCGCAGAGCGCGAGAGTGCAAGTCAGCGCGCGGCGGTTGAGGCTCGTTCCGATGCTCAAAAGGAGAATGCCGAGCTTCAGCGCGAGATTGACAATTTACGTGCGCAGTTGGAGCGCAAAGATGATGAAGCCAGGCTTGCCGAGGCGGCGGCACGCAATGCTGCTCAAAACGACCTGTCCGCGCGCGACGCTCAGATTGCCGAGCTGCAGGCCAGGATCGCCGCGGCGGACAAGGCCCAGGAGATGGCGCTTGCCGCTGCCGCGGCCGAGTCTCAGCGTGAGCTCGATGTCGCTCGCAGCGAGGCCGAACGCACACTCACAGACTACCGCGCGAAGGTGCAGGAGAAGTTTTCCGCCGCAAAGGCTCAGTCTGAGCAGGAGGCCGAGGGCCTGCGCGCCCAGCTGCGCGAGCAGGAACTGATGGCAAAAATGAACCTATCGGAGGCGGTCGCCGCGGCGGAGCGAGAGCGCGATGAGGCCCGCGCAAAGCTCACGAGCGAGCTGGCGGTGCGCGATTCGCGCGAGGAACAGGCCAGAGCAGCACACGAGCTCGAGCTTGCGCAGGCCAAGCGCGCGAGCGATGACCTGATTCGTTACAAGGATGAAGAGATCGAGCGCCTTAAGGACATGAAGGTTCGCCTGTCCACCAAGATGGTGGGCGAGTCGCTCGAGCAGCACTGCGAGACCGAGTTTAACCGTCTGCGCATGACGGCGTTTCCCAATGCGTACTTCGAGAAAGATAACGATGCATCCGAGGGCACCAAGGGAGACTTCATTTTCCGTGAGCGCGACGCGAGCGGCAACGAGGTCATTTCGATTATGTTCGAGATGAAAAACGAGAACGACGAGACCGCGACCAAGCATAAAAACGAGGACTTCTTTAAGAAACTCGATCACGATCGTCGCCAGAAAGGCTGTGAGTACGCGGTGCTCTGCACGCTGCTCGAGCCCGAGAGCGAGCTTTACAACGCGGGAATCGTGGACGTGAGCTATCGCTACGAGAAGATGTATGTGATCCGCCCGCAGTTCTTCATTCCCATCATTACGCTGCTACGCAATGCCGCCATGGGTTCGCTTCGCTATAAGCAGGAGCTGGCGGAGTACAAGCAGCAGAATATCGATGTCACGAACTTCGAAGCCAAGATGGAGAAGTTCAAGAACGATTTCGGCCGCAACTACGAGATCGCGAGCCGCAAGTTCCAAACGGCAATCGATGAGATCGACAAGACGATTAGCCATCTGCAGAAAACCAAGGAGGCGTTGCTGTCCTCCGAGAACAATCTGCGCCTTGCCAACAAGAAAGCCGACGATCTTACCATTCGCAAGCTCACGTGGGGCAACAAGACCATGAAAGCAGCGTTTGACGAGGCGCGCGGGGCCGCGACAGAGACGAACGATGAGCCAGCCGAGGCGGATTCGTATGAGGTCGAGGATGCCGAGTAGGGGATAGCGTATCGCGCAAAAAGCGGGGCCGCTGGCGATGTTGCCAGCGACCCCGCTTTGTTTCGTCCCATTGCGCCCGGCTAGTCCTCGAGCAGGTCCTCGATAAAGCCGACACGGTAGTTCTTGAAGATTACCTCGCCGCCGTCTTGCGTGGCGTCCAGATCGACATCGCCCATGATGCCAAAATCGTGGTCGCCATCCTCGTCGGCAAAGATCTGGTGCACGTGCCATACGTGCGCGGTCTTCTCGTCGGACTCATCGATGGAAAACATCGCGGCGCTGCGGGCATCTCCGTCGGTGAGGATTTCCTCGTGCTGCTCGTGGTAAGCGTCGAGTGCTTTTTGCCAGCGGATCTCGCTCATGCCCCAGTCGTCGTCGAGCTCGCCCAGGTCGCGAACGTGCTCGCGGGCGGCAAGGGTCACGCGGCGGAAGAGCGCGTTGCGCACCAACAGCGTGCAGCCGCGGCGGTCCGCCACGACCTCGTCGATGCCCTGCGGCGGCGCAGCATCGAGGGCTGCCGGGTTGCCGGCGTTCTCCCACTCGTCCACCAGGCTCGAGTCCACCGAGCGCACCACAAAGCCGAGCCACGAGATAATGTCGCGCAGACGCTCGTCGCGCTTCTCGATGGGCACGGTGCGGTCGAGCGAACGGTAGGCCTCTGCCAGGTAACGCAGCAAAATGCCCTCGGAGCGGGCGATGCCGAGCTTTTGAATGTAACCCTTAAAATCGCTCGCGCTTTCCAGCATATCGCGCAGGACGCTTTTGGGAGAGAGCTGGTAGTCGTTTGCCCAGGGCACTTCCTGGCAGTACTTGTCGAAGGCGGCGTCGAGCAAGTCCTCGAGCGGTTTTTCGTAGGTGACATCCTGGATGCGCTCCAGGCGTTCCTCATATTCGACGCCGTCAGCCTTCATTTCGGCCATCGCGCGGTCGCGCGCTGCGCGCTCCTGAGCGCGCAGCACCTGCTTGGGATCCTCGAGCGTTGCCTCGACCATCGAGATCAGGTCCATGGTATAGGTCTCGCTCTCGGGATCGAGCAGCTCCAACGCGGCAAGCAAAAACGGCGAGAGCGGCTGGTCGAGCGCAAAGTCCTCGGGCAGGTCGACCGTCAGTGCGTAGTCGATGTCCGGCGCGGCGTCAGCCGGAGCGTCGGGTGCGGGCGGCACCTCGGTGCGCACGACGACGCCGGAATCGATGAGCGTGGCGAAGATCTCGTCGGCACGAACCTCGAGCTTAGCCTTTTCCTCGGGGGTCTGCAGGCTCGTCTCGATGAGGTCGTGTACGCGGGCTCGGGCATCGCCACCCTGCTCGACCACGCTAATCACCATGGAGTGCGTGATGCGCAGGCGCGGCTTGAGTGTCTCGGGCTGCGTCTCGATCAGGCGCTCGAACGTCTGCTTGTTCCAGGTGACAAAGCCCTCGGGGGCCTTCTTTTTTTTAATCTTGCGGAGCTTTTTGGGGTCGTCGCCCGCCTTGGCCATAAGCTTGGCATTCTCGATCTCGTGCTCGGGTGCCTCGGCGATGACCATGCCCTCGGTATCGAAGCCCGAGCGGCCGGCACGACCGGCAATCTGATGGAACTCGCGGGCGCGCAGACGACGCATCTTATAGCCATCGAACTTGGTGAGCGCGGTGAGCACCACGGTGTGGATGGGCACGTTGATACCGACGCCGAGCGTATCGGTGCCGCAGATGACGGGTAGCAGGCCCTGCTGCGCCAAGCGCTCGACCAGCAGGCGGTAGCGCGGCAACATGCCAGCATGGTGCACGCCGACGCCGCATCCGAGCAAGCGCTTGAGGATTTTGCCGAAGGCCGTCGAGAAGCTCGTGCCCTTGGCCGCCTCCTTGATGGCCTCGCGCTGCTCCTTGTTGGCAATGCCAAAATTGGCGAGCGACTGTGCCGTCGCAAGTGCGGCATCCTGGCTAAAGTGCACGATATAGAGTGGGGCCTCGTCGCGGCGCATGGCGAGCTCGACCGTGCCCTCGAGGGAGGTCGTCACATAGTCGTAACTCAGCGGAACAGGACGCGGGGCGTCGACGACCAAGTCGCAAGCAGCGCCGGTGTGCTCCTCGAGTGAGGCGGCGATGGCAGTGACATCGCCGAGCGTGGCGCTCATGAGCATGAATTGCGTGTGAGGCAGGGTGAGCAGCGGCACCTGCCAGGCCCAACCGCGATCGGGGTCGGCAAAGTAGTGGAACTCGTCCATGGCGACGCAGCCAACATCGGCATCTTCGCCCTCGCGTAGTGCGTCGTTGGCGAGGATTTCTGCCGTACAGCAGATGACGGGCGCCTTGGTGTTGATATGCGTGTCGCCGGTGATCATACCGACGTTATCGCGGCCGAGCACCTGCACAAGGTCGAAAAACTTCTCGCTGACCAGAGCCTTGATGGGGGCCGTGTAATAGCAGCGTTTGCCCTGTGCCATGCCCATAAAGAGCATGCCCAGCGCGACAAGCGACTTGCCCGATCCGGTCGGCGTGCCCAGAATGACGTGATCGCCGGCGGCTAGATCCATGAGGGCCTCTTCCTGGTGGTCCCACAGCTCAATACCGCGATCGCTCGTCCATTCAAAGAAGCGCTCGAAGGCCTGGTCGGGCGTGAGCCACGGTTCGGGCTCGCTGCCGTCCTCGGGCTCCCACCAGGTGGGGGAGAGCGCACCGAGTGAGCCGAATTCGGCTTCGGTTCCCGTGCCGCCCGAGAATGAACTGGCGGCTCCGGCACCGGGGACGGTGCTGGCGGCGATATCTGTCGTGGTCTGTGCCATGTGTTTGCTTTCTCTCGCGATTGTCCGCCAACTATTATGGCGTAGCGTCGCATCGATGCGTTCGCAGGCAAGAAAATGCAGGAAATGGGCGTTCTGCCCAGCCGTTTAGTGTAGTCGCTAGCCAAGTGAGTAGACTTTTTGCGATATTGCGAGCACATGACTTTTGCGCAAGGGTTCTACCTGCGGTTTTATGTTTCGCTATGCGGGCTGTGCCTGGCTATTGCAAAAAAGTCTACTCACTTAGGTTTGAGGGCCGTTCGCTGGCGCCAATTTGCGCTTGTTTGCCGACGCCGCGACCATCAGAAGCCCCTAGGACTCTTGCGGCAGGCGCTTCTTGCCTTTGCGGGCGCGGTTTCTAAAGTTCTCGACGGCCTCTTCCATGCCCAGAGGTACATAGGTGAGCTCATCGAGGTTTTCGGGCAGGTAGCAGGCAAGGCTTTGCTCCTGCGCGCGGCCCGCCGCGAGCTGTTCATTGCTGGGCTGCGCGCCGGGTGTGGCGCAAATGCCATAGACGACGGCACCCATCTCGCGCGTGCGGCATTCGTACTCGGTCTCGGGATGCTCGGGATGGTCGCGGCGGACGTCGTCGCTTACCCAAAGCGTGTCGTAGCCGGCCGCGGCAAACTGCCCCAGGGCGTAGTCGCGCAATGGCTTACTGTCGGTTCGCAGTGTGACGGTGGCGCCGGCTGAAAAGAGCGGGCGGTAGAGCATCAGATGGTCGACATGGACGAGTCGTTTTTTGGCGTACTTGGCCTTGGGCTGCGGCGTGGGAAAGTTAATGGTAATGGCATCGAGCTCGCCTGCGGCAAACAGCTGCGGCAGCGATGCGGCGCCTCGGGGCAGGACGAGTGCGTTGGACAGCTCCTGCTCGCAGATTTTCTGTGCGGCATAGGCGATGCAGATGGGCTCCTGGTCCATACCGATAAAGAGGGTGTTTGGCTCGTGGGCCGCGCGCTCTACAAGGTACGTTCCCTTGCCACAGCCAAGATCCAGGTGAAGGCGTTCGAAGGGCTTGCTGCTAACTGGCGCGCAAGCCTCGCGCCAATTTCCGGCATAGGCCTCGGGGTTCGTCTCAATCGCATCGGCGTAGCGCTCCAGGCGTTCCTCGAGCACAAAGTTCTTAGGCGTGCGAACGTGGACGGCTCCCATGAGGCTCCTTAGTCATACGTATGGAACGCGTGGCTGCACGTTCCGGTGATGGGTTAGAAGGGGGCGATTTGCCCGAAAGTTGCGGTGTGGCTCGGCGGCGAGTCGTCGGTGCCTACAGGCGCTTGAGAATCACATAGCGGTTGAGCTCGCCGCTACGACCGTCGGCATGGAAACGCTCAAGCTCGCGCACGGGGACCTCGCCGCTCTTGTAGAACGTTCGGACGCCGCGCACCAGGTCGGTGATCTGTTGATCGTCAAAGTGATGACAATAGCGGTAGGCGTGGCGGTCGTTTTGCCAGCCAATGAGGTGGTCGCCGGCTTCAAACTGCGCGGAATCGTAGCCCTCAAACGGCGGGGTGAGCTCGGCGCGGGCTTCGGCTCGAACGGCCTTGCGCGCCATGCGCTCGTCGTTCATAAACTCCCAAAAGCTGATGGCGATGATGCCGCCCGGGCGCGTCTGGCGTACCAGGGCGTCGAGCACGCGTACGCGGTACTCGCACGACGGCACGTGGTGCATAAAGCCAAAGCAGACCGAGATATCGGCGAGCGGGGCATCGAAAAGCACATCGGGCGTCTCGGCGGGATTGAGCTTCATGAGGGCGTCGAGCACGTCGAGTTCCTGGAAGTGCAGGTTGGGAATGCGCAGGGCGTGGCCATGTGCATCGATGGCCAAATCTTGGCACGAGTCGACACCATAGAACTCAAACGGGCAGCTGGCATCTGCCGAGGGGTTTGCGCCGTCGACGCCCTTGGCGGCAAGTGCCCCGCCGGCGGCAAAGTTCTCGAATCGCATATTGCCGCAGGCAAGGTCGAAGACGCGGACGGGATGCTCGATCGTGGCCACATCGAGCTGCTCGAGCGCGATGTCCATGGTGCGCACCCAGCCGGGCCACGGGGCTTGGCGCGTATCGGAAAAGGAAGCGGAGTGCTCGCGATAGAACGTATTGTTGAGCTGGATGAGCGATGATGCGAAATCGCGGTTCACGGCGCGGAACTCCCTCCGATGGCGGTGCGGAATAAACGGTACGACCATACTACCGTTAACGCCGCAACGGGGACAACCGAGCTGTGGGTCATTGCTTTGTTTGGACACATTTCCGCAGCTCATATGTGCCCGCAACCGCCGGTTGTCAAAAATCTCACTAGAATAGGTGGCATGATTTTGGCGGTGGCGGATAGATTTTTAACTGTGCAAGGCGCCTTAAGAACAAAAACGGTCCGGCGGCACGGCTGGCAAAAGCATAGGAGGAACCATGAATGTAGAAACTGCTCAGCGGCTCGCCGACCTTCGCCGCAGCAAAGGCTTTAGCCAAGAAGGATTGGCGCGAAAGCTGGGACTGTCACGCCAAGCGGTCAGTAAATGGGAGCGCGCGGAGAGCTCGCCCGATACCGAGAACCTGATTTCGCTCGCAAAACTCTATGGTGTGAGTCTGGATGAGCTGCTCAATCCGAGCGATGAGATCGAGGACGATATCGAGTTTGAGAACGAGGACCGCGCCCGTCAGCGCGAGGCCGAGGCGGCGGAGCGTGCCCGTACCCACGAGGCGGCGGCACGCGCTACCGAGGCGGCAACGCAGGCGAGTGATGCTGCGGCCAAGGCGGCGCAAGCGGCAAGCTGGAGTGCACAGGCCGCCAATGCCGCTACGGCGCAGGCGACGAGTGGCGGTGCGGTTGGCTCGACTCCGGTGAAGGGCCCGTTCCAGTCGTTCCCGTATTGGGCTGTGTGTTGGCTGCTGTTCTTTTTGCTGATGTTCCCGTTTGGTGCCGGCCCCTTTGCCGCGCTGATCTTCTTTACGATTCCCATCTATCACTGGGTGGCGCGTGCACTCGATGGTGATTGGGCGCGCGGGGATATTCAGGTTGGTCCGGCGCCGGAGGCGGCTAAGGCTCAGGATGTTTCCGCTGCGGTTGATACTGACGTGGCTACCGCGACTACCGCTGAGCCGAGTGTCAAAGAGGGTGATGAATGATGAAGCTCTCGCGTGAGTCTAAGGTGCGCCTGGGTGTCGGCGTCGGGGCGTTTGTGCTCATTATTGGGCTTGTCTTTGGCGCTTCGCGGATATTGATTCATTTTGATGGACCGTGGGACCTTAGCGATCTTACATCCGACTTGTCTGATATGGACGATGTGGACGACGAGGATAATCGCTTGGATGGCAGTAACTATTCCGCTCAGCCTCAGCAGCTTTCGAGCGTGACCTTTGATGCCGGCTCATTCCAGTCCCTTGACCTGGATGTGACATCGGGGAAGGTCGAGATCAAGTGCGTTTCCGACGGGCCGGTACGTGTCATCGAGAGTGGTCGTGTTGCAAAGGGGGTATCTGCTTTCTATGGCGCCACTCGGCATCTGGCCGAGGTTGAGGGCTCTACGCTCAAGATTGGCCAGTCCGACTGCGATGACGAGCGAGCCATCGATCGTACGGTCACCATCGAGCTGCCGCGCGAGCTTGCCGATAACATGATGGACATTTCGGCGAATGTGGGGTCGGGAGACCTGACGATCACGGACATTGCGTGCCACGACTTCGATTTGACGTTGGACTCGGGAGACGTTGAGTTTGCGGGTACCGTGACCGACACCCTGAATGCCGAGGTCGGTTCGGGCGATGTGACGTTCGAGCTCTACCAGGCCCCCGCGAAGTCGATGGATGTAAGCGTGGGCTCGGGCGATGTGGAGATAACGGTTCCGAACTCTACGGGCTTTAAGGCGCGCCTCACCGTGGGCAGCGGTGACTTCGAGAGTGATTTCCTTCCGCTTGGCTACGATGGCGAGACCACTTTGAATCATGAATTCGACAACGGTGATAAGTCTGCCACGTATCGCTTTAAGGTCGGTTCGGGCGACATGTCGTTCGAATCGGTGTGACACGCGGTTTTCGGAGATCGGTGCATATAGGCATGCTCTTTGATGGAGGCGTCGGGGCCGTGACGGGCTCCGGCGCCTTTGCCTTTACAATGGGGGCATGGAACAGATTATTTTGAACATACTCGAGGCTCTGCGTCGCGGCGAGACCGTGGACGACAAGGCGCTCGTCAAACTGATACATGCCGAGGCACGCCGTGAGGGTGCCGATAAGCGCGACTTGGCAAAGCGCCGCCTGCTGCCGTTTTACCAGCGGGTGAAGCGCGAGGAACCGGCTCGTTGGGCTGGGTGGAATGTCGATGCCGAGCTGGAACGTCGACTGCTGCAGGTGCTGCGCATGAAGCCGCGTCGCACGGCTTCGGGCGTGGCGACCATTACCGTCATCACCAAGCCCTGGCCATGTTCGGGCGATTGCCTGTTTTGCCCCAACGATCTGCGCATGCCTAAAAGCTATCTGCACGCCGAGCCGGCGTGCGCCCGTGCAGAGCAAAACTGCTTTGATCCATATCTGCAGGTGAGTGCCCGTTTGACGGCACTTTCGCAGATGGGTCATGCGACCGACAAGATTGAGCTCATCGTACTCGGCGGTACCTGGAGCGACTATCCGCAAGGGTATCAGGCATGGTTTATGTCGGAACTTTTCCGTGCGCTCAATGACGATGCCGTGGCCGGCGTGGCGGCCAACCCCATGTTGGCGCGTCCGGGCATCAGTCGTGCCGAGGCGGGGCACCTGCTCGATGACGCTCCCGCCGATGCCCTGCCGCCGGTAGTGGTGGAGCGTCGCGAGCGTTATAGGGCTGCCGGCATTGCGACCGATGAGGCAGAGCTTGCTGCCGGCGTTGCCGACGAGCAAGGGCGCGTGGATGCCGCCGTGGGTGGTTATAATCGCGCGGTGCGTCGACTATACGGCTCCGGCACGCCCTGGGGCGGGGTCGCCGAGTGGCAGACGGCAACGATGGAGGAGCTTGAGCATCAGCAGCGCATCAACGAGACGGCGAAGCATCGCGTGGTGGGGCTCGTTATCGAGACGCGTCCCGACGCTGTGACACCGCAGGCGCTCACGCTCATTCGTCGCCTGGGCTGCACCAAGATTCAGATGGGCATCCAGAGTCTCGACCAGCATCTGCTCGATATCAACGAGCGCCGCATTTCGGTGGCGCAGATCGAGCGGGCGTTTTCGCTCGCGCGCCTGTTTGGCTTTAAGATTCACGCGCACTTTATGCTCAACTTGCTGGGCGCCACGCCCGAGGGGGACAAGCGCGACTACGAGCGCTTTATGACCGAGGGGGCCTTTATGCCCGACGAGGTCAAGGTCTACCCGTGTGCGCTCATCGAGGGTTCGCGTCTGGTGGGCTGCTATGAGCGTGGCGAGTGGCGCCCCTATACCGAGGAAGAGCTGCTCGATGTATTGGCCGACGACATCGTGGTGACGCCGGCGTTCTGCCGCATTAGCCGCATGATTCGCGACTTTAGTTCCGACGACATCATGGTGGGCAACAAGAAGCCCAACCTGCGTCAGCTCGTTGAGAACCGCCTGGCTGCTCGGGGTGACGGTGCGACGGTGCGTGAGATTCGCTATCGCGAGATCAGCACGGCGGGTGCCGACCTGGATGAACTGTTTCTTGATGAAGTCGCTTACGAGACGCCGGTGACGCGTGAACGCTTTTTGCAGTGGGTGACGCCCGAAGGCAAGATCGCCGGCTTTTTGCGCCTGTCGCTGCCCGACCGTTCGTTTGTTGCCGCGCACGCGGACGAGCTGCCGACGGGGCCGGAGGAGGCGATGATTCGCGAGGTGCACGTTTATGGTATGGCGGCACGTGTGGGCGATCAGGGCCAGGCGGCTCAGCATCACGGTCTGGGGCGTCTGCTCGTGGAGCGCGCGTGCCAGATTGCTCGGGATGCGGGGTATACGCACATCAACGTGATCAGCGCGATCGGTACGCGCGAGTACTATCGTCACCTGGGTTTTTGCGACCATGGTCTCTATCTGCAAAAGGAGCTCTAGATGAACAAGCCGAGTGTTTCCGCTGGCGTTGTTGCCGGCGTTGCCCTGGGAGCTGCGGCGCTGGGTGCGGCTGCCGTTGCTGTTCGCGCTGCCTGCCTGCAGGTCGCGCGAACCCGCAACGGGTTGGCGCGCGTGAAGCGCATGCACGTTAAGAGCGGTGACGAGGTCCGCGTGCTCGTGCAGGGCGGCGTCTACCAAAGCGCGAGCTATGTTGGCGATCGTTGGGCGGAGCCGGTTTTTGCGTACTATCGTGCATTTGACGATGTGTTTGAGGCCGAGGGCGTAATGCGTGATGCTTACGGGCATGGTATCGACCGTTTGCTCATGCTGGGCGGCGGCGGGTTTGCCTATCCCAAGTTTGCACTGTTGTCGCACGAGGGTTTGCGCATGGACGTCATCGAGTATGACGCAGAGATTACGCGTCTGGCACGTCGCTGGTTCTACCTTGACGAGCTGGAGCGCACGGTGGGCGATCGCCTGCGGGTGATTACTGCCGAGGCGCGTTCGTACCTGGGCGTGACGAGCGTGGGGCATCGTCGCTACGACGTGATCGTGAGCGATTGCTTTGGCGGTGCCGAGCCCGTGCGCGAGCTGGCGACCGTTGAGGCGCTGCGCCTGGTGCGGGGCAGCCTGAATGCCGGCGGCATCTACGTTGCCAATATCGTGAGCGCAAACGAGGGAGGCGATGTGACGTTCCTGCGTGATTGCGCTGCTACGGCGCTCGAGGTGTTCATCCACGCCTGGGTGGTCCCATGTGGCGATGCGAAGTTCGGCGGCGAGGAAAACTACCTGCTCATCGCCAGCGACGGCGACTACGCCTTTGCCGAAGCCGTGCCCTTCGACACCGACTTCCTCGGCACCGTCCTTCACGACAAATAGGTCTCCCCGTCCCAAAAAGACTGGTCTTAGGCGTGGTCACGCCAGCTGAAGGCGCGCTGCTTCATACCCTCGATGTCGAGCACGCCTTCGGCAAAGCCCTTGCGCACGAGCTCTTCGGGAACGAACTCATCGTAACGATCAAAGTAAGGCACCTCGCCGGGATAGACGAGCTCGATGGGATCGAAGTCCTTCTCGGCCTCGGCGGCGAGCACTTCAAAGAACGTCTCCTCGTCGGCCTTCATCTTAAACTGCATAAAGTACGGGCGTGACGGGTCGAGTCCGCGAAGGCCTAACTCAGCAGCGCATTTGATTTTAAGCATGCGCTCAAGTGCTAGGAAGGCGTAGCTGCCCAACCAGGGGAAGAGCACCCAGGTGTCGCCACCCAGGTTGATGAGCGGCTTAGTTCCCGCACCCGAAATCTCGGCGGTATGACGAGCCTGTGCAAGACGTGCCCGTGCGTTGCCCATGAGATACGGATATGCCGCATGCTCGTTGAACGCCTTGCGCATGCGTTCGAGTACGTGTGTATTGATGTCACCGGGGCAGTCGCCAAAGTAGGCCGGCACACGGCCCTTGACCTGCGTGGCAAAGACGGTATGACGCTTCCAGTCCACTTCCTCGACAATCCAGCAATGGCCTGCGATGGCGATGCGCTCACCGGGCGGTGGGGGATTGACGATCGTGCCCAACTCGGCCGACTCGCTGCGAACAGTGAACTCCTCGTTTTCCTGGAACACGGCGTAGAACTTAAAGTTGTTGATGATGCGCTCGCCCGCGAGACCCACGATGAGCCCGCCGCCTTCGGTGACCTGGATATGGTCGATCTTAATGAGGTGACGCAGCAGCACGCGATAGTCATCGGCCGAGATGCGATGGAAATAGCTCAGTGTGAGCACGCGCTGGGCAAGTTCGGCCGGCGTGAGCTCTCCGGTGCTGGCGAGGGTCGACATGGTCTGGTGATAGAGCAGACTGTAGGGGAGTCGATCGAGCTCGGGCGGTTCGACCCACTTTTCCTCGCGATAGAGTTGTACAAGCGCGATGCCTTGCAGGAGCTTCCACGGAATGGTCTCGGGCATCATCGTGCGCGGCTCGGGTTCTTCCTCGCGCATGACAAACCACATCTCGGGCGGAAGGTCGCGACGGCCTGTGCGCCCCATGCGCTGCAAAAAGGAGCTGACGGTAAACGGCGCGTCAATCTGGAAGGCGCGCTCCAGGCGGCCGATATCGATACCGAGCTCCAGCGTGGAGGTGGTGACGGTTGTCTGCGCCTGCTCCTCGTCGCGCATGAGCTCCTCGGCCGTCTCGCGCAGCGATGCCGAAAGGTTGCCGTGGTGGATAAGGAAGCGGTCGGGCTCGTGTCGACTTTCGCAGTAGCTGCGCAGCATGGAGCACACGGCCTCTGCCTCCTCGCGCGAGTTGGCAAAGACCAGGCACTTGCGCCCGCGCGTATGCTCAAAGATATAGCCCATACCGGGGTCGGCGTTGTCGGGTGCCGTGTCGGTGGGGTTGAGAAGCGCCTGCTCGGTTGCTCGTGGGATGTCGACTTCGCCCTCGGGGGCCGAGGAAGTGCGACGGTCTTTGGGAGCGGCCTTGCCCCGCGCCTGCTCGCGACGTTGACGGCGCTCCTCTTGTGTGAGCTGTCCGCTGTGACGCATGTCTTGGACGCCGGCGGGCAGTGCCGCGGATGCCGCCGCCTCGATACGCTCGCACGCAAGCACTTCGGCCTCTTGAGGACCCGTGCTCTCGAATCCCCGCTGCTGTGCCTGGGGGCCAGAGTTGTAGAAGTGCTCCATGGAGATGCGCCACATGCGGCGCGGTTCCTCAAAGCGGGGGATAACGCAGTCGCGCCCCGTTCCCTGTGAGAGAAAAGCGCCCGTGCGCTCGGGGTCGCCGATGGTGGCCGAAAGGCCAATGCGGCGAGGCTGCACGCCGGCCATGCGCGAGAGTCGCTCGATAAGGCAGAGTGTTTGCCCGCCACGGTCGCCGCGCATGAGCGAGTGGACCTCATCGATGACCACGTAGCGCAGGTCGCAAAACATGCGCGGGATCGCCATGTGCTTATGGATTAAGAGCGCCTCGAGCGATTCGGGCGTAATCTGCAAGATGCCGCTCGGCTTTTTAATGAGCTTTGCCTTGTGCGACTGCGAGACGTCGCCATGCCAGTGCCAGACGGGGATATCTGCCTCTTCGCACAGGTCGTTGAGGCGGACGAACTGATCATTGATGAGTGCCTTGAGGGGGCCAATGTAGAGGGCGCCCACGCTTGCGGGCGGGTTCTCCCAAAACTCGGTCAGGATGGGAAAGAAGGCCGCCTCTGTTTTGCCGGAAGCCGTGGATGCCGGCAGGAGCACATTGTCTTGCGTGTTAAAGATGGCGTCTGCCGCCGCAACCTGGATAGAGCGCAAGCTCTCCCAATCGTGGGAGTAGATGAAGTCTTGGATAAACGGGGCATATCGGTCAAAGGCGTTCACGGGGCCTCCTCTCAAATAAGAACCTCTCAACGCGGCGGACAACGGTTTACTGCATTGCTGCCTCAACGTTTGCCCAGATAAAACCTGCCAAAATAAACCTGTCCCTTTTTGGCAGGTTAGATGGTGAATTCGGCGAAGTTGCGGTTGCCGTCTGCGGTGCCGGTGTCGCCTGTTGCAGCTGGCGGCGCCAGTGTGACGCCGCCGACGCTTTGCAGCAACTCAGCCACGTTTGCATCGGGATTCTGACACAGGATATCGAGCAGCTCGATAAAGTCACGGATGACCTCACGCGGCGTCAGATGCGTGTCTGCTCCCACACGACCGAACTCGATCTTGAGGAAGTCTACCAAGTCGTTCTCGGCAAGCGTGGGCGTCCAGCCAAAGTAGCCGGCATGGATCTGCATGAGTTTTTCGATGAGCACCAGTAGCTCCTCGTAGGTGAGTGGCTGCAGGCGGATGATGGGCGCGAGCATGTCCTTAAGGTCTTCGCGCGCAAAGCGGCCCTGAGCGAGTCGGCTGCGCAGGGCCTCGTAGGAGAACACGCCACGGCGGCGGTCTTCGATGGAGGTTGGCGTGCCGCCCATGATCATGCCCAGGTACTGCGCTTTGCCCTGGAGCGTGTCGTTGTACATGGTCAGGATCTTCTCGTAGTTGTATTGGCGTGTGATGGCGTTGGGAATCTTATACAGATTCACGAGCTCGTCGATGAGCACCAGCATGCCCTTGTAGCCGCTGCAGACCAAAAAGCGCGCAATGAGTTTGACGTAGTCGTACCAGTCATCGTCGCTGATGATGGTTGAGGACCCCAGTTCGGCGCGAGCCTCGCTCTTGGTGCGGTATTCGCCGCGGATCCATTTGGTCACGCGGCTCATAGCTTCTTCGTCGCCCTCGGATACGGCCGCGCGGTAGCGGCGGAGCATGCGGGTGAAGTCGAAGCCGTGGACCATCTCCTCGAGCGGGGCCAGTTGGGCATTGACGACCGACTCGTCGACGTCGGCACACGAGGCGACCCAGCGATCCAGGATCAGGTTGAGCGCACCGCCCTCGGGGCGCGTCTTGGTCGATATATTGCGGATGAGCTCGCGGTAGGTGGCAAGGCCCTGTCCCTGACCGCCCTGCAGGCGGCGCTCGGGCGACAGGTCGGCATCAGCGACGACGAATCCCTCGCCCATGGCGTGCGTGCGGATGGTCTGGAGCAAAAAGCTCTTGCCGGCACCGTAACGACCGACTAAAAAGCGGAAGCTCGCGCCACCGTCGGCGATGAGACTCAGATCGGTGAGCAGGGCGCGGATCTCGACCTCGCGCCCTACGGTGATGTAAGGAAGGCCGATGCGCGGGACCACGCCGCCCTTGAGCGAGTTGAGAATGACGGCGGCGACGCGCTTGGGCACGCGGGGTGTTGCGGATGCGGTATCACTCATGGTCTAGGTATCCTCTCACGTCTGCTTCGTAGTCCTCGATAATCTGCGGCCCTGCCGCGCCAAATTCAATTACGGTGTCTCCCACCAGGTCAAAGAGCGCCTCGTTGATGGTATCGACAAGCATGTCCTCACTCTTGCCCGACTGCGCCACCGCCGATGCCGTCTGCGCTGCGTTTTGCTCGAGTAGTGCTCGAAGATAGGCGTCTGCGGCGGGATCGAGTGCGGACGCGGTGTCAGCGGACGTGGGTGCTGGTGCGAGGAGCGGGGCCACGACGCCAAACTGCTCGGTGGAGATGGTCGGCTCGCTAGCCTCGTCCTGCTGCATGGTCGTCGCGACTGGTTCGGCGATCGTGCCGGCCACGGGCTTGGCTTCCCGTCGTTCGGCAACTGTCACCTCGGCATCCGCAAGCGTGCCGTCCTCGCGTTCCTCATCGATCAAAAGCGCTTCGCGCGTTTGTGCGGCGGCGTTCCGAATGTGCCCCAGCTGACTCAGATCGATATCGATCTTGACGGGCTGGTGTGCGGCGTCCCACGAAAGCCATGCCACAATCTCGTCATCGATAGTCTTGGCCAGATATTTGGGGACCTTTTCTTCCTTAAGGGGATGAGCGGGGTCCAACGCCAGGCGCAGGCGTTGGTCGCAGGCGCGCATCATTTCACCGAGCTTGCTGCTCTTTTGCCTACTACCGTGGATACGCATGCATTCCCAAAAGCCGTTTTGGCAACGGTAGATATGGATAGGATCCAGGCGGTATTCACAGTCCTCGTGGCGCTCGGGCGCAAAGAATACGGCCGAGGCAAACATGGTGTAGGGCATGGCCGTCTCCTCCCCAAATAAGCTCGCCACGATGCCGGTCTTTCGGTGCGTGTCATAGTAGCGCGCCATACGGACATACACGGCGCACGCCACGTGGCGCAGATCGCGGTGGTGGCTGCGGTCGAGCCGCGAGTTACTTAGGTTGTACGTGGAGAGGGCGTTGATGGCGGCCATGAGTCGCTCCTCGCGCACCTCATCGGGCGGAAGGGGGAGCGTGGGCTCGGAGGTTTTGCGACGCTTAGGGGTCTGGCCGGACGGTGCCGGCGCTGGCACAAGGTCTCGTGCCGCGTGCCGCAGCTCGATAAGGGCATTATCGAACATGACGGTTTTAGAGTCACGAAGCAGCTTGGGGTCGAGCGCGTGGAACACGGCGTAATCCTGCAGCCACACGCGCGCAAACCGGTCGATGCCGGGCTCAAAGGCGCGGTAGGCATCCCAAAAGGCCTTGATCTTGTTAAAACCTTCGAGCGGATTATCTACGCCAATGCCGCAAATCAGCTCATAGAGATACAGAAAGGCAAAGGATGTAGACGTTTCCTCGACGGTTCCGCGGCGCACTTGGGCACGCCAGGTAAAGTAGCCGCGCAACTGTCGATCGCTCATGGCATTGTAGGTGGGAAAGTACGACTTAAAGGTGCCGTTGTAGGGACAGTCGTCCTCAAAGTCGGCCATCAGCAGGCCCTGGCGGTAAAAAAGCTCGGCTTCCGAAAGCCAGCGGCCCGCACCGCCCTTGGGGTCATCCTGCCAGCGCGATATCTCGCGCATTTTACGGTACTGGTCGGGGAGGAAATTCTGCATCTGTCGGCCGGTTTTGAGAATCGGCTCGTCTGCGTAGACTTCGTTTGAGAAGCGGGCGGACTGATGGGTCCGGGCCTCGGCCATAATGCGCTCGATGAGCATCTTGACGTCCTGGTCGGCCACCGCCCTCTCCTCTCCCTATACGGTGTCGGTGACCTCATATCATAGCACAGCATCAAACAGATGTTCGAGATACCGCTGTGTAGATAGATTTAGACCAGGAGGGCGTAGATGACGGCGATGACGACGGAAGGGAGCATGTTGGCCGTGCGGAAGGTCTGAGGACGGATGAGGTTGACGCCGACGCAGAAGATGAGCATGGAGCCTACGAGCGAAAGGCTGTCGAGGGCTGCCGTAGTCATGATGGGGGAGAGTGCGCCGGCAAACAGCGTGATCGTCCCCTGGAACACGGCGACGGGCAGGGCGGAGAAAATGCAGCCGCGGCCAAGGGACGCCGTCATGGTGCAGACGATGATGCAGTCCAGTGCGCCCTTGAGGGCAAGCGTTGACCAGTCGCCGAGCAGGCCGTCCTGGATCGATCCCACAATGGCCATGGCGCCGATGCACACGGTGAGTGAAGTCGAGACAAAAGCGTTGGTGAACTCGTTATCGCCCTCACTGCCAGTCTTGCGCTTGAGCCATTCGCCAAGGTTCTCGATGGCGGCCTCCAAGTTGATGGCCTCGCCGATGAGCGAACCGAGCGCAAATGAGACGATGAGCATGGTGGTACCGGTGGTCGTTAGCGCCTTTCCATCGATGATGAGCATCTTTTGCATGGTGCCGCCCAGGCCGATAAACAGGACGCACAGCCCCGATGCTTTCATGAGCGTGTCTTGGATGCGCGGTGTAATGAAGCGGCCGCCCGCTAATCCCAAAAGACCGCCCGCAACTAAAAGCGCAACGTTGATGATTGTTCCCAAGCCCGGCATGAGCCCTCCTGTATTGATGCCAACGTGGCAATCGTAGCAGAACGAAATGCGAGGCACATCGCGACTCATCTAATACGTTATATAAGTGGTATTAGGAATGATGCGCAGCATTTAAGCCTCAGGTGGTTGTCGGGACATAGGGATAGTAGTCAAAGCGCAGTGTCATAAGCCGCTGTGGGGATTCAATAGCCGCGGCGATGATATTGGCATCGCGGGCACGATCAAACCCTTCGAGTTCGATCTGATACGAGACGTCTTGCATAATGTCCAGACGTCGCCAGGCTAGGAGTGTGTCGCCATCGAATTCCAAGGTTTTGCCTCCGTCTGGGGCAACGGCGTATAGACGCAGTTTAGCGGTGGTTGCAGGGTCGACAACCGTGACCTTTTTAATTTCGTTTCGAGTATTCTTGGCGCCCAACAGGGTGAGCAGTGTTGGGGCCACGACCTCGCCCGATGGCAAAAAGACGACTTCGATGGATTCGGGAAATGCGATGATGGCCGACTTGCGGACGGGCTGATTGGCGGTGGCAACTTCGATGCTCGCAGCGTCGATGACCTCTGTGTGGTCGAGCGCGGCAAGCACGCAGCAGTTGCCTTCATCGATTTCTTGAGGATCAGCAAGCCCCAGACTGTCCGCGAGCTCGGGATCGTTTGGATCGGTAGCGGGCTCATTCGGTGCTTCGAAAGAAGCTGGGACGCTGTTTGTCGGCGACGGCGTGTCGCCCGCACCTGCTTCTTTGTCCGCGCTCTCTTCTTGTGTGGTTGCGTTGATGGGTTCGTCGTTTGAGGGGAGCGTCTTGGCGTCAAGCGCGGAGGGGAGAATTCCGATGGCTCCGGATCCGTTCCACTCCATTTCGAGAAGCGCCGGGTCGGCAAGAATGCGTTGCCTGCTTTGCGCGTGGGCATCGATTTCAATAGGGCCTGCCTCTATCCCTCGTGTAAGGCTGAGTGATCCGGATGACTTCTCGAAATGAGCGTCTGTGTCTTTGGTGCTGACGGCGTAGAACAGCAGGGATGCTTCTCCCGCCGCGATGGCATCGGTGCCCGCCTTGGTCAGCCGCAGCGATGCCGTGAATGAGAGGGTGGGCTGCACATCGTCTGCATTCGCGGCGGCGCAGCCCAGACATATACCGCCTCCTTTCTCGAAAAACGCACCGTCGAAGGCGACCTTCGCTCCGTTCGCCGAGTCATCGACCGAAGCGATATCGATGCGCAACCCCAAATCGCACGGATCGCCATCTGCATCGAGCACAATCGAGCGCCACGTGCAGACGGCGCACCCCGCCTGGGAGCCGTTTGCCTTGTTCGAACGATTGATATCCACGACTATCGAGCCGTCCGTATTACGACGAAGGCATCCCGAGGTTGAGATTGCGGCCTGTGCGAACGAAAAACGCTTGCACGCAATGGCGCTCGACGGATTTGGTGCGGAGCTTAGGGCTGCTGGTAAGGAGTCTGCCATGACGGGAGTCGCCCAAGCGGCGACAGGCGTTCCGGTTGCGAGCGCGCCGCAGAGTGCGACGACGGGCAAAAGGTTCTTCGATGCCATGGGGTCTCCTTAGCTAATTTAGTGCGGCCTGTCCGTGTTTCGTTTCTGGCTGCGTTTGATGTGCAGACCGAGGCCGGCGGTTCCCGCGCCTGCTGTCGTGGCGCCTGCTGCCAAGAGCCATCGTCTGTCGTCTGTCTGTGCCAACGGTTCCTTGCAGTTGCCGCGGTCGAGCTCCGAGAGGTCGACCGTCACCTGCGTGGCGGCCTGCGCCTGTTCTTGCTGGGCAAAGGCCATGGCTGGCCCAAACGCTAGGATACTGACGGCGGTGGCCAGGGCGACGGCCTTATGCCGTGTGCGCACCGGGCTCGACCGTCCAGGTGATCGTTGCAACTTGATCGCCTTCGCCGGTTACGCGGAAGATGTCGCGCGTGACGCGGGCGACGTTTCCGCTTGTCTTGAGCTTAATTTTGTCCGTGCCGCCGGCAATGCCCTGGTAGCCCATGTCGAAGGCTGCATTCTTGGAAAGATCGAGGCCCGTCTCCTGCATTGCGGCGCTGGCGTTCTGGAGTGCGCCGTTGGGGCCGACCTTAAAGTCGATGGAATTCTGCGCGGTTCCGGCCTTGGCGTCGGCGGCAATGGTCCAGGTGTTCATGGCGTCGATCTTCATGTTGGTGACATGGATGCCGTAGGCCGAATGATTGTCGATGGTGGTCGCGTCTTCTGAGGGGCCCTGAAGCGTGCCGTCGGCCTTGGCGACGAAGGGAATAACCGTCGGAACTTTGAACTCTACGTTGTCGATCTCGGTCCTGACCATTACTTTTGTGGTTCCAACGCGCCCGGCTGCCAGAGCTGGCGTCGGGGCGGCGCCCATTGCGAGCGAGAGCGCGAGCCCTGCGCCCACGACGAGCGCTCTGGCTCCGTTCATGTTCCTGGTGATGTCCATGGTCGTTCCTTTCTATTCGCCGCGGGCCGTCCCCGCGATGATTGGACGAATGCTGGTGAATTGCGTGCGGTGCCGCGTCGGTCGAAAAAGCTAGTTCTCGGCTTGCTCAACCCGTACCTTGACACGTGTCGGATTGCCGTGGCTGTCGAGGGTCTTGGCATCGAGTGCCTGGATCTCGATGTATGCCTCGCCTTCTTTGATGTCGCCGGCGGGGCACGTCTCGATTGTCTTGCCGGTCTCGACCACACCGGATTCGTACATGGTCTCGTCGTTTTGGATGACGCGGAATCGCTGGGGAAATTTATTGTCTTGGACGTTTTGCACGTTGACGCGCAGCTTGCCGTCCTCCTGTAGCTGAGCGACCGGCGCGACCGAAATCGTCATCATGTTGTCGCGGACGATGGCATCGAGCTCATCTTGGATTTCTTGTCGCGATTTACCCTCTGCCGTCGTGACTGAGGCGCCCGCTTCGGGCACGGGCTGCGACTGCCAGGCGTATAGTCCTACGGCGACAAGGGCGCAGACGATAGCCAGACAGACAACGACGAGTTTCTTGCGACGCCCCAGTCCTGCGAGGCGGGGCGGCTTCTTCGCACTCATGCGGCGTCCTTGGTGGTGTAGACACGTGCGAACGTGGACGGGTCCGCTCCAAAGAGCATGTGAAGCATCAGGCGGCGCGAGTAGATGAGCTCGTCAAAGTCGTGAGGGAGCTCGATGTCGTGGATACGCGCGATGTGGTGGGCGAGCGCCGAGAACGACTCGGGGTCGCAGATAACATCGGTGGTGACGTGGTAGACCGCCGTTTCGGGGAACGCCTCTTCGTCGAAAGGCAGGAGATAGGGATCGTCGTCGACCTCGATGGCGACGCCGTACTGGGGCCAGTAATATGCCATGGGAACCTCCCTGCTTCTGGGGCCAAAACTTCTATCGGTTTTGGCTGTCGACGCCGACCGTATCAGCCGCTACTTGACCAATTTCTGACCAAATGCTTGACGGATTGACATCTCCGCAGGTAAAAGATGGAAATAATTACTTCAACTTTTTTCGAGCGACAATCGAGCGGTCGGCGACGGCGGGGCGATATTTGTCAAAAGCATCGTCTGCCGAGGAAATCCAGCCGCTCGCCGAATTGCGCAAACGTAAAAATCGCCAATTATGGAGACGGTTTCGAACACGTCGACGAAACGATGCGGTAACATCTCCCTGCAAACACTGTAGTTAGATAAAGGGGGAGTTCGCGTGTCTGCAACCATCAAACCCTTCACCGACGAGTTCGAAGAGTATGGCCGCGACGAATCTCGCGCATCGGGCGAAGCATCGAGCATCTCGTTTCCGACAACGGAAGACGAGGTCCGTGCCATTTTGGAAACGCTCCATGCCGAGCGTGTCCCGGTAACGGTTCAGGGCGCCCGAACCGGCCTTGCCGCCGGTGCCGTGCCCCACGGTGGGCATATCCTCAATACTTCCCGTATGAATCGCTACTTGGGCCTTCGCCGCGATGAACAAGGCCAATTTCTGCTGCGCGTGGAGCCGGGCGTTGTGCTCTCGGAGCTGCGTAAGCAGCTGAGCAAGAAGGTACTGCCGACCGCTGGTTGGGACCAGGCATCGCTTGAGGCCTACGAGGAGTTCCAAGAGTCCCCCGAGCAGTTCTTTCCCACCGATCCCACCGAGGCATCTGCCTGTCTGGGCGGCATGGCGGCATGCAACGCCTCAGGCGCCCGCAGCTACGCTTACGGTCCCATGCGCCCTCACGTCACGGGCCTTCATGTCGTGCTGACCGATGGCGACCTGCTCGAGCTTCACCGTGGCGAGGTTTTTGCACAGGGTCGTCGCCTTTCGCTCGTCACGGTGCAGGGCCGCACGCTCGAGCTCGACCTTCCCGGCTACACCATGCCAAGGACCAAAAATGCTTCGGGCTATTTCGTTGCTGACGATATGGATGCCATCGATCTGTTTATCGGTGCGTGTGGCACACTCGGCGTCATCACCGAGCTCGAGATCGCCCTGCAGGCGGCACCTTCGGTCGTATGGGGTGTGAGTTGCTTTTTCGATAGCGAGGACAAGGCGGTGTCCTTTACCGATTCCGTGCGCCCTGTCCTGTCCCATGCGGCTGCCATCGAGTACTTCGATGCTGGCGCCCTGGATATTCTACGTCGCCAGCGCGAGCAGTCGACGGCGTTTGCCTCGCTGCCGGCGCTCGACGACGAGGCAAAGGTCTGTGTCTACGTGGAGCTCGACTGCGACGACGAGGCGCAGGCGACCGAGGAGCTGTACCACCTGGGATGGGTGCTGGAGCTTGCGGGCGGCCGCGACGATGCGACATGGGTCGCCCGCACCGAAGTCGATCGCGAGTGCCAGCGGTTCTTCCGCCACGCGGTGCCTGAGAGCGTCAACATGCTTATCGACGAGCGCCGCCGCACGGATCCCACTATCACCAAGTTGGGCTCGGACATGTCGGTGCCCAATGCATGCCTTGCCGATGTCATGGCCCTCTATCGCCGCACGCTGGCCGAAAGCGGGCTTGAGTCTGCTGCCTGGGGACACATCGGGAACAACCATCTGCATGTGAACATCCTGCCGCGCGATGCGCAAGACTACCGTCGTGGTGGAGAACTCTTTGCCCAGTGGGCTTCCGAGGTCACGGCCATGGGCGGTGCCGTTTCTGCCGAACACGGCGTCGGCAAGATCAAGGCGGGCTTCTTGGAGACGATGTACGGCCACGAGGCCATGGTCGAGTCGGCGCGTCTCAAACTCCAGCTCGATCCTGCCGGCCAGCTGGGTCGCGGCAACCTGTTTACGGAGAAGCTCTTGGATGAACTCGTTCAGAAAGGGGGCGCGTGAAGATGAGTGATTTCCATATGGTGGTGTGCGTCAAGGCGGTGCCCGGAAGCACCGAGGTCAAGATGGACCCCAAGACCAATACTATCGTGCGTGATGGCAAGCAGGCGGTCATTAATCCCTTCGATGCAAGTGCCCTCGAATGTGCGCTAGCGCTGAAGGACGACTTTATCGGCTTTGGCATGGACGTGCGTGTGACGGTGGTGTCGATGGGCATCCCCGCGACCGAATCGCTGCTGCGCGACTGCATCGCCCGCGGTGCCGACGACGCGCTGCTGCTGACCGACCGAGCCTTTGCGGGCGCCGATACCCTAGCCACCACCTATGCCCTCAAATGCGGCATCGAGGCACTCGATGAGGATTTTGACCTGCTCATCTGCGGCAAGATGGCAGTGGACGGCGATACGGCCCAGATCGGCCCCGAGCTGGCCGGCGCCTTTGGGGTCCCCTGCGTGACCGACGTGAGCTGTGTGCAGAGCGCGGGATTTACGACGTGTGGCTCGCTGGCGCTCGTTCACGGCTGCGATGCCGGCGAGGAGACGGTGTACCTGGAGATGCCGTGTGCGATGACGACTGCCAAGGAGATTGGCCAGCTGCGCATGCCGAGTATTGCCGGTATTCGCGCGGCCGAGGATGCAGACGTGCGCGTGGCCAGCGCTGCCGACGTAAACGCCGACCCCTCGCGTTGCGGCCTTGCCGGATCACCGACGCAGGTCGTGCGCTCGTTTGTGCCCGACCGTGACCAAACGTGCGAGGCCGTCGAGGGAACGGCGTCCGGGCAGGCGGTAAAACTTGCCAAGATTATTGAGGGGATGGCATAGATGAGCGGGCTGATTATCGATAGCGAAGCCTGTATCGGCTGCGGTCGCTGCGTTCGCGCCTGCGCCTCGGGCGGCATTGTGGTGGAGGGCGAGCGCCCCAATCGCTGTGCCCGCGTAACCGACGGCTGTATCCTGTGCGGCGGGTGCGTCGACGCCTGCCCCGTCAACGCCATCTCGATCGAGCGCGACGAGGCCGCCGGCGCGGTAGACCTTGACGCATATCGAGACATTTGGGTCTTCGTGCAAACTGACAAGCACGATGCCGTGGCATCCGTGGCCTTCGAGCTCATGGGCAAGGGACGCGAGCTTGCTGATGCCCGCGGCTGTCGCCTGGTGGCACTGGTCGGCATGAGCCCCGAGGGCTCGCTCGAGGACCTCGAACACCTGGTTTGTGCCGGCGCGGACGAAGTTCTGGTCTGTCGTGACGAGCGCCTGCGTCAGAACGACGCGGAGGTCTATGCTCGCCTGATCTACGATTTGGTGGCCGAGCGCAAGCCCGAGGCCATTCTGTACGGCGCGACCGCGTTTGGCCGCGAACTGGCACCCGGCGTTGCCGTGCGCCTGCAGACGGGCCTTACGGCTGATTGCACGGTGCTTTCGGTGGATACGGAGACGGGTCTGCTGCAGCAGACGCGCCCGGCGTTTGGCGGCAACCTGATGGCCACCATTATCTGCCCCAACCACCGTCCTCAGATGGCAACGGTGCGCCCCGGCATCTTTAAGGCGCCCGAGTTTGACTATAGCCGCTCCGGCACGATTACCCAGGTAGTGCTTGCGGATGACGTTAAGGCCCGCGTCGAGATCTCGATTCCCGCCGAGGAGTGGGGACAGCAGGCCTCAATTGCCGATGCCGAGCGTCTGGTCGTGGTGGGCCGCGGCATCGGCTCCAAGAAGAATCTGCCCCTGATGCGAAAGCTCGCCGATGCCCTGGGTGCCGAGCTTGGTTGCACGCGTCCCATTGTGGAGGCAGGCTGGTTGGAGTATCGCCACCAAATTGGCCAGACGGGTGTATCGGTCTCGCCCAAGCTCCTCGTGAGCATCGGTGTCTCGGGTGCTATCCAGCATCTCGCCGGCATCGGTGGGGCGGAGTGCATTGTTGCCATCAATGAGGACCCGGATGCCCCCATCTTCGGTGCCGCCCAGTACAAGGTCGTCGGCGATGCCGTTGAGATCGTTGAGGAACTGCTGGCTCAGCTCGAGTGCTAAGCGCTTGCCAGCCAGCGGCGCAGCTCGTCCTTAAGGCGGCTCCAGGTTGCCTGCGCGGCGGGGTCGGTAAAGGGTCGCGTAATGCCAAAGGGCGCGTCGAGCAGGCGATAGATATCGCCTTGCTCGCGCGCCAGTGCACGGCTTGCCGGATGGACGAGCTCAAACATAAAGCAGATGAGCCCCACCAGGTAGTCCGCCGGCTCGTTGCGCTCGTCACGCGCGACGCAGCGATGCTCGTCAAAGGCGGTAAGCGCCGGTGTCGAGAAGTGGCTGGCGAGAAACGTGTCCTCATCCACCTTGAGGATGGTGTCGACGGTGCTGTCGGCGATGGTGCGCATAATGTCAATCTTGTCGCCATCGCGCACGATCTCGCAGAAGCTCCGTGTACGGGTGTCGAGTTCCGTGGGCAGGCGAAAATCACTGTGGTGGGCGATGCTCGCGCGGATCAGTTCGTCCTCTGCCGGGTCATCGATAAAGTCGCGGATGCTCGTTACGGCGGGTGCATCGGCGGGATTCTCGCCAAAGAGGACCTCGATGCCCAGCGCTGCATGGCTCATGCTCTCGGCGTCCTTAAAGGTGTCCCAGCGCCGCAACTGCTCAAAGCGGCCCATATCGTGTAGCAGGCCGCAAAGCCATGCCAGGTCAATATCTTCTGACGACCAGCCCTGCTCGCGCGCTACGGCATCGCATGCCTCGGCCACGTGGTACGTATGCTCGATTTTGAGCGCGATGCGTGGGTTGGTGGCGTCGTAGGCATCGGTGTAGCTTTTGAAGGCCGCGCGCGCCCGGTCTCGATCGATAACTGTCATAATGACTTCCTAAAAAGTTGTGTCTTTCGATCCGGTGGCAATTGTAGGTGAACTTTATTGCCACCGGTTGATATTTCTGCTGCGTTGCAAGGCGCGCTGCAGACGACTTACCAGAATGGGAGTGGCATGGTCCTTAGGATCTTTAAAATCGTCTGGCCAGTGATGCTTACCTATGTTGCAATAGGCGCGCCGTGCGGAATGATCATGGGGCAGACGGGAATGGAGCCCTGGATGGTCTTTGCTCTGAGCAGCACGTTTGTGACGGGCAGCGGCCAGTTTATGATCTGCAACCTGTGGCTGGCGGGCGTGCCTGCAGCATCGATCGTCGCGAGCGTCGCCGCCATCTCCTCGCGCTTTGCGCTTTACTCGGCATCGATCGCACCCCATCTGGCGGGCGCCTCGAAGCGTCAGACGCTGGCTGTTGCCGCGACACTTACCGAGGAGGCATATGGCATCTCGCTTGCCAAGTTGGTTGAAGGGGAGGATTGGGGCCCGCGCGAGTCCTTTGTGCTCAACGTGATCCTTATCGCAACATGGGGCGTATCGTGTACGACGGGCGCCATCGTCGGCGCCGTTGTCGATGTTCCCACCGCTATTGCGAGTTTCGTCTGCACGTCGCTCTTTATCTGTCTACTCTTTTCGCAGCGGTTGTCGCGCGGCAACGTTGTCGCGGCGGTTTCGGGCGCGGTGTCCGTCGCCGTATGCAAGTTCTTGGGCCTCATGAATATTACCGTGCCGGCAAGCGTCGTGGTCGGCATTGCCATTGCGCTGGCGTGCGATGCTGTATTTGACGGAAGAGGTGCCCGCGATGCCCGTTAACGAGTTCTTGGTTCTGTGGCTGTCGTCGTGGGCTGCTATCGCGTTCTTTCGCATCGCGCCGGCGTTCGCCTTGCGCGGGCGGACCCTGTCGCCCCGTATTACCGAGGCCCTGGGCTATATCCCGCCCGCTGCCTTTGCCGCGCTGGTCGCCAACGACTTGGTGAGTCCCGGCGCGTTCGACGCGGGGCTCTGGCCTGCCTTGGTTCCCTGGATTGCGGCTGCCGGTGTCGTGGCGGTGGCAATCAAGACAAAATCGATGCTGTGGTGCTGCGTCTCGGGCATCGTACTCTATATTGTCTTGAGCCTTATATAGGGCTGGCGTCGCGGGCGCCGAATCTCGTTCCATCCCAACTTGTAGAATTTTTCACCGAGCTGGTCTATTTCTTCTGGTACCATGGTCAAACTTTACTGTAGCAAAGCGTGACGTGGGCTTTTGTACCCCGTCAGCGGAAATGGGGGTTTCATGGCACAGGAAGCAACCGCCAACGAGCAAAAGAAATTCAAGGTCCCGCGCATCCCGGGCGACATCATGATCTATCCCATGATCGTCGGTCTTTTGCTAAACACCTTCTGCCCGCAGGTTTTTGAGATCGGCGGCTTCTTTACGGCTGCCTGCCGCGGTGGGTCCAATACCATCGTCGCCGCGATCCTGCTGTTTGTGGGCGCCGGCATCAGCTTTAAGTCCACGCCGGGCGCCATCAAGACCGGTATCGTCGTGCTGATCCCCAAGCTGGTCGTCGCAGCGGCTCTCGGCCTGGGCGTGGCATATTTCTTTAACGACAACTTCCTGGGTCTGAGCTCCGTGTCTATCATCGGCGGCATCACGTTTTGCAACATGGCGCTCTATACGGGCATCATGGGCGAGTTCGGCGATGAGTCCGAGCAGGGCGCCGTCGGTATCCTGTTCTTTACGGCCGGCCCCGCCGTCACGATGATCATCCTCGGTGTCTCGGGTCTCGCCAACATCCCCGTCGGCACTATCATCGGATCCATCCTGCCGCTTGTTATCGGCATGGTCCTGGGCAACTTGTTCCCGTTTATCAAGAACCTGCTGGTCCCCGGCGCCAATCCCGCGATCGCTGTCATCGGTTTTCAGCTCGGTGCGTCCATGAGCCTTTCGAGCTTCATCACCGGCGGCATTTCGGGCATCCTGCTGGGCCTCATCACGCTCTTTATCGTCGGTCCCATTACCTTTGCCTTCGAGCACCTGTGTGGCGGCAACGGCAAGGCGGCCGTTGCCTGCTCCACCATTGCCGGCACGGCCATGACCACGCCGGTCGCCCTCGCCGAGGTCGCTCCGCGCTATGCCGAGCTTGCGCCCACCGCGTATGCGCAGATCGCCACTGCCGTCATCATCACGGCAATCATGGCCCCGATTCTGACTGGCTGGGTCGATAAGAAGTTCTGCCACGGCAAAGAGGATCTGTCGGTCGAAGGCGTCGAGGCTATTGAGGAGGCCGTCGCGACCGACATCGACGGCGAGTAACGGCCGTTACCGATAATTGATTCCGGCGTGCAGTTCGCGCCGTCCGAGCGCCCGAACGGAAACTGTTTTGCAGTGATGTTCGGGCGCTTTGCTATTATTCCCCTTACCCCTGCAGAGAAAGGGGCGTTTGGCGCCTGGGCGCGACTCGGGCGATTCTGGCCACTTGGATATAGAGGGAATGGCACCTGGTGATTAAGGCACTCAAGATCGAGATATTCCTGCTGTGCATGATTATTCTTATCGGACTTGCCGTACGAAGTCGTCGCTCCCTGTTCTCGAGCACCCAGCAGCTTTTGTTTAGCATGCTGGGCTACACGTCTGCTGCCTACATTTTCTTCGATATGATCTGGACGCTCTCGGACGGCGTGAGCACTCCTGTAGGCATCACGGCCAACTGGATTTCCAACGCGGTTTCGTTTTCGCTGTTCGCCATCGCGTGCCTCATTTGGTTTTTCTATTCCGAGACGATGCAGGGCTCACGGCTTCTGACCACGCCCTATAGGGTGATACTTTTAACGTTGCCAACCGCTTTGGTGGTCGTGTTGGCATTTACCAGCTACTGGACGCACACTATGTTCTATATCGATACGCAGGGCGTATATCGTCGCGGAGCGCTTTATATGATTCAGCCTATCGTTAGCTACTGCTACGTCATATATACGTCCTTGCATGCCTTTATTCAGGCTCGAAAAGTCGAAAGCTTGCAAAAGAAGGCCATTTATCGCACCCTCGCCTTTTTTGCGGTTCCCGCTCTGGTGGGCGGTACCTTCCAGGTTTTGTTTTCGGTACCGGGCCTTTGCTTCGGTATAACGCTGAGCATCCTGCTGCTCTATATCGTCTATCAGGAGCAACTAATCTCGACTGACCCGTTGACTGGACTCAACAACCGTAACCGTTTTGAGACCTATATGCTGTCGCTCTTTTCAAATGTGGATCAGGCCGAAGATGTATATCTGCTTATGATGGACGCTGACGGCTTTAAGCAGATTAACGATCGCTATGGACATGTGGAGGGTGACCATGCTCTTCAGGTAATATCCGCTGCGCTCAAAGAGGTCTGCTCGGCGTCTGGTGGCTTTATCGCGCGTTATGGTGGCGATGAGTTCGTGGTGCTCCAAAAGGCAGCGGCGGAACAGGATATCATGCATCTGTGCGCGACAATCAACGACGAGCTCGCGCATGCCGAGGTGCCGTATGCATTGCGGATGTCCATCGGTTGCGCGCGGGTCGGCGATAGCGTTGATACCTGGCAAGACTTACTTCGCGCTGCCGATGCAGAGCTCTATCGCGTCAAGGCCGAGAAAAAGAAAGCCGGCGTACAAATACGCTAGAAAAGGGGCGCACGACCGTGTTTGGTCGTGCGCCCCTTTTGCGTTTGTGGGGGGCCGCCGGCCATAATGCCCAGGCGCGGTGCGGCAAGACGGGCGTCTGCCGCCGCGACTCGGTACGAAATCAACGAGAACCAGTGTGCTCCATTAAGCTAAAGTATGCGAATGCCCTCCCTAAAAAGGTGAGCTCGCTAGGCTTTTTTGGGCCTGTTGACGATGATGATGCCGCCGCAGACCAACAGCAGGGCAACGATGACGGTAACGGGGCTCGTGCCCGCGCCTTCGCCGAGCAGTAGCGCGCTCAGCAGCACACCAAAGACGGGGTTCATAAACCCAAAGACCGAGACGCGGCTGACGGGGTTGACGGCAAGCAGGCGCGACCACAGCGAGTAGGCGACCGCGGAGATAAGCGCCATGTAGATGATGAGCACGATGGCGGGGACAATCGCCGTGGGGGAGAGCGCGCCACCCATCAAAAAGCCGATGGCGGTGAGGACCAGGCCGCCGACTAAAAACTGCCAGCCGGCAAGCAAAACACCGTCGTGCTTGCGCGAGAAGATGCCGATCAGGCAGGTCGAAAGAGCACCCGCGACAGTGGAGGCTAGGATAAAGCCCTCGCCATCGAGCCTGAAGCCAAAGGTGCCATCTGCGCCCGAAAGGTTGACGAGCGCGACGCCGGCAAAGCCCAGCGCACAGCCAAGCACCTTGGCCGTATTGAGCTTCTCGGTGTGAAATGCCAGGGCGGCAAAGAGGATTGCGAGGAAGTTGGCGCTGGCCTCGATGATGGAGCTCGACATGGCGCTGGCGCGCGAGAGGCCCAGATAGAAAAAGAAGTACTGCCCGATAGTCTGGAAGAGCGACAAGACAAAGATGGGCTTGATGTCGCGCGCTTGCGGTATGAGGGGGCGGCGTTGGGCCGCGCTCATCCCAACGATAACCAGGGCGCCGGCAAGCGTAAAGCGTAAACCTGCAAAGAGCAGCTGCGAAGCGCTGTCGTGCGCCGGGATACCAAAGAGTGCGTAGCCGATCTTGATGCAGGGAAAGGCCGATCCCCAGAGTGCACAGCAAACAAGACAGCCCAGGATGAGTCCGGGCAGGGTGGCGAGATACGGCTTGCGGCTTTCCATGATGTCCTTCCTACATGCGCGAAGCAAAAAAGAACCCGCCACCGGATGTGTCGGTGGCGGGTGTTGTTACCCGAAGGGATTGTACCCGATGGGAAAGGTTTAAGCGAAGTAGGCCACGCCGCTCTCAAAGATCGGCATGAACTTATCGCCGGGGACATGCTCGGGCACGTTGCGGTACAGGTTGTCGCCGCGACGCTCGGCATGGCCCATCTTGCCCAGGACGCGGCCGTCGGGGCTCGTGATGCCCTCGATGGCGAGTGCGGAGCCGTTGGGGTTGACGGAGAGATCCATGCTGGGCTTGCCGTCCTCGCCCACGTACTGCGTGGCGACCTGGCCGTTGGCGATCAGCTGGGCGAGCACATCGTCATTGGCGACAAAGCGGCCCTCGCCGTGGCTGATGGCGACGGTGTAGGGGTCGTCCAGGCTGCACTGCGACAGCCACGGGGACAAGTTGGACGAGATGCGGGTGCGCACCAGACGGCTCTGGTGGCGACCGATGGTGTTGAACGTCAACGTGGGCGCATCGGGCGTGGCGTCGACGATGTCGCCGTAGGGCACCAGGCCGAGCTTGATCAGGGCCTGGAAGCCGTTGCAGATGCCCAGCATCAGGCCATCGCGGGCCTTGAGCAGGTCGCGGACTGCCTCGGTGACCTCGGGAGCGCGGAAGAACGCCGTGATGAACTTGGCGGAGCCGTCGGGCTCGTCGCCGCCCGAGAAGCCGCCGGGGATCATGACGATCTGGCTTGCGCGGATGCGGCGGGCAAGCTCGTGGGTGCTCTCGGCGACGGCCTCGGGCGTGAGGTTGTTGATCACGAAGGTGTCGGCCTCGGCGCCGGCGGCACGGAAGGCGCGGGCGCTATCGTACTCGCAGTTGTTTCCGGGGAACACGGGGATAACCACGCGCGGGCGGGCGATCTTGGCGCCGCCGTACACGTGGATGTCCTTGGCGCGGAAGTCGATGGTCTCGACCTCGGCGGTCTCGCCGGCGCTGCGGTAGGCAAAGACGCCCTCGATGCCGCTCTCCCAGGCCTCCTGGAGCTCGGAGAGCTCGATGACTTCGGAACCGGTGTCGATGACATAGCCCTCGACGGTGGTGCCCAGGGGCTCGACGACAACGCCGTCGGCGACCTCGGGCAGCTCGGCATCCTCGGCGAGCTCGACGATAAAGCTGCCGTAGAGCGGGGTGAAGAGGCTCTCCACGTCTACATCCTCGGCAAGCTCGATACCGATCTGGTTACCGACGCACATCTTAAAGAGGCTCTCGGCGCCGCAGCCGTAGCCGGGCGTGGAGATGGCCAGGGCGTTGCCGGTAGCAGTGAGCGCCTCGACGGCGTCAAACGCGGCGAGCAGCTGCTGAGCATCGGGGCGGTAGTCCTCGCCATAGATGGCGGGGGCGATGCGGACGACGCGGTGCGTGAGGCCCTTGAACTCGGGCGAGACGGCGCGGGCGGCCTTGCCCACGGCGACGGCGAAGCTGATCAGGGTCGGCGGAACGTTGAGCTCGCCGGCCTCGTCCTCAAACGAGCCGCTCATGGAATCCTTGCCACCGATGGCGCCGGCACCCAGGTCGACCTGGGCCATAAGGGCACCCAGGACGGCGGCCATGGGCTTGCCCCAGCGCTCTGCCTCGGTGCGCAGGCGCTCGAAGTACTCCTGGAAGGAGAGGTAGGCGCGCTTGTGCTCAAAGCCGGCGGCAACGAGCTTGGCGATGGACTCGACCACGGACAGGTAGGCGCCCGCAAACTGGTCGGCCTCCATCAGATAGGGGTTGAAGCCCCATGCCATGGCACTCGCCGTGGTGGTCTCGCCGTCCACGGGGAACTTGGCGACCATGGCCGAGCTGGGGGTGAGCTGCGTCTTGCCGCCAAAGGGCATGAGCACGGTCGCGGCGCCGATGGTGGAGTCGAAGCGCTCGGAAAGGCCCTTGTTGGAAGCGACGTTGAGGTCGGTGACAAGCGAGGTCATGCGCTCGGCGAGCGTGGTGCCGGCCCAGCTTGGCTGCCACACGCTACGGGCGCACACGTGGGCGACCTGGTGCTTGGGTGCGCCGTTGGAGTTGAGGAACTCGCGGGACAGGTCGACGATGGCGACGCCGTTCCAGGCCATGCGCATGCGCGGCTCGGCGGTAACCTCGGCGATAACGGTCGCCTCGAGGTTCTCCTCAGCGGCGTAGCCCATGAACTCCTCGACGTCACCGTCGGCGACGGCACAGGCCATGCGCTCCTGGGACTCAGAGATAGCGAGCTCGGTGCCGTCCAGGCCGTCGTACTTCTTGGTCACGGTATCAAGGTCGACATACAGGCCGTCGGCAAGCTCGCCCACGGCGACCGAGACGCCGCCGGCGCCAAAGTCGTTGCAGCGCTTGATCAGACGGCAGGCGTCGCCGCGGCGGAACAGGCGCTGCAGCTTGCGCTCGACAGGGGCGTTGCCCTTCTGGACCTCAGCACCCGAGGTCTCGATGGACTCGGTGTTCTGGGTCTTGGAGGAGCCGGTGGCGCCACCGATGCCATCGCGGCCGGTGCGGCCGCCCAGCAGGATGATCTTGTCGGTGGGGGCAGGGCACTCGCGACGAACGTGGTTTGCCGGGGTAGCGCCCACGACGGCGCCAACCTCCATGCGCTTGGCCACGTAACCGGGGTGATAGAGTTCGTTGACCTGACCGGTGGCAAGGCCGATCTGGTTGCCGTAGCTGGAGTAGCCGGCGGCGGCAGTGGTCACGAGCTTGCGCTGCGGCAGCTTGCCCTCGAGCGTCTCGGAAACCGGGACGGTGGGGTCGCCGGCGCCGGTGACGCGCATGGCCTGGTACACATAGCTGCGGCCCGAGAGCGGGTCGCGGATGGCGCCGCCCACGCAGGTGGCGGCACCGCCGAAGGGCTCGATCTCGGTCGGGTGGTTGTGGGTCTCGTTCTTAAAGAGGAACAGCCAGTCCTGGTCCTCGCCATCGACATCGACCTTCACCTTGACGGTGCAGGCGTTGATCTCCTCGGACTCGTCGACATCGGTCATGACGCCGGTCTTCTTAAGGTACTTGGCGCCGATGGTGCCCATGTCCATGAGGCAGACGGGCTTGGCGTCGCGGCCGAGTTCGTGGCGCATCTCCATGTAGCGGTCGAAGGCTTGCTGCACCACGGCGTCGTCGATCGTCACGTCGTCCAGGACGGTGCCGAAGGTGGTGTGGCGGCAGTGGTCGGACCAGTAGGTGTCGATCACGCGGATCTCGGTGATGGTGGGGTCGCGGTCCTCATCGCGGAAGTACTGCTGGCAGAAGGCGATGTCCGCCTCGTCCATGGCAAGGCCGCGATCGGCGATAAAGGCGGCAAGGCCGGCCTCGTCGAGCTCGCGGAAGCCGTCGAGCACCTCGACGGGCTGGGGCTCGGGGGTCTCCATGTACAGCGTCTCGGGCAGGTCGAGCGAGGCGATGCGCGCCTCGACGGGGTTCACCACGTAGTGCTTGATGGCATCGATGGCGGCCTCGTCCAGAGCGCCCGAGATCATATAGACCTTGGCGGAGCGCACGGCGGGGCGCTCGCCCTGGCTGATGAGCTGCACACACTCGCTGGCGGAGTCGGCGCGCTGGTCAAACTGGCCAGGCAGGAATTCGACGGCAAAGACGGCGCCATCGCTTGCGGGGAGCTCGTCGTAGGTCACATCGACCTGGGGCTCGCTAAAGACGGTCGGCACGCAGGAGCGGAAAAGCTCCTCGTCGATGCCCTCGACGTCGTAGCGGTTGATGATCCTCAGGGCCTCGATGCCCTTGATGCCGAGAATTTCGGTCAGCTCGCCCTTGAGCTGCTGAGCCTCGACGTCGAACCCGGGTTTCTTCTCCACGTAGATACGAGAGACCATTGGTTCCTGCCTTCCTGATCGGTTGGGCGTACGGTACGGTATGCGGCAGCGGTCGGTTTGCGGGGTCTGCCCTGCGGTCGCCTTGAGCCGCATACTTTTAAACCTCACTATGATACGACAGCTCGTGGCGCGTTGAGGACGGCGAGGGTGCTACAGTGGAGCGCAAACAAGAGAAAGGCATCACATGGCATTTGTTTCGCTCGCCATCATCGCACTCGTGGCCTTTGCAAGCCCCTTCATCGCCTCGGCGATTCCCGGAAAACCCGTTCCCGAGACGGTCTTTTTGCTCGTGTTCGGTGCGGTGCTGGGACCTCATATGCTCGGCATTATCCATGTGGATGCCGAGGTCTCGCTCGTGTCCGAGCTCGGCCTGGCCTTTTTGTTCCTGCTTGCCGGCTTTGAGATTGATCCCAAGAACATCACGGGCATCGAGGGGCGTTACGGCATGGCGACGTGGGTCGTCACGTTTGGCATCGCCTGGCTTGCCGTGCGCTTTACCCCGTGGTTTTCGGTCAGTCATTTTGATGGCATCGCCGTGACGCTGGCGTTGACCTCGACGGCGCTTGGGGCGCTCATGCCCATCTTGCGCGAGCGGTCGCTTGCCGGGACGCGCGTCGGCGATTCGATTCTTGCCTATGGTACGTGGGGCGAGCTCGGGCCTGTGCTCGCCATGTCGGTGCTGCTGTCTGCCCGTACGGGTGTCGAGACGCTGTTGATCTTGGGCCTGTTCGCCGTGGTGTGCGTGCTGCTTGCCGTGGTCCCCAGCCGCTCCAAGCGTATCGGCAGCCGCTTCTTTGCCTTTATTCAGGAGCGCGCCGATACGACTTCTCAGACGTTCGTGCGCCTCACAGTGCTCATCCTGGTCACGCTCGTGGCCTTCTCGGCCATTTTTAGCCTCGATATCGTGTTGGGCGCTTTTGCCGCGGGCTTTGTCCTGCGCTATATCATCCCCGAGGGCAACCATACGCTCGAGCTTAAACTCGATGGCCTTGCCTATGGCTTTTTGATCCCGGTGTTCTTTACCGTTTCGGGTGCCAAGATCGACCTGACGGCTGTAGCATCGCGCCCCGGCCTGCTCGTGGGCTTTATCATGGCGTTGCTGGTTATCCGTGCCGTGCCCATCGTTGTCTCCATGGGCATCTGCCCCAAGACGCGCGATGTTTCTGCCCACGGCCGCATTACCGTAGCGCTCTACTGCACCACGGCGCTGCCGATTATCGTCGCCGTGACGAGCGTTGCCGTCAATGCCGGCGCATTATCTCAGAGCGTCGCTTCGGTTATGGTGGCGGCCGGCGCCATCACGGTGTTCTTAATGCCGTTGCTCGCGCAGCTTTTCTATCGTGTGGTTGATGCCGCGCCGGTTGCCGCCGTGGCAGAAGTTGCCGAGCGCCCTGCCGAGGCACTCGATATCCTGCGTGCCCATCACGATTTGGCGAGCCTGCTCGCACGCGAGCACGAGCTGCTGACCTCGCATGGACATGGTCGTGCATTCGAAGGCTTGCCTACGCTCGATACGATTGCCGAGCGCCTTTCTGATCGGGCGGCGAGCGGCCGCATCGATGCGCGCATTGTGGACGCGGCGCGCCTGCTTGCCGATAAGACCTATGGCGACGAGATAGATCCGTCCGAGCTCACCCCGCGTGAGCGTCGCCGCCTAGAGCGCGCCAAGCTCGCTGTGCGCGAATACCGCCGCCGCATGCTGGAGCTCTATGCGCGCGAAGAAGCCGAAGACGACGACGGTAAGTAGTCGATACTTTCTCGGGGAAGCCGCGTCCCGCTTTGAAGGCTCGGAACGGGATGTGGTTTCCGAAACGGGGGCCGTTGGGAAGCTGTGTCCCGGAATGGGCGCTCAGAGTGG
The DNA here is from genome assembly GCA_905209215.1 of Coriobacteriaceae bacterium. Lineage (GTDB taxonomy): Bacteria > Actinomycetota > Coriobacteriia > Coriobacteriales > Coriobacteriaceae > Collinsella. The sequence goes on along the minus strand of CAJLRY010000013.1, from coordinate 27,189 downwards.
GATGCAGTTTCCGCGAGAGGCTCGTTAGGGAAAGCGCATCCCATTCTGAGCCGGAATTATGGGACGCAGTTTCCTTTTCGAATAGAAGGAGGTGCGCTGCCTGCGGTTGATGCAGACAGCGTGCCTTCTTGCATAAAGCTCTGCTGAGGTTTGAAATTAGCTCGCTATGTAAAAAAGAACCCTTAATTCCCAATACTTCAAATTCTGAAATTAGACAATGCATTTCTTGAGTCTTAATTGCAAATATCGGATATATTCGAAATAATGAAAGACGATTAAGCTATTTGATTTCAAAGGAGCGATGAAGCGATGGCGTACAAGACGCTCGAAAAACTCTTTTATGCAGATCCAAGCTCCGATCGTTATGCTTGCCATGACGAGCTGCTGCGCGAGCGCCTTACTGCCGACGGCACGGTGCGGACTGGAATTCACCTTGAGCATGGTGAACTGTTCGCTTGTGTTCCTTTGAACCTGTCCGTTGCTAGCGAGCGGATCCTCAGAAAAGAGCGAAAGATTTCCAACCTGTGGAACAGCTTGCCTTATGTGGCTTTGGGGGCCTCGATTCGTTCGCTGGTGCTTGAGGAGGTTGTTTTCAGCAACGAGATGGAGGGTGTGCACAGCACGCGGCGCCAGATTGAAGCGGCGCTGGAGTCTGCGGAGGATGCTGCGGCCGAACTTTGCGGTGCCGCCGAAAAGGAGCACACTCCTTTTATTGAATTCGCTCGCCTCTACCTTCAGCTGGTGGATGGTTCAAGTCGTCCCGGCAAACCCGAGGATATTCGCGAGATTTTCGATGCCGTCACTAAGGGCGTGCTTGACCCGAAGGACCGTCCGGATGGCAAGATGTTCCGTTTGGGTCCCGTTGTGATTGAGAACAGTCGGGGCAAGATTCTCCATCAGGGTGTTTCCTCGGAGCCCGAAATCATTGACCTCCTTGGCAAGATGATAGAGTTGGGCAATCGCGAAGATGTCCCAAGCCTCTATGCAGCCTCAATCTGCCATTTTCTCTTTGAGTATATTCACCCCTTCTATGACGGTAACGGGAGAACGGGGAGGTATCTTCTCGCGTTGAGCCTGAACGAGACGTTGTCGCAGCCTACGGTGTTGTCGCTCTCTAGGACGATTGCTGAGAATAAAACCGCATATTACAAGGCGTTTGACGTGGTGGAGAGGCCCCTTAACGGTAGCGAGGCTACTCCGTTTGTTGCAATGATGCTTGATTTGGTCGAGCAAGCGCAAGATGCCGTTCTGAGCGATTTGGCCGAAAAGCGCGTACAACTCGATGATCTCAAGCGGGCGATCGATGAACTCGACGATACGTTTACCGAAAGGGCAAAAGATATTCTGTTTTATGCGGCACAGATGCATATCTTCGGTGCCTTTGGTGAATCTACGCTTGATGGTGTGTCGGGCTATCTCGATGTGACAAAGCCGACAGCGAGTAGGTCATTGTCGAGCCTAATCGCTGCCGGATATTTAGAAAAGGTGTCCGCAAGGCCGCTCGTGTGCAAGATGACGGTGGCGGGACTTAATCTGCTCGGGCTAGAGTGAACATCGGTTATCAGACAAATGAACACTCCGAGCGTTTGCCCGCCATTCCTCCATGGTGTGAAATCGCTCTTATCCCATTGAGGCGCCTTTGAGGTCGCCAATGGACTGTTGCGGCAAGCGGTGAAAGCTATGATTCAATTTCGTTCGACACGTACGCCATGAGTTCATCGTCTAAGGCCTTCAAAGAGTCTTTGATTTCCCGCCTGCGCGCGCGGGCCTGTTCTATTTTTGTGTCACATTCTCGTTTCGCTTTGAATTCGAATGGACTGAAGAAAGAACGTCTGCTCTTAAGCTCTCGAAGTTCGTTCCCCAAACGGTCAAATTCATCTTCGAGCGCTTGTTTTTGCGACTTTTTAACAGGATTATCTAACCAATATTTGGCTTGGAGCTCTGCTTCTTTTTCAGCGCGCTCACGTTCCTTCTTCTTCTCGGGGTCGTATTCGTCACGCTTTGCCATGTCCTTTTCTAACTGTTCTCTCCGAAGCTGCTTTGCCTCATCGCTAAGGAAAAAGCCGTCGTTTGTTATTTGTTCGCTGGAGTGTCCGTAGTATCCGTAGTATCGGCGATTTGTTCGAACTTTGATACATAGCTCCTCGAGACTGCACAATATGCCCCAGCATCTTAAGAGCATCTCGTCTGTGGCAGTACCTTGTTTAGTGACTTTATTGTCAAAGAGGTCGATAGCTAAGCGAGCCGCTTTTATGCAACTATCGTACGCATCTATGCATAGATCAAAAGCTTCTTTTTCGTTGTCATAGTCGAAATCATCTGTCGCGTAGTAATCAAATACACGGACCTTGTTCCACCGTTCCGACCATGTGGAGCAGCCGTTGACCGCAGACTTTAGGATCGTGATTGCAGCATTGTAATACATTGATGAAATGTTGCGCGCTGCAAGACCGGAAAGGTCTTCGGTAAGGGCGCCGAGGAGATCTTCGATATTCTCGGGTATCTTGGCACTCTCCCCCTGCTCTTTGCTGAGCCTCTTTACGGCAGCCGTTTGTAATTCGCACACGGCCTCTATATTTTTCCATTGGAGTTCACGCGACTGTAGGTGACGAATGAGCCCCGATTGAATTAACTCTAGATTCTTCGCATTCGGTAGATTTGCAAGTTCCTGGCAGAAATAGTCTATCTCAGAGTTTGCGATAGCTCGCAAATGCTCAATGAAACCTATCGCTATGTTTAGCGCGGTGTTTATCTCATCAAAATCTGATGGGGCTCGATTTAGCAGCTTTAGCATATTAATGCATGCTGCATTTGATTCCGACAAGCGATCGTTGTCAAACGTGAGCTGCCAGTCTATCGCTTTTGCCTTTATTGACCATGCCTCGGCGTTCTTAAGATCAATCTCGAGGGCCATGGAGGCATATTTCTCAGCATCAGCGTTGTTACCGGCTTTTTGAGCGGTTCTGGCCAAGGCGAGATATCGATCGACATCTTCAGTGCGGTCTGTTTTCACTGTGCCTTCGACTTGGACAACACCTTCGACCATCATTTTCTTTGCGGTTTCAAGCGTATATTTCATTCCACAGCTTTGACAGACGAAAAAGTCTCCATCCTTGATAATCTCTGTGCTACCGCAGAGCTCGCATTGTAGCGCTTTCATTTCGATTGCTCCATTTCATACCCCTTGCTGTTCATTTCCCGTATTAGTTTCTGCTTTATCTCAAAAACGTCTTCCTTGTAAGGGAGATATAAGATGCCGTTTATATCGGACGGTTTTTCTATTGGTGGGTCGGCTTCTTTGAGAAGGATCGCGGTCCTAGACCTGCCGAATTTCATCAGTAGCATCCCAAGCTCCAAAACTACGTTCTGGCGAGCTCTTGGCTGCGGTCGATCCTGTTTATTCTTTGGATAGCCTATGTCGTCCGGGGTCATAAGTACTATCCCGAAATTAGCGCAAGGGATGTATTCCATTAGTTGTTCGATTACTGTTCGGCCCCCTATAGGCTGATTATCGAGAAAAATAGGCTCGAGATTTAACTCTTCGAGAAGACGTTGGAGTTGGTTTCGTGCGGTTTTATCGTGGCCGTAAACAACGAAAACTTTGTTGTTTGGTTCATCAATGATTTCATCTTCGATGGCTTTTCGGACCTGATCAGCGTTATTTCCTTGACAAAAGAAGCCGCCGCTGTCGTAGACATATACGGCTGTTCCACTCTCGAGCTTTATTCGATAGCCAATAGTTTTGTATCTCCGGGTCGTTTTTACTGGAATTTCTTTTGAAATAAGAAGCGAGATTAATTTATCCTTATCGATCATTAGCTGTCCTTGCTTGCTTTAACCAGTGCTGCTCTTTGCCTTATCAATGAAGTCATGCGCAATATTTTCGAGTTCGCGCCTTCGATATCGTTTGATTCGATTGATTGCGATAGATCACGAAGTGCGCTCGATATTTCGTCTTCAACTTGAGCGCTTGCTTCACAACTGGCGGGGTCGGCAAGGCTTGAAGTTTCCAAGAAGCTGGTCATTGATGCGCGCAACTCTGAAGGTGATTCATCTAGAAGCAGTCTTAGCTGAAGTTCAAGGTTCTGCATGGATTGCGATTTGCTTGAAATTTGGTTTTCAATGGTAGATGCGTGAGATTCGGAAGCGCCTGTTGCGAAGAGCGTGGCTGTCGCAGCGCTTGCTAGCAGAAAACTGAGAATTGGAATTGCTGGAAGCGCCTCTGTTTTTAACGCGGACCCTAGTATGCCTAGCAACAATTGGACTGCAAACGATACGCCAGTAACAAGTATCTTTGAGATACCAAATATCTTAAGATTCTTTTGGGGTCCAAATAACAAGGTTGAAACCACCAGGGCGAGCATGACCAAAGAGAATGCGCTCTCAATCCAAAAAGTGGTTGAGGGTCCAAATAAAAGTATTGTCACGCTTTCGATAGCTATGAAGAGGGCTACGGGGATTGCTGCAATATATGCCTGTGTGTTCTTCATTATGACCTCCGTGCTCCGCACTCGGGACAGAACTTCTCGGTTCCAGAGAAGCGATATCCACATTCGGAACAGAACTTTGCAGCACTTTGCTGCGAATTGGTATCCGCAGGGATGGGCTGCGTCGCGGACGTGCCGGTGGCTTGTGAGAGTGCATCGGTCATAACTGACCCCATGGTCCCGCCGACACCGGCCATTACGCCCAGACCAATTCCCATGTTTGCGTATTCGCCAGTCGCTTCGTTTTGGGCCATCTTTTCGGCAACATCGAAGCTGCGTTCCTGTTGATAGGTATAGCCTTCGATTTGCCGTTTTTCTGCGCGCGCTTTTGCGGAGATTACGGTGCGCTGCGCCGCAGTTTCTTGTTCGATAATGCTGACCTGTTGTTTTATCTGTGCTTCGCGTACGTCGGCATATTGCTTGAAATGGAGGTCCTTAAACTTCTCGTATACCGGATCACCTTCGGGTTTGACGATGGCGGTGACCAGCATTTGCGTTAATGAGAGGCCGTATGCGGCAAAGTCGGGAAGCAGCTTGTTCTTAAGCGAGTCGGATAACTCTTCAAGGTGTGCATCAAGTTCGAAAATGGAGAGTTTTTGTTCGGTAATTACTTGTGCCAGATGAGTTTTTACTCGAGTTTGCAGGAAAGCTTTGAAATAGCTGATCAGCTTGTCCTGGGAGAGCAAAGCTTCGGTTCCAACAAGCTTGAGAAGGAGCCTGCGGGGCTCTTTTACAGCAAGAGCCATCTCTCCGGACGCCCCGAGCGAGAGCGGAAATCCATAAGTCGGTTCCATGAACTGAATCTTGGAATTGGTTCCCCAGCGTATGCCCATCTGCTCGATGAGGTTAACAAAGTAGACTTCTGAGTGAAACGGGCTGACACCACCGGTCGTTATCTTCGAAATGCCGTTCAGTAACGGTAGATTTTGAGTCTCAAGTTCATGCCTGCCTGGTCCAAACGAATCCAGGGCCTGTCCATTAAGGAAGAAAATTGCTTCTTGGGTCTCGTGAACAATGAGTTGCGAGCCCGTATTGAAGTCTTCTGAGGGGTGTTTCCAGATAAAAGTTTGGTTATTGCCCTCATATTTGATGACATCCGTGATGCTCATAGTCCTCCTGCTTCCATGGTTAGTGATGTGGATTTGCTAAGATAGCCGCCGTTGCTACGACGGCAAAAGAAGTGCTGAGACCCAGGCGCAGGATGTCGCCGGGGTACAGCTGGGCGGGTGCGCCGGAGCTGATGTCGAGTTCGCTGTTATCGGCTGTTCGAATCAGATGCGTGCCGTTGGTCGAACCGAGGTCTTGTGCGTACCAAGCATTGTTCTCGGCGAAGATGCGGAGATGCTTGGCGGAGACATCCAGCCCAACATCGGTGACAGCGCCGTCTTCGAGTGCGAGCGCTCCGATGATGGAGCCCATGGTAGAAGGCTCAATGACATAAGGGCCCCCGACGACGAGTTCGTTGTCGATCCTGATAAGGCCGATCGCACGTTCGGTGCCCGTTTGTTTTAAATCGCATGGACAGAAAGAAATACTTGAGGGGGTAAACGACCTGACGTTCTCTGCGAATTCAAAGCGGTCCCTGATGTACGCGATAGCACGGGCCGGATCGCACCAACAGGCGGTCGAAACAACGAGCGTGATTGAGATAAGAGCCCTGTCATCTTTGTCTGGCTGGCTGCTGACGAGGCGCGAGGCGGCGTTCCGGTAAAGGAGCCCATTACGCCCACAGGCACCGAGCGCTTGAGCCATCGTGTCAGTCGCTGCCGCAATCATGGTATAGATGTCGGCGTTCGAATACCCTTTTTCCCGTAGCTTGTGCAGGATTTGATTCGATGCGCAGGACCAGTCGGCAAAGTAGCGATCTTCTAGGGAGCCCGGCTGCGAGTGCACAATCGTGCGCGAAAGCCAGCTGGTGTCCTGTGCCATTTGGGCGGTAGGCTGTCCATTTGTTAACGGCAGATCGGATAGTAACAGTTCGGCAAATGCGCGATGGCTCAGGGTAAATGAAGTCTTGAACAGGGAGAACATGACCTCGAGCGGTGTTTGCCGTCTTGGCATGACATTCTCCCTTCCTTGAACTTATTCGCTAAATAAAGGATAAGGGTGCCACTAGCCGATTTTACTGTGCAACAAATTGCATGTCGGTGAGCGGTCACGCCACCTGATGCGTTTGCTCCAGCATGAGAACTGGTTATCTTAGGGGCGCTATGCGGTCGCGTTTTGATTAGGATGGCACGACTCAGCCGCCCTTCGGGAAGCTGTGTCCCGGAATGGGCGCTCAGAGTGGGATGCAGTTTCCGCAAGGAGGTCCTGGGGGAAACCGTGCCCCGTTCTGATCCGAAATACTGGGACATAGTTTCCCTTTCATAACAGGAGAAGGCGCGCTGTCTGCAGTTGATTCAGACGGCGCGCCTTTTTGGTTGAGCTATGTTGAAGCTTGAAGCCAAAGCTTGTGGCTCCTTAGGAGCGGGCGGCTCCGTCGACGGGGAGCACGGCGCCCGTGACGTAGGAGGACATGTCGCTCGCCAGGAAAACAAAGGCGTTGGCGACATCCTCGGGCTCGCCCATGCGACCCAGCGGAATGGTGGCGATGATGGGCTTGATGACCTCTTCGGGCAGGTTGGCGACCATGTCGGTCTTAGTCACGCCGGGGGCGACGGCGTTGACGCGGATGCCCATGGGAGCGAGCTCGCGCGAGAGCGACTGGACCATACCGTTGACGGCAAACTTGGACGTGGGGTAACCGACGCCGGAGGGCTGGCCGTACTTGGCGACCATCGAGCTTGTGGTAGTGATGGTGCCGCCGTGGCCGGCCTCGGTCATGATCTTGGCGGCAGCCTGGTGGCCATTAAAGACGGCGACGACGTTAAGGTCCATGACCTTTGCGAACTCCTCGGCCGTGTAGTCCAAGAGGGGTGAACGCTGGGAGATACCGGCATTGTTGACGACCGTGTCCAAGCCGCCCATGTCGGCTGCAGTCTGCGTAAAGGCCTCAGTCACGGCCTCGAGCGAGGTGAGATCGCAGGAGCGACCCCAGACCTTGGCGTCGGGATAGGCGGCTGTCAGCTTCTCAACGGCCGTGTCGGCAGTCTCTTGGCGCGAGCCAAAGACGGTGACGGCAGCGCCTTCCTCGATAAAACGGCAGGCGATGGCATAGCCGATACCGCGTGTGCCTCCGGTGATGATTGCTTTCTTGCCCTCGAGCAACATGGTGCTTCCTCTCATCGCGGGCGGACATTCGCAACACAGCGTAGCCGTAACCGGAATCGGCCGTGTTTGCATATCGGTGAACGGTAGCCCGCGTTACCGATGAGCGGCTCGCGCAAATGTGCTCTGCCGTTGTGCTTAGGGCAGGTGACAAAAGGGCTCCCGTCCCACATCGGACGGGAGCCCTCAAGGCGCGTATTGCTAGGCGAGCGTTGGGCTAGTTCGCCATGACGCCTTCGGTCCAAGCTTCAACGTCCTCGATGCGCAGGACGTTGGCGACCTCGGCCACGCAGTCGACGCTGGCAAGCTCGGCGGCGGCAGCCTGGACGTCCTTCTCGAGCGCGCGGTGCGTTAGGAAGATGACCGAGCAGGCATCGCTGACGCCCGATTTGCCGTCCTCGACCTGGTTGATGAGCGAGATCGAGATGTTGTGCTTGGCAAAGATGTCGACCGTCTCGGACAGGGCGCCCACGCGGTCGGCGACTTTCAGGCGCACATAGTACTTGGTCTGGAGCTCGTCCATGGGCTTAAAGGCGAGGTTGTGACCATAGGGCTCAATCTCGGGCAGCGGAGCAACGCCGCGGCTGATCTGCTCGGAGAGCGACAGGATGTCGCCCACGACGGCACTCGCGGTGGGGAAGGAGCCTGCGCCGGCACCGTAGAACATGGTCTCGCCCACGGCGTCGCCTACCACGTAGACAGCGTTCATGGCGCCGTTGACCTTGGCGAGCATGTGGTCGGCGGGGATCAGCGTGGGATGCACGCGGACGTCGACGCCGGCGTCGGTGTTGCGTGCGATGCCCAGCAGCTTGATGGTGTAGCCGAGCTCGCGGGCCTGGGCGATGTCCTCGGCGCCGATGGTACGGATACCCTGCTGGTAGACATCGTCGGTGGTCACGCGGGTGCCAAAGCCGATGGAAGCGAGGATTGCCGTCTTGCTGGCGGCGTCGAAGCCGTCGACGTCGGCGGACGGGTCGGCCTCGGCATAGCCCTTAGCCTGGGCGTCGGCGAGCACGTCAGCGTAATCGGCGCCCTCGGCGTCCATGCGCGACAGGATGTAGTTGGTGGTGCCGTTGAGGATGCCGGCGATGGTCAGGATCTTGTTACCCACCAGGTCGTGCTCGAGCGTGCTGACAATGGGGATGCCGCCACCGCAGCTGGCCTCGCACTTAATCTGCACGCCGCACGCACGTGCCTTCTCGGCAAGCGTCTCGACATGGCGGCCCAGCAGGGCCTTGTTGGCGGAGACGACATGCTTGCCGTTCTCGAAGGCAGTGGTGAAGATCTCGGTTGCGGGATGCTCGCCGCCAATCAGCTCGACGACGATGTCGACGGCGGGGTCGGTGACGACATCGTGCCAGTCGCTCGTAAAGGCCTCGCGCTCAATGCCTGCCGCCTCGGCCTGCTCCCAAGCAAGCGCGCAGGCGCGGGTCAGCTTAAGGTCGATGCCGTAGGCTGCCAGGTACTCATCGTGGTGGCTCTTGATCAGACGGGCCACGCCGCCGCCGACGGTTCCCAGACCGATCAGACCGACGTTCACGGTGCGCAGGGGTTCGCTCATAGATAACTCCTTCGTGCATCTTATGGATGGATAAACCGCTTAAAGGTTGAGTGCATTCTAGCGTGAACCGGGGGCGCGTGCTCGCCAGGCAACAGGAGCCGCACAAAACGGCACCCCCGAAACGCTGCGGAAACATTGGAAACACGCTCGCTACAAACGGACTTCCGTAACAAACTGTCAACGTTTGCGCCATAAGGTTTGCCCTGTACCGCAAGACGGCCGCACCGCGGCCAGCGAAAAAAGGGGGACACCATGTTCAACATCAACAGCACGCTCAGCCGTAGGAACTTTCTCGCCGGCGCTGCGGCGCTCGGCAGCACCGCAGCACTCGCTGGTTGCTCGTCGGGTGGCTCGGACGGCGGCACCGCCGATGACGGCAAGACCTTCAAGATCGGTGTCATCGGCCCTCTGACCGGCGCCGCGGCAACCTATGGCGTTTCGGCCGAGAAGGGTGCCAAGCTTGCCGCCAAGGATTTCTCGACCAAGGACCTCAAACTCTCGCTTAAGTCCGAGGATGACGTCGCCGACGGCGAGAAGGCTATCAACGCCTTCAATACCCTGTGCGACTGGGGCATGCAGGCGCTCGTCGGCCCCGTCACGACTGGTGCCGCCGTCGCTGTCTCGGGCGAGATCGCCGACGATATGCTCATGGTCACGCCTTCGGCCTCGTCGCTCGACGTGACCAAGGATAAGACAACGGTCTTTCAGGTTTGCTTCACCGATCCCACCATGGGTGCCAGCGCCGCGAAGTTCTTGGCCGAGAAGTATGCAGACGCCAAGATCGCCCTGTTCTACAACTCCGGCGATACGTACAGCTCGGGTGTTGCCGATGCCTTTGCCGAGCAGGCCAAGGAGTCCAAACTTGATATCGTCGATACCGAGACCTTTAAGGACGACTCCTCCACGAGCTTTACCAACCAGCTCACCAAGGCCAAGGAGGCCGGCGCCACGCTCATCTTTGCGCCGATCTACTACACGCCGGCGTCCGTTTTGCTCAAGAACGCCAAGGACATGGGATACGACATGACCCTCATGGGTACCGACGGCATGGACGGCCTGCTCTCCGTTGAGGGCTTCGACACCTCCCTTGCCGAGGGCGTGCTGCTCATGACCCCGTTCTCTGCCGACGATGAGAAGAACGCCGACTTCGTCAAGGCATATAAGGACGCCTACGACGAGACGCCTAACCAGTTTGCCGCCGATGCCTATGACTGCGTCCATGCGATTGTCGAGGCTATCGATAAGGCAGACATCGACATCACGGCCGACGGCGCCGACATTGCCGGCGATCTTGCCAAGGCCATGCGCAAGATCAAGATCGAGGGCCTGACGGGCGAGCTCACGTGGAACGACGAGGGCCAAGTCGAGAAGCCCGCCACAGCCTATGTGATCCAGGACGGCAAGTACATCGCCGCCTAAGTGCGCAAAAGTGCGACCGGTGAGGCCGTTTTATTCAGGGCAGGGACGCTTGTAACGGAATGGAAACATTACTTTCACACAATAAAGTGGCTAAACTGCATAAACCAATAGAAATACGCATAATTATGGATAAACGGACAAAACAAAAGAAAAGTTGAAATAATCGCCACTTTTCTCAACTAAAGCGTCTACTATTTTGCGAACGCCGAACACGGCGAAGGATGGCCTGTTGGGTAACCGAAACCCGACGAGATTTGAGAGGAGAGCCGCATGTCGAGCCTCACCGGTAAGTCATTGAACCCTGTTATGAATCGCAGGAGCGTTATCGCGAGCGCAGCAGGTCTGGGGGCGATGTCTATTCTAGCTGGCTGCTCCTCCAACGGCGGCGACAGCGGTTCCGCTTCGGGCGACGCTTCGTTTAAGATCGGCACCATCGGCCCGCTGACCGGCGCCAACGCGTCCTACGGCAAGTCCGTTACCCAGGGTGTCGAGCTTGGCTGCAAGGATTTCTCGACCAAGGAGCTGCCGCTTGCCAGCAAGGCCGAGGATGACCAGGCCGACGGCGAGAAGGCCGTCAACGCCTTTAACACCCTGCTCGACTGGGGCATGCAGGCCCTCGTCGGCCCGACCACCACGGGTGCGTCGGTTGCCGTTGCCGCCGAGTGCGGTAACGACCCCGAGACGTTCATGATCACTCCGTCCGCGTCCTCCGAGGACGTCACCAAGGGCAAGGATTGCGTCTTCCAGGTTTGCTTTACCGATCCCAACCAGGGCGTCAACGCTGCCAAGTTCCTGGCGCAGAAGTATGCGGACGAGAAGTTCGTACTGTTCTATAACTCCGGCGACGCCTATTCTTCGGGCATCGCAGATTCCTTTAAGGTTCAGGCCGCTAAATCCAAGCTCGAGATTGTTGACGAGGAGACCTTTAAGGACGACTCCGCCACGAGCTTTACCAACCAGCTCACCAAGGCCAAGCAGGCCGGCGCTACCATGATCTTTGCGCCGATCTACTACACGCCGGCGTCCGTCCTGCTCAAGAACGCCAAGGACATGGGCTACGACGTCAAGATGATGGGCTGCGACGGCATGGACGGCATCCTGGGCGTTGAGGGCTTCGACACCTCTCTTGCCGAGGGTCTGCTGCTCATGACCCCGTTCTCCGCCGACGACGAGAAGAACGCCGACTTCGTCAACGCTTACAAGGATAAGTATGGCGAGACTCCGGACCAGTTTGCCGCCGACGCTTACGACGGCGTGCACGCGGTGGCCGAGGCCCTCGAGGAGGCCGGTCTTGGTGTCGACGCCGACCCGACCGAGGTCGCCGAGAAGCTGCCTAAGGCTATGCTCAAGATTACCGTTGACGGTCTGACCGGCAAGCTCACCTGGAACGATAAGGGCCAGGTCCAGAAGGAGCCCACGGCGTACGTCATCACCGACGGCAAGTACGTACAGGCCTAATAAGCCGCCTTACATAGAGCGGTTTTGATCCCAAGCAGGGGAGGTTTTGGCCTTCCCTGCTTGCTTGGTATCTAGGGACAGTGTAACGTCCCTGTTTCATACATTAACTGGAAACCTATTCGAAAGGGGGATGTGGAACATGACGGTCTTTATCCAATACCTGGTCAACGGCCTGTCCATGGGCAGCGTCTACGCCATCATCGCGTTGGGCTACACCATGGTCTATGGCATCGCCAAGATGCTGAACTTCGCTCACGGCGACGTTATCATGGTCGGTGCCTATGTCTCGTTCTGCGCCACGTCGTATCTCGGCCTCCCGGGCTGGGCATCTGTAATTCTCTCTTGTGTGGTCTGTACCGTTCTCGGTGTTCTCATCGAGGGTCTGGCATACAAGCCGCTGCGTCAGGCGGGCCCGCTGGCCGTTTTGATCACGGCCATCGGCGTGTCTTACTTCCTGCAGAACGCCGCGCAGCTTCTGTGGGGCGCCACGCCCAAGAACTTCACTTCGCTCGTCACCTTCCAGGTGCCGGAGTTCTTGGCCAAGTTCAATGTAAGCGCCGTATCGCTCGTCACCATCGTCGCCTGCCTGGTTATCATGGCCGGCCTGATGTTCTTTACAGGTAAGACCAAGATGGGCAAGGCAATGCGTGCCGTGTCCGAGGACAAAGCCGCCGCTCAGCTCATGGGCATCAACGTCAACCGCACCATCTCGATGACGTTTGCTATCGGCTCCGCCCTTGCTGCCATCGCCGGTGTGCTCCTGTGCTCCTACTCGCCGGTCCTGCAGCCCACCACGGGCGCCATGCCTGGCATCAAGGCCTTCGACGCTGCCGTTTTCGGCGGCATCGGCTCCATCCCCGGTGCCTTTGTCGGTGGCATTCTCATCGGCATCATCGAGGCGATGGCGCAGGCCTACATTTCCACGAGCCTTGCCAACTCCATCGTCTTTGGTGTTTTGATCATCGTCCTGCTCGTCAAGCCTGCCGGCCTCTTGGGCAAGTACGTCCCCGAGAAGGTGTAGGTGAGCGTTATGAAGTTTCTTAAAGACAAGCAGACGCGTCACGACTTTGTTACGTACGCCATGTGCCTTGTGGCGTTCGCCATCGTGTTCTTTATGCAGTCCAACCACATGATTCCGCGCATGATCGCCGGTCAGCTGGTTCCCATCACGGCCTATATCGTCATGGCCATCTCCCTCAACCTCGTCGTCGGCATCGCGGGCGACTTGTCGCTGGGCCACGCGGGCTTTATGAGCGTCGGCGCCTACACGGGCATCGTCACCGCGGTCGCCCTCGAGAGCGCCGTTCCCTCCGATCCGGTGCGCCTTATCATCAGCATCGTGGTCGGCGCCATCGCTGCCGCTATCCTGGGCTTCTTGATCGGCATCCCGGTCCTTCGCCTGAGCGGCGATTACCTGGCTATCGTGACGCTGGCCTTTGGCGAGATTATCAAAGAGATCGTCACCTGTCTCATTGTGGGCGTCGATTCCCGCGGCCTGCACGTGATCTTTAACATCACGGGTAACTCCACAATCGACGATCTGCACCTGCTCGAGGACGGTACCGCCATCATCAAGGGCGCCCAGGGCGCCTCGGGCGTGTCGACGTACTCGACCTTCCTCGCCGGTGCCATCCTGGTCATGGTTGCGCTCGTGATCGTACTCAACCTGGTTCGCAGCCGTACCGGCCGTGCCATTATGGCCGTGCGCGACAACAAGATCGCTGCCGAGTCCGTGGGCATCTCCGTCACCGAGTACCGCATGATCGCCTTCGTGGTTTCCGCCGCTCTCGCCGGCGCTGCCGGAGCCCTCTTCGGCGGTAACTTCTCGCAGCTTTCCGCTACCAAGTTCGACTTCAACACGTCCATCCTCATCCTGGTGTTCGTGGTCCTGGGCGGTCTGGGCAATATGCGCGGCTCCGTCATCGCGGCGGCGTTGCTCACGGTGCTTCCCGAGCTGCTCCGTCAGTTCTCGGACTACCGCATGCTCATCTACGCCATCGTGCTGATCCTGGTCATGATCTTTACCAACAACCCGCAGCTCAAGGCGTTCTTCGCACGCATTAAGGACCGCTTTGCTTCCAAGAAGGAGGTGGCAGTCGATGCCCAGTAAGTTTGAGTTCAACAAGGGCAAGATGGTCCCGTATCCTTCTGGCGCCATCGTTCCCGATCGCGACCTGGGCCAGCGCCCGGCGCTCGAGTGCATCCACTTGGGCATTGAATTTGGCGGCCTTAAGGCAGTAGACGACTTTAGCCTGACCATCGGTAAGACCGAGATCGCCGGTTTGATCGGCCCTAACGGTGCCGGTAAGACCACGGTCTTCAACCTGCTCACCAAGGTGTACCAGCCCACGCACGGCACCATCCTGCTCGACGGCGAGGACACCTCGGGCAAGTCGGTCTACCAGGTCAACCGCATGGGCATTGCCCGTACGTTCCAGAACATCCGCCTGTTCAACACCATGACGGTGGAGGATAACGTTAAGGTCGGCCTGCATAACCAGGAGCGTTACTCCGGCTTTGAGGGCGTGCTGCGCCTGCCGACGTATTGGAAGCACGAGAAGGCCGCCCATGAGCGCGCCATGGAGCTGCTCTCCATCTTTGATATGGAGCATCTGGCAAATGAGCAGGCCGGTTCGCTGCCTTATGGTGCCCAGCGTCGTCTGGAGATTGTCCGCGCGCTTGCCACCAACCCCAAGCTACTGCTGCTCGACGAGCCTGCCGCCGGCATGAATCCGTCCGAGACCGCGGAGCTCATGGAGAACATCGTCAAGATTCGTGACACCTTCGGCATTGCCATCATGCTTATCGAGCATGATATGTCGCTCGTTATGAACATCTGCGAGGGCATCTGCGTGCTCAACTTTGGTAAGGTCATCGCCAAGGGCACGGCAGAGGAAATCCAGAACAACGACGCTGTTATCGAGGCGTATCTGGGCAAGCAGGATAAGGGGGAGAACTAAATGGCAGAGCCGATGCTTTCCGTCTACAACATCAACGTCTGGTACGGCGCCATCCACGCCATCAAGGACATCTCCTTTAACGTCAACGAGGGCGAGATCGTGGCCCTGATTGGTGCCAACGGTGCCGGCAAGTCCACGACGCTTAAGACCGTCTCGGGCCTGCTGCGCTCTAAGACCGGCTCCATCAAGTTTATGGGCGAGGACATTACCCATACGCCCGCTGATAAGCTGGTTGGTAAGGGCCTGGCTCAGGTTCCCGAGGGACGTCGCGCCTTTTTGCAGATGACGGTCGAGGAGAACCTGGAGATGGGTGCCTATACGCAGCCCAAGTCCACGGTGGCTCCGGGCCTGGAGCGCGTCTACGAGCAGTTCCCGCGCCTGAAGGAACGTCGTCGCCAGGTCGCCGGCACCCTTTCAGGCGGCGAGCAGCAGATGCTCGTTATGGGGCGCGCCCTTATGAGTAACCCCAAACTGCTTATGCTCGACGAACCCTCCATGGGTCTGGCACCGATTCTGATCGAACAGATCTTCCAGATTGTCGAGGACCTGCACAAGGCCGGTACCACGGTGCTTCTGGTCGAGCAAAACGCGCAGATGGCGCTCTCGATCGCCACGCGCGGCTACGTGCTCGAGACCGGCAAGATCACCATGACCGGCACCGGCCAAGAGCTCCTGCACGACGATAACGTCCGCAAAGCCTACCTCGGAGGCTAGGAGGTTCCGCCGTTCTATCGAACGGCGGACCGGCCGACGCTGCGCGGGCACCAGAGCGACAACTAGTCATTCAAAGAGGACGGCATGACCAGAAGGTCTATGCCGCCCTCTTTTCATGCCAATTTGTTCGCTCTGGCGCCCGCTCGCTGTCCGTCCTCTGCCTGCGGCGTTGCTTTGGTTCTGGCATTTGACCTAGTCGCTGGGGACGTTCTTGAATGACTAGTCGTTTAAGAACGTCCCCAGCGACTAGGTCAAAAGGCTCCGAGCGCGGCGTGCTCATGCCCGTCGTGGTGCGCCCGAAGGGGGGGACGGCTGCTACGAGCTCGATCATTTGCGAGGAGAAGACGAACCAGTCGTTGCAGATCCAATATGGATCTCGCCGACCTCGGCAAGCTGCTCGATGAGTGGAAGCCCTGTCGGGTCGTCTATTTCAACACCACCCAGAATGATGGTGTCATCGCGCAGGTCGATCTGTGTGTTGAACACAGCGAGGTTAAAGCCGGAGGCCACAAATCCGATAGCAGCCAGGACGAGCCCCGTGGCAACAAGCCCACCCGCTACGGCAAGGTAAATCCTTTTTACGCTGGACATGTTTGCACTCCTTCCTATGCCGTGAGCGGCGCCGCTTCGGCGCCCATGCGGCTCTTATTGCCTCGATCTTTCCAGAAGGGCGAAACGGCTTTCTTCGCCCAAAGGGCAGAGAGGCGCGCGATCTGCTTGGACGCCGTCCAGGCGCCGGCTCCCGTGAGGAGCGCCACACCGATGGAAGCGAATCCCATTCCCATCGAGGCCAAAACGTACGGAACATGCCCGATAATGATGCCGTCCACGGCGAACAGGAGCCCTACCAGGCCCGCGCCCCCGAATGCCGCGGCCACGATCCACACGCAGAGCGCAAGAACCCAAATACAGATGTAGACTGCAGCGGCAACGGCGACGAACGCGAGCAGCAGCGGAATCCATACCGGAGAGCCCACGATGGCGAGCGCCCATAGAAGTGCCGTGCTCTTGCGCTTGGTCCTCGCGATCGCGCGCGGCACGGCGGGCAGTTCGTCGAGCGTTGCCTCGGCGACCTCACCGGGCGTGCCCATGGCGGCCACAGCCTCGGCCTCCGTCATGCCGTCCTCCATACGGTCGGCGATGGCCTCCGCGTAGAACTCCTGCGTTTCCTTTACCTGATCTGCCGGCAGGCAGGCCAGAAGCTCGCCCAGCCGGTTCAAGAACTCATCGCGCGTCATGGTGCGCCCCCTCCACGTAACGGTAGATCTCCTGCACGGATGGCCATTCGGCGAGGAACTCGGCGATACGCTCGCGCCCGGCGTCCGTGATGCGGTAGTACCTCCGCAGCCGCCCGTTGTGCTCGGCGGAGCGCGCGGTGATGCAGCCCGCCTTCTCCAGGCGCTTGAGCAACGGATAGAGCGTGGATTCCGTGAGCCCCATACTCGCGGGCACGTCCTTCACGATCTGATAGCCGTAGGATTCCTCGCCCGAGACGGCCGCGAGCACGCAGGCCTCGAGGAAGCCGCGCTTCATCTGTGCCTCCATCCGCACACCTCCTTTCGTAGTATACTGTGTAACACCTACTATATGACACATAGTATATAATGTCAACAGTTGTCGTATAGGGAGTCCGGTCTGTCTGTCCCCGGTATAGCGACGAGTGTCGGTTGACGCATCGCGCGAAACACCAACCAGTGCTCCTTTGATGCAACTCTCATTCGACCACATTTCTGAGCAGCTACCTTCCCGCACCAAAGCGTGCCTGATCCCGGGATAGTCGTTGGGGACGTTCTTGAATGACTAGTCGTTTAAGAACGTCCCCAACGACTACTTCTATACAGCAAAAAGGGGTGCTGACCATTTCGGT
Organism: Coriobacteriaceae bacterium; assembly: GCA_905209215.1. Classification (GTDB taxonomy): domain Bacteria; phylum Actinomycetota; class Coriobacteriia; order Coriobacteriales; family Coriobacteriaceae; genus Collinsella. The sequence goes on along the minus strand of CAJLRY010000013.1, from coordinate 9,513 downwards.
CAGCACCCCTTTAAGTTGCGGTGAAATAGGGACTGAATACGGGCTCCAGAGGCCAAAACAGTCCCTATTCCACCGCAACTTCATGGGGATGTGTGACAATGCCCGTCGGAAAACATCTGCTGTCTTTGGGGGTCTATCTATGCTGTACGAGTTTTGTGCCGAGAACTTTGAGCGGGTGCCGGCGGCTATCGATGCCGGTGCAAGGCGTATTGAACTGTGCGACAACCTTGCCGTCGGTGGCACTACACCCTCGGCCGGTGTTATCAGCGCTACAGTCAGCTATGCTCACGAGCATGACGCGCGAGTGATGTGCATGATTCGCCCGCGTGGCGGTGACTTTCATTACAACCAAGACGAGCTGCGCATGATGGAGATGGACCTGGGCCTTGCCGTAAGCGCCGGCGTTGACGGCTTGGTCTTTGGCTGCTGCAAGCCCTGTGCCAGCGGCTGGGCGCTCGACGAGCTCACCCTCGGCGCCCTCGTTATGGCTACGGGCTGCGCGACGGAGGAGTGCAAGCGCGAGCCCCTTGACATCACCTTCCACATGGCATTTGACCAGCTCTCGCCCGAGGTTCAGCTCGATGCGATTGATACACTTGCCGACTGCGGCGTTACGCGCATCCTCACACATGGCGGTGCGGCCGGTACGTCGATCGAGGATAATTTCGATCACCTGGCTCGTTTAATCGAGTATGCGGGCGATCGCTTGACCATCCTTCCCGGCGGCGGCATCACTACGGCAAATCGCGACGCGGTCGTGGCGGCGCTAGGCGTCTCCGAGCTCCATGGCACCAAGATCGTGCCGCTGGGGGTATAACCCGTGGCGCTGGTATTTGACGTCCAGCAGGCGAGCGGCAAGCCCGACGATAATCGTCGCCCTGGCACCGCGTGCCCCTTTTGCGACACGGAGGGGCTCGCCAACATCATCCAGCGCGATGGTGACTGCATCTGGCTCGAGAATAAGTTCAAGACCTTGCGGGCCACCCGTCAGACCGTATTGATCGAGTCGGCCAATCACGACGCCGACCTGGCGACCTATGAACCAGATGAGCTGCATCATGTGATGCGGTTTGCCCTGGGCTGTTGGCAGCAGATGATCGATTCCCAACAGTACCGCAGTGTGCTCATGTACAAGAACAAAGGCCCGCTTTCGGGCGGCAGTCTCGTCCATCCACACATGCAGATTGTGGGCTTGGAACAGGAGGACGGCTATGCGGCGCTGACTTCCGCCAATTTCGAAGGCGTCAATGTCTGGCAACAGGGGAGAGTCTCGGTCAACATCTCAACCGAACCGATCATGGGGTTCTTTGAGGTCAATGTTTCAGTCCCACAGGGAATCGCCGCCAGCGACGACGCCCGCGACCAAGCCGAAGCGGACCTGTTTGCCGATGCGATTCAGGTGGCCCTGCGCTATATCCTGCACGAACACCACGGCGGTCGCGCGGAGTCGTACAACTTGTTCTTCTACCACATGGACGGCCGGACCATTGCCAAGGCGTTGCCACGTTGGGTGGTATCGCCCTACTTCGTGGGCTATCGTCTGGCCCAGGTTAATGCCGAGACCACGCTCGATATCGATGCTGAGCGCCTACGCGCGCATCTGGAAACGCTCGTATAGCAAGGCGAGCGCCTTCGAAAAGTGTGCTGCCTAGCGTGCCATCGCGTCGCGCCCAGCCTTGACCCGCTTGCGCTGTTTGGCGCGCTCCTCGCCGGTTAGGCGCTCAAAGAGGTGCCCGATAATCGAGGCCAGCACCTGCTGAAACAGCGTTCCGCACATGACGGGAAACACGACTTCGCCTGGAAAGTACTGCGTGGCGATGACGGCGCCCGAAGAGATGTTACGCATGCCGCAGGTAAAGCACATGGTAGTCGTCTCGCTATATGGCAGATGCAGCGCGCGGGCGACCAGAATGCCGACGACAAAGCCGCTGATGGCGAAGGTCAAAATAAAGAGGGCGACTTCCAGGCGCACCGCATTCATGTGCAGCACGTACTCGCTCATGGCGGTGGAGTTGGAGGCGATGACACCCATCATCATGAACTTGCAGGCGGGCGAGAGCGCGGGGGAGAGCTTCTCGTGTCCCCATCCGCGCGTGAGCTCGTTGATCACGATGCCGAGCACGGCGGGGATGGCGATCATAAAGGCCATGTCCTGCATCATGCTCGGCACATCGATCGAGACGGTGGCGCCCAGCAGGAGCTTGAGCGTAAGCGGAATCGTCACAGGTGAGATGACCGAGGACGTCAGGATGATGGTGAGCGCGAGCGGGCCGTTGCCGCCGAACATGCTAATCCACATAAAGGCAGTGACTGCCACGGGTACGCTGTACTCGAGCACGATGCCGCAGACAAGGTTGGGGTTGGAGCCAAAGAAGAGTGACCCTATGGCATAGGCTGCTATGGGAATGAGCACCGCCGAGACGAGCAGCGCCAAAATCAGGTGCAGGGGACGGCGGAACACCTCAGCGACCTGGTGGAAGGTGTTACTGAGCGCGCCTTGGAACGTCATAAAGGCGAAGAGGGCGGGAACAATGGGCTTGAGCACGCCGATCTGCTGGGGAAAGAGCACGCCGAGCGCCACGCAAATCGGAACGATGATCTGCATATGCCCCGCGAGGAACTTTCCCAGTCCAGCCCATTGCTTCATATGCGCTTGCGACTCCCTTTGCTCGTGAATCCGTTTTGAATGGATATGCTAGACGCTCGCATGCGTCCGTGCGTCAGAAACGCTTGATTATTTCGAGGGCATTACCGCCATCGTTTGCCGAAACCGCGGCGCACCGCGGCGTTTTGCGTCCGTGCCGCACGGTATAATAAATCCGTTCAACAGATCTGCCTGCCGAAGCGGGCATACACAGAGGACTCATCGCTATGAACCGTGAGAGGTATCGCGGCGACCTGCCCCTGTCGGGGGTGGGTGCCTATGTCATCGCTTAAGACGACGCATCGCTGGGCGGTTGCTCAGCAAAACCCCGAGCTCGAAAAGGAGCTTTCGGCTGGTCTAGGCATACCCGGACTGGTGGCGCGCATTATGGTTGCGCACGGCATTACCTCGATTGAGGAGGGTCAACTGTTTTTGACGCCTTCGCTCGACCGTGATTGGGCCGATCCGCTCACTATTCCGGGTATGTCGGTTGTTGCCGACCGTGTCGAGCGTGCCGTTCGCAATCGCGAGCGTATCGCCGTCTTTGGTGATTTTGACGTTGATGGCATTACATCGACCTGCCTGTTGACCGAGGCGCTGCGCGCGTTTGGCGCCGATGTCACACCGTTTATCCCGCACCGCTTTGACGAGGGCTATGGCCTTTCGCGCACGGCGCTCGACCGCGTCAACGAGCTTGCCCAGCCCAATCTGATCGTGACCGTCGATAACGGTATCGCGGCCAAGGATGAGGTCTCCTATCTGGAGAGCCTGGGGATCGATTTGGTGGTCACGGACCATCACGAGCCGTCCGATCAGGTGCCGCAGGGCGTGCCCCTGACCGACCCTAAGCTTGAGAACGAGGGCCCCTCGCGAGAGCTTGCCGGTGCCGGTGTGGCGCTCAAGCTGGTGCAGGTTTTGGGTGAGCGTCTGGGCAAGCCGTCGTATTGGCGTTCGCTGATCGAGGTTGCGGCGTTGGGCACCGTGTCCGACATGATGCCGCTGACGCCCGAGAACCGCGCACTGGTCGCCGAGGGCATCCAGCAGATGCGCGTGACGGCCCGCCCCGGCTATATCGCACTGGCCGCGCTCGCCAAGGCCGACCTTTCTAGCATTACGGCCGATGGCCTGTCGTTTTCGCTCATCCCTCGTCTGAATGCTGCCGGCCGCATGGCTGATCCCAAGCTGGCGCTCGACCTGCTGCTTGCCCGCGACCCCATCGAAGCGAGTGCGCTTGCCGCCGAGCTCGAGGAAATCAACCGTCAGCGTCGCGAGATCGAGGCGGAGCTCACGCGCGATGCCATGGCAAAGGTCGAGGAGACCTATGACGGCGGTCGCGCAATCGTCGTGGGCGGCGAAGGCTGGCACGAGGGCGTTAAGGGCATCGTGGCGAACCGCCTTACCAACCGATACCACGTGCCGGCGCTGCTCTTCTCTATCGAGGACGGCATCGCGCGCGGCTCGGGCCGCTCGGTGGGCAAAGTCAACCTGTTCGAAGCCGTCGAACGCTGCTCCGACCTGCTGATTCGCCGTGGCGGGCATGCCGGTGCGGTGGGCGTGACCATCGAGGCATCCAAGCTCGACGAGTTCCGTCGTCGCCTTTCCGCCGTGCTGTCCGAGCTTCCCGCCGAGGACTTTGAGGACGCCGACGAGGTTGCCGCCACCGTTGACCTCTCCGAGCTGAATATTGAGACCATCGAGCAGATCTCCCGTCTTGAGCCGTTTGGCCAGGGCAACAAGGTGCCGCTGTTGGCGGCCGAGGGCGTGACAATGTGCGATCGCGCCGTGGTGGGCAAAACCGGCGAGCACATGCGCTTCGTGGCGACCGATGGCGCCGCGAGTGTGCCGGCCATTATGTTCCGCGTGCCGCAGATCGATAAGCTCATCAATTGCGACAGCGCCGTCGATTTGGTGTTCGAGGCCGTGGCCGAGCATTGGCAGGGACGCGTGAAGCCCAAGCTCATGATCAAAGATGTCTTGGTGCGCGATACCACGGCGCCCAATATCGACGATCCGGCGTGCGAGCTTCGTCGTGGCGTGCGGCCGGCGGACTTAGGCCCGCGCCTGGAGTCGCGTAAGCGCGAGACGCTTGCCCAGCTTTCCTATACCGAGCTCACGCGCTCGCTCATTCACAGCTTTATCGGATCGAACCAGCCGCACCGCGCGCAGGTCGAGGCGCTTGACGCCCTGGCTGACCACAAGAGCGTCTTGGCCGTTATGGGAACGGGCCGCGGCAAGTCTCTGATTTTCCACGTGCACGCCGCACGCGAGGCGGTCCTTCGCGGTCGCGCGAGCATTTTTGTCTATCCGCTGCGTGCGCTCGTTGCCGACCAGGCCTATCACCTTTCTTCGACGATGGCAGCGCTTGGCATTGGCGTTGGCGTGCTGACGGGCGAGACCGTGGAGGCGGCGCGCGATGACGTGTTTGCCGGTTTGGCTTCGGGCCGCACCGGCATCGTGCTCACGACGCCCGAGTTCCTGTCCATTCACCGCGATCGCTTTGCGCGTTCGGGGCGCATCGGCTTTGTCGTTATCGATGAGGCACACCATGCCGGTCTTGCCAAAGGTTGCGACCGGAGCGCGTACCTCGACATGCCCGATATTCTCAAAGCGCTAGGCGATCCCGTTGTCATGGCGGCAACGGCTACCGCGACGGCTCCGGTCGTGGCAGAGCTCGCTCGCGTATTGCCGATTACCAGCACGGTGGTTGACGAGACCGTGCGCGAGAACCTGCAACTCGAGGACGATCGCGACCTCGCAAGCCGCGAAAATCGCCTGGTGTCGATTGTGGCGACGGGGGAGAAGACCGTTATCTACGTCAATTCGCGCGACCAGTCCGTGGCGCTTGCCAAGACGCTGCGCAAGCGCGTGCCAGACTGTGCGACCCATATCGCGTTCTATAACGCCGGGCTCGCGCGTTCCGATCGCCGCCGCGTCGAGGAGGCGTTTCGAGATGGCAACCTCAGCTGCATCGTTTCAACTTCGGCTTTCGGTGAGGGCGTCAACCTGCCCGATATCCGCCATGTCGTGCTCTACCACATGCCGTTTGGCGCCATTGAGTTCAACCAGATGAGCGGGCGTGCCGGTCGTGACGGACAGCCCGCCGTGATCCACCTGCTCTATTCGTCGCGCGACGCCCGCATCAACGAGCGCCTGCTCGACTGCTACGCACCCGAGCGCGACGAGCTCGTCACACTCTATCGCGCGCTGCAGACCATGTGGCGCTCCAACCGCGGCAAGACCGGGGATGATTCATTCTGCGCAAGCGATATCGACATCGCGCAGATGTGCCTTGCAATCGACGCGCGCACGCCGGTCGATGAGCGCTCGGTGGCAAGCGGTCTGGGAATCTTCGAAGAGCTCGGTTTCTGTCGCGTTTCGGGGTTTGACGATACACGCCGCATCTCAATGGCAGAAAACCCCGGCCGCGTGCAATTGAGCAGGTCAATCCGCTATTTGGAGGGATTGCGCTCGCGCATGGAGTTCTCGGCTTTCCGGAGCTGGGCGCTCGATTCGTGTGCTTCTGATATGCTAGCCAAAGTTAACCGCCCGATCGTACCGCGGGCCTAGGGGAAGGGGACCTCGATGGATGCCGCAGCCCGTACCGCCCATGATTCCACTCTCCAGCCGTTTTCGGAGATGGAGCACTATAAGCATGCCGATGAGCTGCCGCCCGAGATTATGGCGGACAGTTACGACAAGCTGGAGCGTCTGTGCCTCAAATATATGAATGAGGATGACTTCTCCATGGTGGAGCAGGCCTACTGCTTTGCCGCCGAGAAGCATTGCAACCAAAAGCGCCGCTCGGGTGAGATGTACATCAACCATCCCGTCGAGGTGGCCATCATTCTGGCTGATCTCAAGATGGACTGCGATGTGGTGTGCGCCGCGTTGCTGCACGATACCGTCGAGGACACCGAAACCTCGCTTGCCGACGTTTCCGGCCTGTTTGGTGAAACCGTGGCAGAGCTCGTAGACGGCGTGACCAAGCTCACCAATATCGAAGTCGACAGCATGGACGAGAAGCAGGCCCTCACGCTGCGCAAGATGTTCCTTGCCATGTCCAAGGACATTCGCGTCATCATCGTCAAACTCGCCGACCGCCTGCATAATATGCGCACGCTCGCCGCCCTGCGCGAGGACCGTCGCCTGTTTAAGGCACGCGAGACTATGGACGTGTACGCGCCCCTGGCCGACCGCCTGGGCATGAGCTCTATTAAGTGGGAGCTCGAGGATCTGTCCTTCTTCTATTTGGAGCCCGACGCCTACCAGCGCATCGCGCGCATGGTGGCAGAGTCGCGTGAGGTTCGCGAGCGCTATCTGGCCGAGACTATCAAGACGCTCACCGATGAGCTCAACCGCATTGGCCTGGAGGGCTTCCAGATCAACGGTCGCTCCAAGCACTATTGGTCCATCTACCAAAAGATGAAGCGCAAGGGCAAGGAATTCTCCGAGATTTATGACTTGGTGGCGCTGCGCGTCATCACCCATTCGGTGCGCGATTGCTATTCCACGCTCGGTGCGGTGCATACGCTGTGGCACCCCATGCCCGGTCGCTTTAAAGACTATATCGCCATGCCCAAGGTCAATAACTACCAATCGCTTCACACGACGGTTATCGGACCCACGGCTCGTCCGCTCGAGATTCAGATTCGAACCTACGAGATGCATGAGCAGGCCGAGTACGGCATTGCCGCCCACTGGCTCTATAAGAAGTCGGGCGGATCGTCTGCCTCAAAGACCAATGATGCCCAGCGTCTGGATGATCAGATTAACTGGCTCAAGCACTCACTCGACTGGGCGGCGTCTGACGAGATCACCGATGCCAAGGAATACCTGCACTCGCTGAAGGTCGACTTGTTTGACCAGGAGATTTTTGTCTTTACGCCCAAGGGCGAGGTCATGGCGCTTCGTGCAGGCTCTACACCGCTCGACTTTGCCTACGCCGTTCATACCGAGGTCGGCAACCACTGCGTCGGCGCCAAGATCAACGGTGCGGTGGCGCCGCTTACGCACGAAATCAAGACGGGTGACCGTGTCGAGATCCTGACCAACAAGAGCTCTAAGCCGTCGCGTGATTGGCTCAAGATCGTTAAGACACCTTCGGCCAAGTCAAAGATCCGCCGTTACTTCGCCGCCGCGACCAAAGACGATGACGCTGCTGCCGGCCGCGATATACTGGCCAAGGACCTGCGCAAGCGCGGGTACGGCATCTCTACGCCGCGGTCCACGCGTGCGCTCAACACCGTGGCGGAGCAGTTTAACTACAAGCAGCTCGAGGACCTGTTTGCCGCCGTTGGTGCGGGTAAAGTCGCCCCACGTGCCGTGGGCAATAAGGTCGAGCAAATCTTGGACCCCAAACCCGAGGAACAGCTCACCAAGGCCGAGGCAATCGCCGAAGTTGTTAAGCAGCCTGCCCGCGGCTCCAACCGCAAGCCGCAAAAGCGCGGCAAGAGCGCCAGCAACGGCATTATCGTCAAGGGCGAGAGTAACAGCGGCTTGCTGGTTCGTCTGGCGCATTGTTGCAACCCTGTGACGGGCGACGATATTGTGGGCTTCATCACGCGCGGCCGCGGCGTTTCGGTGCATCGCGCCAATTGCCCCAACGTCAAGGGTCTTATGGAACATCCCGAGCGCATGATCGATGTGGAGTGGGACGGCGCTGCCGACACCCTCTTCCAGGTCGAGATCGTGGTCGAGTGCCTGGACCGCATGGGCCTGCTCAAGGACGTCACCATTGCCATTGGCGATGCGGGCGGCAATATCCTTTCTGCCGCTACGTCGACCAACCGCGAGGGTATTGCAACCCTGCGCTTTATGGTCGAGATCTCGGACGCGAGTGGTCTGGATCCGCTGCTGGCCTCTATCAGCAGCGTTGACTCGGTCTACGACGCGCGCCGCCTGATGCCCGGCGAGGGTGGAGCCCAGCTTAAGCGCCGCGTTTAGTCGCGACGAACGTGCCACATTATCGATATTCGCTATGCTCGAGGCATCGTTTGATGCCTCGAGTTCTATAGAGAGGAGAAGGACATGAGTGCTGTGTCCTTGGATTTAACTCCCAAGGGATCGGTCGAGATCGAGACGCTCGTAAACGGTCCCATTCAGACCAATAGCTATGCTGTCATTTCGGACAATGAGTGCGTGATTATCGACCCCGCATGGGAAGGCGAGCGCTTGGTGGAGCATATTCGAGCCGAACACCCCGGCGTACACGTGCTTGGCGCCGTATGCACTCATGGCCATGCCGATCATGTTGGTGGTGTTGCCGGCGTGCGAACCACCGCTGGTGAGGGCTGCCAGTATGAGCTGTGTGCTAAGGATGTGGCGGTGCCGCATGCGAATATCGAGGAACAGCGAGCTATGTGGGGCATCGAGACGCCCGATCCGGGTGAGCCGACGCGCCTGCTCGCCGAGGGCGATGCTATCGAGGTGGGCGATATCTGCCTGCAGGTGATCGAGACGCCAGGGCATACGCCGGGCGGGATCGTCTTGTTTGCTGTCACCGAGCAGGGGGACATTGCCTTTGTGGGCGACACCCTGTTTCCGGGCGGGCACGGCCGCACCGATCTTTCTGGAGGAGACGAGGCGGCGATTCTGCGCTCGCTCTCCAAGCTCGCCCGGCTTCTCCCGCCCGATACCGTTTGCCTAACCGGTCATGGCGATTCGACCACCATGGCACGCGAGCTCATGCAGAACCCTTTCATGCGGATGTAGCTTAATAGTCGGCTTTTGAAGCACGAGAAGCGTCCAAACGTCAAGCTATTTTTCCCCAACGGGTCAATTCCGTAGGGCAAACGGTCAAAAAAAGTCTGTTTGGGGTTGATTTCCGATCTCAGCCGAACACATTGAGCAAATAGGCCATTCCCGCAGTT
>CAJLRY010000012.1:0-74397 GCA_905209215.1 Coriobacteriaceae bacterium | reverse complement strand
GCGCATAAAGAAAGCCTCCCATTTCTCATGTCCAAGAAATGGGAGGCAGTTCAACAGCCGAGGAGGGTCTTGTTGTCATCGCTATCTTTGAGCGCGGGCGCCTCGCGTTACAGTCCGCGAATCCGTACGGCCTCGGGCGGAAACTCCTGCTCGCCGGCATCGGTCTTGATGGTCGCGCGGCCCCAGATGTCCAGGCCCGCAAACACACCGACCGCAAGCGGCAAGCCGTTGGGCGACACCGCCGCGACCTGACGACCCAACAGTGGCACCATGTCAAAGTACTCGCCCAGCACCGGAGCCAGCGGGCCGGCAGCGCCCTGTGGTGTGTTGGCGGCAACCGCCCAGGTGTCCACGCGGACCAGCACGGCGGCGGCCAATGCCTCGATCAGCGCCTCATCTGCCATATCCACACCAAGCTCACCCAGCGCCGCACGCTCAATATCAACCGTCACCGCGGCAAACATGCCCGCAGCACCGGCACCGCCGTTCACGGCAACACGCGCGAGTGACGTCTCAAACGCAGGCGCACCGCACACGATGTCACTCGGCCACTGGATACCCACCTTACCGGCAAGGCCCAGGCCCGGCGTCGACGTCGTGCCCACGAGCGCGTCCATCATGCCCATCGCGGCCACAAACGGAAGACCGTGGAAGGCGTGCATGTTCACGTCGGGGCGAACGACCAGCGAAAACGTCAGCGAAGCATCGCCCGCGCTCCACGCGCACCAGCCCGCGGACACGCCCTCGCGGCCCGCGTCACGCGCCGCGTCGAGCTCGGTGCCGGCGGCAACAGCATTCATCTCGATCATCTACATGCGCCCCAATTCGCCCACGATATGGCCCACGCGGTCCTCGGGCCCCTTGACCTCGACGCCGTTGTAGCGGAAGAACCGCGCCGGATCGTGCATCAGATCCTCGAGCGGCACCAGCACAAAGTCGCGCTCGCCGATCAGCGGATGCGGCAGGCGCAGCTTTTTGCCCCCGTGGGTCTCGCCGTCCATCCACAGCAGATCCAGGTCGATGGTGCGCGGGCCGTTGGCCTTGGCCTTTTTGGAGCGGTCGCGGCCCAGCTCGGCCTCGATCTTCATGAGCTCGTCGAGCAGCACCAACGGCGCCAGCTCGGTCTTGATCTCGATGACGGCGTTGGCAAACGCGTCCTGACGCGTCTCGTAGGCCGGCTCGCTCTCGTAGATCTTGGAGGAGTTGGACACGCAGGTGAGTGGAATCTCGGCGATCATGTCGCGTGCGGCGCGGATGTTGTCACAGCGATGCCCCAGGTTGGAGCCCACGGCCACAAACGCGCGGCGCGGCTGCGGCTTGGCAACCGCCCAGTAGCCGTTCAGGAACTGCGCAAAACCCGCGGCGTCGTGCACGCGCACGATGTTGGCACCGGCCTGGATGGCGCCCAGGCACACGCCAAACGTAGCGGCATCGCGCTCGGCGGCCTCGGTCACGCCCGAGACGGCGCCCACAAAGCGCTTGCGCGATACGGCGCACATGAGCGGATAGCCCAGTGACGCCATCTTGGCAGTCTCGCGCTGGATGACGATGTCCTCGTTAGCCGACTTACCAAAGCCCGGGCCAGGATCGATGCAGATGCGGTCGCGCGACACGCCGGCGTGGATGAGCGTGCGGGCCTGGTCGGACAGAAAGCCCATAACGCGGCGCATGATGGGCGCCGAATCGGGCAGGGTGAAGCGGCGGAGCTGAGAGGTGGGCACGTAGGCCTCCTCGCGGCGGGCGCTGCGGCGCATCATGGCCGCCAGGTGATCATTGGGCTCCGATGCGGCCTCGGTGGCTGCGGGCGCGGCCTCGGGCGCGGGCGCGACGGTCTCGGCGGCAGCAGCCTGCTCGGCGGCAGGCGTCTCCTGCTCGCTTGCAGGCTCGGTCGCGGGCTCAGGTTCGCCAAACGGCAACGAGGGCTGCACCACGCCACCCGGAAGCTTGGCCTCCGGCTTAGGCTCACCCAGCAACTTGCCGCGACGGCGACGAGCCGGCTTCTCGGCCTCACGCGCGGCCTCGGCAGCCGCCTCGCGCGCCTTCTCGGCAACAAACGCCGCTGCCGAGGTATCGAGCTGCACCGTTGCGTGCGTGCGGGTGGGCACGGCGACCTCGCCGGCATGCATCACAATGACTCCGCAGGTGCTCGTCTTAACAAACTCGACCATCTTGGGGTCGGTGAAGCCGGTCACGTCGTTGACGATCGAGGCGCCGCAGCGCACGGCCGCCTTAGCAACCGCCACGTGGCGCGTGTCGATCGAGACGATGGCGCCCTCTTTGGCCAGCGCGCGCACCACGGGCAGCACGCGGCGAGCCTCCTCATCGGGATTGACCGGGGTAAATCCGGGGCGCGTGGACTCGCCGCCCACGTCGATGATGTCGGCGCCGGCGTCGAGCATCGCCAGGCCGTACTCGATGGCGGCATCCGGGTCGAAGTGCTCCCCGCCGTCGCTAAACGAATCGGGCGTCACGTTGAGGACGCCCATGATGCGCGGACGGTCAAAGCTGAGCTCGTACTTTCCGCACCGCCATGTCTTGCTGTCGTTCGCCATGAACATCCTCCTAAAATGCCCACGCCGCCGCGCTCGGGCGCTGGCGGCGTGGTCGCTTTGCAATCAGTCTTTCTATTGTATCCGCGCACGCGGGCTAGAACGCAAACGCGGCCGCGATGTCGCAAGAAATCAGCAGGTCGGCATTTGCATCCTGATCGGTGGGGGCAAGATTGCAAATGGCCAGCGTATCGCCGGTAAAGTAGCGTGTAAGGCCCGCCGCCGGATACACCACGAGCGAGGTCCCGCCTACAATGAGGGCATCGGCCGCGGCGATGGCGGCAACGGCACCGGTCAACACATGCTCGTCGAGCGGTTCTTCGTAGAGCACCACATCGGGCTTGATGCGACCACCGCACGCGGGGCACACGGGCACGCCCGCGGCGTCCTCGTGCTCGCGCGAGCAAATCCACTCGGCGCTATAGACCGCTCCGCACGACTGGCAAATGTTGCGATGGACCGATCCGTGCAACTCAAACACGCGCTGCGAGCCCGCCATCTGATGCAAGCCGTCGATGTTTTGCGTCACCACGACATCGAGCTTGCCAGCTCGCTCCAGCTCGGCGAGCTTGGTGTGACAGCGGTTGGGCTTAGCGTTAAGCGCGATCATCTTGGTGCGGTAAAAGTCGAAGAACTCCGCCGGATGCGTCTCGTAAAAGCTGTGCGAGAGCATGGTCTCGGGCGGGTAGGCAAACTGCTGGTGATACAGGCCGTCAACGCTGCGAAAATCGGGAATGCCGCTTGCCGTGGAAACACCAGCGCCACCAAAGAACACCATGCGCTTGTGGGTATTGAACAGCTCCGCCAGCGCGGCGGAGGCCTGCTTGGGATCTGTTATCGCTTGCGTCATGTTTGTCCTCCGTCCATGTTGGTCGGGGCGGCTGCGATTGCGCCGTCGCCCACGGAGCCCACCCCGCCCCTGTTGCGCTAATCTTAAGCCTGCCAACCCCGTCGAAAGGACACCATGCCTCAGACTTACACTTTCGCCTCGTGGAACGTCAACGGCCTGCGCGCCGTGCTCAAAAAGGACCCGAGCTTTATCCAGATCACGCAAGAACTCGACGTCGATATCCTGGCGCTGCAAGAGACCAAGCTGCAAGAAGGCCAGGTCGATATTGACCTGCCCGGCTATCACCAAACCTGGAGCTACGCCGAGCGTAAAGGCTATTCGGGCACTGCGGTCTTTAGCCGCCAGGAACCGCTGCGCGTGCTGCACGCCGATGCGCTGCTGCCCTACGCCGGCGAGGGTGAGGCAGCTGAGCTCGTTGCCCAAGCCGCGACCGAGGGCCGTGTCTGCGCGCTGGAGTTCGACAAGTTCTGGTTTGTCGACGTCTATACACCCAACGCCCAAAATGAACTCGCCCGCATCGACGTGCGCATGGCCTGGGACGATGCTTACCGCGGCTTTTTGAACGCGCTCGAGCGCGAGACCGGCAAACCCGTCGTGACCTGCGGCGACTTTAACGTGGCGCACGAGGAGATCGACCTTAAGAACCCCAAGTCCAACCGCGGCAACGCCGGCTTTTCGGACGAGGAGCGCGGCAAGTTTACCGAGCTGCTCAACGCCGGCTTTACCGATACCTGGCGTGCGGCAAACCCCGACGTCGAGGGCGTCTACAGCTGGTGGAGCTATCGCTTTAATGCCCGCAAGAACAACGCCGGCTGGCGCATCGACTACTTCCTGGTAAGCGACGCAATCGCCGACAACGTACGCGACACCGGCATCCGCGGCGACATCTTCGGCAGCGACCACTGCCCCGTCACCCTTACGTTGGAGCTCTAACTCCAGCTGCCCCCGGAGACGAAGGAAAACGGATCATTTTGGGCCTCGTGAGGGTGTCCGCGTGACCCATCCGCCACGAAACACGCCCATCTACTACGTTTAAGCCACCACCCTCAACCACAGCGAACAACGCAAAAAGAAAACCGCAGGTAGAAAGCCTGCGGTTTTTCATAAAACGCGGTCATGGTCGGGAGTATCAAGCTAAACGTAGTAGATGGGCCAGTTTCGTGGCAAGCGCCGTCAACTGATTCCCTGGGGACATCTGGGGACGGAAGAAAATGGATCAATTTGGCTCTCTGAGGGCCACGATGCCCGTCATATCAGCCGGCCATTCCAAAACTATGCCGGTTTACGGGGCTGAATCGCGAACCCCCAACCATACGCAATTCCGAGATAATAAAACCGCAGGTGAACGGCTTACTCTATTTCGAAAAAAGCCGGCATGGTCTGCCTGCGCCAATCTAGCCCCGTAAACCGGCATAGTTTTGAAATGACACTTCGGCAGTATTGATTCCCGCCCCGACGCAACCAGCCCTACAGCCTGTATTTCACGACGACACGGTTAATGCGACGGCACCAAGGCTTGTACAAGGCGGCCAAAAACACGCAGGTCGCAAGGCCGTGCGTAATATCGAACGGCACTGCCGTGGCAAGACGCGCCACGGCACCCGCCCAAGTAAGCGGCTGTACAAAACCAATGATGTCATATGCGTTGATCACGACGCCATAGAGCAGGCCCGACGCAAAGCCGTACGCCAGCAGTACTGGCATGCGCACGGTGCCGTCGACGCGGTCGAACGCACCCGCATACGCTAGCGCGCCGCCAACATAGCCAACCAGCCCCCAGGCATACATCTGCCACGGCGTCCACATGCCTTGTCCAAAAAAGAAATTGCTGGTCAGCGCCGCCAGCGCGCCAACCATAAAACCATTGCGGCGACCAAGCGTCGCCCCCGCGATAATGGCGATGGCACTCACCGGTTTAAAGTCGGGAATGGGACCGAACAAGATGCGCCCCGCCGCGGCCAACGCCGCCAACACCAGCGTGGGCATAATCTGGCGCAGGCCCGGGCGCGAAGCCTCGTAACCCGCAAAGAACAGCGCAAGCACCAGCGCCACCACAACCAGCATGGCCAACGCTGCCTGCTCAACGCCCGCCAGCAACGCCGCAGCCATCACCGCAGGAACCGCCAGCAGCAGCGGGATTTCCATATGTTGCAAGACGCGTGACAACGGCAGCCCCCATCAAACGAATGTCCGTTTATGGTAGCACGGGCAAAATGAGGCCGACCAATCCCCCGGCCGACCTTGGCTGCCAGTCGATCAGGCTTTCGCCACGCGACCGGTCTTGGCGCTATTCGCCCGTAACTTTAGCGGCAATGGCCGCGACAAAAGGATCAAACAGCAAGCCGCCCACAACGACAAAGGCCCATCCGCCCACCACGAGGCGAACCCAGCGCGAGAAAAACGGCACACCGTCGATAACGCCAACGCCTGACTGAAACGCGACTTCAAATAGCCCGATAATGCAGAAGAGCAGAGTAGCGCCCACAACGGTTCCGCAAATCCGTGCGCCCGGAGTGTTCCGATCAAAACCAAAAAACTCAACGCACGTCTCAATTGCTTTGCCAAAGAGCGGCAAAAAACCCACGAACTGTGCAATACCGATGGCCAGAATAAGCTGCCCCCAGAAACCAGTAAGTCCCTGAAAATCTAAGCCAGGCTTTCCCTCAACAATCGGCAGAAATGAACACATGAATAGAGGATTAACGATGCCGTTGAGAATGGTCACAGCGGTACTCTTTTTTAGTGTCAAGTAGACCAACTCCTTTTGCCCTTGTCGGCCAGGCCCAAAGGGCGGAAGCGAATATTACATAAGTGAATCGGGAGACGGCAGGAATGGCGACACCAGCGCCGTCGCGCCAAACAGAACAGCGCACCCAAAAAGCAGCGTTTCGTAGCTCTCGCCAATGCAGAAGGAGAGGGCCACGGGAATCAAAAACGTAAGTCCCAGTGAAACGGTGCTCACCACGCCGCCGGCGCTTCCCGCAAGTCCCTCGCGCACCTCGGGCAGCATGTAGGGCAGCGACTGAACGACCGGACCAGCGACGGAGCTCGAAACGCCGATCGCAAACATCAGCCCCACAGAAGGATGGGAGACAAAAGCCTCTCCTGCCCACATAAGGGCACTTCCCGCCATTGCGGAGATGGCCATAAACACGCGATAATCGCCAAATTGCGCCCGCACATAGGGTCCAGCCACGCTGCCGACAATCGATCCAAGCGTCACGAAAGAGGCGAGAAGTCCAGCAGCCTTGGGTTCAGTTGAAGCCTCAAGCGCTGAAACAAGATAACCCGAGTACGCCGTAGCCGATGCAAGGGCAACTCCAAGCAGTATCGCCACGAGCCAAACTATCGGCATCTTGATTACCGCCGCAAACGCACTTGCCGACGATGCAGCAGGCTCCGCGCCCTGAACGCCAAAGCCATCTGCAGCCTGCAGAACATCTGCCGACGGCGCAACCAGCAGCCACAGCAATCCAAACACGGCAAACAAAACCGCGGCAAGGGCATATGCTCGTCCGGGCGTTGCAAAGAGAGGAGAGGTTGCAAGCGAGCAGGCGATTCCGCCCGACCCCGCAGCGTAGAACCATCCCATGGCCCTATCGGTTTCTCCGCCAAAAGCGGAACCAAGCACTTTTAGAACGATGGCATTCACGACGCATGGTGCCGCACCCAGAAGCATGGTCGCCGTGAACAGCGTCGCAAACGATGCGCACTCCGCGCGAGCAGCCGCTGCAATTGCAGAAATCGCCGACGCGATGAATACGAGCGCCTTCACGCCATATCGATCGGCGCAAACGCCGACAGGCATGCCGAATACAACGGCAGGAACAAACGGGGCAAACAGGACGGCTGAAAACTCGGCCGAGGTCAGATGCAGGTCCGACACAACCAGATGTGTCAATCCCGACACCTGATACTGCGCGTAGTTCGCAGCAAACACGATGCCGCACACCACAAACAGCAGGGCATATTTTTCGACCGTCCCTTTGCTCACGTTCATCACCCTATCTATGCTTCATCCTTGCGATAGACGACGCGTCCGTTAAAGATCGTCGTCTCGACTTCGAGATCGCGAAGCGCCATCGGGTTCATTTCAAACGGATTGCCCGACAGGATGACGATATCGGCAAGCTTGCCGGCGGCAAGGCTGCCCAAACGGCGCTCAAAGCCCTCGACATATGCTGAGCCGAGCGTGTGCGCTTGCAGCGTCTCGCCGAGCGTCAGGGCATTCTCGCGGAAGTATCCCTCCGCCGGGTGCCCGTCAAACTCGCTACGCGTCACCGCAGCATACACGGTATCGATAGGATCGATTGACATCACCGCAGGCCAGTCAGTACCAAGCCCTAAGTGGATTCCGCCATCGGCCTCTTCCCTATAGCGCCACATGTGGCTCATGCGCTCTTCGCCAAGAGACTCCTCGTACACGCCCTGTCCAAGGCCTCCGATGGGATGCTGCGGCTGGACCGCAGCATTAATGCCCAGGCGCTTCATGCGAGCAATATCCTCGAGCTTCAGGTTATCTGTATGCTCGATAGCAAAACGCGCCCCCTTGTTGCCGCACACCTCCTCGGCACGCTCGACGGCATCGATAATCATCGTGGCCGATGCGTCGCCGATGGCATGAATACGAACATCGAAGCCATTCTTGCTGGCCTCGAGCATCATGCGGTCAAGCGTCTCCTGGTTGCATGCTGGTTCGCCGCGAAAGTCCTTCCCCGTAGGAGCGTTAAGATACGGCTCATGCATGTAGGCCGTGTACGCCTCGGGACAGCCGTCCAAAATGTACTTGAGACCCGCCATTCGGACGCGCTCGCCGTGATGACGCACACGCAGGGCCTGCGACTCTGCCATCGGAGCGTCGAGCGCAGAATAGTAGCTAATACGCAGCGTACTCAGGTCCTCGCTCGCCAGACGGTCATAGATGTCGTACACGCCGGGCGTGGTCACGCCCAAAGGATACATATCACCGATCGAAGTTATGCCGAGCTTGTTGAACTTGCGCATCGACTTGAGCAACGACGCATCAAGGTCCGGTTTGTTGAGCACAACATCGAGCAAGATGTTCGTCGCCTGGGGCTCAGACAGAAAGCCATTGGGCTCGCCGTTGTCAAAGTGGCGGATAAGGCCACCTTCAGGCGTCGGGGTATTGCGATCAATACCAACCGCCCTAAGCGCGGCGGTATTGCACCACACCACGTGCATCGAAAAATCCGAAAGCACGATTGGGCGGTCGATATCGAGCGCATCGAGGCTGCGGCAATCAGGGTCAATCGGGTTTTCCCATGCAGGCGAATACCAACCCTGGCCGTAAATCCACGGATTGTCAGGGTGTTCGGCAGCAAACTTTGCCACAGCATCCACGCAAGCCTGCTCACTCGGCAGGAACATCAGATCGCAACAGAAGTCTTCATCCTTCTGGATTGAACCAAGCGCAAAATGCATGTGTGAATCGTTGAATCCGGGCATGACCAGTTTGTTGCCGGCGTCAATAACCTCAGTATCGGGACCGATAAACGGCTGCACCTTGTCGGGAGAGCCCACGGCCACAATCTCGCTGCCGCGAACTGCAACGCACCCAGCGCGAGGCTCAAGTTCCTCGGCCGTAAACAGCGCCGTCGTCTTAAGGACGATATCGGCGGGAACCACCGATTCCATGGCTACTCACCGTCCTTGGCGGCGGCAGCCTGCATGGCCTTGCGGCCGAGCTCGGGCAGGAAGAAAACCGGAACCACGGAAAGCAGGAAGCAGAGGCTCTCGAGACCCATGTTCATAGTGTAATCGGCACCGGCAATGGCGGAGATACCGATAGGCAGGAAATAGCTCATGAGCAGGGAAATGGTGCCTACGATACCGCCAGCGGAGCCAGCATACTTATCACCAATCTCGGGAAGGAGGACAGGCATGGACTGCATGATCGGGCCGTTGATGGCGGTAAAGAAGCCATTGATGACCAAAATCGTCCACAGAAGGAAACCAACCGGGGTGTACCACGTCACGAACATCGATATGGCACCGATGAGAGTAGTGACGATGAGAAAACCCTTGAACTTTCCAAGCTTATCGCAGAACGCAGGCCCAACGATGCAGCCGAAAAAGCTGCCAACGGTAACAATTGCGGCCATGAAACCAGCAGTGGCGACGTCTATGCCCTTGCCAAGCTGAAGCGCCTGAGGCAGGAAACCGGCATAGGCAGTGGTAGAGGCAAGTCCAAAACCGACGCCGATGGAGATTAGCCACACGCCAGGACTCTTGATAGCAACCTTGATGTAGTCGAGCACGGGCTCGGGCTCGGGGAGCGATTGCCCCTCGGGCACATCTCGGTCAAGCACAATCCAAAGAACCCAGGAAATGGTCATGACGACAGCAGCGACCATATAAGAGTTAAAGACGCTGCCGAACAAGCCAGCGCAGATCTGAGCGACAACGATGGCAACGCACGAAGCCGCGTAGAACAAGCCCATGGCGAAACCAGTCTGTTCACGGAACCAGGTGCCGAGCACCTTGATGAGGTTGGCGTTGAGTGCCGAGATTCCCATGCCAATCAGGAACATCGATGTCATCTGCATCGTGAACGAATCGAGCGTAAAGCAACGGAGAAAACCGCCGGCAACCGAAATTGCGGTGCAAACCGTGACAACTTTCTTAGAACCGATACGGTCACCAAGGGCACCCAGCGGAATTGAGAAGAAAACGGCGGTAAGCATAGGAACGAGGAACAGCATCGAAAAGCCGACGGTATCGATATTGAGCATAGGCATGACCTCGACGGCGAGTGCTGAGACCTGGTACTGCATGTAGTTAGCCATAAAGCACAGCAAGCAAACGACTGAAACAATCGCCCAACGCCATGAAGGAAGCTTCTCTTCCATGATGACTCCTTTAATAAGTCGGAATAATCAAACAGCTTGGAGAACCGGGCCCTGGCTCTTAGGTATTCATATTTTGCGATTGGCCCCTCACCGAAACCATTCGGCTAACGGCTTATCATCATTCGAAAAAAGGAGTAGTATCTCTACGCAAATTAACTAAAATGCCAGCTAAACCACTACGCAATCTCATCGGAGGTCATCTTGAGCTTTTTGTCCGATTCTGAATGGCTCTGCTTAAACGATCTCGTGCTTTCGATTAATTCCATCGACAGCGACCGCGAGTTTCGCTCGACCGTCCTCAAAAAGCTGCGTTTTCTCATCCCCTACGAGTCGGCTGCATTTTTCCTGAGCGACCTTTCCAGGGATCTCGTATCCACCCCGCAAGAATGGAAAACGCGCGTCTTTCTTGACCCTCTTGGCATCGATGTCCCCGCTGGGATGCTCGAGCTCTACACCGAAAAGTACTGGCAGCAGGACATGATCGTCGCCCACCGCAATCTTACGCGCTCGACGGTGCTGCGCGAGTCCGATCAGCTCAGCCCTGGCGATATCGACAGCAGTTATATGAAGGATTATCTTGGCGGCCGCCACGTCGTCAACGTCAGTTTCTTTAATGACGAGGGCTTTTTGGGATCGCTCAATCTTAATCGCAAGAAAGAAGAGGGCGACTTTAGCGATCGCGAAGTTCAAATCCTTGAGCTCATCGAACCACACCTCACGAACCGACTATCAAAATGGCGTGTGCGCGCCGACCGCAGCTCGTCTGAAATCGTATTTGCTCACGACTACGACGTCTCAGCGCGCGAAATCGATGTGTGTCGTTGCGTGTTATCGGGCATGGACAACGCGGCCATCGCCGAAGAGCTCTCCATCAGCACTGGCACCGTTAAAAAGCATCTGGAGAACATCTTTCGAAAAACACAGGTCAACAGCCGCGTTGGGCTCATGGCGCTCCTTCAGCAGTACACGGCGCTCAAGCAGTAAGACCGTTCTCGCCCGCGAACCCGCTCACGCCCTATAAAACACGTTGTCGGCAAAGAAGTCGGTCGGCGGCTCCATGCAGGCGATCTCGCCATCAAACATCATGGCGATGTCGTCGGCTACCTGCTCGGCAAAATCCAGGTCGTGCGTTGCCATGATGACGGTGCCGCCAGCCTTCGCATGGTCACGCAGGGCGCGAGCGATGATGCGGCGGCTCTCCAGGTCCAAGCCCTTCGTGGGCTCGTCAAGCAGCAGCAGCTCGGGGCCAATCAGCAGCAGCTTTGCCAGCGCGAGCAGCTGGCGCTGTCCGCCCGAGAGGTCGTAGGGGTGACGCGTCTCCAGGCCGTCCAATCCCAGTTGCGCCGCACGCTCCCGCGCCAAGTTCTCGTCATATCCGCAGGTCGAGGCCCATTCCATCAGCTCATCGTGAACCGTCTCGGCAACCAGCAATGCTTTGGGGTTCTGAGGCAGCAGCGCCGCCGAGGCCGCTCCGCGCACCATGCGGCCGCGCTGCAGCTTGGCGGTCTTCGCCAGCACCGAGAGCATCGTCGACTTACCGCATCCGTTGCCGCCCACGACCGCATGCACCGCACCGGCCGAAAACGCCACGTCGAGCCCGCGCAGCACCCAACCGCCCGCGCGATCGTAGCGAAACCAGCTCCCTGCCAGGGTGGTAGCCGACCCGCCGTGCATTTTTTGGAGTATTCTGCTCCCATCCGTGCGCGGGAAGGCTTCCGAGCCGTTCTCGAGCGACGTTTGCGCCACAAATTCGGACGATTTGTCCAATTCCGAACTTTTTTTCGCGCTCGATACGTCCCCGGGCGGCTCCAGAGAGCCCAAATTGTCCTCACGCCTGCTGAATACTCCGTTTTTTGCACATCGGACGGCACCCCACCCCAACATGTCGTCGGAAAACAACGATTCTCGGCGTCCCAAAGAAGCCATATCCGCCACCTCGCGCACGCGACCGTCCTCAATCCGGTACGCACACGTCGCATACTCGAGCATTGGACGCGGTTGATGCGTAGCCACAACAACCGTGCAGCCCAACTCACGGTTCACGCGAAACAGCGCGTGCAGAAAATTCTTCTCGGCAACGGGATCGAGCTGAGACGTGGGCTCGTCGAGTAGCAGCACACGCGGACGCAGCGCCAGGACGGCGGCAAGCGACAGCAGCTGCTTGCGGCCGCCCGAAAGCGTATCGGTATCGCGATGAAGCCAGTCCTCCAGACCAAAGAAATAGCTGGTCTCAGCTACGCGACGGCGCATCTCATCACGTGCTAGCCCCAAGTTTTCCAGGCCAAACGCCATCTCGTGCCACACGGTTTCGCACACGATCTGGTTCTCGGGATCCTGGAACACATAGCCCACGCGCTCCGCCGATGCCCGCACGTCCATGTCGGCAACGTTCTCGCCCAGCACGCGCGCATCACCAGTGCGCTCGCCCGCCGGCGCGATCTCGGGCTTGAGCAGCGACAGCAGCGTCGACTTGCCCGAACCGGTACCGCCAACAAGCAGCGCAAATGCACCTTGGGGAACACGCCAATCAAGCCCCTCGAGCACCGGTGCCTCGGCCCCGGGATAGGCAAAACTAAGGCCCTGCACCTCAATCGCCGGAATATCCGGGCCGCACGCCGCGCCCGACACCGGGCCCCTATCCAACCGAGCCATCAGCCAAACCTCTTCTCATCAATCGCGTGCGACGCGCAAGGCAGCATCATCCAGGCAGCGTACACGACATAGCCCCGCCACGGCGCCGGCACCGAGAGCTGCGGATAAAACGAATACTGCGTTGTCGCGGTCCATGCCACCGCCACCGCGGCGGCACCAAACACCGCAAGCCCAGCCAGCGCGGCAACGTCGCTGCGCCCCAGTCGATACCGCGCATACGTCGTACGACGCGTCGCGGCACCCCACCCGCGCGAGCGCATCGCGTCCGCGCGCTCCAGCGAATCTTCCATGCCCCAGCCCATCAACACACTCGATGCCCGCAAACGCGAACGCACGGGGTCGGCCGGCGCGCTGCCCGGCACATCAATCGCATCCTGCACCGCCAGCACCGTACGACCGCGGCGCAAAAACTGCGGGATAAGCCTCATGCACATCGAGATCATGAGCGCAATCACCGGCGCGGCATTGCCCAGCAGCGCGAGTACCTTGTCGTATTCGAGCATCGATGCCGCCGCCTCAAACCACAACACGCTCGCCACAAACAGCCCGCCCATGCACAGGCCGTATACCATGCTCTCCAGATACACCGCGCGCATGCCAATACGGAACAGCTCCGTCGAACCCGAGGCGCTAAACAGCGGATTGAGCAGCGCGACGATCAAAATCACCGGCAGCTGCCAGCGGAGCGCGCCCAGCGTGCGGGCAGCCCCACGCGTCGCAAATCCATACGCCAGCCCGCCTGCGAGCGACAGCGCGATCAGTACCGGCTGCATCGAGAACATAGTGAGCCCCAGCGTCAGCACTATATAGAGTGCCGGCACAGCCGGATGCGACATCGAGAATGCCGCGACGGGCCCGCCGCCAAACTCCTCTCGTATGTTATCCACGGGCACCCCCGTTCCCTCGCTCAAACAACAGCTCCGCAGCACCGCCAACGCCGCACGCACGCAGTGCAAACGCCACGCCGGCGGCGCAAGCCTCAACCGCCGCAAACCAATCGTTACGCGCTCGTCATATGCCTGCGGTATCATATTGCGCCGTGTATCGTTTCCAAACACACGTCTCTATAACGTAACAGGAGATCACATGGACGCAACCGCAATTATCCTCGCTGCCGGCGAGGGCACCCGCATGAAGTCGAACCACTGCAAGGTTTCGCACAAGATCCTGGGTAAGCCCATGGTCCAGTGGATCGTCGACGCTACCATCAAGGCCGGCTGCAGCCGCGTCGTGGTCGTCATCGGCAGCCACGCCGACGAGATGCGCGCCCTCATCGACGGCGCCTACGCCAACAGCGCCACCAAGGTCGAGTGCGTCGAGCAGACCGAGCGCCTGGGCACCGGCCACGCCGTAAAGGTCGCGCTCGAGGCCTGCGGCATCACGCAAGGCCCCGTCGTCGTGCTCAACGGCGACCTGCCGCTCATCACCGCCGACACCGTCGCCAAGTTCGCGCAAACCGTCGCCACCGGCGAGCTCGCCTGCACCGTCATGACCATGACCCCGCCCGATCCTTTCGGCTACGGCCGCATCAAGCTGGGCGCCGATGGTCAGATCGAGCGCATCATCGAGCAGAAGGACTGCACGCCCGAGCAGGCCGCCACGCTGCTGGAGTGCAACGCCGGCTGCTACGCATTTGACGGCACGCAGCTCGCCGCCCACATCAACGAGATCGGCAACGACAACGCGCAATCCGAGTACTACCTGCCCGACATGCTCGAGATCCTCAAAGGCCACGGCCAGGCTGTCTCCATCTTCCACTGCGACGACTACCGCGACGGCCTGGGCGTCAACAGCCGCATCCAGCTCGCACAGCTCACCGCCATCGCGCGCGACCGCATCAACGAGCACTGGATGGCCGAGGGCGTTACCTTCATCGACCCCACACAGGCCTGGATCGGCCCCGATGCCGTTATCGGCCGCGATACCGTCGTGTGGCCGCAGACGCACCTGATCGGCCACGTCACCGTGGGCGAGGAGTGCCAGCTCGGTCCCAACAGCCGCCTCACCGACACCACCGTCGGCAGCGGCTGCACCATCGATGAGACCATCGCCATTGAGGCCGTCATCGAGAACGGCGTCGACTGCGGCCCGCGCGCCTACCTGCGCCCGGGCACCCACATGCTCGACGGCTCCAAGGCCGGCACGCACGTGGAGATCAAGAAGTCCACGATCGGCGAGGGTTCCAAGGTGCCCCACCTGTCCTACATCGGCGACACCACCATGGGCTCCGGCGTCAACGTGGGCGCGGGCTCCATCACCTGCAACTACGATGGCGTGCACAAGCACAAGACCGTCATCGGCAAGGACGCCTTCATTGGCTCCGACACCATGATGGTCGCGCCCGCCCAGATCGGCGACGGTGCACTCGTGGCCGCCGGCTCCGTCATCACCGAGCCGGTCCCGGCAGACGCGCTCGGTCTGGGCCGCGCCCGTCAGGTAAATATTGAGGGCTGGGCCGCCGATTACCGCCGCCGCCTGCACGAGGACGACGAGGTATAACGTTTTACCAAGCACAAAAGGAGCTGCTCCATGGGGGCGGCTCCTTTTTCTATCGTGACCTGCGCAACCGGATGAGTGGTCGGTTCGTGTCCGTTGGCGGTAAAGACGTTATCAAGACCCGATAAACCCCGCCGCGCGGTTACAATGCAACAAGGCATCTATATGGCATTCGATGTATAAAGGAGAAGGGTAATGCCGATTAATGATCCCGAGAAGTCGGAGAATATGCGCAAGTCCATCCGCGTGTATTCCGGTTCCTCCAACCGTCCCCTCGCTCAGAAGATTGCTGAGTACCTTGGGGTCGAGCTTTCGGGCCTTACGCTAAAGCAGTTCGCCAATGGTGAGATTTACGCCCGCTACGACGAGACCGTCCGCGGCGCCGACGTCTTCCTGATTCAGTCCGTGGCCGGCGGCAACGTCAACGACATGCTCATGGAGCTGCTCATCGCCACCGACGCTGCCAAGCGCGCATCCGCCCGCTCCATCACCGCCGTTATCACCCACTACGGCTATGCCCGCCAGGACCGCAAGGCCGGCCCGCGCGAGCCCATCACCGCCCGCCTCGTCGCCAACCTGCTCGAGCGTGCCGGCGTCAACCGCATCATCACCCTCGACCTGCACCAGGGCCAGATCCAGGGCTTCTTCGATATCCCGGTTAACCACCTGTCCGCACTGCCGCTATTTGGCCAGTACTACAACGACATGCACTTCGACACCGACAACCTGGTTGTCGTCTCCCCCGACGTGGGTCGCGCCAAGGCCGCCAAGAAGCTGTCCGACATGCTCGGCTGCGACCTGGCCATCGCCCACAAGGGCCGTCCGCGCCACAACGCCGCCGAGGTCATGGGCATCATCGGTGACATCAAGGGCAAGACCTGCATCATCAACGACGACATGATCGACACTGCTGGCACCCTGTGCGCCAACGTCAAGGAGCTCAAGGCTATGGGCGCCGGCGACATCTACGTCTGCGCCACCCACGGCATCTTCTCCGGTCCGGCCATCGAGCGCCTGAACGATGCCCCCATCGTCGAGTGCGTCGTCACCGACGCCATCCCCGTCGAGGTCGGCGGCAAGATCAAGACTATCTCGGTCGCCGAGGAGTTCGCTCAGGCCATCTCCGCCGTTTACCACGAGGAGCCCGTCTCCACGCTCGTCGGCGGCGACTTCGCGCTGTAGTCGCATCGTCCTTGCAACCCGGCGCATCGCCGCCGGAACAGAAGAAACCCCCGCGCTCCCCCTTGCTTCGCAAAGGTCGCGCGGGGGTTTCTTCTGTTCCGGCGGCTCGCTCTGCCGCGGCCGCGCTTTTGTCTGGTGGGATTTCGCTGAAACGAAGTCTCGCCTTCGGCGGGCGTGGTAGCCTTTGTCGTTGAACGAACTACTTATGTAACGAAAGGAAGCCTATGGCAGCTGCACAGCCGCTTAAGATTCGCATGGTTGCCGGACTCGGCAACCCGGGTGAGGAATATGCCGAGACCCGCCACAACGCCGGCTTTAAGGCGATCGATGAGCTGGCCCGTCAGGCCGGCGTCACGTACTGGAAAAACCAGGCCGGCGCCGAGGTCGCGCTCATCAATATCAACGATGCCGAGGAAGAGGGCGGCAAGCGCCAGATTGTGCTGGTCAAGCCGCAGTCATACATGAACACCTCGGGCGGCCCCATCTCCAAGCTCTGCCGCGAGTACAAAATCAAGGCCGAGGAGCTGCTCGTAATCCACGACGAGCTCGATATTCCCGCCGGCGATGTGCGTGTTAAGGTGGGCGGCGGCCACGCCGGCCACAACGGCCTGCGCTCCATCATCGACAAGATGGGCAGCCGCGACTTCAGCCGCATCCGCACCGGTATCGGCAACCCTCCCGGCAAGATGGCTGTCGCCGACTACGTGCTCAAGCAGCTGCGCGCCCGCGAGGCCGAGGACTTCCAGGACACCTGCGCCCGCGCCGCAGACGCCGCCGGCCTGGCAATCGTGCACGGCGTGATCTATGCCCGCGACCACGTCAACGGCTCCGCCTCCGCCAACGGCAAGCACTAAAACCTACCATTTAGGGACAGGTTTATTTCGGCAGGTTTTATCTGCGTAAACGCCGCAGTCGGCACATCGCAATAAACACGCTGCCACCATACATGCATAACGCCCCAAAGGGGGCCGGCCTCACCGATGCGCGAGGCCGGCCCCCTTTGCCGTTTTGCCTGATAAAACCTGCCAAAATAAACCTCTCCCCCTTTGGTAGGCCGAAGTGGATAAACCCTTTTCCCGACCGCCGAAGACACACGTAAGCGACATGTCCATGAGGGTATAATTTGCACCGTATGTCTGCACAACGCCTGTGCGCGTACGGTTTTATTCGGGCTACCGTCCATTTCCGTGGAGGCACGGTTCGGCGGCCCTAACAAGAGAGGGGTTCTATGTATAAGATCCTGGAGAAGACGCAGTTCTCGGAGAAGGTGTTCAAGTTCCGCATCGAGGCGCCTGCAATCGCCAAGCATGCGCACGCTGGACAGTTCCTCATGGTTCGCGCCAACGAGACGGGCGAACGTGTCCCGTTTACCCTGGCCGGCTGGAACGGTGACGAGGGCTGGGTCGAGTTCATCTTCATGGTGATCGGCAAGACCACCGAGATGCTTTCCACCTACGAGGCCGGCGAGTCGCTGCGCGACGTCGTGGGCCCGCTGGGCGTTCCCACCGAGATGGCTGAGGGCCCCTGCGCCGTCATTGGCGGCGGCGTCGGCCTGGCAATTGCCTTCCCGGTCGCCAAGCACCTGGTCGAGACCGGCCACGAGGTGCACGCCATCATGGGCGCCCGCACCAAGGACCTCCTGCTCATGGAGGACCAGTTCCGCGAGCTCCTCGACGAGGACCACATCCATATCACCACCGATGACGGCTCCTACGGCGAGCAGGGCGTTGTCACCGCTCCGCTGGAGCGCCTGCTGCAGGACAAGGCCGTGAGCCAGGTCTTCTGCGTCGGCCCCGTTCCGATGATGAAGTTCTCGACCCTCACCGCCCAGAAGTACGACACCCCCATTACCGCGTCCCTCAACCCCATCATGGTTGACGGCACCGGCATGTGCGGCTGCTGCCGCGTCGAGGTGGGCGGCGTGACCAAGTTCGCTTGCGTCGACGGCCCCGACTTCGATGCCACCCTGGTCGACTGGGATGACCTTCGTGCCCGCCAGGCCGCTTACCGTTCCGAAGAGGGCGAGTCCCTCAAGGCTTATGAGGAAAAGAGCTGCGCATGCCACTAGTTAACGGCCGTTTCGTTGCCGATATGAAGTCGCCCCGCACCCCCGATAACGAGGAGCCGGCTGCCGAGCGCGCCTGCGACTTCCGCCCCGTCGACAAGGGCTTCACCGAGGAGATGGCGCTGGCCGAGGCCGAGCGCTGCCTCAACTGCAAGAAGCCGTTCTGTGTTGAGGGCTGCCCCGTCAACATCAACATCCCCCGCTTTATCGAGCAGATCCGCGCGAAGGACTTCGGCGGCGCTCTCGATACCATCCGCGAGGACTCCATGCTTCCCGCCATCTGCGGCCGCGTCTGCCCGCAGGAGAACCAGTGCGAGGGCAAGTGCATCCGTGGTAAGAAGTCCGAGCCCGTGGCCATCGGCCAGCTCGAGCGCTTCCTGGGTGACCGCCCCGAGCTCGCCTCCACGCCCAAGATGGCCCCCAAGAACGGCAAGAAGGTCGCCGTCGTCGGCTCCGGCCCGTCCGGCATCACCTGCGCCGGCGAGCTCGCCCGCAACGGCTTTGACGTCACCGTCTTTGAGGCATTCTTTACCGGCGGCGGCGTGCTGGTCTACGGCATCCCCGAGTTCCGTCTGCCCAAGGCAGTCGTCAAGCGCGAGATTGACGGCCTGGAGGACATGGGCGTCAAGTTTGAGTACAACTCCGTCGTGGGCAACATGGCCACGGCCGAGGAGCTGTTCGAGCAGGGCTTCGACGCCATCTACGTGGCGACCGGCGCAGGCCTGCCCAAGTTCCTCAACGTCCCCGGCGAGAACCTGCCCAATGTCTTCTTCGCTAACGAGTACCTCACCCGCGTGAACCTGATGAAGGCCAACAAGTTCCCCGAGTACGACACCCCCACCAAGCACGGCAAGAACGTCGTCGTCTTTGGTGGCGGCAACGTGGCTATGGACGCCGTCCGTACCGCCAAGCGTCTGGGCGCCGAGCACGCCATCATCGCCTATCGTCGTACCGAGGACGAGATGCCCTGCCGTCGCGCCGAGCTGCACCATGCTAAGGCCGAGGGCGTCGAGGTTCTGCCGCTCGTCTCCCCGCTCGAGTTTGTCGCTGGCGAGGACGGCTCCGTGTGCGCCGTCAGGGTCCAGAAGATGGAGCTCGGTGAGCCCGACGAGTCCGGCCGTCGTCGCCCGGTGCCCATCGAGGGCGCCATCGAGGAGATCCCCTGCGACGTCGCGATCTCGGCTATCGGCACCAACGCCAACCCCTTCGCTGCCAAGATCGGCGGCAAGATGGAGCTCAACAAGTGGGGCTACATCGTTGCCGACGAGGAGACCGGCCAGACCACCGATCCCCGCATCTGGGCCGGCGGCGACATCGTCACCGGTGCCGCTACGGTCATTCTGGCGATGGGCGCCGGCAAGAAGGCCGCTGCTTCCATCACCAAGAGCCTGCTGGGCGAGTAATCACCCACAGCGCTAGCCATCAAACGGCAAAGTCCCCGTCGAGCACACGCCCGGCGGGGACTTTTTCTATGCCGACCGCCCAAACCACCGCGATGGGGACAGGCACCTTTGTGGTGGTTGGGGACTTGGACGGCGAACCAATTCCGACGTTTGTCTCAATCTGTAACAGCCAGACCCTGTTGAGCCTCGTAGTTGTTGCAGATCAAGATATTGTGCGAACGTCCGCCCGTTCATCTCAATCTGTAACAGTTAGAGGCCAAATTCCTCGCTACGTGTTACAGATCGAGACGTTAGGCTGGCGGCTGAACAGTTCATCTCAATCTGTAACACCTGGAGCCGTTTTGGGCAGCTTGGTGTTACAGATTGAGATTTTGCATAAGCCGAGGATAGGCACCGTCACCAAAACCTAGCGCTTGCGACGCTTGGTCGCGGCGATGCCGGCGGCGGCTACGGTTGCGCCGGCGATGCCTAGGGCAGCGACCGTCATCGCGGTGGAGTCACCCGTGCTGGCGAGCTCCGTGCCGCCGGACTTCTTGCCGTTCTCGCCCTTACCCTTGGACTTGTCCGTCGTCACTGTGGTCGTCGTCGAAGTCGAACCGCCTGCAGGAGCCCCGGTACCGCCAGAGCCATCCGCACCGCCACCCTGCTCGCCGCCGCCAGGCGTCGGCTTGGGTTCCGGCTTGGGTTCCGGCTTGGGCCCGGGCTCCGGCTCGGGATCGGGCGTCGCCTCATCGGTCACCGTAATCGTAATGTTCAAGCGCTCCGAATACTCGCTATACGACATGCCGGGACGCTGCGCCGCAATGCGCACATACATATTGCTATCGAGCGCAATAGGCTCGGTGTACTTTACGCGACCTTCGTCACGGCAGGGGCAGGTGTCGTTGGTGGTATACCAAATGGTCGTGCCATCCTCGGCCGAAAGCTCCAGCTTCGTGCCCTTGGGCACCGTAATGTAGTTCTCCTTGGGCGACCATGCACCAAACGTCGTCGCACCAATCGTCGCCACCGGTCGCACCGGTCGCACTGCCCCGGCAGACACGCGCACGTCGACCTGCTTGGACAGCGCCGTGCCGTCCACCGCCGCCGTCAACGTCGTCAAACCGGGCAGAGCACCATGCAGCACAAACGTCGCCGCGCCATCCTCGCCCGTCACAGCCTGAGCAGCATCAACGGAGCAGATAGCCGTAGACTCCAGCCCAACACTAGCCTTGGCGCCCGCAAACGGCTTGCCCGCCTTATCGGTCACGTGTGCCACCAGCTCAAAGTCGCCGCCCTCAAGCATGGTCACAGCTTGTTCCACGTTGAGCTTGAGCTTGTCGGCACGAACGCCCACGACAAGCTCGCCACTTGCCCAGCGCGCCATGGCCTTGCCGGCGTAGTTGCGAGCACCGTCGAGCTCAAACGACACCGTCGAGCCCGCCTCACGCGCATCGGCATAGCGAATGCGCAGCACGCGCGACAACGGCTTGCCATTGTGATCGTCCTGCTTGTCGAGCCACGTATACGTCACGTCGCCCAAGCCCTGCGCGCACAATGCGACCAGGGCATCGTCGCTCGCATCCATATACTGCGTAAACTCAACCTCGACGCAATCGGTATAGGCATGGGCCGAGGCCACCTCGGGCGCCGCCGTCGACACCAAGCCAATGTTCACCTCGGTCTGAATCGGCGGCACGCGCAGCCAAGCCGAACGCGCCTCCTCATACCCGTCCTTGGTCACGCGCACCTGATACCATCCGGTCGGCGTATTCCAGTTGTATGCACCGTCCGCACCCGTTGCAAGCGGATTGTCCTGCTCATACTCCTCGGCATCCCAACGCACTGCATTGGTACCGGCGGCATCGTCGGCGCTCCACAGCTCAACCGTTGCGCCCTCGACCGTATTGGACAACAGGCCCTCGTACACCACGCCCGCAGGGTCGGGTGCAGCCTTGGCAGCCACATTGCGATAACGCGCCTCGAAGATCGACTGCATCTTCTCGTCCGAGATCAAGCCGTCCTTGTTGGCCTTGTAGACCTCGGCATCGGTCAGCTCACCCCAGTTGACCGTAATACGATTCTGGCACGCGCGCTCCACCTGCTCACAGGCGACATCGTAG
This sequence comes from Coriobacteriaceae bacterium, assembly GCA_905209215.1. Lineage (GTDB taxonomy): Bacteria > Actinomycetota > Coriobacteriia > Coriobacteriales > Coriobacteriaceae > Collinsella. The sequence goes on along the minus strand of CAJLRY010000012.1, from coordinate 52,229 downwards.
GCGCACTCGGCATTGGTCAGCTTAATCGCGCGCTCCGAGCCCACACTCGTCGAAGCCGCGTCATAGGCAGCGCCCACCACGGTACCCGCCGAACCGGCCGTCAGCACGCCGGCGATTGTCATAATGGAGCCCACCGCCACATCGGTGCTATCGTGGCAGAGCTGGCGATACAGCAGATCCTCAAACGCACGCGCCTTCTCCATGGCGTCGCGCAGCGCGTAAATGCACTTCCAGTCGTCCTCGGTCTTCTCGGGCTTGGCAAGCAAGCGCGTATGCTGAAGCTCATAGCCCTCGCGCTCGCCCTTCACCTTCTGCATACGGACGTTCACGTTCTCCCAGTTCTTGCTGGCATCGTTCACGCCGTAAATGCCGGTAAAGATGCCGATGCCCTGGGTCGCCGCGGGAAACGCCTGGCCGGCCGCCTTCCACGCATCGGTCTTAAAGACCTGGCCGAACATCTCACACTCGATCTTGTAGCTTTTGAGCGAACGGATCGTGCGGATGAGCTTCATGTGGGCGCTGACGTCACCGTTGCGCTTCCAAGCCATAAGCCAACCGCGAATCGTAGAGTTATTGAGGCTGTGGACTACGTTCCAGTTATCGTACAGATTGTCCAAAATGTCGCATTGCATGGCGATTGAGTTAAACAGCAGCGCCTGGTTCTTGTTGTTATTGGAGTTCTCGATAAACTCCGACTCAATGTAAGCGGTCTCGTCGCCATCGGGCGCGGCGACCTTAAAGCCCTTGACGGTATCGTCGTCAGCCGCCTTGTAGCTCAGCGAGCTGCCGAGCGCCTGGCCCAAATCGTTAAACCCGCTCGTCGACTGGCCGTTGTACTCGCTGGCCTTAATGCCCGCACACTTGTTGAGCGCCGCAGCGGTTGCGTCATTCCAGCTTCCGTATTGGTTGAGCTGGCCGATACCCATCGACTGGCCCACCAGATCCTCGGCCTGCTGGGCAATAAACTCCGCTCGCGACGCATGGTCGACAAGTTCCTTGATGGCCGCCGCATCCGCAGCGCTTGCACCCTGAGCCGACGCGAGTTCCTGGTACCAATCCTCACCGGTGCCGTACGCGTCCTCAAAGATCATCTTGTCCACGTTGACGCCATAGCTGTCGCCCTGCTTGGTCAGCAGCGCCGACGAGCCGCCAACCGCAGCCTTAAGCTCGGCGGCAAACTGCGCGGCCTCGTCGTTGCCAGCATCATCACCCTCGCCGTCGCTGGCGGCGGGGGCGCGACGAGCCTTGCGGGCAGCTCCACCTTGGGCTTCGTCCTCTTTACCGCCCTTCTCTTCCTCGGCAAGCGCATCGGCGACCATCTGGTCAATCGCATCGTTAAAGGCCTCGTCGACATCGTTAAAAGAGTTATCCATCATATACTCGTGCCACTGCTGCACGGCATTCGAGAACTCCTGCTGGCGCTCCTCGGCCGCGGCGGAATGCTTTTTGGCCGAAGCGTTGGCGTCAAAACTCAGCATGGTCATAAGCTGAGCATTGGAGATGCGGTAGGTCTGCGGCATAAAGATCTGCTCAAAGTTTCCGCAGTTCACATAGGTCGAGTCATTCGCCTTGTTAAACTCGTCGAGCAGCTTAAGGTAACCCTCGTCCACATACTCCGCCACATAGCGCACACGGGTGCCCTCGCGCGACTTTTGAGTCAGAGGAATCGTCACCGTCTTGCCATCCACGCAGTCCACGTACAGGTCGAGCGTGTCGGCGGCCTCTTCGTTTCCCACCTCAAGCGTGATGTCAAAGGTCCAGTAGGCGTTCTTCTTTTGTGGCAGATGATGGAAGGTCCACAGGCTCTTGCCGGTGTCCTTGCCGTCCTTGACCAGGTTTTGCGTACCGCCACGATACGTCACATCAAAGTTCCAGACCGAAGCACCCGGAACATAGCGCACATAATTGCGAGCCGTTACCTCGGCAGCAGCGGCGGCAACATCGGTCGAGCCCACGCGCGCCTCGAGCGTCACGCGCTCGGCGGCAAGCGTATCCTGCGGCAGCTCGTATTCAATCTTGGCACGGCCGAGTTTATTGGTCTTGCCGGTGTACTTTGCAGCCGACGAGCCCGTCCCCACGGTGAGCTGCACGCTCTTGCCCGGCGCCGCATAAACGTAGGCCACATTGCCCAGCAGGCTGTGAACGTCGGTGTTGTCGACCTCGATGCGCGATCCTCTAACCTCGAGTGTGGTGCTTCCCAGCGGCAATGTCACCTCGCCCAGCGTAATGAGCGGCGAGATGGCATAGGTGCCCGCGGCCTTAGGCTTAAAGCGCACAAACACATCGGCGCCCATGCCCTTCTTCATATTGAGAACGAGGTTATCGCCCTCCCAAGTTGTGCCAGCCCACATGGCATCGGAGCTGGCGCCGGCTTCGCGAGCGCCTGCGGACACATCCTCGACGGCATCCTTGGCCAGCGGAATCTCAATCTTGGCAGCCTGGCTGTCCTTGAGCTCGTAATGAATGCGCAGCTCGGTCTCCACGCCAACGACCGCGGACGAATCAGCGATAACCGAGCCCGCCGTCAGCCCACGCTCGGCACGATACGTCTCCACGTCAAACGTGGGGACGTCGAGCGTCACGTCGAGCTGTTTGCCGTCCTCAATCTTCACCTGCTTTTGCGCGATATGCTTACCCACGGTCAGCCCTAGGCGGCTAAACGTGGAATAGCTCGTCGCTTGGATGTCGTAGCTCGTCTTGTTAAAGGCGACGATGGTGTACGAACCGGCCTTAAGGCGCGGCGTCTCGGCCTTCATGATAGGCGTGGTACCATCGTCTTCGTAACCCATCAGATAGGTGACGCCGTCGGCGACTAGCTTGCCGTCGGACGTACGGAACACCAGCACGCGGTTGGCTCCCTGGTAGTCGCCCTTGGTCGTGACCGTCGCCGTGCCCCAAGGCTTCAAGTCGATATCGGCCTTGCCGGCCGAAGGCTTCACCGTCGCCGTCGCCCCACCCAGCTTGAGGCTGTCTTTGGGCTTGAGCGTTATCTCCAGATCCTGGTCCGCGTCGGCAATGGCCTGCGACACCACGAGTGCTGTGCCCTGGATACGGAAGTCGTTTTCCTTGTCACCCTTGGCAGGTTTGAGCGTCTTGCCGCCGCTCTTCACCGTCAGATCGATGTTATCGAGACTATCGAGCTCAATCCGCTCAGTTTTATCCTGGCCTGCGACCGGTTCGAGATAGGCCACGTTGAGCTCAATCGCGCGCGAGGCCGGAATCTTGGTAAAGTCCTCCGCCTTAATCTCTCCGATATTCCATGTGCCCGTCATCTGGTCGCCCGGGCGCGCCAGCACCATGTCATAGTAACCGCTGAGCGAAATGCGCAGGGTGGCTGCTGTCTTGGAAAGGGCATCCGCCGTAAAAGCACCGTCATCGCCAACCGCTAGCGGCGTGGACTGCCCCGCCTGCACGAGTGTAGCCGTCGCGCTCTGGGGAAGTTTGCCCGTCACCTGGGCCGCCTCGCCCATCCACTCAAACGTGTAGGCAGGCTTCGAGGAATCGACGGAGTCCTTGCGATCGGCCACGGCATCGGCAAGCTTTTTGACCATCGAGGGGTTGCCAGCCGAATCGGTCGCATAGGCATAGATGGTCTGGCCTTCACTAAAGGGAATCGCATACGTTACGCCATCGATTGTCACGCGCTCATTATAGTCGCCCGAATAGCCCGCCTCACCAAACTGAAGATCGGGGTTCATCACGCGCAGGGCAACGGCATTATGGTTCGTCTCGTTTCCGTATCTCGTGTTCTCAAAAGCTCCCCACTCTATCATTTCCACGCTTTTGGGTAGCACAATCTCTTTGCCGGCAATCGCAGGATCAAGAGAGGCGAACGCGAGCGCCCCGATAGATTTGACACCATCGCCAATCGTCACCGACGACACAAAGGAGCACCCGTCAAAGGCATGTTGCTCAATCCGCTCCACCGTGCCCGGCACATTGATCTGCGTAAAGGTGAGCACTGTTGTGTCCGAGACATAGAACTGCGGCACGCCGCAATAGGCGAATGCAAGATAGTCGATAGTTTTGACCGAAGGCGGCAGCGTTGCCACCACCTTGTCGTCAAGTTGTTCACATTCCTTAAAGGCCTGCTCGGGAATCGTGGTAAAGGCCGCGTTGTTGGGCCAGGTTACCGTTTGGAGCGTCTTGCTTTTGTAGAATGCATAGCTCTTGAGCTCCTCGACCGAATCGGGCAGTGCGATCTCTTTGATGCTGCTGCCGCCCAAGCCTCCAACCGAGCGGACATGCGAATTAGGGGCGAAGGTGATCGATGTGAGCGCAGCGCTTCCCATACCCGTAAGGCTTACGACATTTTTGTCGTCGATGGTCGAGGGCACCTCCAACGTGGTAATGCCCGCGTCGCCATACTCGATAGAAATTTCGTTGGTGAGGCTATCAATCGAGAAGTAGTACTGCGCGGGGGTCTCCTCGCCGGCCACGTAGCCATCGTCGTATTCGTCCTTTACGCCCGTGGCGCCCTTCGAGGTCATCCAGAGCCCAAGATCCTCATTCCAGGTTGCTTCGGCTTCGGCGGTCTCCTCCTGCTTCTGCTGCTCGGCGAGCTCCTTGCCCTCGACAAGATCGGTGGCGAGCGTATCCGCAGGTGTGCTCTCGGTCTGCCCGGCGCCCGTCAGGCCCGCCGCCGATGCAATCTCGGAGGCCGGGGGCGTAGGGGTGTCACCGGCATCGAGCGCTGTGGGGTCGGCGGCGCCGGCATCGGGCGCGGGGTCGGCGGAAGCAGAGTCTGACGTTTGGGCGTCAGCCGAATCGGCGGGAGCGTCGTCGGCTGCTTGGCCGTTATCCGTCTGCACAAAAGTGCCGTCGGTGGTGAGAGTCTCGGCAAACGCGCCCGCGGGCAGCGAACCCGTCACCATGGTGAGGGTCACAGCGGCAACGGTCAGGCAGCGGCAAAGCGCTCGAACAGTGGTCCACCTCATGGTCGTTCCTTTCCTGCAAACCAAAAGTCATCCAGCGTAATCGTTGTCCAAAAACAAAGCGAACGGTAGGTTCATATATACGAACCTACCGTTCTACCTGCGCAAACCGCCACAAAGGGGACAGGCACCTTTGTGGCGGTTCTGGACTTGGCCGGCCAGTTTGTCTCGATCTACAACAGTTAGAGGTCAAATTCCCCGCTTGGTATTACAGATCGAGACATTAGATTGGCGGCCATTCGGTTCATCTCAATCTGTAACATCTAGAGCCGTTTTGGGCAGTTTGGTGTTACAGATTGAGATTTTGCTGAGGCCGAGAACGAGAGCCGTCACCCAGCTCTAATGCTTGCGGCGCTTGGTCGCGGCGAGGCCGGCGGCGGCTACGGTTGCGCCGGCGATGCCTAGGGCGGCGACCGTCATCGCGGTGGTATCCCCCGTGGTAGCCAGGACAGCATCGCCCTTCTTGGCCTGCGTAGTTTTCTCAACCGTCTTGGTCGTGGCGGTTGTCGTGGCTGGCTTGGCCGCGGGCTTCACCTCGGGCTTGGTCTCAGGCTTAACCTCAGGCTGCGGCGTCGGCTTGGGATCCGGCGTAGGCTGCGGATCGGGGGTCGGCGTGGCTTCGGGCGTAAACGTCAAATCGGTGTTGAGCCACAGGGTGTAGATCCAGCCGCTGTCCTCATCGGATACGCTATCCGCGACCTGGTAGCCGCACTCCTGGCCGTTGATCACCAGCTTGGTGTCGGGCGTGAAGTAGAAGCCGCGCGCGGACTTGAGGTAGATGCCGTAGCGATAGGTCACGCCAGGCTTAAAAGCATCGATGTGGTTTGTAATGTTCTGATCCCAGAACTTCTGGGAGTTCACTTCGCTGCCGTCGCTACCCGTCCAGTACTCACACTGCGGAAGGGAGTTGGAGCCCGTCGGAACACTCGCCGTAAAGACCGGCCTGTCGCCTGCCTTGAAGGTGGTCGTGGCGCCGTTGATCTCGATAACGTCGATGGCCCGCCATTCGTCGATCGGCTGCTCGCACAGCATATTGTCAGCATTGGGCGCGAAGACGCCGTTGACGGTCTTGATGTGGTGCGTCCAATGGCCGTTGACGTACATCATGCAGTCATCGGCCACGGTATTGTCGCCCTTGAGCCTCAGCTCAACGGAGTACATGTAGAACTTGCCCTCTTCGAAGTGTTCGATCCTCCTCGCGCCCGTCGGATACTTGGCAGGGTCGGAATACCAGAAGGCAACGGGCGTGAGCTCCGCAGGGTCGCTGCCATCCATTTCCTCCCAGCACTCGTAGGCGATCTCGTACTTGTCGGCATCGGCAGTGGGGATCGTCGCGGTCGCACGCGGCGCCTCACCGGGCGCGTAGTCGGTCTTCACGTCGTTGACGTCCAGGTTATGGAGGGCTTCGTTTTCCGATGCAACGAGCGTAATTTCGCTATTGATGACGTAGCGGAGGTAATAATCGTACCTGGTTTCGTTGAGGATAGTCGAGCTGCCTTCATAGTCAGTTCCGGTATACTCCAGTGCCGAGCCAATATAGAGAGCCTCATTGCGCGTGAGTCGATACGAGCCGCCTGCCGCGCCGCCCGTAAAGGTCAGCGTCAGCCTCATGTGATCGCCAACAGGCTCAAAGCGGGCCGTCACATCGGACATAGATGCGTCCTGGACTTCAACCAGGGTGCCCGAAGCAGCATCGGCCCGGTAGTACTTGGTTTCGACAAGTTCGCAGAGCGGCTCATCCGGCATGCCGCCCTCAACATCGGGAAAATCATAGGTATACGACTGGCCCTTTTCGAGTGTGACATTGCACGGAAGCACGCAGTCCGTGTAGCGGGAAACCACGGTCGTATTGACCCTAACGTCGCTGCCGCCAACAACATCGGTCACACCGCAGGGCATGATGGCGTCATTCGCCGGCGTGGCGGCGTTGTCGCTGGGAGTATTTTGTTCAGCGGGTGCCGCATCGTTGGATTCATCGGTGGCGCCAGTCGGGGCCGTCTGCTGAGGCTCAACGGTGGCTTGCGCCGCCGGAGCAGCATCGGTTGCAGGCGCGTTCGAAGCAGCTGGTGCGGTCGTTGCAGCCGTATCCCCCGCAACCGTCGGCGTCACCGGAGCCGCGGCAACCTCATCCGTCCCAGCGGCGGGATCGGCGCATTCCGTCGCCAGCGCCACGCTCGGCAGCAGCAACTGACCGACCATAAGCGCGCACGCGCCGGCGCAAGCTATTTTGGCACCCACACAACGCCAGGTACCGTGAACCAGCGAGCAGGTACGCTCGCGCTGGGTTTGCTTTCCAAAGTTGCTTCCGCACATAACGGCCTCCTTGGTCGTAGGGGCATACCACCACAAAGGTGCCTGTCCCCTTTGTGGTGGTCCTGTACCACCAAGATGTGTCAAATGACTCCGTATGCCTAGGTTCGTAGATGTGAACCTAGGCCTCTACCTGCGGTTTAATTCAATATGATTTCGCCATCGCCACACTCGTCCCGGGAACGCTACAATCGAGGACACGATTATTCGTCCACCCAAAGGACCGTCCTTGAACCTGAGCAGGCCTAAAATCAACGCGCTTCTGGCACTCGCGCTCTTCACCTTCGCCTTCCTTGTCGCCGAGTTTCGCTTCGACGTCAATGTCGGGCTACTCGCCGGCGCCGAACGTGTTGTGCTCGCACAGGGCTTTATTCTAGGTGCGAGCGTGCTCGGCTTTATCGGATATGCGCCGCTGCTCGGGCTCGCACAGCGCAAAGGCCGGCCTCGGGCAGTTGTCAGCACCGCCGTCCCCATCGCCATCTTGGGGTTGACTCAGATTCAGTCCCCCACGAGCCCGCTTGCGCTCGAGATTCTGGGATGCCTCGCATTCCTCGGACTCGGCCTACTGGGTGGCGCGGCACACCATGCCTTCGCAACGACATTCCAAGACGATCCCAAGCTCGCCACCGGTGCGGGAGCAGCCTATGCCGCGGGCATCCTGATGCAGTTCGCCATCAACCTGCTCAATTGCGGCGGCATCGCAGAGCTCATCGTCCTTGGCACAGCGACGATCGCCATCTCCGCCCTCAGCGTCGTTCCCCAAAAGGCTGCTGAGAGCTCCAGCCCCGCCATCAATCCCCTTGTTGAGCCATCGCACGCCCTTGCCAAGCAGGCGTGTTGGAGCATCGCGCTCGTCATGATTCTGGCCTGTCTGTTCTCTACTCTCGATAACGTGGTCACGTTCTCCAACGCCCACGGCACCATCGCCGTGCAGGCCTGGCCGCGCCTCTTTTTGGCAGCGAGCGGTCTTGCCGCCGGTCTTATCTTTGATCTTGCCGAGCGTCGCTACATGGGACTCGTCATGTTCGGCGTCACGGTACTCTCCACTATTTCGATCTTAGCCGTCGAAGCAGGAGCCGATCCCAACCTGGGCCTCATTGTCTTTTACCTGAGCTCGGGCTTTTTCGTCACGTTCTTTACTGCCACGTTTACTCAGCTGGCACCGCGCATGCACGCGCCCGCCTTCTGGGCCGGCATGGGACGTGCCGCCAATAACGTGTGCGCGTTCACCACGTCGGGCGTCTCGCTTGCGCTTGTGACCTCGGGCAATGTTGCTCTCATCATGATCGGTGCGCTCGTTTTGCTCGTCGCCGCCTGCGCGGCATTTGTGGCAGCCGGCTTGTTCCGCCTACCCCAAACCGAGCAGGAGCGCGAACATCAACAGCTTGCCGAGGAGGCGCTGGCAGCACCGAGTATCGAGGAGCAGCGTCAGGTCTTCATCACCGATCACGCTCTCACCCCGCGCGAAGTTGACGTGCTCATAGCCGTTACCCAGGATGAACGCCCGCTCAAGCAGGTTGCCGAGGAGCTCGGCATCTCGATGCGCATGGTGCAGCGCCACCTGAGTTCCATTTATCAAAAGACCGACACGCAGACGCGCGCCGGTCTCACCAAGGCCTTCCCCTCCGCCTAAAACAAACCACCACAAAGGTGCCTTTGTGGTGGTTTTGATTGGCTAGGCTTCGAGCTGGGCGACTTTGTAGCGGTAGGCAGCGGCGATAACGTCTTTGCAGCCTTCGCGCCCCAGCTTGGCGCGGTTGACGACGATATCCTTACCGCTCGTCATCTTCCACTTGCCGGCGCTGTAGCGCTTATAGAACGCCTCGCGCGCCTTCTGCTGCTGTTTGACCAGCTTGGCGCCCTTCTTTTTGTTGAGGCCACGCTTCTTGCGCACAATCTCGACGCGGTCCTCAAAGGGAGCGGTCACCAACACGGCAATGTGGTTGGGGTTGTTGCGAAGCAGGTAATCGGACAGGCGGCCTTCGATAATGCAGCTCTCGGTCTCACCCAAGTCCAAAATCACCTGGCTCATCTTTTGGAATAGCTTGTCAGAGTACGAACGGGCATCGTAGCGGTCGGGCAGAAACGCCATGTTCTCCACGGCCAGGCGCTCGTCGTAGGCGGCCATCTTGTCGAGCGACTCGCCCGCACGCAGCGACGCACGTACCAGCAGTTCGTTGTCGTACAGCGGAATCCCCAGCTCGTTGGCAAGCATTCGGCCAATCTCGTGGCCCTCGGCACCAAAATCGCGCGCGATGGTAATGACCACAGGATTCTTCTTGTTCTCCAGATCGCTCATCGCGATTCCTTTCTAACAAATGAGAAAAGGGCTGTTTATCTCTTATTCCCACGATACCGTACCTGGGTTTTCCTGGTGCCCAAGATTGGCCTGAAAGAGGAGCGACGCGTACTTTGGTACGCGAGCGACGGTTTGAAGGCCAAGGTTGGGTGCCAGGGAAAGCCAGGCTATGCGGCTACGATGCGGCGTTGGTAAGCTCGGACCAGCAGCGAGATACCAAAGTTGAGCACAAAGTACATCGCAAACACCAGACCGTAGAGCATAAGCACCTGCGACAGGTCGATCGCGTGGGCCATCACGACATTTGCCGTGTACATGAGCTCGGCAACGTTAATGCCCGAAAGATACGAGCTGTCCTTAATGACGGTCGTACACTGGCTAAACAGCGCCGGAATGATCGTCTTAAACGTCTGCGGCAGAATGATGTAGCGCATGGTGGCAAAGAAGCCGAAGCCCTGGCTCTGCGCTGCCTCAAACTGGCCGCGCGGAATTGAGTTGAGGCCGCCGCGCACAATCTCGGCCATAACAGCGCTGGTAAACAGCGTAAAGGCGATGGTCGAAATCACAATGTCCAAACCCTGCACCGTAAAGTAGATAAACAGAATCCACAGCAGGTTCGGCGTGCAGCGGAACAGCTCGATATAGACGCTCACCAAAATACGGAACGGGCGGGGCGCATAACTCTTAACGAGCGCCAGCACCGTGCCAAAGATGAGCGAGAAAAAGATCGACAGCGCCGAGATCTCGATGGTCTTAACAAAGCCGCCCCAGATGTAGAGCAGGTTGGTCGCGTTGAAGATTTCCATGCGCTAGGCCTCCTCTACGTTGTCGAGCCCCAGCTCGGCCAGGCTCACGCCGCGCGGACGCTCCTTGGAGCGGCGCTCGAGCCACTGCACCAGCATGGCGAGCGGAAAGCAGATGATGAAGTACATAAGGCAGCAGACGATGTATCCCTGCAGGTAACCGTACAGACTCACAAAGTTGTCGGAACGGTACATAAGGTCGCCGCCGGCCACAAGCGCCAGCACCGACGTGTTCTTGACCAAGTTGAGCGCCTGGTTACACAGCGGCGGCAGAATGATCTTGAACGTCTGGGGCAGCACGATGTACCAGTACGCCTGGGCACGGGTGAAGCCCTGGCTCTGGGCCGCCTCCATCTGACCGCGCGGAACCGCCTCGATACCGGTGCGGATGACCTCCGAGATGTAGGCCGCGTGATACAGGCCCACACCCAAAAAGCCCAGCACAAACGGTGCGATGCGCACCGGCTGGTCGGCGCCGGTTATGGCCTGCAAAAACTGTGGGCCGGCCATGTACATAAAGAGCACCTGCACGGGCAACGGGGTGTTCTGATAAAACTCCACGTACACGCGGCTAATACCACGCAGCACGCGCGAACGCGTGGTCGAGAACACGCCCAGCAGCGTGCCCAGCACCAGCGACAGCAACAGACCGGCAACAACCACCTGCAGCGTCACACCAAAGCCCTCCCAGAAGGGCCCCATGTTTTGGAATGTCGTCGACCAGCGGTCGGCGTCAAACAATCCTTCGAGCATTTGATTCCTTCCTACGCCGAGCGCCTATACAAGACCCCAGGTCTTGACCTCTTGGTCGAGCCAGCCATCGGCCAGGCGATCGCAAATCACCTGATCGACCACGGCCGAAAGGTCGCAGCCCTTCTTGGTCGCCACGCCGTAGCCCTGCTCGCCAAACTTGACCTCGGGCTGCAGCAGCTCGACGGTCTCGTTCATGTAGCCGGCCAACGTGGAGCGGTCCATGGCAAAGACGTCGATATTGCCGGCGTCGAGCGAACTCTTGATGATGGGGTAGCCGCTAAAGGCCCTAAACTCGGGCTTGCAGCTAAAGCCGTTGTCCTTGATCATCTGCTCGATCAGGCCCTGCGTGGTAGCACCCTGGCTCACGCCAATAACTTTGCCGTCCAGGTCCTCAATCGAGGTAAAGCCCGAACGCTTCTTGACCATGAGTCCCACGTAGTCGGTGCGGTACGGCGTCGAGAAATCCCAGCTCTTCTTGCGCTCGTCGGTGATGGTGTAGGTCGCCGCGACCACGTCGAGCTGGCCGTTATCGATCAGCGGGCCGCGCGTCTTGGGCGTTACGTCGGTAAACTCGACAAGCTCCTGGGCGCGGGCCTCTTTGTAGCTCACGCCAAAGACGGCAGCGGCGATCTGGTAGCACAAATCGACTTCCATGCCCTCAAAGCGACCCTTGGCGGTGTCGTAATAGCCGTAGCCGGGAACGTCTTTCTTAACGCCGGCATTCAGATGGCCGCGCGACTTGATGGCCGCAAGCTTGGATCCCTTGTCGGAACCCTCGCCGCTGGTGGAGTTGCCGCAACCGGTGAGCGCGGTCCCCGTCAGCGCAAGCATGCCGGCGCCAGCCAGCTGCAAAAAGTGACGGCGCGATACAGCCGCCCTCGTCATATCCGTCATGTCCATCACCGCGCCTAGTGCAGAATCTTGGACAGGAACTCGCGGCAGCGCGGGTTCTCGGGGTTATCGAAGAAGTGCTCGGGCGTGCCCTCCTCCAGAATGCGGCCGTCCTCCATAAAGATGACGCGGTCGGCCACCTGGCGCGCAAAGCCCATCTCATGCGTCACGCAGATCATGGTGATGTCCTCCTGCGCAAGCTCAATCATAACGTCCAGAACCTCCTGGACCATCTCGGGGTCGAGCGCCGAGGTCGGCTCGTCAAACAGGATGATGGGCTGCTTGGTACACAGGGCACGGGCGATGGCGATGCGCTGCTGCTGACCACCCGAGAGATTCTGCGGATACTCGCCGGCCTTATGCGCCATGCCGACGCGCTTGAGCGCGGCGATGGCGATCTCGGTCGCCTCCTCCTTGCTCTTCTTTTGCAGCTTGATGGGCGCGAGCGTCAGGTTGCCGAGCACCGTCATGTTGGGATACAGGTTGAACTGCTGAAACACCATGGAACTATACTTGCGAGCCATCTCCAGGTGGTTCTTTTTGGTGAGCGGCGTACCGTCGATGATGACCTCGCCCGACGTGGGCTCCTCAAGATAATCGACACAGCGGATGAGCGTCGACTTACCCGAGCCGGAAGGCCCGATCATTACGAGCTTCTCGCCGCGCTTGACGGTGAGGTTGATATCTTTGAGCACATGCAGGTCGCCAAAGTACTTGTTGAGATGCTTGATCTCGATCATGTCTGCCATGAATGTCCCTTCCCTGCGTTTACACGAGTTGAACTATTGTACGGAAAGAACCACGTTTCCGCAGCCCACACTACATTCCCGTAAAGAACCCGCAATCTTCCACCCACTCATTGGAGACGGACTTAAATGAGTACCCCCGTGGCTACTCATTTAAGTCCGTCCCCAATGAGTGCAACCGCCCTTGTTGAGCATAAGTCAGCGAAAACCCGTACACGCGAGCAAGGTGACGTGAAATGAAAGGGCGCAGACCTTATGGTCGCGCCCTTGAAATTGAACGTCAGATTGCCGTGTGTACGGGTTTGCAGCGTCGAGCCGTTACGCGGTTTGGTAAAACCGCGTAACAAATTACGCCAATTTTGCGCCGACGATCTTTGCCGCTGCCGGCTTGTCGAAGTTGCCGCCGGTGGCCTTGCCGAGTGCGCCCATGACCTGGCCCATCTGCTTCTTGGACGTGGCGCCCAGCTCGGCGATGACCTGCTCGATCAGGGCCTCGAGCTCCTCGCCCGAAACCTGCGCGGGCAGCAGGCTCTCCAGAATCTTGACCTGCTCGGTCAGGTTGTCGGTACGCTCCTGGTCGGTGCCGGCCTTGATGGACATCTCCAGCGTCTCGCTCGTCTGCTTGATCAGACGCTTGATCATGCTGTTGACGTCTTCCTCGGTCACATCGCGGCGCTCGTTGACCTCGATATTCTTCACCTCGGCCTTAACCTGACGAATGATGGACAGGCGAACCTTGTCCTTGGCCTTCATGGCCGCGATCATTTCCTTCTGCAGCTCTTCGTTGGTCATCTGCAAATCCTCCTCAATAGCGTGGGCGGCACTCGCACGAGCACCGCCCCATGATTACTCAGTCGTCGACGAATCGTCGGTCGAACTCTTGGTGACGCCCTTCAGGCTCACGTTATAGGGTACGTCCTTGGGCATGGGGTTAACGGTGATGTCGGCGTCTTTCTTGTACTGCTCCAGCCACTCGCTGTATGCGGTGCTTGCCGCCTGCGTCTTCACCACGTTGGAAACGTACTTCTTGATGTCCTTGGGCACCTGCTTAATGTCATCGACCTGATTATCGACATGGAAGTAGTCGGTGCACTTGATGATGTGGTAACCATAGGTCGACTCGACGACTTCGCTCACGTCGCCCTTGTTAAGGCCTTCGAGCGCCGCCTGATAGCTGTCGACGAAGGTGGTGAGCTTGTCCCAGCCCACGTCGCCCTTCTTCTCCTCGGAACCGGTGTCGTCGGAATACTGCTTCACGGCGTCTTCAAAGCTCAGCTCGCCGGAGTTAATCTTGTCCCGGCACTCCTGCGCCTTGGCCTTAGCGGCAGCCTTGTCCTCGTCGGATGCGTCGGAATCGACCTTGATCAGGATGTTCGACGAGCGGCGAGCATCGTTGTAGTTGGACAGGTTCTCGTTGATGTAATCGACGATCTCGCCGTCCTTGGGCTTGCTGGTGGGCGCCACGGCATCCTTGAGCTTCTGCTGCGCCAGGCTCTCCTTGAGCGAATCCTTGTAGGTGTCCTCGGTGTAGCCGTAGGTCTTAAGCGTCTTCTTAAAGGTCTTGGCGCCGCCCGCGCTCTTGCACGCGTCCTTCCAAGCCTTCTCGACCTCCTCGTCCGACACCGTCACGCCGTTCTCCTTCTGTGCCTGTTGAAGCAGAATCTGCTGCGTGTAGGAGTCGATGAGTTGCTTGCGGTACTTCTTGGGCGTGAGGTCGTTGTCGACCAGATACTGCGCCCAGTCCTTGTCCTTGGTGTAGCCGTAAGACGTGCGCATGCTCATGACCTGCTTTATCACGGTGTCCTCGGTGAGGTTGGTGCCGTTGATAGTGGCAGCCACACCGCCGGTAAGCTTGTAGCCCGAGGCATCCTCTGCCTGCGACATAAGGCCGGAGCACGCCATGGCCGAGACGGAAAGCAGCATCGCCAGCACGCCGATGACCACCAGAACGATCTTGACGGTCTTAGACACGTACGTCTTGCGCTGCTTCTTACGAGAGCTGGAGGCAGCACGAGTCTGCTGCTCGGGCGTCGGCGCGGCCTCAGAGTTCTTTTTCTTGTTTGCCATAGTTGGCCTTTCGCATCACGAATCGAACAAACGCCATTGTGTCACAACGCAGCCCCCGCGACAAAGGGGCAACCCTGGCACTTGGGGACGTTCCTTTTCTGCCGGCAGTTAGGGACAGTCCCCAAGTGCCGGCTTTAAAAGTGGCGGCGGATGGCGTCGACCATGCCTTGGGGCGTGGTCTGGCCGAGCACATCGGCTGCGACGTCCGCGTCCATAAAGATGTTCATGAGCGCTTGCAGGGCCTCGACCTGGCCGCCCGGCTCGGCAATACCCAAATTGATGACGATCTGCGCCGGCACGGGGGCACCCATGCCGGCCATAGCATTGAACGTCACGGGCGCGGCGGGCTTTACCACCGCGATATAGGGCTTGGCCACAAACCCCGGGTCGGTGTGTGGGATGGCGATGTTGGCCGCCGGCATGGCAAGGCCCGTGGGATAGGCATCCTCGCGCGTGCGGACGGCGTCGAGCCAACCGGTGCAGATGTAGCCGCGTGGGGCAAGTTCGCCTTCGAGTCGCGCAAACACCTCACCCGGCGTCGCACACTCCCAATCAAAAAACACCAGCTCAGGCGTAAACAGCGCTTCGTTATCCGCCATGTGCTCACCTCTCTCACCTAGTCACCTGCGACGTTCTTAAACGACTAGTCATTCAAGAACGTCGCAGGTGACTACCCAAAACAAAAGGTGGCCACGCGCGCCTTGGCGCCAATGACCACCCTGACCACTCAACTAAATTGTACTGTGCACCGCTAGCCGCGAGGCGCGTCAATTGCGACCTTGCCGCTCTCCAGCACGTGGACGCGGCCGTCGGCGAGCATTTGCACGACCTCGGGATACAGCACGTGCTCAATCGCGTGGATGTGCTCCTCGAGCGTGTCGACATCCCAGCCTTCCTCGACAGTCAGCGCACGCTGGGCGATGATGGGGCCGTTGTCGTAAATCTCGTTGGCAAAGTGCACGGTCACGCCGGTCACCTTGACGCCACGCGCAAAGGCATCGTCAATCGCATGCGCGCCGGTAAAGCTCGGCAGCAGCGCCGGATGCAGGTTGACCACGCGATTGGGGAACGCCGCCAGCAGCGGCGTGTGCACCATGCGCATGTAGCCGGCCATGACCACATATTCGCAGCCGCGCTCGAGCAGCTCGTGCGCGATGATCTCGTCAGCCGCGATGGGGTCGGCATAGACATCCTTGGACAGCGTGAGTGTCTGGATGCCCGCACGCTCGGCGCGCTGCAAGCCCTTGGCCGAAGGACGGCTCGACACCACGAGCTCAATCGAAGCGTTGAGCTTGCCGGCAGCGATCAGGTCGATCAGCGCCTGCAGGTTGGTACCAGAACCGCTGATGAGCACGCCAATCTTGAGCGGCTCAGCCGTATCAGTGCCGGTCGGACGGGTGTAGGGCACATAGCCCAGGCCCTCACCAGCAGCCATCTGCTCGTTAGCGCTCATCGGAGTACACGACCTTACCGGAACCCTCGACGCACTCGCCCACGCGGAACGGCTTCTCGCCCAGCGCGACCAGGGCCTCGGTCACGGCGGCCTCGTCCTCGGGGGCGACGATCAGGCACAGGCCGACGCCCATGTTGAAGGTCTTGCATGCCTCGTTGGGCGCGAGCTCGGCCTGACGCGACACGTAAGTAATGACGGGCGGAACGTCCCATCCCATCTCGGCGCCGTTGCGGGTGACCACGGCGTCGACGTCGTCGGCGAGCGCGCGGTTGAGGTTCTCGGTAATACCGCCGCCAGTGATGTGGGCGATGGCGTGCACGTTGGCGCCGCCGCGCAGCAGCTCCAGGATCGGCTTGACGTAGATGCGCGTGGGGGCCAACAGAGCGTCTGCCAGCGATGCACCGCCGAGCTCCTCGAGCGGACGGCTCAGCTCCTCGGCCTTAGCGACGGCCTCGGGCGTGCCCGGCTTAACGCCGTCGACGCCAATGACCTTACGCACGAGCGAGTAGCCGTTGGAGTGCACGCCGGTGGAAGGCAGGCCCAGGATCACATCGCCCGGGCGGACGTTTGCGGGGTCGAGCATCTTGGGACGGTCGACGACGCCCACGGTAAATCCGGCAAGGTCGTAGTCGGCAGGAGCCATGACGCCCGGGTGCTCGGCCATCTCACCGCCCACGAGCGCGCAGCCCGCGAGCTTGCAGCCGTCGGCCACACCCTTGATAATCTTTGCCATGTGCTCGGCCTCGATGTGACCGATGGCAACGTAGTCCAGGAAGAACAGCGGCTCGGCGCCCGAAGCCAGAATATCGTTGACGCACATAGCGACCAGGTCCTGGCCAACCGTCTCGTGACGGTCCATGATCTGGGCGAGCACGAGCTTGGTGCCCACGCCGTCGGTACCGCTAATCAGGATCGGGTCTTCCATATCCTTGAGCGCGGCGGCCGAGAACAGGCCGCCAAAGCCGCCGATGCCACCGATAACCTCGGAACGGTTAGTGTCCTTGACCATCTGCTTAATCGCGTCGACGGCGCGACCGCCCTCGGCGGTGTCGACGCCGGCGTCCTCGTACGTCACATGCTTGCTGTCGCTCATCTGAGCCTTCCTCTCCCACTACCGTGGCGCCGCACGGGCGCCAAACGGTGCTCATAGTTGCGTTCATTTCGGCGCGCGCCATAACAGCACGCGCCGTCATATCAACAAAACAGCAGGTAAAACCTACCAAAATAAACCTGTCCCCATATGGCAGGTTTTATGCCTCGCCGTGCTCCTCTTCCCAGCTGCGGTCGTCGTATTTCTCGATCACGGCGTCGTCGTCAAAGTGCAGCGGCTTGTCCAGGTTGCGGGGCTTAAAGCCCTCCATAAACTTGTCGCGGCCAAAGCTCTCGGGAATCGCCACGGGGTAGCGGCCGGTAAAGCACGCATCGCAGTAACCGCCCTTGGGCATGACCTTAAGCAGGCCCTCGACCGAAAGGAAGGCCAGCGAATCGGCGCCGATATACTCGCAAATCTCGTCGACCGTCTTGTTGGCGCTGATAAGCTGCGACTGCACGTCGGTATCGATACCGTAGAAGCACGGCCAGATGACCTCGGGCGAGTTGATGCGGATATGAATCTCCTTGGCGCCGGCGTTGCGCAGCATCTTGACGAGCTGCACCATGGTGGTGCCGCGCACGATGGAGTCGTCGATGACGACCAGGCGCTTGCCCTCGATGTTGTCGCGCAGCGGGTTGAGCTTCATGCGCACGCCCATGGCGCGCAACTCCTGCGTAGGCTCGATAAACGTACGGCCCACGTAGCGGTTCTTGATAAGGCCCTCGCCAAAGGGAATACCGCTCTCGTGCGAATACCCCTCCGCAGGCGGCAGGCCGGAGTCGGGCACGCCGATGACCAGGTCGGCCTCGACAGGCTCCTCATGTGCCAGCTGACGACCCATGTCGTAACGGCAGGCATAGACGCTCTTGCCGTTCATGATGGAGTCGGGGCGGGCAAAGTAGACCTGCTCAAAGATGCAGTTGGCGGGCTCTTCGGCTGCAGGCACGCCCTGCTCGGATACCAGGCCCTCGGCGCTGATGCGCAAGATCTCGCCGGGACGGACGTCACGGACGTACTCGGCACCCACGATGTCGAGTGCGCAGGTCTCGGAAGCAACGACCCAGCCGCCGGCGCGCGTGACACGGACGGCGGAGTCGACCGTCGCGGCGCCGTCCTGCGACGGCAGCTGCGAAACGGCTGCGGCATCGGCCTGGTCCAGACCCTCGTCCACCAGCTTGCCCAGCACGAGCGGGCGAATGCCGTGTGGATCGCGGAATGCGTAGAGCGCCTGCTCGTTGATGAGCGTCATGGCGTAGCCGCCGCGCACGAGCTCCATGGTCTTGCGAATACCCTCGCGCAGGTGGCCCGTACGCTGGGTAAAGTAGCCGATAAGCTTGGTCGCGACCTCGGAATCCGAATTGGAGAGGAACGGCACGCCCAGCTCGATCAGCTGACGGCGCAGCTCGTCGGTGTTGACGAGGGTGCCGTTGTGCGCGAGCGCGATAATGACGCTATTGATGGTAGAGAGGTGCGGCTGAGAGGCTTCCCAGCTCTTGGCGCCGGCAGTGCCGTAGCGCACATGACCCACGGCCAGCTGGCCGGAGAGCGTCGACAGGTCGGCGTTGGAGAACACGCGGTCGAGCAGGCCCAGATCTTTGCGGACCATAACCGTGCCGCCGTCACCCACGGCGATTCCAGCCGATTCCTGGCCACGGTGCTGCAGCGCACGCAGGCCAAAGTACGTCAGTCGAGCCACGTCGCGATCGGGCGCCCATACGCCGAAAATGCCACATTCCTCATGCAGCTGGTCGGAGTCCGGATCATACGTCGACATGGTGTTCACCTGTCCCGCGGCACGCTCGGCCGCGCGGATGGTTTCTTGAGACATGGTATCCCCTCAGAGCCTCGTATTTTTGGCGTTACCCGCCTTATTATACGCACGGCGCGACGTGCTCCCCAGCGCATGAGCAGCGCTTTTTAAAAGCCCACCGAGCTAATAATCAGTTTTGTTGCCAAACATTTTATCGGTCTGTCCAGTGTAAGTGCCCGCGCCCCCAGATGGCCGCCGCGTCCGCCGTTGGGGATTACAAAGTTGCAATTGGGACGTTCGCCCTGTCTTTTGGCAGGTCGGCGGCGTATCCTTATAACCTACAACAAAGCGAGAAAGGTTCTGTATGGATCGAAACGAACTCGACCCCAGCGTCCCCAGCGCCACAGAGGTCAAGAAGATTCCCCTCATCATTAAGGTGTACGCCGTCCTGTGCATCCTTTCCGGCGTGGGCACGCTCCCGTCGGTCGCTGCCTTTATGTGGCAGGTCATCACGGCACTTGTTAACGGCAACGCCACCGAAAAGCTCGGCGACAACACGCTCGTCGCAGTCGGCCTTATCGTCGCCGGCATCATGCTCTCTGCGGCAAGTGCCGTCATCTTAATCATCTTTGGCCTGGACCTTATCAAAAACCAGCGCCGCAACGCCGCCCGCCTGTCCTACATCCTTATTGCATTCACCGTCGTCGAGCTTTTGGTCGACGTGATGCTCCAGGGCATCGGGCCCTTCCTGCTGCGTCCCGCGATCCAGCTCGGCATCCTTGTTGCACTTTCGGCAACCGTCGACCCCACGCTGCGTCAGGAGCGCGAACTGCAGCGCCGCCTGCAGGAGATGCTCGACCGCGACGCCGCCGCCGAGGGCATGCTCGGCCGCGATGAAACCGGCGAGGGCTACATCAAGCTCAACTACTTCAACCTGTTCTGGGTGTTCTTTGTCTGCTGCATACTCGGCCTGATCGCCGAGGACATCTGGCACATGACGGTCGACGACCCGGGCGTCTATCAGAACCGCGCCGGCATGCTGTTTGGCCCCTTCAGCCCCATCTACGGATTTGGCGCCGTGCTCATGACCATGGTGCTTAACCGCTTCTACAAAAAGAACCCCATCATCATTTTCCTGGTGAGCGCCCTGCTCGGCGCCAGCTTTGAGGTGTTCGTGGGCTGGTTTATGCAGACCGCGTTTGGCGTGGTCTCGTGGAGCTACTCGCACATAACGCTGTTCGGTTTGCCCGATCCGCTCGTGGTCCTCACGGGCGGACGCACCTGCACGGGCTTCGCCTGCCTGTGGGGCCTGGGCGGCCTCATCTGGATCAAGCTGCTGCTGCCGAGGCTGCTTAAGCTTATCAACAAGATCCCCTGGAAGAGCCGCTACTCGGCCACCGTCATCTTTACCGTTATCATGCTGGTCGACGGCGTCATGACGCTGCAGTCGCTCGACTACTGGTACCAGCGCGTTAACGACACGGAGCCGGACATTCCCGTCGCACAGTTCTACGGAGAGCACTTCGATAACGAGTACATGGAAAACCGCTTCCAGAGCATGACCATGAGCCCCAAGGATGCGACGCGCGTGTAGCGCCCACCGCGCCCAAAACGCAAAATGCCCGCCGGTATCACACGTACCGGTGGGCATTTTTATAAACGATCCTTCTATCGACGCAAGCCTCTACGCCTCGCGCTCGACCTCACTCACGCATTCGTTCTTAATGGTGCCAACGAGCGCCTGCAGCGCATCGACCACGTGCGGGCGAATGTCCCCGCCGATGAGCACGAGCATGATGTCGTCACCTACGGCAAGCTCGCCGCTTGCCAGCCACACACGCACATAGCCGATACCCGGCATCGCACGCGTCGCCTCGATAGCAGCCTGCACCTTCTGAGCATCGAAGCCAAACACCATGCCGCCCACCTTATGCCCAGGCGCCACGCCATCGGCCTCGACTCCGCGCACCTCAGCCTTGGGCGTCGCGCGCACCACACCGTTATGCGTCAGATACATCCCACAGCCTGCCGCCGAAGCATCGGCCTTGGCCTCGCGCAGCCAAGCATCAATCGAAGGCATCAATTTGCCACTCTCGAGCATCATTTCTCCCTTACCGTCGTCGAGTAGCCAATTTGGGACGGGGCCTTTTTAGCTACTCTCGAACAACTTATTCCTCGACCGGCGTGAGCACCATGACGGCGCGTGTGTTGCTCAGCGACAGCGAACGACAGGTCACAAGCGTTACAACCTTAGTTGCCGAAGCGGCACGATCGGTGGCATCACTCGCCACGGCAGAAGCGCCGTCGAGCATCTCGGACAGGTAGTTCTTGAGTCCGTCGTCGCCCTCAAAATTGGTCGTGCGCGCCTTGGCATACGTGTCCTCGACCACCTTGGTCGCCAGCGGACGCAACTTATACGTCGCATCGCGCGTGATGTAGTACACATATTCAATGCTATCGAACGTTGCCTGGTCAGTCGTATCCGAAATCACGTTGAACATCGACCCATCGTTCATATGGTGGCCGTAGATCGTGGTCTGCTGGTCGACCATTCCCGGCGCGGTGTCATCGCTATCCAAGAAGATGGCACCCGAGGCGTTAGACGTGCCATCGAACAGCGTGTTGAGGTATTTGGAGTTGTTGTTGGTCTGCACCACGGGATAGTTGATGTTGGTTCCCGGCACGTAAATCCAACCCACAATCTCGGGGTTCGTCTGAGCAAGCGCATCAAAGTCGATAATCGGCACGCCGCTGGCGTCCTTATCGCTTACATATTGCTTCTCGATTTTCTGATACGAATCGCTCGCCTGCTTATAGCCAATCTGGGCATTAATAAAAATAGCGGCGGCGGCGACAATCAGACCGATACCGATGATGATGAGCAGAATGGGAATAATGGAGTGGCGCTTTTTGCGCGGCGGCTCGGTGCGATCCGACGGCGCGGCATGCGATGAAGACCGGGGCGGCTTCTTAGCGGAGCTATAAGACGAAGGACGATATGCGGCCGGCGCGTCCTGTCGACGATGCGTCGCCGGTGTCACGGGGCGCGGCGCGCGCGGCTGCTGAGGAGAGGATGTCCGACCCTGCTGTGCCGCACGGGCAGCACCCGGCTTCGACGGATCGGGAATCTGAGAAGCCTTGAATCGTTTTCCCTGATAATCGGACATGGCTCTCCTTATACTGCGGTGAAACGGCGGAACGCTTAGGCGTCAGCCATCTCCTGCTTCATCTTCTCGATAACCTTGCGGTACTCGGGGTCGCAAGCACCCAGAATCTGTGTGGCATAGATGGCGGCGTTCTTGGCACCGTTGATGGCAACGCAGGCCACGGGCACGCCCGAAGGCATCTGCACCATCGACAGCAGCGAATCCATACCGCCCAGGTCACTCGTCTTCATAGGCACGCCGATAACCGGCAGCGGCGTAAAGGCAGCCACGACACCACCCAAGTGAGCGGCCTTGCCGGCGGCGGCGATAATCACTTTGATACCGCGATCGGCGGCAGTCGAAGCCCAGTCGTGGACCTTCGCCGGCGTGCGGTGCGCGCTCGCAATGACGAGCTCATAGGGCACACCCAGTGCCTCGAGCTCGGCGGTGCAGCCTTCCATAACGCCCAGATCGGACTTGGAACCCATGATGATCCCGACAACCGGCTTCTGATCTGCCATAAACATAGACCTCCTGTTGAGAGCGGTGACGCAGCGAATCCGCGACCCTTAACTGCAAATAATTCAAGTATAGCCACCGATGCCGATGTGTTCGGTGAGAGACGGAATGCTTTGCGAGATTAAGGCCGAAGGGTCGGAGCTTTCCGCCTACATTCAAAAAGCATGCCCACCGTCCTTGGGTGGGACGGCGGGCACGCTTGCTTAGCTGTTGCTGGGGCTACTTGGCCTTGCTGCGACGATGGAAGAAAGCGCCGATCGCGGCGATGATGGCGCCGAGACCACCGACGGTCACGACGGTCGCCGCCGTCTGGTCGCCGGTATTGGGGATCGCCGAACCGTTCTTCTTGCTGCCCTGGGCCTTGTCGCCTGCGGGCTTGCCCGCCTGGTTGCCGCCGTTCGAGCCATTGCCGGAACCCTGGTTGCCCGAGCCGCCCTGGTTGCCGGAGTCGGCATCCCTGAGGCTCTCAATGGCCAGCTTGAGCTGGTCATAGGCCGCCTGGAGCTGGGTGTCGGAAGCATTCTCATCACCCAAGATGTCCTCGGCGTAGGTAATGGCATCCGTCAGGGCCTTGACAGACTCGTCCGTCTTGCCCCTGGTGTCAGTCTCCTTCGCCTGCTTGACCAGGGCCTTGAGCTGCTTCTTAGTCGGATTCTCGACCGGGACCACCGGGGTCTTCTCGAGCGCGCCGCGGGCGCTCTCGAGCGCCCTGAGCGCCTGGTCGACCTCGTCCTGCGTGGCGTCCTCATCGCTCAAGATGGCGCGGGCGCTCGCCAGGGCGTTCTCGAGCGCCGTCCAGGAGGCCTCGGTGTAGTCACCGGCCTTGAGGTCGCCGGCAGCAACCTCGGCATCAACCTTTTCGATCGCGGTAGCGAGATCATCCTTCGCCACCGGATCGGGGACGGCCGTACCGTAGAACTTGAGCTCCGCCATGCTGCAGTAGGCATCAACGTCGCCACCGCCGGCGTGAATCACCTTGACGGTCACGTAGCGACCGCGCGCGGCGCCAAAGCTCATCTGCTTCCAGTCGCCACGGTCGGTGAGCACGCGGCCGTCGTTGTCGAAGGCGAACGTACCCATCGACGCGGCGGTGCCCATCTCATAACCGTCGGCAGTGTCGGAGACCAGTATCTCGGCCTCGAAGATATCGCCGTTAGTGCCGCCGTCCTGGCGCGGCAGGAATGTAACGTCGGTGAGATCGTAGTCGCGGCCCAGGTCGACACTCAGATACTGGGGCATACCGGTCCCATGGGCCCAGTCGCTGTGCCAAAGCGTCCGCTCGTCGCCGTCGAGAGCGTTGACGGCGTTGCTGCCCTCGTAGTCGGCCTCACTCGAGAAGTCGGCCACCTTGACGTTCTTGCGGTTCTCGGGCGTGTTGATGAGGATCTTCTCATCGACAGGGCGCATCTTGAGGCCGTCGATTGCCTTCTCGATCTTGGCAGTGGCGTCTGCGACATCCTTCTTGCTATAGCTGCCCTGGCCGCTGTCGAGGAGCTTCCGAGCCGCCTCGACCGCAGTGGTGAGAGCTGCATAGGAATCCTTGGTGTAGACGGACTCGCTGTAGCCCGCGGCCTTGGAAAGCGCTGCCACGAGCGCAGAGGTATCGACACCAGCCTTGACCTCGACCTCATAGGATGCGGTCTTGGAGGGGTCGAGTACCGACGCCACCGTGATCTTTGCCTTGCCGGCCTTGTTGGCACGCAGGTAGTAGCTCACGCTATCGCCAGCCTGAACAGCGGAGACGCTTACCACAGAGGGGTCGGAGCTCTCGACCGTCACATAGGGGTAGCCAGCGCTCTCAGGCGTAGCCTTGGCGTCGACGGGCGTAATGTCGCCTTCAAAGAACTCGGTCTGGTTCTTGCCTAGCTCGACACCCTCGATGGCCTCGACACCCTGCGTGTAGTTGAAGTTGACCTCACGCAGTGTGAGCATCTGGTCACCCGATGCCTCAAGCGGCGTGACCTCGACCTTGGTCGCCTTCTTGCCCTTGTTCTCGGCAGAGAGCTCAAAGGCGTAGCGAGCCAGGAAGGAATCGTACTCCCCGCCCGCGAACTCTTGGATCGAGCCATCCTCGAACGTCACGACGGCCTTGATCTTCTGTACGGTTCCGTTGCCGCCGTTGCGGTTAACGACCTCGACGCTATCGAGTTTCGACGGCGTCTTAAATGCGAATGTCATCGTGGTGGGAAGCTTCACGTAACTCGGTAGCTTACCCTCGCTGTCCCAGTTGCCACTCCAGTTCCACAGGAACTCAAAGCCGTTGTCGCCCTCGTTATTATCGAACAGCGCGTTATAGCTCTTCTGCTGGATAAGTTTCTCGACGTTGGTCCCGTCGTCGGTCGTGAGCTCATCGTTGGTCATCGTGATGTTGAAGGCATCCTGGGCGTACTCGGCGACCGTTGGCTGAGGAACGTCCGGCATCGTCACCGTGCCGTCGCTCGCAAACTCAAGTGCGTCGCATGCCGGGCCGATAAGCCAAGATGTCGAGGGCAGTTCGACCTTTCCGGCGGTCTTGGCCTTGAGCTTGAAACTCGCCACCGCGCCAGTACCGTTGTAGAGCTTGCCATCGCCGCGGTTGGCAAAGGCGAGATTGATAGTCTGCGTTCCGTCCACGAACTGGACCTTCTCGCGAGACAGGTTCTCCATGCCGGCAGTCGAGCCGTCCTGCGCGATGCTCTCGGACACAAACTCGAACTGGTCGCTCTTGAAGTTGACGAGGGCGCCCAGGGCGTTGACGTTCTTGGCGTCGGCCGCATAGACATCAACGGTGATCTCATCACCGGCCTCGACCTCGGTCTTGCTCGGAATCACCGCGAGCGAACCTGCGACCTTGCCCTTTTGTTTAGTGCCGCCGTCAAGACCCGCCATGGTGAACGAGTAATCGTAGACGTCGTAAACGCCGTTATCGTTGAGGTCGGCGAAGTGGTCGCGGATCTGCGAACCGAACGTCGGGGTATCGGGCTCGCGATTCTCGAGGCCCAGATAGTTCTTCATGTTGGAGTAGTCTCCGTCGGAGATCGTGGCCTTGTTGAGGTTGGAGCCCACGGCGAAGCCATCCGTGCCGTCGGTCTTGTAGATGGCAATCTCGGACGCGGAGAAGAAATTGCCGACCGAGGCGAGCGGTGTCATGCGCACGTAACGGGCGGCCACGGTGCCGTCAAACGCTACCGTCTTACAATCAGCGGAACGTGCCCAATCGACCTCCTGGCTCGTCCAGTGGACGCCATCGAGACTCGTCTCAACACGCATCTTGGTCACGGTGCCGTTGCCGGCGTCATCGCGCGGATAGTACTCGAGCTTATCGAGCTTGTAAGCGCGTCCATAGTCAACGGTAAGCGCCTTGCCCAGATCGTTGCCACCGGAGTGGAAACCGCCGTCGCCCGACTGGAACTCATGGTCGAAGGCGAGCTCGGCCTTATGACTGCCGTAAAGTGAGCCCTCCCAGGTGATTTCCTCGGCGTCGGGGACGTTCCGCCACGGATCGAGTGCGGAGTTCGCCTCGAGCACATCGCTCCAGGCGGAGTAACCTTCGGCGTTGCGCGAACGAATCTGGTAGGTGTGCTTGCTATTGTAGGCGAGGTCGGTGTGCGTGAACTCGGCCGCATCACCCACGGCAAACACAGTGCCGTCGACCTTAAGGTCGTAGGAGGTAGCACCATCGACCTTTCCCCAGGTGAGCTTGATGCTCGTTGGGGTCGTGGCGTCCTCGGGGGCAGCAAGGTTCGTGGGTGCGGAGAGGTTCTCGTTGAGGCGATCGGCTGTGAGCGTGGCGTCGGCGTTCACGAAACCGCCCAGCTCAAGCGTCTGCGCCGCTGCAGCAACATCGGTCTTCGCGAACTTGACGTAGACCTTGGGGTTCGTGGTGATCTTGGTGTTGTTGAAGCTCTCGCCCTGCTCGGCCTCGGTGCCGTCCGCATCGCTGCCGTAGTGGTTGAGGTTGGGGGTCTCGCTGTAGAAGTAGACCGCCTGGCCGGCCTCGGGGGTCGCGGCGTCAAAGGTCTCCTGCGAGTCGACCTCAACCACGTTGAGTGCGGATCCGCCGTTCTTGGCGACAACGCTCGTGGGCTTGGCGGACACATTGGCCACGAAGGTCGTGGTGCGGTTGGAGTCGTAGCCGTTGTAGCCGCCCTGCGAGGCCTCGGCGGTAAAGGTCGCGGTGCCGCCTGCGGCCTTGGAGCTGTAGACGGTGCTCACATGCTCACCGTAGGAGATATTGTCGATCGTGCCGTAGGAATCGTCCTCAGTCGTGTTGTTCTCGATGGAGGAGCCGTCGTCCTCGTACTGCGTAAAGGTGCCGTCGCCCTCGGTGGCGAAGAACTCGACGATACGCTGGCTGCGGTCGGTACCCTTGGTGTTGGTGTCGCTCACGGCCTCGGGGTTGTTGTTCTCGGCGTACATCGGCACGATAGCGTTGGCCTTCACAAACAGCGGCAGCTTCCAAAGCGGAGCCTTGTAGTTGTTGAGAACCTGGCCGCCGCGATACTGCTTACCCGAGAAGTAATCGATCCAGATGGTGGGATTCTCGTCGGTGCCGTAGTTGGGGAGGTAAATCCCATTGCGAATGTCGTTGCCGTTCTCGTCTGCCTGGGTATCCTGATACACCGGTGCCACTAGGAAGTTCTCACCGAACATATACTGGTACTGCGTCGAAGTGCTTGCGGCGTACTCGGAGTTGTCGGAAAGCAGCATGGCGCGGATCATGGGCAGGCCGGCATCGCCGTTACCCGTGTCGATGTTGGCCGCCGAGGCCGCGCTCGTGTAGATATAGGGCATGAGCTGCGCCTTGAGCTTGAGGTAGAAGCGCGAGATGCCTGTATAGGGATCGCCGTGCGTCATGGGCGATTTACGGTAGGTGCCCCAACCGTCCATGTCAAGCATAGAGGGCGTGAACGTCTTCCACTGGTAGTCACGCGCAGAGATGATGGGGTCGCCACCAAAGATGCCATCCATGTCGGAGCCGATGTTGGGGTTGCCCGAAAGACTCTGACCGATATACGTGGGGATATGGAAGCGAATGTACTCCCAGTTACCGCCATACTGGTCGCCGGTCCAAATGCCACCAAAGCGCTGCGTGCCGGCCCAACCATCGAGCGTGATGATGTTGGGGCGCTTGTTAGCGCCGGTCGTCACCGTGTCATAAGCTGTCTTGATGCCATTAAGACCAAAGGAGTAGCCAGATCCAACCCAGGCGACGTCGGTCTTAAGGGTAGAGATGCCTCCCGTCTTGACCTCGGCGTCGAAGTCGCGAAGCAGGTGCCACGGGGTCTCGGAGTTGCTGTCGGGCTCAAGGTTGGACTGGGTCCACAAGCCCGTGCTCACACCCTTGGAGTTGGCATACTCGGTGAACTTCTTAAGGTTGTCGACATTGGCACGCACAGCGTTAAGACGGTCAGCCGAGCTCGTTCCGTCGGAGTTGACGCCGCCGGTCTTGTAGTAACCGTTCTGGCCATAGCCGGCGCCATAGCCGTCGTTCGGCAGGAACCAACCGAGCGGCATGTCGTTGTCCTCGTAGTCATCGATAACCTGCCGAGCAGAGAACTGGCGGTCGAAATCGGTCGCTTTCATGTTCTCGGTATCAACCGTAGGGCCCTCACCGTTGAGCGTCTCGGCCGCAAGTGTGCCGTCGAGCTTGTAGCCCGTCGACATGCCAGACTCGTACTTAACGTTGCCCTTCTCGCTCGAGGACTTGCTGCCCTTGGTCTCCCACTTCTTTTGACCCGAGGTCGTTGACCAGCCATCACGGTTGTAGGCATTAAGATGACCAAGGTAGAACCCGTACTCGGGCAGCAGTACCGGGTTACCGGTCACCTTGTAGTAGTCCTGCAGCATCTCGGTTGCCACGTTCGAAGCGCCCTCGTTGGTCGCCACGAAGTAGTAGGCATCAAACTCATTCTCGCTGTGCAAAGTCGTGACCGTCGATGAGTCCGTGGAACCGAAGTCGTAGGAACCCTCTGCAAACGTGTTTCGGAGTACGCCGTAGCCGCCACTCGTCCAATAAAACGGGTTGGGCGAGGCAACGCCGCCATCGGTCCAGTTGTTCGTGTTGGAGATGGCGATGGTCTGGTTGGTGTGCAGGAAGCGTCCGTTCTGGGTGCCGCCGCCAAAGAAGTTCTCGGACTTCTCCTTGGCGAGCGTCTGGACGGTACCCTTCTTATCAAGGTCGAGGGACGCGGACTCGGAAACCACGACACGGTCGCCTGACTTGATACTCATCTTGCCAGTCGCCTTGTCCAGGATCACGGTCGCCTTTCCGCCGGTGATCTCGATAGTGTCGCCCTTGTCGGCAACCGTCGCACTCGGCTTGCTGTAGGTGTCCGAGGTATCGGGCTGAGCCTGGATTTTAGCCGTGTGGGACTTACTGCGCGGTGTGGCGTAATCGGAAAACTCACCCTTGGGGTCGACGTTATAACGGAAAATACCGTCCTCGAGGAACGTAATACGGCCCTTGATGCCGTCAGCGAAATCGATGTCGACGACATTCGAGGCAGACTGGGACACGGTCGCCGAGTCGACGCCCTTGAGTGGCGTGGCAATCGCCTGCTGGGGATTGGCAAACACGAGCGTCGCTGCAGTGGCAACGAGGACCGCGCTTCCCTTCACCCACCGTTTCGTAAAAATGGAATTCCTGCGCACCTGGGCTCCTTTCTTCCGACATGCCGAGGACGCCCCCCCCCGGCAGCATGGGAAAACGTATCAAACGGGGATGTTCGGTACATTCCGCACAATGGGGCCACCCGTTACCAAGGGGCCAACTGGTAGTAACCAGATAGCCACCTACTAGGTCATATCAATATATGGGAGCACTTGCGCAACCAAGTTCGGAAGTCCACCAGCGGCAGTAAAATGAGCGTCAACGGCAAGGTGGGCTTAATAAGCCATACCAATTGGTTCTTCAGTCAAATACCAATCTAGCAAAAATGTACTGTTTATCTGGCATTACACAGACCATACCTTTCCCTCGGGAACTGGGCTTCGCGAAGTTTCCCGAGAGAAAAGCTCGACCGCCGCCCTGCGACCTACCGGAGATTGCTATGACGTACGTTGGCTGATTTGGTTTGGAATGAGAGGTTGACGGAGGGTGGTGGACAGTTAGTTCAGATTTGTATTTTTTGGCCGGGTCCTTACGTGCAAACGTATCGTTTTGAAGCCGTTTTTGACCCAATAACGCCCTTTTCTCATTCCTGACTGCGCATCCTTGTCGCATCAGACCGCCAAGAACGGCTCATTTGAGCTCAAATCGGCCTTTTCCACCCTCACAAAAATACAAATCTGAACTAACTGTCCAGCGGCACTCTCAGCCAGCCACAAAAAGGTCCTCCGGTGAATGCAATTCACCGGAGGACCCCATACAAAACGTGGGCTCTGCCCACACTCTCTTTTTTATTCAGCCCTAGTCATCGCGCAAAGCCCTTTCGGCAGCACACGGTGCAGCCGAGTCACCGTAGGCCGGGGCGGAGGGGGCTGAGTTTCCCACTGAGCGACTCTGCTTGCAGCTGGAGCGAAAGGGGGAAACTCGGCCCCTCCCGCCCCGGCCGGACAGCTCAATCTACACCGTGTGCTGCGGCAGGTCCTGCAGGGCGATGACGTCCATGCCCATGTCGTTGGCGCTGCCGTGACCCTGCTGGTCCTCGCGCACCGCCTCGATGGCACTCACATACGTGTTGGCGGCAGACATCGCGGTCACGCAGGTCACACCGCGGCGCACCGCCTCGGTGCGCAGCAGATAGCCGTCGCCACGCGAGCCCGGACCGTACGGCGTGTTGATGATCACCGCGATCTTGCCATCGGCGATGAGGTCGCCGATGTTGGGGCGCTCGCCGTCGTGCGGGCCGCTAATCTTCTCCACGATCTCGCACGTCACGTTGCCGCCGCGCAGCACGCGCGCCGTGCCCTCGGTGGAGCAGATATCAAAGCCCAGGTAGCGCAGGATACGCGCGACCGAAAGGATATGACGCTTGTCGCGGTCGCACACGCTGATGAACACCTTGCCGGCGCTCGGGTCGGGCAGCTTGTAGTCGATCGCCAGCTGCGTCTTGGCGTATGCCTCGGGATAGCTCTTGGCGATACCCATGACCTCGCCCGTCGACTTCATCTCGGGCCCCAGGATAACGTCGGCGCCCGGGAAACGGCCCCAGGGCATAACGGCTTCCTTCATGCAGAACCAGTCCAGCTGACGCTCATCGCTCGGCAGGCCCAAGCTCGCGATGGAATCGCCCGCCATGATACGCGCCGCGCACTTGGCCAGCGGCGCGCCGGTGGCCTTGGAGATAAACGGCACGGTGCGGCTCGCGCGCGGGTTGGCCTCGATCACGTAGACGGTCTCGCCCTTGATGGCATATTGCACGTTGACCAGACCGCGGACTCCCAGCGCCATCGCGATGCGGCGCGTGGTCTCGCGGAGCTTCGCCTGCAGGCTCTCGCTAAAGCTAAACGGAGGGATGCAGGTCGCAGAGTCGCCGGAGTGAATACCGGCCTCCTCGATATGCTCCAGGATGCCGCCGATGTATACCTCTTCGCCATCGCACAGGGCGTCGACATCGGACTCGATTGCGCCCTCCAGGAAGCGGTCCAGATACACCGGGTAGTCGGGGCTGATGCGCGCAGCCTCTGCCATGTAATCGCGCAGATGCTCGGCATCGTAGGCGATCATCATGCCGCGGCCGCCCAACACATAGCTCGGACGCACCAGAAGCGGATAGCCGATGTGCGCGGCCACGGCCTCGGCCTCCTCAAACGAGGTGGCCTGGCCCGCCGGCGGGTACATGATGCCCAGCTTGTCGAGCAGAGCGGCGAAGCGCTCGCGGTCCTCGGCAAAATCGATGGCGTCGGGCTTGGTGCCCATAATGTTCACGCCGCTCTCCTCGAGCATGCGCGCCAGCTTAAGCGGAGTCTGGCCGCCGAGCGTCACCACGACGCCGTCGGGGCGCTCGACATCGATAACGTCCATGACGTCCTCGTAGGTGAGCGGCTCAAAGTACAGACGGTCGGACGTGTCATAGTCGGTCGAGACGGTCTCGGGATTGCAGTTGACCATGATGGTCTCGAAGCCGCGGGCCGCCAGCGCGTAGCTCGCGTGCACACAGCAGTAATCGAACTCGATACCCTGGCCAATGCGGTTGGGGCCGGCGCCCAGGATCATCGCCTTGGGCTTGTCCGCCGGCGTGGTCTCGTCGGGAGCCACGCACTTCTTGGCGTCCGGGCTCGTGCGGTAGATGTTCTCGTACGTCTTGTAGTGATATTCCGTGGCGCTCGAGAACTCGGCGGCGCAGGTATCGACCGTCTTCATGCTGGGAACCACGCCCAGGCCCTTGCGGTAAGCGCGCACAAAGCGCTCGTCCGAGCCGGTCAGCGCGGCAATCTCGGCGTCACTCGTGCCGTACTGCTTGAGCAGGCGCATCGCATCGGCGTCGATATCCTCCACACGCAGGCCGCGGATGCTCTCCTGGACCTGCGCCATGTCGTTGATGCGGTTGAGATACCACGGGTCGATGCCGCAAATGGCATGGATACGCGCAACGTCCCAGCTGCGGCGCAGGGCCTCGACCACAAAGAAGATGCGATGCTCGGTCGGGGTTGCCACGGCCTGAGCGAGCTCATCGTCGCTCAGCTTGTCGGCACCTTCCTTGCCACCGGCACAAATGCCCTGATGCCCGTCCTCCAGCGAACGCATGGCCTTGCCGAAGGCCTCCTCAAAGGTGCGGCCGATCGCCATGATCTCGCCCACGGCCTTCATGCGCGTGGTGAGCGTGGGGTCGGTACCCTTGAACTTCTCGAAGGCAAAGCGCGGCACCTTGACCACGCAGTAGTCAATCGTGGGCTCAAAGCAGGCAGGCGTTGCCTTGGTAATGTCGTTGACGATCTCGTCGAGCGTGTAGCCCACGGCCAGGCGCGCGGCGGCCTTAGCGATGGGGAAGCCCGTGGCCTTGGAGGCCAGCGCGGACGAACGGCTCACGCGCGGGTTCATCTCGATGACGATCAGGCGGCCGGTCTGGGGGTTCACGGCAAACTGCACGTTGGAGCCGCCGGTCTCGACGCCAATCTTCTCCAGAATGGCGAGCGACGCGACACGCATGCGCTGGTACTCAAGGTCGGAGAGGGTCTGCGCTGGCGCCACGGTGATGGAGTCGCCGGTGTGCACGCCCATGGGGTCGAGGTTCTCGATGGAGCACACGATGATGCCGTTGCCGGCGTGGTCGCGCATGACCTCCATCTCATACTCTTTCCAACCCTCGATGGACTCCTCGACCAGCACCTCATGGGCAGGCGAGAGCTCAAGGCCCTGGCTCACGATGGAGACGAGCTCCTCGTGGGTATGCGCGATGCCGCCGCCGGCGCCACCGAGGGTAAAGCTCGGACGCAGTACGCAGGGATATCCCACGCGCTCGGCGATAGCCTCGGCGTCGACCACGCTGTAGGCATAGCCCGAGCGCGCGACCTCCAGGCCGATCTCGGCCATGGCCTCGTTAAAGAGTTTGCGGTCCTCGCCGCGCTCGATAGCGGCCAGGTCGCAGCCGATCATCTCGACGCCGTACTTGTCGAGCGTGCCGTCCTTTGCCAGCTCGACGGCGGCGTTCAGACCGGTCTGGCCGCCCAGCGTGGGCAGCAGCGCGTCCGGGCGCTCTTTCTTGATCACGCGCTCGATAAACTCGGCGGTGATAGGCTCAACATAGGTGCGGTCGGCCAAGCCCGGGTCGGTCATGATGGTCGCCGGATTGGAGTTGACCAGGATGACCTCAAAGCCATCCTCCTTGAGCACCTTGCAGGCCTGGGCGCCGGAGTAGTCGAACTCGCAGGCCTGGCCAATAACGATGGGGCCCGAACCAATAACGAGGATGCGCTTGATGTCAGTACGTTTAGGCATGTTAGTTCTCCTCGGTCGCAGCGTTCTCGGACTCGGCGAAATTCCAGCCGGCGAGGCGGTCCTTCGCGGTGTCGATGTCCAGGTAGTTCTCCTCGCCGTCCATGAGTCGCGTAAAGGCGGTAAAGAGATAGTGGGCATCGGTGGGGCCGGGCGAAGCCTCGGGGTGGTACTGGACCGAGAAACACGGGGCGTCGAGCAGCTGGATGCCCTCGGCGGTGCCGTCGTTGAGGTTCACATGTGTCAGGCGAATGCGACCAAAGCGCTCGTTCATCACGACCGGCGCGACGCCGCGACGCACCCAGGCGCGCAGGTCGCCATCGGCCGCATGCTCGGTTTCGCCGCCGGAAAGCTCCGGAATCAGTTTGCCCAGACTGGGGAACAGCAGGCCAAAGCCGTGGTTTTGCGCGGTGATCTCCACGCGACGGCTCACCAGATTCATAACCGGCTGGTTACCGCCACGGTGACCGAATTTAAGCTTTTCCATTTGGGCGCCGCAGGCCAAGCTGATCATCTGGTGACCCAGGCAAATACCAAAGACCGGCACCTTGCCGATCAGCTGCTGCACCTGCTCGTAGGTCTCCACCACGGCATCGGGGTCGCCGGGGCCGTTGGACAAAAAGACGCCATCAGGATTCATGTCGAGCACCTGCTGGGCGGGCGTATCCCACGGCACGACGGTGAGGTCGCAGCCGGCACGGACCAGGCCCTCCAGAATACCGCGCTTCACACCGCAGTCGTAGGCGACCACTTTGTGACGGGCAGGAGCGGCAGCCACAAGCGCAAAGCCATGCGTGGCAGGCAGGTCGGCGGCCACAAACTCGTGAGGCGCGGGACAGCTCACGGTCTTGACCAGGTTCTCGCCCACCAGCGTGGGCGCTGCGTCCAGACGCTCGGCGAGCTCGTCGACGTCGAAGATCTCTGTCGAGATAATGCCCATCTTGGAACCATTGTCGCGCAGATGGCGCACCAGAGCGCGGGTGTCGACACCCTCGATAGCGACGATGCCGTGAGCGCGCAGGTACTCCGGCACGCTGACGGCCGAGCGCCAGTTAGAAGGCGTGGCGCACATGTCGCGAACGATCATGCCGCGCATAGCCGGAGCGCTCGCAGGGCGCACGGCGTCGCCGGGGAAGGCCGACTGGACATCGGTCTCGTCGATACCGTAATTGCCGATCTGCGGATAGGTCATGGTTACAATTTGGCCGGCATAACTCGGGTCGGTCATGACCTCAAAGTAGCCCTCAAGCGAGGTGTTGAAGCAGACTTCGCCGGTCGCGGTGCCCTCGGCGCCGCATGCACGTCCATAAAAAATGGTCCCATCCTCAAGATACAGGATACAGGGACCGCAGGCGCCCTTGCTGGTTTTGGCCAGCATACGCTGGCAAAGCTCGCTGGGCGCGAAGGTGCGGGCGGCAGCGCCCGCGGTATGGTTGTTCGCCATAATTCTCCTTCCCGGTCTCACAGGACCGGCTTAAAGGTGTGTAGTTAGGCCTCGCGGTATTGTAACCGCAAGCATGCCTCATGGCGTTAATTTCATCGAAATGTTTACGAAATGATAATTATGACTTTCTATGCATAATGATTTTTTAATCCCCGTCCCGGAAAAATCATCCCGCGGGGCTTGTGGCTCACGCGGGATGATGGCGTCTTATTTTATCTTGTCCTGCTCCAGCAGTTCGGACGGTGTGCGATCGGGCTTGCCGCCGCGGAAAATCTCGCGGCCATGCAGACGATGCTCCAGGTCACGTTCGGCCTTTTCCTCGTCAATCTTGGTCTGGCTCACCACCGGGTCCTCAATCAACGACGACACCGAGTTCACCTGCTTCTGAATGCGCTCGGCGATGGTGTCATCCATACTCACGATGCGCATCTTCCAGTCGATACTCGTAGCGTTGGATGAGCTCTTGGTCCACACGAACGTCAGGATGGCGCTCTGGTGGCCCTGGGCGGGAAACATGCCAAAGAAGGAATCGTGCTGAATGTTGCTATCCTCGTCGATATAGGCGTGAACGTTATACACCACGCGGTCGATCTTATCGTTGAGCAACGCGTTGGTCGCAAGCGCCGCGGCCTGAATCTGCCCGTTGGACAGCAGCTCGAGCTCGTTGGCAGACGATGTGTCCAACACCGTCACCTCGACCGTGCCCGTACGCTCATCGGCTTCATCGACGGTAAAGTCGAGCGGGAACTGCGTAAAGCCGTTGCCCCACTCAAGGCCGCCCTTCAGCGCCGTCGAAACGGTATCGACCGAAACGCTCTCGGACAGGTTGGCGGTGTTCAGGCGACGCATCACGCCGTAGCCAATCTGCATGCCCACAATCAGCACCAAGATGCCAATGACCACGGCCATCGCGGTCTTCGTAATGGTATGACTCACCTGCGAACCCGAAGGATCATCCTCGGACAGCGGGTCGATATGTTTTGCCTGGCTCGCGCGGTCCTCGCTGCGCAGCTGCGCTAGCGCCGCTTTGTCACCGCGCTTGGCCGCAGCCTCCTTCTCACGCATGCGCTCGGTTCGCTTTTTGGCAAGCGTGGGATCCAAGACACCGGATGCATCGATTTCGGAGAATAACTCCGTCACTTCTTCCGGAGTCAAAGGGTTCTTGTCAGCCATAAACTTCCTGTCATATCAATCAGTCGAGCTCGTGCGCACGCGCACCTTCGAACTGCATTCGATAGTAACGGGCATAGGTGCCGCCACGGGCGAGAAGCTGTTCATGCGTGCCACGTTCCACAACGCGACCATGCTCAACGGTCGCAATCTCATCGGCGTGTTTAATGGTCGAGAGACGGTGGGCGATGATGATTGTGGTACGGCCGCGTGCCAGCTCTTCGAGCGACTCCTGGACCGCCTCCTCGCTCTCGTTATCCAAAGCACTCGTCGCCTCGTCCAAAATCAGGATCTTGGGGTTCTTGAGAAACACGCGCGCAATGGCAACGCGTTGCTTCTGTCCGCCCGAAAGACGGCTGCCACGCTCGCCCACGACCGTGTCATAACCCTGTGGAAGCGACTCGATAAAGGCATCGATGTTGGCGCGACGGGCGGCCTCGGCGATCTCTCCTGCCGTAGCGCCCGGCTTGCCGTAGGCGATGTTCTCGCCAATCGTGCCGTCAAACAGATAGACATCCTGCTGCACCAGGCCGATGGCGCGACGCAGGCTCTGCTGCGTCACATCGCGCACGTCCTGGCCGTCGATGCTAATGGATCCGGCAGCCACGTCATAAAAGCGCGGCAGCAGCGAACAGGTCGTGGACTTGCCGCCGCCCGAAGGGCCAACCAAAGCGATGGTCTGCCCAGGCTTGATGGACAGATTCATATGGTCGATAACGGGACGCTCTTCGGCATCGCCCTCGCCCAGCTCAACGTCCTCGTAGTTAAAGCACACGTCGTGATACTCCACGGCGCCGGCAGTCACCTGCAGATCCGTAGCGCCCGGCTTGTCCTGGATATCCGGCGCGGTCGAGAGCACCTCGTCCATGCGCTTAAAGCCGGCGATGGCCTTCTGATACGTTTCGGCCGAATTGACGAGTGTCTCGAGCGGCGTGCAGAACAGCGAAATATAGAGTGCAAAGGTCGCCATATCGACCGCCTGCAGCTGTCCCTGGGCGACCAGCCAGCCGCCCAGCAGCACCACGATCACATAGAGCACACCCGAAAGCAGGCCATACGTCGCGGTATAGACGCCCATGGCGTGATACATGTTCTCCTTGGACGAAAGATAGCGATTGTTGGAGGCGCGGAACTTGAAGCGTTCGGTCTCCTCATTGGCAAAACTCTTGACCACGCGCATGCCCGCCAGCGAATCCTGCAGCTGCGCATTGATGCCGCTGATCTTTTTGCGGTTGTCGCTAAAGACCTCGCGCATGCGCATGTTCTGCCAAAACATGATGACCGCAAACGCCGCCGTCACCACGGCCATGGCGAGCGCCAGCACCGGGGCGATGGTAAAGAGGATCACAAACGAGCCGATAATCTCGATGCCGCAGATGATGATCCACTCGGGCACGTGGTGCGCCGCCTCGCAGATATCGAACAGGTCGTTGACCACGCGGCTCATCATGTCGCCCGAGCTGTTGCGGTCAAAGTACGCAAAGCTAAAGCGCTCATACTGGTCAAACAGGTCCTCGCGCATCTTGGACTCCATACGCGCGCCCATCACGTGACCCCAATAGCTCACAAAATAGCGGCAGGCGCAGCGGGCGGCATACATCAGCACCAAGCCCACCGCAATCATGCCGAGCGCCTGCATAATGACAGCCTGACCCTGAGTAAAGAGCCCACCGGTCAAATTGCGCAGGATAATGGGGAACGCCAGGTCAATGGCGGCAAGCACCAGAGCACAAACAGTATCAGCAACAAAAAGCCCCATCTGGGGCTTGTAGTACGAAAGAAACCTTTTAAACATGCAATCCTCGAAGAGAAATAAATAGCGTGAGAAATCCGGTTGAACCGGTCAGGCTGAAAACAAAGCGTCCCAACAAGCATAACGCCGATGTTCTGGCAGCGTCAGCGAAAACGTCCCTAAGCGAGCAAGGTGCCTTGAAAGAGGAGCGACGCGTACTTCGGTACGCGAGCGACGATTGAAAGGCAGATTGCCGCTTAGGGGCGTTTGCAGCGTCGACTCGTTACGCGGTTTGGTAAAACCGCGTAACCTAGAGCTCCGCGCCCCCAAGGCGATGCGCGATGCTATCGCAGGCCAAGGCGCCCACGACGGTCTTGGCGTCTTCGATCTTGCCGTCGAGCACGGCGTCGATCAGCTCGTGCAGCGGCACCAGGTCAACGTTGACAAACTCGTCATCGTCGGGGCTGGGCGCATCAAACTCCAGCTTGGTAGCCAAGTAGATGTGAATGATCTCGTCGCAAAAACCGCAGGACGTGACAATCGACGTCAAAAAGCGAATGCGACCGGCCCTAAAGCCCGTCTCCTCGTGTAGCTCGCGCTTAGCGCAATCGAGTGGGTCCTCGCCCGGGTCGAGCTTGCCGGCGGGAATCTCGACCGTCACGCGGTCGATGGCGGTGCGGTACTGACGCACCAGTACGATCTTGCCGCTCTCGGTCAGCGCCACAACGGCCGCCGCACCCGGATGGCGAACGATATCGCGGGCACTGCGGCGACCGTTGGGCAGCTCAACCTCAAGACGGTGGACGTCGAGGATCTTGCCCTTCCAGGCGCACTCCTCCGAAAGAATCTTCTCGTGCAGCTCGGCATCGTGCGGGTCGTCGTCGCCCAGCACCAGCGCCGGCTCGTCAGCGACCTCGCCACCAGGTTCGCCCTCGGCGTGCCCATACATGCGGCTGTCCTCCTCGACGATCTGTGCGTCCACGAGCTCTTCGTTCTTCTCGTCCATCCGTCTCATTCCTCTCGGATTTTAGGCATCCCAGGCGTCGCGGCCGCGCAGCGCGCGCAGGCCGATGTCGTGGCGCAGGGTCTTGCCTTCAAAATCAATCTTCTCGCAGGCCTCGTAGGCAAGGTTGCGAGCGTTCTCGAACGTGTCACCCAGAGCGGTTACGGCAAGCACGCGGCCGCCGTTGGTCACGAGCTGGCCATCCACCACGGCGGTGCCCGCGTGGTACACGGTCACGTTCTCCATGGCCTCGGCATCCTCAATACCAGTGATGACCTTGCCCTTCTCGTAGCTGCCGGGATAGCCCGCGCTCGTCAGGACAACGGCCACGGCCCACTCGTCACGCCAGTCGAGCTCAATCTGATCGAGCTCGCAGTTGGCGCAGGCGAGCATGACCTCAACCAGGTCGTTCTTAAGGCGCGGCAGCACGACCTGCGTCTCGGGGTCGCCAAAGCGGGCATTGAACTCCAGCACCTTGGGGCCGGCAGGCGTGAGCATAAAGCCGCCATACAGGCAGCCGCGGTAGTCGATGCCCTCGGCAGCAAGCTCGGCAACGGTCTGCTCCATGACCGCCACCATGGTGGCGTGCTCCTCGTCGGTCACGATGGGCACCGGGCTGTAGACGCCCATGCCGCCGGTGTTGGGGCCCTTGTCGCCCTCGAGGGCGCGCTTGTGGTCCTGCGAGGTGGCCATGGGGCGCACGGTCTTGCCGTCGGTAAAGGCGAGCAGTGAGCACTCGGGACCAACGAGCATCTCCTCGATAACCACGGTGTTGCCGGCATCGCCAAAGGTGCCGCCAAAGCACTCGCGCACGGCCTCCTCGGCCTGCTCAAGTTCGGTCGCCACGATAACGCCCTTGCCCGCGGCAAGGCCGTCGGCCTTCACGACCAGCGGAGCGCCCTGCTCGCGCACGTAGGCGAGAGCCGAAGCCTCGTCGGTAAACGAACCATAGGCTGCCGTCGGAATGCCCGCACGCTCCATGAGCTGCTTGGAGAACAGCTTGGAGCCCTCCATCTGGGCGCCCTCGGCACCCGGGCCAAAGCAGGGAATACCCGCCGCGCGCACGGCGTCGGCCACGCCCGCCACGAGCGGAGCCTCGGGGCCAATTACCACGAGTCCGCATCCGTGGCTCTGCGCAAACGCCGCCACGGCCGCAGGATCGCAGTCGTCGAGAACAACGTTCTCGCCGCAGCTCGCGGTGCCGCCGTTGCCCGGCGCGATGTAGAGCTTGCCGGCGCGCGGTGATGCTGCGAGCTTAGCTGCCAAAGCATGCTCACGGCCGCCGCTGCCCAACAACAGGATGTCGATGGTTTGAGTGTCCGCCTTCAAGGGTGCCTCCTCTATGGATGAATGGCCCGCTCCGCGCGAGCCCTTTGCAAGCAAATATACCCCTCGGCCGCCCGTCCGGGCTGCAAAGGGGTATATCGCAATAACCAAATAGTCCCGATTACTTCCAGAATCGGTTGATGATCTGCTCGCGACCAGCGCCAACGCCAATAAACGTCACGCGGGTGTGTGCCAGATCCTCGATAAACGCCACGTAGTCCTGAGCCTCTTGCGGCAGCTCATCAAAGCTGCGGCAACCGGTGATGTCGCACTTCCAGCCGGGGAGCTCCTCGTAGATGGGCTTGGCATGCTCAAAGCGCACCTGATGCTCGGGCACGCTGGTGTAGCGCTCGCCATCGACGTCGTAGGCCACGCACACCTTGATGGTGTCGAAAGCCGAAAGCACGTCAAGCTTGGTCACGGCGATGTCGGTGAGGCCGTTGACGCGCGAGGCATAGTTGGCGATAGGGCCGTCAAACCAGCCGCAACGACGACGGCGACCGGTGGTCACGCCGTACTCATAGCCCTCCTCGGTCAGCGTGTGGCCGGCCTCGGACTCATAGGAAAGCTCGGTGGGCATGGGGCCCGAACCGACGCGGGTGATGTAGGCCTTCATGACGCCCAGCACGCGGTCGACGTTCTTCATGCCCACGCCGGAACCGGTGATGGCGCCGCCGGCGGTGCAGTTAGAAGACGTCACGTACGGATAGGTGCCGTGGTCGATGTCGAGCAGCGTCGCCTGGGCGCCCTCAAACAGCAGGTCCTTGCCCTCATCGATCATGTTGTTGAGCAGCAGGCTCGTCTCGGTGATGTAGGGGCGCAGGCGCTCGGCCATCGGCAGGTACTCGTCGCAAATCTGGTCCACGGTGTAGGTGGGCAGGTGGTAGATGAGCTCGAGCTCAGGGTTCACGCGGGCGAGAGCGGTCTCCAGCTTGTCGCGGAACAGTGCCTCGTCCAGCATGTCCTGCATGCGCAGGCCGATGCGGGCCATCTTGTCCTGATAGCACGGACCGATACCGCGCTTGGTGGTACCGATGTTCTTCTTGCCGAGCTTCTGCTCAAAGGCGCCATCCAGATCGATGTGGTACGGCATGATGACATGCGCGTTGCCGCTAATCTTGAGGTTCTTGGTGGTGATGCCGTCGGCCTCGAACATGTCGATCTCCTCAAGGACAACCTTGGGGTTGACGACGCAGCCGTTACCGATCACCGACACGTGGTCGGAATACATGATGCCGGAAGGCACCTGGTGCAGGCCGTACTTCTTGCCGTTGACGACGATGGTGTGACCGGCGTTGTTGCCGCCCGAGTAGCGCACGACGGCATCGAAGTCGCCGGCGACCAGGTCGCAAATCTTACCCTTGCCCTCATCGCCCCACTGGGCACCGACCAAAACGGTTGACGGCATGTTTACTCCTTACATTCATGGACTGTCTACGCGCCACGCCGGCACGCAGAAGCACAAAACATTCCCAGTATACCCGTGCAACGGGCGCCTGTCCTACTCCTCGGCATGTGCCCCATCAAGCTCATAGAACTTGGTGGATGCCGGCAGGAACATCAGGTCGACGTCGCCGATCGGGCCCGAACGGTTCTTGGCCACGACGATACGCGTAACGCCCTCGTCGGGTCGATCGTCGCGCGAGGCCTCGGCCTCGTCGGCGGAGCGGTCCAAGAACATAACGATATCGGCGTCTTGCTCGATGGAGCCCGATTCACGAAGGTCGGAAAGCTGCGGACGCTTGCCGGTACGGGATTCGACCTGACGCGAGAGCTGCGACAGCGCGATGAGCGGGATCTTGAGCTCCTTGGCCATGATCTTCAGACCACGCGACATCTCGGAGACCTCGACGGTACGGCTCTCGGAGCGGCGTCCCGGCGGAGGACTCACCAGCTGCAGGTAGTCCAGGATGATGATGGCCTTCTCCTTGTTGTGGAGCATGCGGCGGCTCTTGGCGCGAATCTCGGTCACTGTGGTGCCGGGCGTATCGTCAATCAGAATATCGAGCTTGGACAAGGTCTGCGTGGCCTCGTTGATATTGGCCCACTGCTCGGGGCTAATGCGGCCCATGCGGAAGTCACTGATCGAAATCATGGCGTAGGCGCAAATCAGACGC
Organism: Coriobacteriaceae bacterium; assembly: GCA_905209215.1. GTDB lineage: Bacteria > Actinomycetota > Coriobacteriia > Coriobacteriales > Coriobacteriaceae > Collinsella. The sequence goes on along the minus strand of CAJLRY010000012.1, from coordinate 9,815 downwards.
TGGGCAATTTCCTTGCCCGACATCTCCAGCGAGAAGAAGCCGACGGTATAACCGGCCGCGGCAGCGTTGAGCGCCAGATTCAGGGCGAACGACGTCTTACCCACAGCAGGGCGGGCGCCGATGATGATGAGCTGGCCCTCGCGAAAACCCATGAGCATGCGGTCGAGTGACGGGAAGCCCGTGGGCACTCCCGCAGCCTGGCCACCGGCCTGGCACACTTCCTCGGCCTCGTTATAGGCCTCGACCATAAACTCGGTCAGCGTCTTGTAGCTCGACTTGACCTCGCGTGCCGTGACCTTGAGCAGCTTGCTCTCGGCCAGCTCCACGACCTCTTTGGTATCGGTGGGAGCGTTATAGGCCAGCGCGTTGATCTCGTTGGTGGCGCCGATCAGCTCACGCAGCATCGAATCGCGGCGAACGATAGCGGCATGGTGCTGCCAGTTGACGAGCGACAGGGTCTGACCCATCAACTCCAAAATGTAGGCCTCGCCGCCCACGGCATCAAGCTTGTTGATGCTTCGCAGGTAATCGATCAGCGAGATGGAGTCGATGGGAATGCGGCTGTTGTACATATCGACCATCGCGGTATAGATGGTCTTATGAATGGGCCGGTAGAAGTCATCGGGCTGCAGCTCGACCTGGGCCTCTTCGACCACCTCGGGCGATAGCAGCATAGCGGCCAGTACATTGGCCTCTGCATCTTGGTTTTGGGGAAGACCCAACTTGGAGCCGCGGTCCTCAACCGTCAGCCCGGTCTCCCTATCGTCATATGCCATGAGCATCCTCATTCATATCGCTTGCGAGCATCCATAGTATCAGCCACGGTCCCAAAACGCGCCGCGCGCCGCCAATCATCACCGAACCAAACGGATGAACGGTCCTGTATATAGGACTTCGACGCAACGTTCACCATGACACTCACTCAGCGCAAAAAACAAAAGGGCGCCCTGGTTTCCCAGAGCGCCCTTCTTAGAACAAGATTGTTGCGTTGCAGCAAATGCTACTCGGCAGCAGCCTCAGTCTCGACCTCGGCGGTCTCGGCCTCGGCGACCTCAGCGGCCTCCTCGACCTCAGCCTCGGCAGCGAGCTCCTCGGCGGTAACGCCGACGAGAACGACAACCTCGGCCTTGATCTCGCGGTACAGCGAGATGGCAACGGTGTGGGCACCGGCAACCTTGATGGGCTTACCGAGCTCGACGCGCTTGCGGTCGATGTCCATACCGAGCTGAGCCTTGATGGCGTCAGCGATCATAGCGGCGGTAACGGAGCCAAAGAGGATGCCCTCGTCGCCGACCTTGACGTCAACGGTGACCGTCTTGCCCTCAAAGGCAGCCTTGGTCTCATTGGCGGTAGCCAGACGGACGGCCTCGCGCTTGGCGATGTTGTTGCGACGCTCGTCAAGCTGCTTGAGGTTGCCCTTGGTGGCGGCAACAGCGAGCTTCTTGGGGAACAGGAAGTTCTCAGCGTAACCCTGAGCGACCTCTACGACGTCACCCTCGCCGCCCTTGCCCTTGATCTCATCGAGAAGAATAACCTTCATGATGCGTCTCCCTTCTTAGCCGCGATCGCGGTTGCCACGAGAGGAAACCACGGGGACGGTGTACGGCAGGAGAGCCATCTCGCGGGCGCGCTTGATGGCGTTGGCGATGTCATGCTGATGCTGCGTGCAAGCGCCAGTGACGCGACGGGGCTTGATCTTGCCACGGTCGGTCATGTACTTACGGAGAAGCTGAGTGTCCTTATAGTCGATGAACTCAGTGTTCTCCTTGCAGAACTGGCAGTACTTACGACGCGGCTGACGTGCAGAAAAATCATTAGCCATGTCAAAATACCTTTCATTTGGCTACTTCGGCGAACCGAAGCCGCCTCTCACTCAAAAATAGGTGAACAACCCTTAGAACGGGATGTCCTCATCGTAGACGTCGACCGCGGGCGGCGTAGCCACCGGTGCGGCAGGACGTGCTGCGGGCGCGGGAGCTGCGGGGGCGTAACCGCCCTGATCGTAGCCGCCCTGGCCACCACGGGAGCTCATAAACTCGATCTCATCGACGATGACCTCAAGCTTGCTCCGGCGCTGACCGTCGCGCTCCCAAGAGCTGTAGCGCAGCTTGCCCTCGATCGCGACCTTGTTTCCCTTTGCCAGGAAACGGCTCACGGCCTCGGCGCGGGTGCCGAACATGGTGCAGTCGACAAAGTTGGGATAGTCCTCCCACTCGCCAGTCTGCGCGTTGCGGCGACGATCGTTCACGGCGACGCCAAAGGACAGAACCTGGGTTCCGCCGGCGGTGGCGCGCAGCTCGGGATCACGCGTGAGGTTACCGGTGATGTTCACTCGATTGATGCTCATAACTCACTACTTCCTCTTGGGGCACAAGCCCAGTCCAAAACGACAGTCTTACTCCTGGTCGTCGCGACGGACGATCATGTGGCGGACCACAGCGTCGGTGATGCGCAGGACGCGATCAAGCTCGGCGATCTGGGTAGGATCTGCGTGGAAGTTGATGAGGGTGTAGTCACCATCGGTGAGGTCGTTGATCTCGTAGGCGAGCTTGCGCTTGCCCCACTCGTCAACGGAGTCGACCTTGCCAGCGCCCTCAGCGATCGTGGTATCGATACGCTTCATAACAGCGAGACGAGTCTCGGGGTCGAGCGACGGGTCAACAAAGAACAGCAGTTCATAAGCCTTCATATTGTCACCTCCTCTGGGCAAATGTGGCTTCAGGTCGTGAAGGTGCGCCTGAAGCAGGAAAAGACTTGGTAATAATATCTTTCAACCTCCTAGGCTGCAAGAATATGCAGCTACAACCTCATGACCTCCACATATGTCCATGCTCACACGGCACTTCATGCACATTCCAACCAAATGCTGACCAAAAGCTTGACGGATCTGTGGACAAGATACGATGCCGCGGGGACAAGCTGAGCCAAGCCGCAGGTTAACGGGCACAAGGCCGTGGTCGCAAAATGCATACCAGTGGTCCACAGCGCCACCCAAAGATTTTTAAATTCATTGCCAAGTCGCTTATGAATACCCCTTTTGAACAATTGAGTTAATCAACCACGCTGGTCGGAAGCCGTTTTTTGGCACCTCAAACCCCACTGCAACGACAAGCGCGGCCAAGCGTTTTAAAAAATGCCAACTTTTCTGTTTGCACTTTGCGATTCCTCGTGTATACTGACTTTCGCATTTAACGGAGAGTTGTCCGAGTGGCCGAAGGAGCACGATTGGAAATCGTGTAGGCGTCAAAAGCGTCTCCAGGGTTCAAATCCCTGACTCTCCGCCAGTTAATTCCAAAGCAGGCCTTCGAGCCTGCTTTGTTTTTACCCCACGCGGAGGGGTGGCAGAGTGGTTGAATGCGGCGGTCTCGAAAACCGTTTGGCCTGTATAAGGTCACGAGGGTTCGAATCCCTCCTCCTCCGCCATTTTGGTTGAGAAAGCTCCCGAAAACGGGGGCTTTTTTGTTTAGAGTCCCTTACAAGCAAATACGGCGGAGGAGGAGGGATTCGAACCCGCCAGGGCGCAAAGCGTAAAGAAAACGCGCCAGTGGCGCGTTTTTAGCGCAGCGCGGTCGGCGTAAGCCGACCGGATAAATTTTGAGCGCTGCTCAAAATTTGGACATCCCTCCTATTCAGCCACGCCCCCATCGCGTTCAGCATCGACCCAGATCCCCAAACATGGAACCTACGCCCCCACCCAGTCCCGACCGTTTACCGAGCAATAGAATCACCACGCCCGCCAACCATGTACTATGTACGGGCATTGTCTAAACCCGCAACCAAAAGGACCCCATCTTGCCCGTCGTCGCCGCTATGACCGTTACCTCACACGCCACAGATGCCATGGTCGCCATCCCGTTTTGGCTCGAAATGTTCGCCGTCGTCGCGGCTTCAATCTCGGGCGTGTTGGTCGCGCGCGAGCACAAGCTCGATCTGGTGGGCGCGGTCGCGCTTGCCGTGGTCTGTGGCTTGGGCGGCGGTCTTTTACGCGACATGACGCTGCAGGTGGGCAACGTCTACATCCTCAACCAGCCAATGGCGCTGCCGCTTTCCATTGCCACGGCAGCCATCATCTATATTTTCCCGGCAATCGTCGACAAGCCCGAAAAACTCATTCCCCTGCTCGACATCATCTCGGTCGGCATCTACGCCGCCACTGGAGCAGACAAGGCGCTGGTCTACGGCTTTGCACCGGCGGTGTGCATCATGATGGGCTTTTTCACCGCGGTGGGCGGCGGCATGTTGCGCGACGGCTTTATGGGCGTGGTTCCGGGCATTTTCCAACGTACTAACTTTTATGCCATCGCCGCCATCGCCGGATCGACAAGCTATGTGTGTCTCGTTATGAGCGGCATTATGAGCAATGTCGCCGCGCTGGTCGTATGCGTTGTCGTGACCATGGGTCTGCGCTGGCTCTCGCTGCGCTTTGACATCAAAAGCCCCACCGAAGAAGATATCGCGCGCTTCTTGCACCGTAAAAAGTAAACAGCACGGCACGACCCTTCGAAATGCAACCGAGAGGTTCTTTTAGAGCGCCCACGCGTTGGGTACCCTGTTAGGTGTATGTCGAGCATCTGACGAAGGATTCACTATGCCCTGTAATCAATTCCCGTCGACCCAGCGCCGTAAAGCGTGGGTCCGCATCACGATCCTATTCGCGCTCGTCGCCCTAGCGGTCACCGCACTTCCCACGGCGTCGTTCGCCGGCACAGACACCGCAGGCAACGTACTTGCGACCGACAATGACGCCAATTCGTCCGGCGTCGAAGGTGACCTGTACTGGGCAGGTCAGGCCCTCAACTTGGACGATGCGTCCATCGGCCGCGACATAATTGCAGCAGGCGAGAGCCTCTCCATCCGCGACTGCACGGTGGGCGGCGCCGTCCGCTTGGCGGCGCGCACCATCGACATTGCCAAGACTACGGTTGATGGCAGCGTGACCGTTGCCGGCTCGCATGTCGTGCTCAATTCCGACAGCACCACCAACTGTTTCTATGCGATAGGCGAGACGGTTGCCCTGCGCGGCTCTACCAAGTCGGCAGCGCTTGCGGGCGATACGGTGACTATCGATGGCACCGTCGAGGGCGATGTCGAGGTTTGGGCCGATAAGCTCATCCTGGGCAAGAACGCCCACATCACCGGCACCGTGAACGCGCACGTCTCCGAGGACCCCGAGCGCGCCGCGGGAGCCGAGGTCGGCGCGCTCAAGATCGACCGCACCGAGAGCGAGGATACTTCCACCGTTAACGATGTCATCGGCGGTATCGTCGCCGCGGCACTCTCGGCCTGCTTTGTCGCCCTACTGCTCGAACTCGTCTTTCCGCGCGCAACCGCCAGCGCCGCCGGCATGCTCCACCAGCGCCCCATGCCCCTGTGGGTGAGCGGTCTTCTGGGCACGATTGCTATCGTCCCCGCCGTGCTACTGCTAATTATCTCTATCGCTGGTCTGTCGCTTGCCGGAGCCCTCATGTGCGGTGTTATTGGCATCGCGCTGGTGTCGAGTGCCTTTGCAGGGTGCGCGATCGCGCGCATGGTCGGACACAGCCAGAACCGCTACGCCATGGCGGCCGCCGGCGGCGTGATCGCAGGTGCACTTACGGCAATCCCCCTCGTAGGCGATTTCATCAGCGGCGTGGCCTTTGTCTTCACGCTCGGCTATGTTATCCAGATCATCTGGCGCAACGCTCACCTCAAGTCGCAACAGCCGGCTAATACGCCGGAACTCCCCACCGCCTAGCTGCCAACCACCACAAAGGGGACAGGCACCTTTGTGGTGGTGCAAGCGAACCTGTCCCCCTTGCACCAAAAAGGGCGCCGACCATCGCGGTCGACGCCCTTTCTTATTGGCGGTTATAAGCCCCAGCGCTTATTTGTTGACCTGACCGGCACGGACGGCGGCCTTCTTGCGGTCGGTGGCATTGAGCAGACGCTTGCGCAGGCGAATATTCTTGGGAGTGATCTCCACCAGCTCGTCATCGGCGATGTACTCCAGCGCCTCCTCCAGCGAGAAGGTGCGGGGCGGCACCAGCTGCACGGAAATATCGGAGGTCGAGGAACGCTGGTTGCCCAGGTTCTTGGTACGGGCGATGTTGACGACCATGTCGCCGGCCTTGCTGCGCTCGCCCACGATCATGCCCTCGTAACACTCGGTGCCCGGCTCAACAAACAGCTGGCCGCGCTCCTGCAGCGTGCCCAGGGCATAGGCAACGGCCTTCTCGGTGGTCATGGAGATCATGGCACCGTTCTGACGGTTGCCGATCTCGCCGGCGTAGGGACCGTACTCCAGGAAGGTGTGGTAGAACACGCCCTCGCCGTGGGTGACGTTCATGATGCGGTTCTTAAGGCCCATGATGCCACGCGTCGGGATCTTAAACTCAAGGTGCGTCACGATGCCCGAGGTATCCATGCTCGTCATGATACCGCCGGAGGTACCGAAGACCTCAACGACCTTGCCCGAGTACTCGTCCGGGCACTCGACGACGGCCTGCTCGACGGGCTCCATCTTGTTGCCGTTCTCGTCCTTCTTAAACAGAACGCGGGGACGGCCGACCTGGAACTCAAAGCCCTCGCGGCGCATGGACTCCATCAGGACGGACAGGTGCAGGATGCCGCGGCCCGAGACCTCGACGCCGCTCTTGTCCTCGAGCTCCTCGATCTTCATGGTCACGTTGTTCTCGGCCTCGTTGAACAGGCGCTCCTTGAGCTGACGGGCGCCCACGATGTCGCCGTCGCGACCGACGAGCGGGGAGGTCGAAGCCTCAAAGACGATGGACAGAGTCGGCGGGTCGATCTCGATGGGCTCGAGCTCAACGGGGTTCTCGGGGTCGGTGTAGACATCGCCGATATCGGTGCGGTCAATACCGACAACGGCGGCAATGTCGCCGGCGCCTACTTCCTGGCACTCGGTGCGGCCCAGGTAGTCGAAGGTAAAGAGCTGCTTGACGGTAGCAGTTGCGCTGGAGCCGTCGTTCTTGACAACCAGGATCTGATCGCCCTGGTGAATGGCGCCGGAATACACGCGACCGATGCCGATGCGGCCGACAAAGTTGGAGTGGTCGATGGTCACGCACTGCATGGCCAGCGGGGCGTTCTCGTCAACCTCGGGGGCGGGCATGTCGTCGATGATCATATCAAGCAGCGGATACATGTCCATGTTGCCGTCGTTGGGGTCAAGACGGGCAAAGCCGTTCATGGCGCTGGCGTAGACCACGTGCTCCATGGCGAACTCGAGCTGGTCGTCGGTGGCACCCAGGTCGGCCATAAGGTCCAGGCAGTCGTTGTAGGCCTTCTCGGGGTTGGCGCCCGGACGATCGATCTTGTTGATAACGATCATGATCTTGAGGCCGGTGTCGATAGCGTGACGCAGCACGAAGCGGGTCTGGGGCATGGGGCCCTCAAAAGCGTCAACCAGCAGCAGGGCGCCGTCGGCCATACGCAGCACGCGCTCGACCTCGCCGCCAAAGTCGGCGTGGCCCGGGGTGTCGATGACGTTGATCTTGACGTCCTTGTACTCGATAGAGATGTTCTTGGCGAGAATCGTAATGCCGCGCTCGCGCTCCTGGTCGTTGGAGTCCAGGACGCGGTCCTCGACCTGCTGGTTGGCACGGAAGGCGTCCGTGGCACGCAGGAGCTTGTCGACCATCGTCGTCTTGCCGTGGTCGACGTGGGCGATGATGGCGATGTTCCTCAGATTGTCTACGCGCATGTAGTTCCCCTATCTTCTATCCATATACAAACGGCACGCGTATGCGGCCCGCCCAGCGATACAACGCTCAGCGGGAATATTGAGCCTTTTACCGAAAACTCGTTTATTTTAGCGATTTTAGATAAGAGGGGTTTCCTCACCTGCAGGTTCAGGGTCGCTCCACATAAAACCATCGCCGGCACCCATGCCCTCATACAGCACGTATGCCGAAAAACCGCTCTCGAGCGTGGTTTCGAAGAAGCTCACGAGCAGGGCGTCGTGATAGCCGCCGTCAATTTCGACACAACCGGTGTAGCCGATGGCATAGCGGGCGATGCGGCCCAGGCCCTCGTCCTTAAGACCCATCTTGTGCTCGGAGATAAAGTTGGTGGCCGCCTCGAGGCACGCCTCCTCGCCATCCTCATCGAGCGCCGCCAGATAACGGTTGGAAGCAGCGTCCTCGATCGCCACAACTACACCCGGATTCTCGCCGGCGGCAAGGTCGTCCAAGAACGCACCAATCAGGTCACACACCATGGCGTCGAGCTCGGCGGAGACGTTACCGGCGTCCTGCATATCCTGTGCCATCTTTAGACCTTCCCATCGAGTCTGGCGTCGTTACAGTTCTTGTGCCTCGGCAGCGATCTTGGCGGCAGCGTCGCGGGCGCGCATCATATCCATCGCGCGCTTGTCGAGTACCTTGATCTGGCTGGTCAGCATTACTGCATCGACCACACCCCAGATTACCAAGCCTGTTGAAATCGAAAACCCAAGCGCACCAACTGTACCACGAAGGCGCGAACAGATTGCCGCGACAAGGACGGAGACGACAACCATCTTGATAAACGAGCCGCGGCGCTCGCGAAGCGTGCGGGCCTGCGTCACATAGGCAATGCGAGCCGCCTCAGAAGCCTCCGAGCGCATCTGGGCTTCACGCGCGATGGCGGCCGCTTCAGCCGATACGCGGGTACCCATCAGCGACCTCTCCGCTCGCGTGCCAGACATTTAGAAGTCATCGGGGGAGAGCGTATGGACGAACTCGTCGAACTTCTCGAACTCCTGCTCGTCGTCGACATCCTCGGCGTGGGTGGAAACAGTGCCCAGGCGATTCATGATGTCGTCCTCCACAAACATGGGGGCATTGCTGCGCACGGCAAGGGCAATGGCGTCACTGGGGCGGGCGTCGATCTTGCGCTCGGCGCCATCGGCCAGTACGACGATCGTCGCGTAGAACACCGGCGGCTCGGCGCGAACGATCTCGATGCGCTCGAGCTTGGCGCCCAGGGCGTCAACGGTATCGAGCAGCAGGTCATGGGTAATCGGGCGCTCGGCGCGGCCGCTATCGATGCCGCGGCTGATGGCAGCAGCTTCAAACGAACCAGTCTGAATGGAAAGGGAGCGCAGCGGCGCGGGCGAGTCCGATTTGCTGCTGCGCTCACGAAGCACGATAAGCGATGGCACGGGACCGGCGGCCATGACGATGGTCTCTATGTCGACACGAACCATGGAACACCTCCGGTACGTAGCGGTTAACACGCGGCAGCCCGCCGCATTGAATAGCTATACTACCCAATCTTTCGCCCAGCACACAAAACCAAAATGAGATTTATCGCAGACAAGAAAAAAGCCCCGAGGCAATTGCCCCGAGGCTCTTCACAGTTTTGATGGTGGACCTGACAAGATTCGAACTTGTGACCTCCCGGTTATCAGCCGGACGCTCTAACCAACTGAGCTACAGGTCCATCATGGTGGAGGTTAGGGGGATCGAACCCCTGACCTCAGGCTTGCAAAGCCCGCGCTCTCCCAGCTGAGCTAAACCCCCACGGAGAAAGTAATAAACACCCCAGCGGCGACTCGGCTCTCGCTGGGGTGTTTATTGCGAAAGAAAGTGGTGGACCTGACAAGATTCGAACTTGTGACCTCCCGGTTATCAGCCGGACGCTCTAACCAACTGAGCTACAGGTCCATCGCGCAAGGGATATATTAGACGAGTCGTTACGCGCGCGTCAACAACTTTTTTGAAAATCTTTGGGAGGGATGGTCGCTGGGCCGGCGAGATGGTTTTGGTTTGCTGCTCGGACAGTCCTGCGCAAGACGAAGGCCACATTAAGTGGCCTTCTTTGCGTGCGGAACT
>CAJLRY010000011.1:0-83931 GCA_905209215.1 Coriobacteriaceae bacterium | reverse complement strand
CGCCGAATGCTCGCCATCGAAATTTATCGATGGCCTATTTCAGACTGTAATGGGGGCAGAGAGTCGCTGCTCTCTGCCTTGCGCTGGTTCTCGGCTTCGGATGTTTATCCGTTGGCGCGACGGCCGGTGTCGCATATGCGGCCACGGAATCGCGGACTGCGTATACTGCGGAGGAGTTTGAGATCACCCAGGACGGCGTGACCTATTCGTGCGAGACCACGGATAAGGGCATGGCGGAAATCACAGGTATTGTTGCCGACGACAGTGTGACCGCGGTGAGTGTGCCCAGCTCCATCGAGCATGGTGGCCAGACCTACAAAGTCACCAAACTTTATTTCTCGTCTGGTATCGTGGCCAAGAACGTTGAGCAGCTGACGCTTCCCGACACGCTCGAAAAAATGTACGGAGGGAATTTCCGGAGGTTCGCAAAGGTCAAGGAGCTCCATATCCCTGGCTCCATCAAGAACTTCGCTTGCTCGCTGCAAAACGCTGGCTCGCTCGAAAAGCTCTATTTCGATGAGGGCGTCGAGGAGATTAGCGCCAACATGATGGTCTATGGCTGCAGCAACCTTTCGGAGATCGATCTCCCCTCAACCCTCAAAATGATTTCGGGCTCGGGCGCCTTCGAGGGGGCTACGGCCCTCACAGGCATCGAGTTTCCAAAAGATGTCGCCTTCTCCGACACCATAACGGGCGTGTTCGAAGACTGCACGTCTCTGACAAGCGTGTCGTTGCCCGCTTCGGTTACCAAGATCCCCTCGCACATGTTTGACGGATGCACCTCTCTCACGTCCGTCACCGCGCTGAGCGAAATCGAGTCCATCGGGGATGGGGCGTTTCGGACTTGCTCGAGTTTGACTGGGATCGATTTCCCAGGCACATTGAAGAGCATCGGATCCTCTGCTTTCCAGGGGTGCGCCAGCCTGGTGAACGTGCCCAATCTAAGCAAGGTGACAAAGATGGGCTGGGGGGCTTTTTACGAGTGCAAAAATCTGCAGGCGTCCGTGGATCTGTCCTCGCTTCAGAACATTCCGGACAATGCGTTCTGCTACACACCGGTTAAGATCGTGGGGCTTTGCGACAGCCTGAAGAGTATCGGTGAGTGGGCCTTTATCCAGAGCAACGTCGCCGTCCAGCTTCCCAGGACACTTGAGACAATTGGCAACTACGCCTTCTATTACGGCACGTTGCCGGAGCAGCTTTCCATTCCGGATTCCGTGACTTCCGTTGGCACGGCGGCCTTCTCGGGCGTAGGTGGCGTGAAGGATGTGACGATCGGGCGCGGCCTCACCGAAATACCCTCGGGTATGTTTGAAGGCAGCACGGTTAAAAAGATCACAATCGAAAACAGCATGGACGACATCAAAGGCTCGGAGAACCTCCCGTTCTTTGGCGTCGATATCGTCTACACGCGCGAGTCCATCGATGACGGCGTCGGCGGTACCGTGAGCGATGACAGCACCAAGACCCTTCAGGATCTGGTCGACGAGGCCCCCTATGACAAGGAAACCGTCATCACCCTGAAAAAGCACGTGAAGCTTGGCTCCACGCTCACGATTCCTGCCGGGAAGATGATTAAGATCACGTCGGATGAGCCCTATACCATCTTGGCAAAGAAAAGCGGCTTCTCCGTACTGGTCAATGTTGCCGAGGGGGCATCCCTCGAGCTGTCGGGGAAAGTGTCCCTGAGTGGTCGCTACAACAAGGGCGCCATTATTTCTAGCAGGGGAGCGGTTGTGCTCTCTGACGAGGCCGTTGTGTGCGACGGCGCTGCGAACACCGTCAATACGGGTGTCATCGACGTGTCGGGAGACAAGGCTTCGCTTACCATGACGGGCGGCGTTATCGAGCAGTGCGAACTTAAGGACGCGTATTGCGGCGCTGTCCACGCGAAAGACGGCGCTCATGTTGTCATGAAGGGCGGCGTTATCCGTAAGAATCACGTGTCTTTCTCCGCAGACGGCGATGGTAATTACCTTTCGTCTACCGGCATCATGCTGATGGGCGATGCCCACCTTGAGATGAGTAACGGCAGTATCGAGGATAACGCCGGCTATCAGGGCGGCGCGGTGGTCATGTACAGCGAGGCTCGTAACCAGAGAGCCTCCTTTGAGATGACCGGTGGTCAGCTTGTGCGCAACAGAGGCTATAAGCTTGGGAATCGAACTCCCTCCGGCGCAGTGCACGTCGAAGGGAATGCCGAGTTTACCCTCAAGGGCGGCAAGATCGAGGACAATATTGCGTATTCTGATGGCAAAGGCGGCGGAGTGTGCGTGGTCGATCGCGGCCTGCAGCAGGGTGGTAGGGACCATACCGCTTTCACTATGAAAGGTGGCTCCGTATCGGGTAACTCCGCTTCCGCCGGCGGAGGCATCTATACCTATTCAGATGACGTCAAGCTCAGTGCGGGCGAGATCAAGGACAATACTGCTCGGAATATGGGTGGCGGCGTATATAGCGAAGGCAACGAGTATCTCGTCTATAGCACGCTCCATATCGAAAACGCTCTCGTTGTTGATAACCATGCGAAAAAGCAGGGCGGCGGCATGTGGTTCTGCCCGACCGGAGATGCCAAGGTCTACGTCCAGAACGGTGGCCTGATCGCCAGGAACTCGGCCGATGAGGCGGGAGACGACCTCGTCTTCACCGGCTTCAAAGACGCCAAATACAAACTGACCTTGGCCAACCGCGCTCCGGGCGGCGGAAAGGTCAGCTGGTACAGAGACGGTGGGCTGTTTAACCCCGAAGGCACTTATGCGGAAACAAACACCGAAATCCCGCGATTCTCTCCCGACGGTGGCAACGGCGAGCCCCTGTCCTTTACCGACGCCACGCCGAACGTCGCGCTTAAATCTGTGATGAGCGAGGATGTGTATAACCTCGGCCGCGGTCAGACGTCGCTGACGATCTCTGGCAATACGGCCGAGCGGGGAGGCGGCATCGGCGCCAACGGCGGTGTCATCATCGGCAAGTCCGAGAACATCGACATTCCCATCAAAAAGGTCTGGGAGAACCCCAGGATTCCCCATCCTAATAAGGTCAAAGTAAATCTCAAGAACGGCGATACCGTCATCGATTCGATCACCCTGAGCGAGTCCAACGACTGGAAGGGCGTCTTCTCCAACCTGCCCGCGGGCGCGCACTACACCGTGTCCGAGGACCCCGTCGAGGGCTATGACTCCGCGGTCACCGGCGACGCCGAGCGCGGCTTCACCGTGACCAACACCTCCACGGCCAAGGTCTCGGTGCCCGTCGAGAAGAAGTGGGTCGGCCCGGCGGCCGAGAAGGCCACCGTGCGCCTGCTCGCCGACGGGAAGGACACCGGCGAGTCGGCCGAGCTGTCGAAGTCCAATAGCTGGAAGCACTCCTTCGAGGGCCTGCCCAAGTACTCCAAGTCCGGCTCCGTGATCGACTACGCCGTGGCCGAGGTGCCCGTCGAGGGCTACAGCTCGAAGGTCACCGGCGACGCCGAGCGCGGCTTCACCGTGACCAACACTGTGAAGACGGGCGAGCTCGACGTCTCCAAGACCGTCGTGGCGCGCGAGGGCCTGGCGGTCGACGCGGACAAGATATTTAAGTTTGTGGTAGAGGCCACCGATGCCGCAGGCCGCAACAAAGTGTCCGGCACCTACGGTGACGCGACGTTCGAGGACGGCAAGGCGACCCTCAAGCTCAAAGATGGCCAGACGGCGAGGATCACGGGGCTGCCCGCGGGAACCGCCTACACGGTGACCGAACGTGCCGCCGATGGCTACAAAGCCGCGGTGAACGGAGCCGAGGGATCCAGGGCCGATGGCTCCATCTCGGCCGATCAGGTCGCCTCCGCCGCCTTCACCAACACCTTCGACCCCGCCCCCGCCACGGCGTCCGTCCCCGAGCTCACCAAGGTGCTCGCGGGCGGCCGCAAGCCCGGCCTCCAGGAGGGGGAATTCACCTTCGAGCTCTCCCTCACCGATGGCGCGGGCAATGTCCTCGAGGGCTACCCAATCGAGGCGAAGAATGACAAGGACGGCAAGGTTTCCTTTGGCGAGCTCAGCTTCACCAATCTGGGCACCTACCACGCGACCGTGACCGAGAAAGCAAGCGGCGATGTCCTGATTGAGGACGATGCGCACGCCTACACCTTCGACATCACGGTGACTCAGACTGGCGCCGGCCTTAAGGCCGAGATCTCCAACGAGCGGGGCAAGAAGACTTTCACCAACACCTTCACGCCGCACGACAACACCAAGACCGTCACCAAGGCGGACGCCTCGGGCGCCAAGGTCGATGTGGATGGCAAACCGGTGGGCGTGGGCGATACCCTCACCTATACCATCGGCTGGGCCAATAACAGCGTCGACGACAGGGGCGCCGCGCAGGCGGCCGACGTGACGGTGACCGATGTCCTGCCCAAGGGCGTTAACTATGTTGAGGGTTCTGCCGACGGTGCCGCCTACGACGCCGCGACGCGCACCCTTACCTGGTCGCTCGGCGAGCAGGCTGCGGGCGCCACGGGCACGCTCAGCTTCGACGTGAAGGTCTCCGCCGAAGCCGCCGTGGTCGACGACATCGCCAACACCGCAACGGTCAAGGTGGGCGAGAACGAGTCGCAGACCAACACGACCCACAACAGCGTGCCCCGCGGGGGCAGCCTCACCGTCAAGAAGACGGTCGTCGGCGGCGACAGCCAGCGTGAGTTCGGCTTCACGGTCGCGCTGGCCGACGGGGGCGGCGAGCCCGTCTCCGGCACCTTCGGCAAGGACGAGGACGCCGTGACCTTCACGGACGGCAAGGCGACCTTCACGCTTAAGGATGGCGGGGAGAAGGCCATCGACGGCCTGCCCGTGGGCGCGCGCTACACCGTGACCGAGGATGCCGCCGAGGGCTACACGACTGCTGTTAACGGGGCTGACGGCTCCAAGGCCGAAGGTGCCGTGACCGAGGACGGCGCGACCGTCGCGTTCACCAACACGTACGGAACGGCTACCGAGGGCAGGGACGTCTCCACCGCGGGACTCTTCACCAAGACACTCAAGGGACGTGACTGGGCGGAGGGCGACAGCTTCCAGTTCGCGCTCACGGGCGAGGACGGCGCCCCCATGCCCGAGGGCTCTGCCGACGGCTCCAAGACCGTCAGCGTGACGGCCGCCGCCGGCACCAAGGCGGGCGATAGGGTCGCCTTCGACTTCGGGCCCATCCGCTACACGCTCGACGACATCAAGGACGCCGGGTTCGCCGAGGTCGGCGGCAAGCGCGTGCGCGCCAAGACCTTCACCTACACGGTGCGCGAGGTCAGGCCCGATGACGGCTCCGCCATCGCTGGTGTGGCCTACGACGGCCACGCCGCCACGATGACGGTGACCGTGACCGACGACGGCTCCGGCAACCTCACGGCCACGACGCCCGCAATCGCGCAGGCGAGCGGCGGCGACTTCGTCAACACCTACACGACCGAGCTCGACTACTCGGCCCGCGCGGGAGTGCGCCTGTCCAAGACGCTCTCCGGCCGCGCCATGGAGGCGGGACAGTTCGCCTTCACCGTGACCGCGGACGCCGAGACGGCCGCCAAGCTCGGCCTCAAGACCGGCAAGGACGCCTACGCCGTGGCCGCGGCCGATGACGGCGCGGCCGACCTGGTCGACCTCATCGGCGGGACCGCGGGCAGCGATGTGAAGTTCACCGACGCCGACGCGGGCAAGACCTACAGCTTCACCGTCACCGAGACCAAGCTCGGCGGCGAGGGCTACGCCAACGACACCGCGCCGCGCACGGTGACCATCGCGCCCGCCTACGACGCCGCGACGGGCAGACTCACGGTCACGACCGCGGTTGCCAAGGACGGTGTCGAGGTCGCACGCAGCGAGGTCTCCACGGCAGATGACGCCATGGCGGCGCCCGCGCCCGTGACGGTCGCGTTCCAGAACTCCTACGAGGCCACCGGAACGCTCGGCGGCGAGGGCAACGTGGCAATTAACGCCACCAAGACGCTGACGGGCCGAGCCGCGGCGGCGGGCGAGTTCTCGTTCTCCGTCCGCGATGCCCAAGGTAACGTGGTCGCGACCGCGACCAACCAGGCCTCCGGCGACGGCGAGGCCGCGGGACTTGCGTTCTCGCCCATTGCCTACACTACCGACGCTCTCGAGCGGATGGTGGCGGACGGCATCGCCACCAGGGCCGCCGACGGCTCCTGGGTCATTCCCTATACCGTATCCGAGGACGGCACGGACCGGCTGTCCGCGGGCGTGACGGCGACCGCCTCGAGCTTCGATATCACGGTCAAGGTGACCGATAACGGCAAGGGCGGGCTGGATGTGGCCGTGGTCTACCCCGAGGGCTCCGACGGCACGCTGTCGTTTGTGAACGGCTACGGCACCAACGAGGCGACGGTCGACCTTGCGGGCACCAAGACGCTGGCGCTCGGCCAGGCCGGACTCGGCCTCACGCAGGCCGACATTGCGGGCAAGTACACCTTTAAGATCACGCCGTTGGACGGCGCGCCCGCGCCGGTCGACGCCTCCGGCAAGACGGTGACCGAGGCGACCAACGACGCCGCCGGCAACGTCGAGCTGGGCCATGTCACGTTCAGGCAGCCGAGCGATCTCGATGACGTCGAGATTGACGGCGGCGGCCTGCGCACCAAGACGTTCGCCTACCGGGTGAGCGAGTCCGGTTCGGTCGACGGCGTGGTCAACGACGCGACGGCGACGAGGACCTTCACGGTCAAGGTGGTCGAGGACACCAACGCGGGCACGCTCGTCGCGGAGGTCCTGCCCGCAGAGGGTACGCCCGAGGGCAAGGGCGCGTTCGAGTTCACCAACACCTACGGCGTGAACCCGACGCCGAGCTCCGTCACCGACCAGATCAAGGTGAACAAGAAGCTCAAGGGCCGTGACCTGGCCGAGGGCGAGTTTGAGTTCCAGTTGGTCGAGATTGCCGCCGACGGCAGTGAGAGCGTCGCGGCGACGGGCAAGAACGCCGCCGACGGCACGGTCGCGCTCAGCCCCGTTACCTACACCGCGCCCGGTACGCACGGCTACGAGCTGCGCGAGATCGCCGGCACGGCGGGCGGCGTGACGTACGACAGGGCGGCGTACCGCGTGCGCACGACGGTTGCCGACGCCGGAAACGGCACGCTCACCGTCAGGCACGAGCTGGCGGATGCCGAGGGCAATCCCACGGGCGGCGACTCGGTGACGTTCACCAACGGCTACGAGGCCGCGCCCGTCACCCTCAAGCTGGGCGCCGCCAAGGTGCTCAAGGGCGCCGAGCTCAAGGCGGGCCAGTTTAGCTTTGAGCTCAAGGGCCGGGACGGCAAGGTCATGTCGACCGCCAAGAATGCCGCCGATGGCAGCGTCACGTTCGATGCGCTGACCTTCAAGCAGGCCGGCACCTACACCTTCACGGTGGGCGAGGTCGACGACGGCCAGGCGCACGTGACCTACGACAAGGCGGTGCACAAGATCGTCGTCACGGTGAGCGACGAGGTGGCAGACGGCACCAGGACGGGCTATCTGTCGGCGAAGGTCTCCTACGAGGGCGACGCCAACCTGCCGCCGGTCTTCACCAACAGCTACACCGAGGAGCCCGGCACCCCCGGCACCCCCGAGAACCCCGGCACGCCGGGTGGCGGCTCGGGCGGCGGTTCAGATAACGGCTCCGGCAGCGGCTCCAAGGGCGGTATGCCCGACACCGGCGACCGCAGCCTGCCGGTCGAGGCGCTCGGCGCCATGGCCGGCATCGGCGCTCTGACCGTCGCGGGCGGCGCGGTCCTGTACCGCAGGCGCCGCTAGCGATATGGACGAGTGGGGCGAATCCATCCGATGGGTTCGCCCCACTTGCCGTGGCGGACGGGAGCAGGTAAGATATACCGAGCGCCTAGCGCGTTCGATGGGTTCGGATGACGACATGTTCCGAATCTGGTCAGGTCCGGAAGGAAGCAGCCATAAGGAGCCTCTGTCGGGCATCCGAATCCATCGAGTGCGCAGGCGTTTTTTGGTGCCGCGGCTACCCGCGAGTGCCGGCAGGGCGCTTGGTGTCTCGCTGGTCCTCGGCTTCGCCTGCGGGATCGCTCGACTACCAAGCGCCCTGCCGGCACTCGCGGGTAGCCGACCAAAACCGCCTGAAGGGTCACATTTATCTGAATAATTTAATCCCGTGCCTTTTGCTGCTCGCTGGCGTTGTCTGGGCATTGATGGCTACGTAGTTTAAGAGGCGGCGGTGCTGTTGTTTGAATTTTTGCAGTTAAAGAGGTCCGTTTCCCTAGGTGGGGAAACGGACCTCTTTTTGTCTCTGGGCTTGTGGATTGGCGAAGACAATAACCGCTGGCAGCTATTTTGAGTTCTTGATGCGGCGTGTGGCAGTGGCGGTTATTCCGAGGCCTGCGGCGGCGATTGCTGCGAGTGCGATTGCGCTCGGCGCTGCGTCTCCCGTGTTCGCGAGCTTGCCGGCGGTCGTATCTGCTTGCTTGCCGCTGCTCGAGTTCGCTTGCTTGGTGGAGCTTGGTAGGGCGTCTTTGCCGGTTGCAGGTGAGGCAACGGGCGGTGTCGCCTCGGCGGGTTGCGTTGAGCCGGAGGGAGGCACTGTCTCGGCGGGTTTCGTTATCTCGGGCGAGACGGCCTTGTCTGCCGCGGCCTTAGCCTCTTCGTATGCCTTGCAGGCGTCGTCATAGGCCGCTTGCGCCTTTTCCAAATCGCCGAGGAGCGCATCTCGCTTGGCTACGTCCTCGTCGATGTGGGCTTTGGCTTCCTCCGCCTCACTTTCGAAATACTGAACCTGTTTTTCCTGGCTTTCGAGCCGGCGTTGGTAGGAGTGAAGATCATCTTCACAAGATTTCTCTCGCCTTTCTGCCGACATGATCTCACTTCGCAACTGCTTAATATGCTCTTTAATAGTTATGCTGGGCTCCTCGTCGCCGAGTGCTTCAAGTGCCTTTAATTCTGCCTGAAGGCCGCTTGTCCGGTTGTGGGCCTCATCGTATTTGGCTTGGGCTGCATCGACGTTCGCTTGCATGGCGGGAAGGCGTTCCCTCCGTTTGGCGGCTTCCGTCACCACCATGTCGTAGATCTCTTGAAAAGCGGCAATGTCATCATCGATTGCCGCAAGTTTCTCGGGACTTGCGGCAACTTTTGCGGCCTCGAGGTTTTTGAGCGCTTCCTGCATGGCTGCATACGCTTTTTCTTTTGCGGCGGTCGCATCTTCCGTCTGCAAGGCAACTGCACCGGTGGGGGCGCTGGTTTCTGCCGCGATCGCCGTTGCGGGGGCGATTCCCGCGACAAGTGCCGCGGAAAGGGCGATGCCCACGGTTGCTCGTCTTGCTCTTCTTGCGAGAATGTCGTTCATCTCGGCACCTCATTTCAAGGGTTGGCGACTCAGCTGGTAGCACTACTGTAAGTATACCAATCGATTGGCGCGCCGCTGACCGGGCGTGCGCACCTCTCCGCTTCTCTGGAAACCGAATCCCATTAGAAATGACGAGTTGTTTACGCTTCTTTTGGGCTCACCGTACTATCATGATTCGAATTGAGTGTGAATGATGATAGGGAGCGCCCTTTTATGATTGAGCTGCTCAGGCGTTTTGGTGGCAAGTTTCGACGGTATATGGTGATTGGCCCTGCGTGCAAGCTGATCGAAGTGATCTTTGACCTGCTGACGCCGCTCGTGATTGCCCAGATGATCGATAAGGGCATTGGCTCGCACGACGTGAACGCCGTCGTCCACTACGGTATGGTACTTGCCGCCATGGCCGTGATCGGCATCTCGTTTACGCTCGTCTGCCAAAAGATGGCGGCGCTCACCTCGCAGGGCATGGGTACCGACATCCGCGGCGCGCTCTACGGGCACATCAATAAGCTGAGCTATGCTGAGCTCGATCGCTTTGGCACGCCGTCGCTCATCACGCGTATCACCAACGATGTCAACCAGGTGCAGCTAGCTGTGGCGCTGGGCGTGCGCATGCTCATCCGCTGGCCCTTCCTGGCGGTGGGCTCCATGGTCGCGGCCCTTGGCATCGACCTTAAGCTCGGCATCATCTTTTTGATTTGCACGCCCGCCATCGGCCTGGTGTTTTGGTTTGTCATGGCGCGCTGCATTCCGTACTACAAGCAGCTGCAGGCAAAGCTTGACCGCATCGCGCTCATTTGCCGCGAGGGGCTTTCGGGCGCCCGCGTGGTTCGCGCCTTTGTGCGCGAGGACCATGAGCGCGAGCGCTTTGCCCAAGCGGCCGATGACCAGGCACATACCGCCATCGCGGTGGGCAAGCTTTCGTCAATCCTTAATCCCGTCACGTTTTTGGTGATGAACCTGGGCGTGTGCGCCATCCTGTGGGTGGGCGGCATCCAGGTCAACGTGGGCGAGCTCACGCAGGGCCAGGTCATGGCGTTCGTCAACTACATGACGCAGACCCTGACCTCCATCGTGTATGTCGCCAACCTGGTCGTGGTCTTTACCAAGGCGAGCGCCAGTGCGTCGCGTATCAACGAGGTGCTCAATTGCGAGCCGAGCATCACCGACGAGGACAACCAGCCGGTTGCGCTGCCCGAGCCGAGCGACCTGGCGGGTGACGCTGTTCCGGTCTCCGCGCTGAGCTTTGACCATGCGAGTTTTTCGTTTGGCACGGGCGCCGCCAACGCCGTCAATGACGTGACCCTGGAGCTGCCGCTGGGCAAAACGCTCGGCATTATCGGCGGCACGGGCAGCGGCAAGTCCACGCTCGTTTCGCTTATCCCGCGCCTGTACGATGCGAGCGCTGGCAGCGTGAGCGTGATGGGCGCCGACGTGCGCACTTGGCCGCTCGACCAGCTGCGCCATGTGGTCGCGACCGTCCCGCAGCGCGCGTCGCTGGTGAGCGGCACCATCCGCAGCAACCTGACCTGGCGTGACGAGTCAGCGACCGACGATGAGCTCTGGGCGGCGCTCGATATGGCGCAGGCCAGCGAATTCGTGCGCAACAAGCCGCAGGGGCTCGATGCCCCGGTCGAGGCGGGCGGTAAGAACTTCAGCGGTGGCCAACGCCAGCGCCTGACCATCGCGCGCGCCTTAGTGGGCTCGCCGCAGGTCCTGATCATGGACGACTCCGCCTCGGCACTCGACTTTAAGACCGACGCGGCGCTTCGCCATGCCATCCGCGAGCGCAGCGTGCGCGGTGCCGCCGAGGGCGGGCTGCCGCTCACGACGGTCATCGTGAGCCAGCGCGTCTCGACCGTGCGCGATGCCGACATGATCTGCGTGCTCGACCACGGATCGGTTGCGGGCCTGGGCACGCATGACGAGCTGTATGCAAGCTGCCAGCTCTATCGCGAGATTTGCCAGTCGCAGCTGCGCCGCGAGGAGCTCGAGGGCCAGCAGGGGAGCACGGTGCCCGCGTCCGCCCCGACTGCCCCTGCGCCTACTTGCGCAAAGGAGGGCTGCTAAATGAATCCGTATACTTCTTCCGGTTCGGTCGCCACGATGACGGCCAACGTGTCCGGCAACGATAACCTCAACGACCTGGGCGACGGTCCGCGCCAGCCCGGCGACCCCGAGCGTTACCCCGTAGGCGCGGTAACTCGCCGTCTGCTGGGCTACGTCCGTCCGCATCGCATTTCGTTTACGGCGTCGTTTGTGAGCGCCGCCATCTCGGTGGTCTTGCAACTCTATACGCCCATCCTCATCGGCGAGGGCATCGACCTCATCGTTGCCGCCGGGCAGGTGGACTTCGACGCGCTGCTGCCGCTCGTTACCAAACTCGCGCTCGTCGTGGTAGGTGCCGCGGCCTTCCAGTGGCTGCAGGGCTACTGCGTCAACCGCCTGTCCTACGAAACGGTGCGCGACATGCGCGTGGAGGCGAGCGATAAGCTCAGCCGCATGCCGCTCAGCTTTATCGACAGCCATGCCCACGGCGACCTCATGAGCCGCGTGGTCAACGACGTCGACCAGGTGGGCGACGGTCTGCTGCAGGGCTTCACGCAGCTCTTTACCGGTGTTATTACCATCGTGGGCACGCTCGCGTTTATGCTTTCCATCAACCTGACCATGACGCTCGTGGTGGTACTCGTCACGCCGCTTTCCATTTTTGCAGCCGGTGCTATCGCCAAGCTCTCCAACAAAAGCTTTACGGCACAGCAGCGTATTCAAGGGCAGCTCGGTGGTCATATCGAGGAGTACGTAGGCGAGCAAAAGCTTGTCGACGCCTTTGCCTATGGCCCGAACGCCCAGCAGCGCTTCGATGCCCTCAATGCCGAGCTCTACACCGCGGGCGAGCGCGCGCAGTTTATGGGTTCGCTCTCCAACCCCGGTACGCGTTTTATCAATAACATCATCTACGCCGTGGTCGCCGTGATCGGCTGCGTGGGCGTGATTACGGGCGTGCCCGCGGCGCTTACGGTGGGCGGCGTGCAGATTTTCCTGTCCTATGCCAACCAGTACACTAAGCCGTTCAACGAGGTCACGAACGTCATCACGCAAATCCAGACCGCGTACGCCTCGGCACGCCGCATGTTCGCGTTGCTCGATGCGCGCGAGCAGGAGCCCGACGCTGTGGATGCCATTGAGCTCGCCGCCCCGAAGGGCGAGGTTTCGTTTGAGCATGTGGACTTTAGCTATGTGCCCGACCACAAACTGCTGCAGGATATCTGCATCGATGCCAAGCCCGGTATGCGCTATGCGCTCGTCGGTCCCACGGGCTGTGGCAAGACGACGCTCATCAACCTACTGCTGCGCTTTTACGATATCGATGCTGGGCGCATCGTGGTCGATGGTCGCTCCTCGCGTGACTACACGCGTGCGAGCCTGCGCCGCGCCTTTGGCATGGTGCTGCAGGACACCTGGCTGTTCGAGGGCACGGTAGCCGAAAACATTGCCTACGGTTGCCCCGATGCCACGCGCGAGCAGATTGTCGAGGCCGCCAAGCGCGCGCATGCGCATAAGTTTATCGTGCAGCTGCCAGGCGGCTACGATACGGTGATCGGCGAGGACGGCGGCACGTTTAGCCAAGGTCAAAAACAGCTGCTGTGCATCGCGCGCGTCATGCTCACCGATCCGGCGATTCTGCTGCTGGACGAGGCGACGTCGAGCATCGATACGCGTACCGAGCTGCAGGTACAGGCGGCATTCGACGAGCTCATGGCCGGTCGCACAAGCTTTGTCGTGGCGCACCGCCTGTCGACGATCCGCAACGCCGACTGCATTCTGGTCATGCGCGACGGCCAGATTATCGAGCGCGGCACGCACGACGAGCTGCTGGCGGCAGACGGCTTCTATGCCGAGCTCTACCGCAGCCAGTTTGCCCAGTAAGCACGGTCGTGGGGCAAATTAATCAATCGACAGAAGGTGGTTTACATCTGTCACGTTAGTACTAAGATATTCATCTAATAAATTGCATTAGTGGCTTTAGTTTTGGGGGAAACGAGGCAACGTGACTATGACGTGCTCTTTGGTGGTTAACAGCAAGAGCGGTAATACCAGGATGGTTTCGGGTGCGATCAAGCGCGCTCTGCAGGCTGCGGGCGTTGAGTTTGTCCATGCCGCGGCGTTGAGTGACGATGCGGATGCAGATCAGGTTGCGCTCGAGGCGCAGGGGGCCTGCGCGGCCGACATGGTGCTCGTCGGTTTTTGGTGCGACAAGGGCGCGTGCACGCCTTCGGTCGCGGCGTTGCTCTCCGCCTTGCACGGCAAGCGCGTGTTCCTGTTTGGCACCTGCGGCTTTGGCGCCGACCAGAGCTATTACCAGCAGATTATCGACCGCGTAGCTTCCAATTTGGCTGGGGATGCCGAGCTTGCGGGCTGGGCGATGTGCCAGGGTAAGATGGGCCCTGCGGTCAAGCAGCGCTACGAGGCCATGCTCGAGCAAGATCCCGACAACGCCCGCTTTAAGATGCTGCTCGACAACTGGGTTGCCGCGAAGGATCATCCCACCAAGGAAGATATGGATAACATGGCGGCGGCGGCCAAGAAGGCCGTGCTGGGCGAGTAACTTCGTCGTTCGCGGTCCTTCGTGCAAAACAATACAAATGTGAAAGCCTCGAAATTCTCGAGGCTTTTTTCTTGACACTCGTGGGCGCAACTGTGGCAAGCGTTTGGGGGTGACACTTTCCATCACCCCGATGACGAGACCGTCCTGGACGACACGCTCTCATGCGTTCGCTGGATGTATTCAGAGTGGGACGGGCTTTCCGGATGGATGGGGATTCGGAAAGTGCGTCCCAGAATTTGCCTTTGGAGTGGGATGCAGTTTCCGGTTGAGGGCTCTGGCGGAAAATGCGACCCGGAATTTGCGATCAGAGTGGGATGCGCTTTCCCAACAGGCTCTCAAGCGGAAACTGCGTCCCATTCCGAAGGCAGATTCCGGGACACACTTTCCGAATACAAAGAAGGCCACTTAATGTGGCCTTCAACTTATATATGTTCAGCGGATGCCCCCATGACAAGCCGTGCTCCAACAACAAGGCGTCTGTCCGGGCGGAGGCATATAAGGTTCATCGCGAGTTCCGCACGCAAAGGAGGCCACTTAATGTGGCCTCCGTCTTGCGCAGGACTGTCCGAGCAGGGACCTTATATGCTTCCGCCCGGACAGACGTTTCAGTTATGAGCGACCCGCTACTTAATCTTGGTTGTACCCGGTGCCAGGTTGGGGTCGGTCTCGTTGGCCTCGGTCTGGAAGTGCTCGGTGTAGACGTTCTTGCCGTCGCGGAACATTTCGTAGTACTGCATCTTGGCGTAATCCTCACGCGCCTTGGTGGCGGCTGCGGCTGCGGCGTCGTCACCGGTGACGTTGGAGGAGAGCGCCCAGCGCAGGCTGGCGTCCTCGTAGCCCACGGAGTTGATGGCGGGCAGCGACTCGCGCAGCGTCATGTGCGCTTTCTGGTAGTCGGTCAGCGGTGCGCCGATCAGTTGCATCAGCTGGGTGGACAGGTAGTTGGTGGACAGGTCGTCGACCTCGCTCGTCTGGTCACAACCGGCAACGTCGTAGTTAGCCCAAATGATGTAGTCGGTCTGCCACAAGCGCTCCTGGTGGGTGGCGTCGTCCTCGCCGGTAAACCACTTATCGTTGAACTTGGACGGGAAGAACGGCTGGTGGTCGCCCCAGAACACCACGACCACCTTGCGGTCGAGCTTGCTCAGGGCGTTGAGGAAGTAACGCAGCGCTTGGTCGGACTGCTCGATGCACGAGACATACTCGTCAACATCGGAGAGCGTGCCGTCCTCGACGGTCTTAGCGTCCAGGTCGGTCGTGTCGATGTTCAGGTGCATCTGCTTGTCGACCGGCAGCAGACCCGTGTCGTAGCCCGAGTGGTTCTGCATGGTCACATCGAAGATAAACTGCGGATCGGCGTTCTGGTCGAGCAGCTCAAGAATCTTGTCGTAGGTTGCCTGGTCGGTCACCATGCCGCGCAGGGTATCGGCGCCTTGGAAATCGTTGATGGACAGGAACTGGTCAAAGCCAAAGTCCTTGTAGACGTTCTCGCGGTTCCAGTTGGTCGCGTGGTTGGGGTGCATGGCCGTGGTGGAATAGCCGAGCGATTTGAACTGCTCTGCCAGATTCCCGGTCGTTTCCATGTTGTAGATGGTGTAGGGGTACACGCCCGAGCCCAGGTTGGCCATGGAGTTGCCGGTCATAAACTCAAACTCGGTATTGGCCGTGCCGCCGCCGTAGGCGCTCACGTAGAGCTTTCCGCGGCTGAGGCAGTTGGACAGGTTCTTAAAGTACTGCGGACCTTCGTAGCCGGCGCGCATGTTCTGGTAGATCGACAAATCCGAGAACGTCTCGTTCATGATAGCGATGACCGTGGGCTTCTCGCTGTCGAACTGCTCCTTTGCGGCGGCGCGCTCGTCGCTCTTGGCCGCGTCGGATTTGTCGTAGGCCTTGGCGTACTTTTTGAGCGTGGCCTTGGCGTCATCGACAGAATAGTCGGCGGGTTTGGGCGGCTTGATGGACTGTGCCGCGCTAATAAAGGCAGGCAGATAGCCCTCGCGCCAGTAGCTCTCGAGCGGACGCCAGGTGTAGACGGTGATGCCGAGGGTGTTGTAGTAGTCGATGAGCGTGACATGCGCGGTCACGCCGCCCAGGCACAGCACTGCCACGAGCAGGTTGGTGAGCAACATGCGCTTGGCGTTGGCGGCGCCCTTCTGACGGTGCGGCGCGACCAGGCCGGCGTACTCGCACAGCAGCATGGCGATGGCGGTAAAGCCCATGGATAGCACGCAGAACAGCGAGATCGAGAAGGTGTAGCCGGTGCCGGCGACTGCGGCGGCGGTGGAGATGGCCGAAAGGTCGCCCGGCTGGATGGGCATGGATTTAAACGTGATGACAAAGAACTCGGCAATGCCCAGGACAAAGAGGGCAAAGGCCAGGACCGCGGGAGCTGCGCCGTGGCGCTGGAATAGGAAGAACAAGCCAGTCATGAGTGTGGCGATGATGGCCCACTCGAGCAGGATGCACAGGGGGTAGACCCAGGTAAAGTCGTGGTTGGACGAGACCTCCATGCCCAGCAGCGCAAAGACGCCGGCGAGCAGCAGGCACAGGACGGCGGCGACGAGCGGTTTGCCCACAAAGGCGCCGCGCAGGCGGGCGAGCTTGCCGGTGGGGGCGGGGGCGTCGGGCTCGGCGAACGCAAAGACGCGCGGGGCGATGCGGTCGCGGGCGATGCTGGCCCAAGCGCATCCGGTGAGGATGGCGTTGGTCAGGATGAGCATCACAAAGGCGAGCGGCTCGTTTTGGGCGACGAGGCCAATGGCACCCCAAATGGTCAAAAAGAGCTGGAACAGGCCGAAGGCGACGCTCCACCCAAGAGCGCTTTTGGCAACGGTGCCCGACTGAGCGCGAATGGCCTTGGCCTCGCGCAAGACAAGGTAGACGGTCGCCGCAAGACCGACGAGCGAGATGGCGGCAGCGAACATGCTGAGACTCCTCACAAACTAAAACCTACGAAAGCGGGGGTTTACCCGATTGTTACCAAGATATGCGCTGCAATTGGTGTCTGCGCACAACAACCAGCCATATTAACGCGCACGTGTGGCGGTGTGGCGCAATGTGGTGGCGACCTGCGCGATAATGGACGGGAATTACACGGAAACGTAAAGGCTTCTTAAAGAAATGGCGAGGGTAGGGCGATGAGCGAGCAGGTTTGCGAGGCGGACATGGGCGGCGGCGGAGCTGCGGGCGTGGATACGTACGGCTATCCGGTCGAGACTACGGGCAACGCGGTACTGGACATTTTGGAGCACCGCTCGTCCACGCGCGCTTTTGCGCGCGATGACGACGGCCGTCCCGTGGCGGTGACCGACGAGCAGCGGGCGGCGATCTTGCATGCGGCGAGTCGCGCGCCGTCGGCGGGCGCCATGATGATGTATTCCATCGTGAGCATTCGTGAGCAGGCTACGCTGGACCGTCTTGCCGACCTGTGCGACCACCAGCCCATGATCGCCAAGGCGCCCTGGGCACTCATATTTGTGGTCGATTATGCCAAGTGGATCGATCTGTTTGAGCACGTGGGCTGCTTTGAGCCCGAGTTTGTCGAGCGCACGGGCAAGGCGCCCCGCCCCGCGCCGGGTTTGGGCGACTTTGCCATCGCGGCGCAGGATGCCGTGATCGCTGCGCAAAACGCCGTGGTCGCCGCCGAGGCCCTGGGGCTGGGGAGCTGCTACATCGGTGATATCGTCGAGAATGCTGAGGAAGTTGCCGCACTGCTGGACTTGCCTCCCTATACCATGCCGCTGTCGATGCTCATCATCGGCACGCCCCGCAAGGAGCGCCCGGCGATCGCGCATCCCGTGGTGAACCTGGTGCACGATGAGCGCTATCGCCGCGCCGATACCGCGACCATGGATGCGCAGGTGGCCGAGATGGATGCGATGTTTCGCCCGCACGCCCGCGAGGTGGGCGAGCGCGTCATCGACATCTACACCCGTAAGCACACGAGCCCCTTTATGGCCGAGATGAGCCGCTCTATGGAGTGGTGGTTCAAAAACTGGCTCGGAAAATGACGAATGTGACAAAGGGGGCGTCCCTTTGTCACATTCCATATCGCCGCGGTGGCCTAAAGGCCGCATAAATGTTTATCTAGCTGGGAAAACGGTGCCATTAAAATATGGGCTGATTACATATAATCCCGTCGAACGTTAAAATTGGGAGGAAACCGGCTTATGGAACAAAAGGCAAAGGAAGTAGCCTCGCACGCTGCGATTCCTGTGAGCATCTCGGCGATGCTCGTCACGCTGGGCGTGGTGTATGGCGATATCGGCACCAGCCCCATGTATGTAACCAAGGCGCTCGTTGCCGGCAACGGCGGCATCGGAAGCGTCACGCAGGAGTTCGTGCTCGGCGCGCTCTCCCTTGTCGTGTGGACGGTCACGCTGCTGACGACCGTCAAGTACGTGCTGATCTCGCTGCGCGCCGACAACCACGGCGAGGGCGGCATCTTTGCCCTGTACAGCCTGGTCAAGCGCTGCGGCAAGTGGCTCATCATCCCCGCCATGCTGGGCGGCGCGGCGCTGCTCGCCGACGGCATCCTGACGCCTGCCGTTACCGTCACCACGGCCATCGAGGGCCTGCGCACCATCCCGGCGGTCCATGCCGTGCTCGGTGACGACCAGGGTCGTGTCGTCGCCATCACGCTTGCCATCATCATCGCGCTCTTCTTGGTGCAGCGCATCGGCACGGCCAAGATCGGTCACGCCTTCGGCCCCATCATGACGCTGTGGTTTTTGTTCCTGGGCGGCACGGGCCTGTTCTTTGTCTGCCAGTATCCCGCGGTGCTGCTGTGCCTCAACCCGTTGCGTGGCATCGCTTTTCTGCTGAGCCCCAACAACCATGCGGGCATCATGATTTTGGGCAGCTGCTTCCTCGCTACCACCGGTGCCGAGGCGCTCTATTCCGACATGGGCCATGTGGGCCGCGGCAACATCTATGCCACCTGGCCGTTCGTTAAGTGCTGCCTGCTGCTGTCCTACATGGGCCAGGGCGCGTGGCTTATCAACAACGCCGGCAACCCGGAGCTCATGGGTATCGCCGACCTCAACCCCTTCTACCAGATGCTCGCCCCGGGTCTGCGCCCCTTTGCCGTCGGCCTTTCCACCGTCGCGGCCATCATCGCCTCGCAGGCGCTCATCACCGGCGCATTCTCGCTGGTGTCCGAGGCCAGCCGCCTGGACCTCATGCCGCATATGCAGGTCTTCTATCCTGCCGAGACCAAGGGCCAGCTCTACATCCCCATGGTCAACAACGTCATGCTCGTGGGCTGCGTCGTCGTGGTGCTGCTGTTCCAGAACTCGGCGCACATGGAGGCCGCGTACGGCCTGGCCATTACCCTGACCATGATGTGCACGACAATGCTGCTCTTCTTCTATCTGCACGTGGAGCGCAATCTCAAGGTCGCGCCGTGGATCTTTGCCGCCTTCTTCCTTTTGCTCGAGGGCTTCTTCTTTGTGAGCTCGCTCACCAAGTTCTTCCACGGTGGCTACTTCACCATCCTCATGGCTGCACTCATCATGGGCATCATGGTGTGCTGGTACAACGGTACGGCGGTCGAGCAACGTCAGTTTACGCTGCTGCCGCTGCGCAGCTATCTGCCGCAGCTCAAACGCCTGCGCGACGACGATCGCTACGAGCTCATGAGCGACAACATCGTGTACCTGACCAAGGACACCAACACCGACTATATCGACCGCGATATCGTCTACTCGATTTTGGATAAGCACCCCAAGCGCGCTCGTGCCTGGTGGTTCGTGAATGTCGAGACCATGGAGGAGCCGCATACCTTTGCCTACTCGGTCGAGACGTTCGGCACCGACTACGTATTCCGCGTGCATCTGTACCTGGGCTATAAGATCAACCAGCGCGTCAATGCTTACCTGCGCCAGGTTGTTCAGGACCTGGCTGCCAGCGGCGAGCTGCCGGCGCAGACGCATGACTACTCGGTCTACAAGGACCCGGGCAACATCGGTACGTTTAAGTTCGTCATGATCCGCAAGCTGCTGGCGCCCGAAAGCGACGTGGAGCCCAGCGAGCGTACGGCCATCACGCTCAAGTACATCATCCGCCGCGCCGCCGGCACGCCTGCGCGCTGGTACGGCCTGGAGAACTCCAACGTGAGCTTTGAGTACGTGCCGCTGTTCACCAAGTTTAAGGCCGTGAGCAAGATGCAGCGCCTGGCTCCCGACGAGCGTCCGTAGACTGCAAGGCTATACACTTGGAACCACCACAAGGGGAAACCACCACAAAGGTGCCTGTCCCCTTTGTGGTGGTTTTTGTTTTTGAGAGAGGGGCGGGGCGCTGATGGACGTCCGTGCGGACGGCGATATTGCCGAGAACTTTTGGTGGCGGCGTACAACGCTGACGCGTCGCAGTCCTCTGTATGACGCCTGCGTATCGGCGGGGCTGCTAGCCGCGGCGACGATTGTGGGCGCGCTGCTCGACCATCCGGGGCTCGCGCCGAGCATCATGATCGTCTATGTGTTCGCCGTGCAGCTGTGCGCTTTCTTTACCTGGAGCCGCCTGTACTGCCTGCTGAGCTCGGCTGCCGCCGTGGCGCTCTACAACTTCTTGTTTGTCGACCCGCGCTACGCGCTGTCGTTTATCGACCGCGTCTATCCCGGCATGTTCTTTATCATGTTTGCGGTCTCGCTCGTATCGAGCTCGATCGCGCTGGCCCTGCGCCGCGCCTTGGCGCAGGCTGCCGCCAGCGACCGTCGCACGCAGATGGTGCTCGAGACCAACCGCATGCTGCAGCGGTGTGGCGATCAGCAACAGATTGTGCACGCTATGGCAACGCAGCTGGCGCGTCTTTCGGACTGTCCGGTCGTGTGGTATAGCGCCGATGCCGATAACGATGACCTGCTGCCGCGCACGACGTACACGGCCGTGGGCGATGCCGCGCCGGTACACCAGCTGGCGCCGCAGATGCCGCCGCGGCTCTCGGCGTCCGCCTATGTGGGAACGCCGCTCGATGCCACCTATGGCGCCTCGGCGTTCTACGGCATATACCTGACCGTGCGCTCGGGCGACACCATGGTGCGCGCGGGCGATCCCGCCTCGGTGGTGGGGGTGTTCGCCATTGTCGCCGAGCCCGATGCGCTGACGCCCGAGGAGCGGACGCTTGCCGATGCCATCGTGAGCGAAGGCGAGCTGGCGCTCGATCGCGCCCGCGCCATGGAGGCTCGCGAGGAAGCGGCGGTGCTCGCCAAAAACGAACAGCTGCGTGCCAACTTGCTGCGCTCCATCTCGCACGACCTGCGTACGCCGCTCACCAGTATTTCGGGTAATGCCGACGTGTTGCTCGACCAGGGCTCGACCGGCACGGCCGTGCTCGACGACCAGACACGCCGCGGCATGCTCCTATCCATTCGCTCGGACGCGCAATGGCTCAACGCCACTGTCGAGAATCTGCTCGCCATCACCAAGCTCGAGGGTGGCGGTATGCGCCTGTCGACCACGCTCGAGCTCATGGACGATATCGTCGAGGAGGCGCTGCGCCACGTGAACCCGGCCGTGCGCGAGCACGACCTTAAGGTGGTGGCGTGCGATGAGCCGGCGCTCGTCAACGTCGACGCGCGCCTGATGGTGCAGCTGGTGGTCAACCTGGTGAACAACGCCATTGCCTATACGCCCGCGGGCTCGCATATCGTAATCTCGATTGGCGTCCATGATGGATGCGTGGCGTGCTCGGTTGCTGATGATGGCCCGGGCATTGCGCCCGAGGACCGCGAGCGGATCTTTGAGTCGTTCTACACCGCCAACCATGGCCTGGCCGACAGCTGCCGCAGTGTGGGCTTGGGGCTTTCGCTCTGCCGCTCCATTGCGCTGGCACATGGCGGTAGCATAGAGGTTACCGCGGCGGACCCTCACGGTTCGGTCTTTACGATTGAGCTTCCCGCCGCCGACGTTTCGTTTGATAAGGAGTAGCGCTGTGCCGAACTCTGCCGTGAAACCGCTCATCTTGGTCGTTGAGGACGATCCCGCCGTCCGCAACCTTATCGTCGCCGCGCTCGAGGCGCACGGTTTGCGCCATATGGCTGTGGAGACCGCCCACGCCGCCATCGCCGCCGCTTCGTCGCAGGCGCCGAGCATTGTGCTGCTCGATCTGGGCCTGCCCGATATGGACGGCGTCAAGGTGGTGGAGTCGGTGCGCGCGTGGTCGGGCATGCCGATCATCGTGGTTTCGGCGCGCAGCGAGGACGCGGACAAGATCCGAGCGCTCGATGCCGGCGCCGATGACTACCTGACTAAGCCGTTTTCGGTCGAGGAGCTGCTCGCGCGCATTCGCACCACGCTCAGGCGCCTTTCGTATGCGCAGGCGGGCGGTGTTGTCTCCGAGGGCTCGTTCGATACCGGCGAGTTGCATATCGATTTTGATGCCGGCATCGCCACGATGGATGGCGAGGAGCTGCATCTGACGCCGATCGAGTATAAGTTGCTCTGCTTGCTGGCGCACAACGCCGACAAGGTGCTGACGCACCAATATATCCTGCACGAGATTTGGGGCACGGCGACCAAGAGCGATCTGGCGAGCCTGCGCGTCTTTATGGGCACGTTGCGTAAGAAGATCGAGTCCGACCCCGCGCATCCGCGCTATATCCAAACGCACGTGGGCATTGGCTATCGCCTGGTCACCCAAGGCTAGATCGCCAACCATCATCCCAATATGAGTTGCGGTGAAATACGGTCTAAATTTGCCTAATTCCAGGCAAAACAGTCCGTATTCCACCGCAACTTTGTTATTTGCCCTTGGGCTTGCTGGCGTAGAACTTCTTCTTTTTGGGCTTGCCGGCGGGGGAGGGCTTGCCGTCGCCGCGCGGCCCTCGGTCGCCGGCCTGCGCGTGCGCGGGTGCTGCTGCGCGAGGCTTGCGGGCCTCGGGGTTGCGTAGTCCCTCGACGCGCTCGGCAATTTCCTCGGCGCTAAAGCCGACCTCGGCCATGGCGTCCTCGATGGGCAGGCGGCGCACGATGTAGCAGTGGTGCACCTTCTGGTTGCGCGCGAAGTCCTCGGGGATGGTCTGCGCCGTAATGTCCTCCAGCACGACGCCCGCGCGCGCGAGCTTGCGCGTTTCGGGGCGGAAGCCGCGCAGGTTGCAGCTAAAGATGGCATGGCCGCCCTGCGCGAGCAGGCGCGATACGCCAGCCAAAAGCTCAACATGGTCGCGCTGGACATCCCAGGTGCGACGGCCCATCTTGGACGAGTTCGAGAACGTGGGCGGGTCGACAAAGATCAGGTCCCAGCGGTTGCGCGTCTGGCGCTGGTCGCGAATCCAAGCGAGCACGTCGTCGCGCACAAAATGATGCTGAGGCCCCACAAAGCCGTTCTGGCGCATGTTGCGCTCGGCCCAGTCCAGATAGGTATTGGAGAGGTCGACCGTCACGGTCTCCTCGACGCCGCCATCGGCCGCGTAGCAGGTGGCAGTGCCGGTGTAGGCAAACAGATTGAGGAAGCGGCGCGCCTGCTTGGCGTGCTCGCGCACCAGGTTGCGGGTGACGCGGTGGTCCAAGAAGATGCCGACGTCCAGGTAGTCGTCAAAGTTGACGGCAAAGGTGAGGCCGCCCTCTTCGATGAGCGGCAGGCGACGACGCGCGATATTGGCGCGCTCACCCGAGCCGCCCTTGCCGGCGCCCTGCTTGCCGTACTGCGAGCCGCCGCGCGAACGCATGCGGGCCTTGGCGTGCACATGCTCGGCGGGAACATCTAGGATGCGCGGCGCGATGGCCAGAATGTCGAGCATACGGGCCTGGGCCAGTGCGGGGTCGATGGTCTTGGGCGCGGCGTATTCGGCGATGACGAGCCAGCGGCCCGGCGTCTGCGGGCAACCCTCGTACAGGTCGATAGCGGCGGAGTAGTCGGGCAGGTCGGCATCGTAGACGCGGTAGCAGCTCACGCCCTCGCGCCTGGCCCACTTGCGGCGCAGACGGGCATTCTTGCGCAGGCGGTTGGCGAACTGCTCGGACTCGGGGATGAGCACGGGCAGCGGCTTGCCGTCGCCCAGGTCGAGCATGGCGGCAGGCTCGGGCATGGCGGAAGCGGCGGCTTCATCGTTGACTTCGTTGGCATCCGCAGCCTCGGCCTCGGCATCCGCACTGGTCGCAGCCTCAAACGCTGCGGCGGCGTGGTCGAGCGAAGGCCAGACTTCGACGGTCGCCTCTTCGTTGTTGGGCATGACGGCGATCGAGCGCTCGGGCTCGGTGTGGAGCGCGCGGGCCAGCAATCCGTCGCGGGTGAGCGCGGCGACCGGCGCCGCGGCAAGCTCGGGCGCGCGGCGCAACTCGCCGATGAGCGTCATGGTGTCATGCATGAGCGAAAGCGGTGTCTCGGTCGTATCCGCGACCACGGCGGCGCCGGCGACAGCGCCCGCGTGGTCCAGTACGGTGGCGGACTTGGCGGCGCAAAAATCGACAAAGCGCTTGTAGCCGGCACATTTAACCATGCGCTCAGCGGTTTTGCGGGCGGCGGGGTCAACATCCACGGCCACGATGCGCGCCTGGCGCTCGCGCGCTGCCGCCTCGCGCCCGCGCGCCTCGGCAAGCAGCTGCTCCCACAGGGCGGCATCGTGCAGCTGCCAGCCCTCAAAGCCCCAGCGCTCGCGTGCGGCGCCCGGGGCGCGGTCGGTCAGAATGTTCACGGCCTCCAGCAGCAGACCGCCGCCGGCGCACGAGGCATCGATCAGCGTGGGAAGGGCTTCGTTCTCGTAATCGTCGGCCATCAGCTCGCGCTCGCATAGTGCGGTCCAGCCGACCTGCGCCAGCACCAGGGCGGCGTAGTCGGGGCGCAGCACGTGCGCGCCCTCGCCGGCGCGGGTCGCTGCGGGCGGTAGGCGTTTGAACAGCGGGTCGCCCGAAAGGTCCAGGCTGATGCTCGCGCGGCGCTGACGCAGCGAAAGCAGCAGGTGAACATCGGGATCGGCGGCGTCGACATCGGCGCGACGGCCCGTGGTTTCGGCCAAGCGGTCGCACAATGCGTCCTTGGCGCGCAGGGCCGAGAAGCGCGTGTTGCGCAGCTGCTCGGTCACGCCGCGGGCGGTAATGGCGATGGTGGCGCCGGGGCGGACGATGCTCTCCCAGGCGATGTCGTAAACGCTATCGTACAGTTCATCGGCATCCTGCGCCTCAAAGCGCCCGAGTACCACGAACACGCGGCTCGCCAGGCG
This sequence comes from Coriobacteriaceae bacterium, assembly GCA_905209215.1. Classification (GTDB taxonomy): domain Bacteria; phylum Actinomycetota; class Coriobacteriia; order Coriobacteriales; family Coriobacteriaceae; genus Collinsella. The sequence continues at coordinate 58,845 of CAJLRY010000011.1, read as the reverse complement.
CGACCACAGACAGGCGCGGTAGCCTTCTTCGAGCTCGCCCTCAAACGTAGCGCGGCCTTTCAGGCGGCGGACATGCGAAAGCCCGAGGCGTTTAAGCTCATCGGCGAGTGCGGACTCAAAGCCCTCGGGGCAGCTTGCGTAAAATTCCATGGGTGACCTCTCTGGTTGCGTCGCTCCATTATATGATGGATGCTTCGTTTGCCCTTATCCTCGAAAGGAACCCATATGATTGATGCGTGTCCCGAACCCGCTGTGCTCTTTTTTGACGTGGACGGCACGCTGACGTCGTTCGATCCCGACGATATGACCGATAAGGACTTTTCGGCGGTTCGCCCTTCGCAGACGGTGGTTGAGGCGTTCCATGCACTGCGCGATGCGGGGCACAAGGCGTTTATCTGCACGGGTCGTCCCCTGTGGCTCATCGCGGACAGTTTGCGTGCGCTCGACCCCGCGGGCGTCGTTGCCATGGCGGGGGCCACGCTCGAGGTCGAGGGCCGCGTGGCACACGAGGACTGCATTGACGAGGACATTGTTGAGGAGCTCGCGCGTCGCATTACTGTGGCGGGCGGCGAGGCGTTGTTCGAGACGAACGGTGCCACCTATTCACTTGAGCCAGTTGGTGTCGAACAGTCATTTCTGCTAGGCGCCGGCGTGGTGCATGGCGTTGATCAGATGCGCGTCGATGGGCATTTGCGCGTAGGCAAGGTGTGCATTAACGCGTGCGACCTAGCTCGCGTAGCCAACGACGATGGCTTTATCGAGCGCGAGTTTGAGCTGTGCAACACCGGTGGTCAGAATCGCGAGCTGAGCCCCAAGGGCATCGACAAGGGCGTGGGCGTGGCGCGAGCGCTGGAATACCTGGGTCGCACCGGCAACGCGCGCACCTTTGGCTTTGGCGATTCCGGCAACGATCTGGGTATGCTCGCCGCCGTCGAGACGGCTGTAGCCATGGGCAACGCCATGCCCGAGGTCAAGGCAGTCGCCGACTACGTGACCGACGATGTCGCACACGATGGCACCGTCACAGCGATGCAACATTTCGGCCTCATCTAATGAATCTCGCCTTCTGACGTTTGCTCAAACTGCGACTCTTTGCTTTTGCATGCTCAATCGATTTATCAATCCAAACACTGAGGTGTTTATACCGTTCGCCGAGAAGATAAAAACCCGCAGTTCACGCCTTGATAAACGTAGGTAAAGTGTTTAGCAGTTTATCGGCCGTATGCTAACGAAAGGAATCAGGCAGATGGCAATCAAGGTGTTCGCTGACGGTGCAAATCTCGAGGGCATGCTCGACATGTACGAGAACGGCAACGTTCAGGGTTTCACGACCAACCCGTCCCTTATGAAGAAGGGCGGCGTGACGGATTACCGCGCGTTTGCCAAGGAGGTCCTGGCCCACATCACCGATGTGTCCGTGTCGTTTGAGGTCTTTGCCGACGACGTCGAGACCATGGAGGTCGAGGCCCGCGAGATCGCTACCTGGGCCGAGAACGTCTACGTCAAGATTCCGTGCGTGACCACCAAGGGTGAGTCCACCGCCGAGCTGGTGCGCAAGCTTTCGGCCGACGGCATCAAGGTCAACGTCACCACCATCTTTACGCCTACGCAGGTCGACGAGATGGTCGAGGCCGTTGATGCCGAGACACCGTCCATCATCTCGCTCTTTGCCGGCCGCATCGCCGATACCGGCGTCGACCCCATTCCGTTTATGACGGAGTCGGTCAAGAAGGCCGCCGCCAAGCCCAACTGCGAGGTCCTGTGGGCATCCACGCGTGAGCTTATCAATATTTACCAGGCGGAAGGATGCGGTTGCCAGATCATCACGGTGCCCAACAGCATCCTGGCCAAGCGTAAGAACATCGGCCGTGACCCGTACGAGGTCTCGCTCGATACCGTGCGCGGTTTTGCCAAGGATATCGCCTCGCTCGGTTTCCATATCCTGCCGTAACGCGAACGCTGGCTACATCGCGGGTTGTTCGCCCCGGCCTTTCCTTTCCCTATCGCTCACGCGCTTCGCGAGGGTCGCGCTAGGCAAAGGAAAGGCCGGGGCTGCCGACACGAACTTGCCGGTAGGTTGGTGATAGGCTTCCATATCCTGCCGTGGACAAAGGTACCCCCGCCTGCGCCGTGCAAAATTGAGAGTATTCAGCAAGGTAAAGGCTTTTACCAGCTGGGTGAAGCATGGAACAGCCCCCGTTTTGGCTCTGATGACGCTAAAACGGGGGCTGTTTCTTGCTTTTTCGTCTCTGAGGGGCATCCGGAACGGTGGAATTTGCAGAATACTCGCGATTTTGCACGTCGCGAGAGGGGGGACCCTTGCTTTGGCGGTTTACTTCCCCTGCACCATGGTGAGGGAGATCTTCTTGCGGTCGCGATCGACCTTTTCAACCCACACCTTGACCGTGTCACCGACGCGCACCACGTCGCTGGGGTGCTTGACGAAGCGGTTGGCCAGCTTGGAGATGTGCACGAGGCCGTCCTGGTGCACGCCCACGTCGACGAAGGCGCCAAAGTCCACAACGTTGCGCACCGTGCCCTTGAGTTCCATGCCGGGCTCCAGGTCGTCGATCGAAAGCGCCGAGCGGCTAAAGACCACCTCGGGCGCGTCGTCGCGCGGGTCGCGGCCGGGCTTCTTGAGCTCGTTGACGATGTCGATGAGCGTTAAGGTGCCGCAGTCCAGGTCGCTTGCCAGCGCCGAGATGCTGCCCAGGCGGCGCTCGATATCGGGCACGCCGCCGCGGCTGAGCTCGCTTGCCGCAACGCCGGCGCGCTCCAGGACGGCCGTGGCCACCTCGTAGCTTTCGGGGTGGACGCTTGTCGCGTCGAGCGGGTTCTTGCCGCCGCTGATGCGCAGGAAACCTGCGGCGTTGAGGTACGCCTTGGGTCCCAGCTTGGGGACCTTCTTGAGCTGGCGGCGATCGGTAAAGGCGCCGTTTTCCTCGCGGTAGGCCACGATGTTTTTGGCTACGCTCGGCGTAATGCCCGACACGTAGCCCAGCAGGCTTGCGCTCGCGGTGTTGACGTCGACGCCCACACGGTTGACGACGTCTTCCACCACGTGGCCCAGGGTGCGCGAAAGCTCGGCCTGGTCAAGGTCGTGCTGGTACTGGCCAACGCCGATGGACTGGGGCGGAATCTTGACGAGCTCTGCCAGCGGGTCTTGCAGACGGCGGCCCAGGCTCATGGCGCCACGTACGGTGACGTCCAGGTCGGGATATTCCTGGCTGGCGAGCTCGGAGGCGGAGTACACCGACGCGCCGGCCTCGTTGACGATGGTGTAACGAAGGCTGGGCGCCTGCTCGGTAATGAACTCCGAGACGACTTCCTCGGTCTCGCGGCTGGCGGTGCCGTTGCCGATGGCGATGGTGTTGACGCCGTCCTTCTTGACGAGGCGGGCGAGCTCGCGCTTGGTGCCGGCGACGTCGTGGCGCGGCTTGGTGGGATAGACCACGCCGTGGTCGAGTAGCTTGCCGGTCTCGTCCATGACGGCGACCTTGCAGCCGGTGCGGTAGCCCGGATCGAGCGCGAGCACGCGGGCGCCGCGCACGGGGCGTGCCGAGAGCAGGCCTTCGAGATTCTTGGCAAAGACGTTGATGGCCTCGGTCTGGGCGCGGACGGTGAGTTTGGCGCGTGCCTCGCGCTCCAGCGAGGGGGCCATGAGGCGCTTGTAACCGTCAGCGATAGCGGCGTCAAAGACGGGCGCAAAGACGCCCTGGCGACGGGGCCAGCGGCTGCCGAGGCGCGCCGTGGCGGCGGCGCCGTCGACGTTCACGCGCACGCGGAGCTTGCCCTCGCGCTCGCCGCGGTCGATGGCCAGCACGCGGTGGTTGGGGATGCGGCGCAGCGGCTCGTCATAGCTGTAGTACGGCTCGTAGGGGGTCTTCTCGGCGGGGTCGGTGGCCTCGACGACGATATCGGCAGTGTTTTGCGTAAAGGCGCGCAGGTCGGCGACGTTCTCCGGGTCCTCGGCTACCGTCTCGGCCACGATGTCCGCCGCGCCGGCGAGCGCCTTCTCGGGCGTGTCGAAGCCAGCCTCCTCGTTGACGTATGCCGCGGCGGCGTCGAGTGCGCTGCCGTTGGCCGAGGCCTGCATGATGATCATGTTGGCGAGCGGCTCCAGGCCTGCCTCGCGGGCCTTCTGCGCGCGGGTCATGCGCTTTTTGCGGTAGGGCTTGTAGAGGTCCTCGACACGTTGGAGCTGCGTGGCCTCGCGAATCTGCTGCTCGAGCTCGGGCGTGAGTTTGCCCTGGGCATCGATGAGCAGGATGACGTCCTCTTTGCGCTGTTCAAGATTGCGCAGGTAGGACAGGCGCTCGTCGAGTGCGCGCAGAGCGACGTCGTCCATGCCGCCCGTTGCTTCCTTGCGGTAGCGCGAAATAAAGGGGATGGTGTTGCCCTCGTCGATGAGCTTGACGGCCGCCTCGACGTTGGCGGCCTTAAGGTTGAGCTCGCGGGCGAGCTGGGCGATAAGATCCATGGAACTCCTTGCGTTTAAGGTACGTTTGCGGCACAGGGCTACCAAGGATACCACCCGCCACTCCAGCAAAGCAGTCTTTTTAGGACGGGGCTCTTTTGACTACTCGTCCTGCCTGCTCGATGATTTTTCTAGGACGGGGATTTAATAATCATTAGGTACACAATGATTATTAAATCCCCGTCCCAGAAAAATTATCCTCAAAGTAGCTAAATGCCCCGCGGGCAGGAGGTTGCTCGCGGGGCAAAGAAGAGGGGCTTGTTGAGGGCGGACCGAGGGACTCGATAGGGGGTTTGCCGCAATCCGCCCTGGGGCATTACAGCTCGACGAGCTGGCCGGTCTCGGCGGCCTCCTTGATGGCGTTGAGAAGCGTGAGCGTCTTGACGTTATCGGCGGGGGTCACGACGGGCTCGACCTCGCGGCGGACAACCTTTACAAAGTGCTTGAGCTGCATCTTGTGCGGCAGCGCCGGGTCCACGGCCGGGATCTCCATCTGCAGCGGCTTGTGCCAGTTGGAGGCGCCGTCGTAGGAGAACTGGTGCAGGCGGGGCAGCGACAGGGCGCCCTTGGTGCCACCGATAAAGTAGGCGTCGGCGTCGAAGGGGCGGTACTGCGGGTCCTCGCGAGCGGTTGCCTCCCAGTTCCAGGGGCTGGCGGTGGCGTCGGAGATGGTCATGCTTGCGAGCGCGCCATCGGCAAAACGGACGTTGACCACGGCGGAGTCCTCGGTCTCAAAACCGCGGGCGGCGCTGGACTGCATACCCTGGACGGCAACGGGCTCGCCCAGCAGGTAGCGGAGCAGGTCGACGTCGTGCACCAGGTTGACCAGGATCGGGCCGGCACCCTTTTTGCGGCGCCACTCGACATCGAAGTACTCGTCGTTCTTATAGATCATGTAGTGGAAGCTCGACACGGTGAGCTTGCCCAGCTCGCCGGACTCGATGATCTCCTTGGCCTTGTTGACGAAGGGGTTGTGGCGACGGTGCTGACCCACGAGCACGGGCACGCCGGCGGTCTCGGCCTCGGCGGCGAAGGCCTGGGCATCCTCGAGATCGTTGGAGATCGGCTTTTCGACCAGCGGCACGATGTTGCGCTTGATGGCCTCGCGGGCAACGCCCAGGTGCAGGTCGTTGGGGGTGGCGATGATGACGGCCTCGGGCTTGACCTCGTCCATCATCTGAGCGGGATCGGTGTAAAACGGCACGCCGGCGGCCTCGGCCGTGGCGCGGGCGCCCTCAAAGGCGTCGGCGATGGCAACGAGCTCGGCCTCGGGCTCCTCGGTGACAAAGCGGATGTGGTTGCGGCCCATGGCGCCGGCGCCGATAACGGCAATGCGGACGGGATTGAGCTCAGACATTTCGACTCCTTAATACTGGTGACCGGTGGAATGCGGCAAGAGGACGGCCCTTGCCGCGTCAAGCAAAGCTAAGCGGACTTCTTCTTGCTGTCGGAGACCATCATGTAGACGGTGAGCACGACGGCGATGGCGGCGATCACGATGGCGCCGTAGAAGGACTGCTGGTAGGCGGCGCTGCCGGCCTCGGCGTGATACAGCACGGCGGTGATGGGCTGGCTGATCCAGGTAGAAGCGGCGTAGCCCAAGAACATGATGCCGTAGTTGACGCCGATGTTGCTGGTGCCAAAGGCGCCACCGGTGAGCGGCGGGTAGATGACGAGCAGAGCGCCAAAGCTAAAGCCGAGCAGGGCGAGCGCCACAAAGAACATGCTCTGCGTAAAGCTCATCGACATGATGACGAGTGCGACGATGGTGACGACAAGGCTGATGAGCAGCGACTTGTAGGCGCCGAGCTTGTCGATGATCTGGCCAAAGGACAGACGGCCGACCAGGTTGGCGCAGGTGTTGACGGAGACCACCACACCGCCGAGGGCGACGGCCGCGGCACTCGTGGGGTCGGCGAAGAGCTGGACGGCGGCGATGGAGGCAACCTTGCCTACGAGCAGGGTACCCGCGGTGGCGGCAAAGGCGAAGGTGACGATGAGGACCCAGAAGCGCGGGGTCTTGACCATCTCGCCCGGGGTGAGGTCACCGAAGGTGCCGGCGTGCGCGCCACCCTTGGGGGCCTCGAAGCCCTCGGGCAGCCAGCCGGCCTCGGGGGCCTTCAGGAACAGGGCGGAGGCGGCGATCGTCGCAAAGAAGATGACGCCGAGTGCCTTGAGGGCGCCAAAGATGCCGAGGCTCGGGATGAGCAGCGAGGCGAGCACCGGGGACAGCACGGCGGGGCCGGCGGTCGAAGCGGCCAGGGTGATGCCGGAGGCGAGGCCCTTTTTGTCGATGAACCACTTTTGGCCGGTGGTGAGCGCGGGGTTGTAGCCCAGGCCGTTGCCGATGGCGGCGACGAGCGAGAACCACAGGTAGAACTGCCACGGCTCGGTGACGGTTCCGGACATGAACCAGCCCAGGCCGTAGCATACGGCGGCGGCGATCACGACGTTGCGCGGGCCGATCTTATCGGAGATGCGGCCGGCGAAGATGCCCGTCACGGCCATGATGGTCTGAAAGACCGGGAAAGCCCAGGTAAGAGCGCTGGACCACTCGGGATAGACGGCGAGCAGGTTCTTGCTCACGACGGAGTACAGCGCGATGGAGCTGATGAAGAACATGGTGACGCACGCGGCGGAAAGCACGACGGCGCGACCCTTGTTGGGGTTGGTGGAAGCCATTGGACTCTTTCTAATCGATGCGGGGGAGGGGCCGCCGCGTCCGCGGGGCCTCCCTGTCAGGCTGGTTTACTGGTCGGTCGGCTTTGCGACGCCGGACTCGTCGGACCAAAGCTCGACACCCTTGTTCTTAAGGTAGTTGTCGGCAAAGGCTCGGCGGCCGCCAGGCTTGGCGGTGAGGTCGCCCATCATATTGGAGAAACCGCCATCGACCTTGATGGCGTCGCCGGTGGTAAAGTCCGAGCGCTTGGACGCCAGGAACATCACGGCGTTGGCGATATCGCGGACCTCGCCAATGCGGCGCGTGGCGATCAGGCGGCTGCGGCTCTTTTCGACCTCGGGGTCGGCATAAAAGCTCGCCGACATGGGGGTCTTGACAAAGCAGGGCTCGACGCAGTTGGAACGCACGCCGTAGGGCCCCCACTCGGCGGCCAGCATCTTGGACATCATGTTGACGCCCGCCTTGGTGGAGCTGTACACGCCCGAGAACGTCTCGGGGGAGTGGCTGGCAACGGTCGAGATGTGCACCAGGCGACCCTGGCCAGCCTTGATCATTTCGCGACCAAAGCGCTGCGAGGTGATGAAGTAGCCGGTGAGGTTGACGTTGATGACCTCGTTCCAGTCACTCAGCGGCAGGTCTTCCATGGCTGCGAAGCGCAGGATGCCGGCGGTGTTGACGAGGACGTCGACGCGGCCGAAGTCGGCGATGGTGGCGTCGACGGCGGCCTGAACCTCGGCCTCGTCGGTGGCGTTCATCCTGTAGCCCTCGGCGTGGATACCAAACTCGGCGGCGAGGTCGGCAGCTGCTGCCTTGACCTTCTCCTCGTCCAGGTCGAGCAGGACGACGTTGGCGCCGTTGCGGGCGAACTCGCGGCAGATCTCGACGCCCATGCCGCCGAGCGCGCCGGTTACAGCGCAGACATCGCCCTCGAGCTTAAGCCAGTTGCTCATAGGAACTTCCCTTCTTGTACCTCCCTGTGGGCCGCTCCCATTAATCGACCCACGTGGTTTTCGCTGGTTATCGTATGCTTTGAATTTGCGCAGGTGAATTGCATATTTGTTAGAATGGCGTAAACCAATGGTTTACACTATACATCGAGGTTTGTTCTCAATTGAGCTCGTGACCTGCGAAAACGACCCCCTGCGGTGCTGTGGGCCCGCGCGTGCGAAAACGGGAGATTGACGTGTACGATCGACGACTTGAGGCCATATCGGCCGCCGCGGAGCTGGGAAGTTTCTCGCGTGCCGCGGCAAAGCTGCGCGTGTCGACTCCGGCGCTCGTCAAACAGGTGTCGGGGTTCGAGGCCGAGTTTGGCATCACGCTGTTCGAGCGGTCGCACTCGGGCGTCAAGGTGACGCCGGCGGGCGCTCTGCTGGTGGACGATGCGCGCTCGATCATGCGCCAGTCTGAGGACGCACTGCGTCGTGCCCGGCGCGCGGCGGGCGATGGCGGTGCGGTGCGCCTGGGCGTGTCGATGATGTGCCCGGGGCGCCAGACACTGTCGATGTGGACGGGCGTGCACGAGCTGGAGCCATCGCTGCGCTTCGAGATCGTGCCGGTGAACGACCTCTATGACGAGCGCGAATCCGTTATGCGCAGCTTGGGGCGCGAGGTGGATGTGGTGCAGTCGAGCTTTTCGACCCCGCGTTGGGGCGACGCCTGCCAAAAGCTCCGCATCGTTACCGTGCCGTTTTATATCGACGTGCCGCGCACAAGCCGGCTTGCGCGCAAGACGCGCATCACGGTTGCCGACTTGGAGGGCATGCGCCTGCGCGTGCTTCGTCACGGCAACGACGCCATGGACAGCCTGCGCATCGACCTGTTGGCCGACGGCGGCGTGGACGTGATCGACGTGGACAGCTTTGACTTTGCGCTCTTTAACGAAGCGGAAGAAAAGGGCGATGCGGTGCTCACCTGCGGAGCGTGGTCGGGCGTGCACCCGGCTTTTGTGGGTGTGCCGTTCCTGTGCGGCCGCGAGGTGCCGGTCTATTTGCACTATCCGCTCGAGCCCACCCTCCAAGTCCAAAAATTCGTCAACGCCATGGCCCAACTTCTCAAATAGCTCATTTGGGACGGGGCTTTTTTAGCTACTTTCGCCGCACTACCAGCACAATACGAAAAATGATGCGAAAAATGACTGCAAATCGGTCACGCATGATTTTGCTTTTGCCCTGGGCTGGTTGTAGAATCAAAAAGCTTAAACGAACTACTTGTGCAGCTTGCGCGAAAGCTCGGGCTGCGGCTGGGGGGGATGCGCCCGTGCAGGGTCCTTTCGGTCATATTGCGTCGATGCGCCGCACCTTTGTGATGTTGCTGGCGACCTTATGCGTGTTCGTTATGGCCGGGGGGGGTTGCCCTCGCGCGCGTACGGTGACGATGGCAACCTTATAACGAACCCGAACTTTCTTAGCTCAGCTACTGGTTGGTCGACGACCTCTCCGACTAATAAAATCGGCGAGATGACGGGCCTCGACTATCGCCTGAAGCCCCTCATCGTCCAAAGTAACCTCAAACAAGCTAACGGTAATCACTTTGCGCTTGCGTGGAATTTTAGGCCACAGGGCACCAGTTATTATTTTGAGCCTGGATCAACCTACACCACCTTTTCCACCCAGAGCGGCTCCACGTACGAGTGGGGCCTCAACCATCGCGCCGCAACCGAACACGACGTGCTGATGCTCACGATGGGTCCTCAACAGGAGAATCTGTCGGTTAACAGCGCAGGCCAAGACCAGCTCATGCAGCTGCGGACTTGGCTTAAAGCGCAGGGCAAGATGCCCCAGGGAAATACCGTTGAGCAGTACACCGTTTACAGCGATCCCTTTGCTGCAAATGGCGGCTTTGCCGGTAACAGCACTGACGGATCCCACTTTTCGTTTGAGCAGAGCGACGGTCGCATTGCGCTTTCGGTGTGGCTCGTAAGCTCTAACGGACAGGGCTGGTTCTCCTTTGGCACCAACAGTACACACTATTATCGAGCGCTTCCCGAGCAAGACGATGAGTTTGCTTATCGGGCGGACTATACCGCAGCGTCCGAAAAGACGATGCTTGCACTGACTTGCTACGATTCAAATCTTACGGGGGCGAACGAGCAATACCGGGAGTGGTTTGGCAATCTGGTCAACGACGTTCACGTGGAAAAGCAGGGCACACGCGACATCTATAGTGATTTTGCCAAGGTGTATCAAGAAAATTCGTCCGAGACCATGACAACGCTCACAAACTATGCGTTCTCGACCTCGAATCTTAAGAACGAGAATACGAACATCGCTAACGGCAGTTTTGAAGACGATATACATCTGGGGAACCAGGGGCGCAGCAAGTTTACGCTGTGCTCGCCCCATTGGCGCACGACCGAGACGGACCATCGTATCGAGATCGTTGCCCAGAACAACTATTATATCGACCCAACTGGGCATTCTGTTACGTTTACGCCCTCCGATGGTGACTACGCGGCCGAGCTCAACGCACATGAGTCGAGTTCGCTCTACCAATATGTGACAACCGAGCCGGGAAAACAGTATGAGTGGGGGCTCGACCACCGCGGCCGCTCGGGTCGAGACGCCATGGCCCTTATCATCGGTCCGCGACAAGAAAACGAGCCGTACAAGGACAATCAAAAGGCACTCGATCAGTACCAGCAAATTGTTCAATGGATTCAAATGAGCGTCGATAACTATGTCGGCTTGGATGTGGCCAATTTTTCCCAATCGGGCTGCAGCAAAAAGATCATCCTGTATTCAACCAAGTTTGACAAAGTGGGCGGATTTGCCAATGCGTTCAGCGGAAGTGCGTTCTCATGGACGGCCGATGCGGAGCATACCGAAAAATGGTGCGTATGGATTATGGCGTCCGAAAACGACGCGTGGGCTTCCTACGGTTCCAACGCGCTCGATCAGAACAAAAAGGTTGACTACGACTATACCTACACCATTCCGGATGGCCAAAACCAGAGCGTCTTTGCTTTTGTGGCCTACAACACGGCCAACAAGAGCAATTCGACCGGCAACTTCCTCGACAATATCTCGTTTAGGGAGTTCTATCGCATCGAGACATACACGACGCCCAACGGAAGCGGAACGTATTTTTATAACTCCGAAAACGAGACGGCGGACTTTACGTATGCCAAAAACTACGTAGGGAAACAGGAGAAGAACTCCTACTTTATGGTCGATGCCAAACGCGATGACGGGGCAGTCTTTATCGGCGCTCTGGTCAACGGCGAGTTCTATCCCGCGGAAGATACTGCGCATTGGAGCATATCGGACGATGGCACCTACCGCTTTAAGGTCGACAAGGTCACAAAGCACTACAAAGTGCACCTCGTGTTTTCCAAGGCAGGCGTTCAATACGATGTGAACGGCGGCAAAGCGTATCACTACCATCCGTTCGATGAATCCACGGGCGATTTCGTGCAGCTTTCTGGTGCTGGAGCGAGCTATACCTCCCATGCTGCCGTAGGGCAAAACGACGGTTGGAAGTTTATGGGCTGGGAGTACGCGGGCTCGGGAAAAGCCATTCGTTTTGACGGAGAGCACACGGTGACCCATACGGCTCCCGAGGGCACCACGGATTCCGGCACGCTTACCATTAAGGGCAAGAAGGTCGATTCGGATACCGGTGCTGCGGGCGATGCGGTAACGGTCAAAAACATTCCCGAGAGCCAAGGCGCGACGTTTGTGGCGCAATGGAAGTATCGTCAGGCCTTTGTTGCTCAGCTTAAAAATGCCGATGGCACGTGGAGCAACGTAACGACGGGCGGCACGGTCAGCTCCAAGCTTAAGGGGGCAAAGGGCTCCATCAATGCGGGGGATGGCTCGGGCAAGGACGCCGACGCGTACAAAAAATCGGGCGTTGCCTACTTTGTGGATGACGGCACGTTTGTGGAGGCGGTGGCCACTCCCAAGGAGGGCTATCACTTTGAGGGCTGGTATGACCTATCGAATCCAGACGCCCCGGAGCTGCTGTCGTCTTCACCCACCTATACGTACAACGTAAAAGAACGCCATACGGGATGCGTATACGCACGATTCACCCCGCGCACCTACACGCTCAAGGTTTCCAAGAGTGTTACGGGCAATATGGGCGACAAGCGTGCCTACTTTAAGATGACAGCGACCTTTACGGGCCTCAAGGCTGGTCAGACCTACGCCATCGAGTATTCGGATGCGTCTGCTCAAGGTAACCATGCGCTCGTGGCGCGACCGAATGATCAGGCCGAGACCGTGGATAATAAGACGGCCTTTGCGGCCGACGACCAGGGCAAGGCGACCGTGCCGTTTGCCGTCAAGGACGGTCTGACCGTTTCGATTAAGGCACTGGATTACAACGCGACCTATACCGTGGACGAAGACGATTATTCGTCATTGGGGTACCACGCCGAGCTTACGGGTGCGAGCGGCACGCTCAACGGTCCGCGTGTGACTGTTGCCGTTGAAGCTAAGGCCACCAATTCCCGACAGGTCGCGGTGCCTACGGGTATTACGCGCAACCCCATCTATGCCCTGGCGATTTTGGCCGCCGGCGTGCTGTTGGCTACGGGCATGGTTGCGCTGCGTTTACACCACGGCTCCAAGAGGGGCGGGCGCCTATGAGAAGACATGGCGCCAGCAATGCTGGTGATGGGCCAGCCGCACGAGCGGCCCCGCAGGGAAGACTCCGGGGCTCGCGGTATTCGGCCGCGTCGAACGTGAGGTTGGGCGCCCATGCGGCGCCAGATCTGGGAAAAGCGGACGACTGGCGCGATATCGTGGGTTTTCTGGCGCGCTTGGCATTTTTTGTCGTGACACTCTGGCTGCTCTTTGATGTGGTCCTGGGCGTGGGTCCGGTCACGACTGGCGAGATGGCCCCGCGAATCTGTTCGGGTGACGTCATGCTCTACTGGAGGCTCAGCCAGGGCTTCAACGAGGGTGACGTGGTGGTATACACCGCGGATGGCGCAGAGCGCCTCGGTCGTGTGGTTGCCCGTCCCGGTGATGAGGTCACGATTACCGAGACAGGCGAACTCATGGTTAACGGGGCTGTTGTGGTGGAAAGCGACATCACCACGCCGACGCCGCGCTACGAGTCTGCTGTGGACTATCCCGTACACCTGGGAGCGGATGAGTTCTTTGTACTGGCCGATCTGCGTGAGGGCGGGCACGACAGCCGCCTGTACGGGCCGATTGCCCGCTCGCAGATCAAGGGCAACGTGATCAGCGTGCTGCGCAGGTCGAACCTGTAGGCACGGAGATTGGTTTTATTAAGGGCATATGCCAGAGAGGAAGGATACAACATGAAAACTGGAAAGAGACGACTGACAGCATTTGCAGTTGTGGCTGCCACGATGCTGCTGGCTTTGGTGGGAGTTGTCGCGCCCGCGTGGGCGGAGGAGGGCTCTACTACTCCGCATCTGCCGGTAAAAGACAACAAGGTCACGATCACCTCGACGCTTACCATGAATGAGAATGCCGTGGTGCCTAATGCGACGTTTAACTATTCGATTGCGCCGGCGGAGGAGGAGAGTGAGCTTACGAGCACGAGCGGTATGCCCGTTTATGCTGGAGTGAAAGACGCCGTCACGCTTTCGCCGACTTCCGTTAATTTTTCCAATAAAGGCCTTACAAGCACAGAGAATACCGGTGAGAAAACTAAGACAATAACCGCCAATCTGAGCGCCGAAATTAAAACCTCTCTGTTCACGGCTCCGGGTATCTATCGATATAAAATTACGCAGACGCCGTCAGAGCTGGACGGTCTCAACGTTACATACAAGGAGCTCTTCCTGGATGTTTACGTAGAAAACGAAGAGAATGGCGGTTCGGGCTATGTTGTTAAGGGCTGTATTCTTCGCACAGAAGCAGGCTCGGGCGAGAAGACCGCAGGTTTTTTGAACAAATATGTCACCCATAAGCTGGCCATCACAAAGGTCGTCAAGGGCAACCAAGGTGACAAGAATAAGGACTTTAAGTTTACCTTCACGATTAAAGGCGCTGACGGGGAGAGCTATGAGTACGCCACTGTGAAAAACGGTGCCACCACCATGAGCCAAACTCCAGCTACGTCGGGAACTGCGGTTACCGTAAGCCTTAAGCATGGGGAATCCGTCATCGTTTACGGTCTCTCATCGGAGGATAAATTCGCCGTAACTGAGGCGGATTATCATGGCGACGGTTATAAGACGTCGTACAAGATTGGTGATGGCACCAATTCGACAGAAGGTAGCTCTATTGCCGAGGAAGCTATCGGTGCTTACGACACCACGGTGATCTTTACCAACACCAAGGATGTTACCGTTCCGACCGATGTTATTCGGACGGTCGTTCCCTATGCGGCAATCGTCGCGTTTGCTGCTGTGATGGGCGTGGTCTTCTTCCGTCCTCGTCGTAATCGTCGTTAAAACAGCGAGGATTACAGCCGATGGAGCTTAAACGCATAGCTCGGCTGGCGAGAGCCGGCGACCGCGTGCTTACGTGGTTTGCCGGCTTTCTCGTGCTGCTCATGCTGTTGTACGGGGGCTATTCGCTGTGGGATACAAACAACGTTATGAACGGCGGGTTCATCAGCGATGAGCTGCTGCACTACAAACCCACCGGGACCAACGATTGCGCACGCCTGCAGGATCTGATGGCCAAAAATCCCGACGTTGTCGGATGGGTCACCATCGATGGCACCAACATCGACTATCCCTTTGTTCAGGGAAAAGATAACCAGGAATACCTCAACAAAAACGTGTTGGGGGAGTCTGCGGTCTCGGGAGCGGTGTTTTTGGATACGCGCAACAGCCGCGCGATGACCGATCCCTACAATCTGCTCTATGCGCACCACATGGATAACGGTGCGATGTTTGGCGATGTCGATCGGTTTCTAGACAGGGGCTTCTTTGAGGTGCACCGCACGGGCACGCTTTACACAAAGGATGGGGCGTTCCGCCTGCGTATCGTTGCCGTGTGCTCTTTTGCTGCGAGTGATGACATTATCTTTGGGCCGGGAAACCTGGACCAGGCCTCGATGCAGACGCTGCTCACGCATATCTCGCAGACGGCGGTGCACGCGGACATGGATGACGTTGGCCCTGATTCGCGCATTATCGCGCTTTCTACCTGCAGTGATAAAACAAACGGGCGCCGAGCACTCATAGCCGAGGTCTTGTAGCTCATTGAATATCCCGATTAAGCTGCGCCCCATAGGCTGCATCAAGTTTGAGGCTCTCGATCCATCATGGTAGAGTTGTCCGCGCGTGAATTTCGGTACACTGCGCGCTATCTGCGCTTTTACTGTTTGGAGGAGTGAGCTTGTGAATGCTTCTGTCGCCAAAAAGGCCAGCCGGGCGATGCGTCTTCTCATGATGGTGCTCACGGCAGTTCTCATCTTCTTCTTCATCAATGTCATGCTGTTCGTCTCCGATATCCAGGGCACGGCGCGCGTGGTCAACTACGCCGGTCTGGTGCGCGGTACCACGCAGCGAATCGTTAAGCTCGAGGACGCGGGCCAGCCTCAAGATGACCTGCTCAAAGCCGTGGATTCATACATTAATGGTTTGCGCTACGGAAGCGACGACCTCAATCTCGTCCGTCTCGATGACGATGAGTATCAGGCAAAGATGACCGAACTCGCGAGCTATTTTGACAAGCTTCGCACCGAGATCGCCCGTGTGCGCGAAGTCGGCTACGAGAACACCGATATCATTGCCATGAGCGAGGAATTCTTTGGCATTTGTGACGATGCCACGAGGCTTGCGGAGGACTACTCCCAGGAGAAGGCCACGGCGCTCAATCGCCTTGAGGGTTTGGTGATCATCGACATCGTGGGCCTGGTGGCGACCTTTGCGGTCGAACTTGCTCGCGCGGTGCGCACTGCCGCGCTCAATCGCGAGCTGCAGAACAAAGTCTATCTCGATGAAGCCACGGGACTGCCCAACAAGAATAAGTGCGAGGAAATTTTGGGGCAGGGGCATCCCGTCTCCGCCGGAGCGCTTGTTGCGCTGTGTGTTTTCGATCTTAACAATCTGCATACGGTCAATAACCGCTTTGGCCACGAGAAAGGCGACGAATACATTCGTTCTTTTGCCCATCAGCTGGGGCGTGTGGCGTCAGAGACCTGCTTTGTGGGTCGCGACGGCGGCGATGAGTTTATCGCGGTGCTGTGGGATGCCGATCGGTCTGCCGTGGAGTCCTGTCTCGCTCGGATTAGTGTGAGCGTGAACGAGTATTCCGAGGCCCACCCCGACATGCCTATCAGCTATGCGGTGGGTTATGCGCTTTCTAGTGATTTTGATGAACCGCCTACGATGCGCGAGCTCTTTTCCCAGGCCGACAAAAACATGTACATCGACAAGAACCGCATAAAAAAAGCCGAGGCAGCCGGGCTGCAACGCGAGGACCGCTAAGCCTGTAGCAGAGGGCGGCCAATTTGGAAGTAGCTAAATAAACCCCGCCCCGGAAAAATCCGTAAGAAAATAGACATGGAAAGCTTGCTTTCCCTATGAAAGCCGCCATGTCTATGGTTGTTTAGCCTATGAAAACTGGCATGTTTTGTTACCTTATCACTATGAAAATTGCTAAAATCCATAGGGGGCGTGTGCAGTGGAGCGCTATTTTATTTCTCAGTTGGACGCTTGGCGTCTTGACAAGCACCGCAAGCCATTGCTTATTGAGGGAGCGCGCCAGGTCGGTAAGACCTGGATTGCCAAGGAGTTTGGACGGCTTCGCTTCGCAAAGACCGCCTATGTCTCCCTGATGGACAACGAGCGCATGGCTTTGCTATTTTCCGGCGGCATCAGCCCTTCCCGCATCGTGCCAGCGCTCTCGATTGAGTCGGGGGTCGATATCACCCCCGAGGATACGCTCATTGTGCTTGATGAGATACAGGAGATCCCCCGTGCGCTGACGGCGCTCAAGTATTTTTGCGAGGAAGCCCCCGAGTATGCCGTTTTGGCCACGGGCTCTTCGATGGGCGTAACCCTTCACCAGGGCACATCATTTCCCGTGGGCAAGGCCTCGATTCAAAAGTTATTTCCGCTGACGTTCTGCGAGTTTTTGACCGCCTGCGGCAAAAAGGGTATGGCCGAGCTCATCCGCAACGCCGACCTGGAGCTCATGGGGGCCTTTCACGATCTCCTTATGGAGCAGCTTCGCTATTACATGCTTGTTGGCGGCATGCCGGAGGTCGTCGCAGCTTTTTCGGAGGGGTTACCGAGTGTCGACGCGGCCGGTATCGCCGCTCTGCAAGGCCAGCTTCTTCGCGGATATGCGGATGACTTTAGTAAGCATGGAGGCGACATGCCGCGCGGACTCCCCGTCCGGTTGAGCCAGGTCTGGGAATCCATCCCGTCGCAACTTGCTCGAGAAAACAAGCGCTTTCTCTATGGTGCGGTGCGCGAGGGCGGGCGCGGCAGGGATTTCGAGCTTGCGATTCAATGGCTGACGGACTCGTCCCTCGTTCTTAAAGTGCCGAAGGCGAATCCACCGACGTATCCTTTGCGGATGTCGGCCCGCTTCGATCTGTTTAAGCTCTTCTTGTCGGACGTTGGGCTGCTGGCTCGCATGGCGGGACTCGACATGCCCCTTGTGCTCGAAGGAAATAGTGTATTTGGACAGGCGAGGGGTTGTTTTGCCGAGCAGTATGTCTGTCAGCAGCTTGTCGCGGTCGGGCTGGAGCCCTTCTATTGGCAAGCCGACAACTCTACTGCTGAGCTAGATTTTCTGTTTCAGGATGGTGGGCGCGCGGTTCCCGTCGAGGTGAAGTCGGGGACCAACCTTAAGGCGAAAAGCCTAGCGGCGAGTATTAAGCGATTTGGTTATGATTTGACCATTCGTTTCTCGGCGGGTAAACCATCTCGGGATGGCGCAATCATCGACTTGCCCCTCTATGCGGTCGAATCGCTCCCAAAGCTCCTCGAGGATCCAGAGCGATTATTGAGCCGATAACTCACTGTCTGAATCCGCCCTCGTGCATTAAAAAAACGAGGCCCTGGCCAAACGGCCAGGGCCTCACTAACTTTTATTCCGTTCTAAATGGCTGGCTGATTGCGCGCAGGAGGGTGCCCCGGGGGGGCGGGGTATTTCCTCCGCGCGCAGTTTCGCAGCGCAGCGAGAATGTTTGAGCACGGAGGTTACACCCCGGCCCGCCTGGGGATCCTCCGTGAAACAAACCTACCTACTCGAGCTCAAACGCGCCGGTATACAGCTGGTAGTAATACCCGCGCTTAGCGATCAGCTCGTCGTGGTTGCCGCGCTCGATGATGCGGCCGTGGTCCAGGCAGATGATTGCGTCGGAGTTGCGCACGGTGGAAAGACGGTGCGCGATGACAAACGTCGTGCGACCCTCCATGAGCTTGTCCATGCCCTCCTGCACGATGGCCTCGGTGCGGGTGTCGATGCTCGACGTGGCCTCGTCCAGAATCATCGCCGGCGGATCGGCGACGGCGGCGCGCGCGATCGAAATCAGCTGGCGCTGGCCTTGCGACAGCTGGGCACCGTTGCCGGTAAGCATGGTGTCGTAGCCGTCGGGCAGGCGGGTGATAAAGTCGTCCGCGCCCGCGAGCTTGGCCGCCGCGATGCACTCCTCGTCGGTCGCATCCAGGTTGCCGTAGCGGATGTTATCCATCACGGTGCCGGTGAACAGGTTCACGTCCTGCAGCACCACGCCCAGCGAACGGCGCAGATCTGCCTTGCGGATCTTGTTGACGTTGATGCCGTCGTAGCGGATCTTGCCGTCGGCGATGTCATAGAAGCGGTTGATGAGGTTGGTGATGGTCGTCTTGCCGGCACCGGTGGCACCGACAAACGCGACCTTCTGGCCCGGCTTGGCAAACACGGACACGCCGTGCAGCACCTCGTGGTCGGGCGTGTAGCCAAAGTCGACGTTGTCCATGACTAGGTCGCCGCGCAGCGGCACGTACTCGATCTCGCCGGTTGCGCGGTGCGGATGCTTCCATGCCCACATGCCAGTATGGTGGTCGGCCTCCTCGAGCTCCCAGGTCTCGGGGTTTACCTGCGCGTTGACGAGCGTCACGTAGCCTTCGTCGGCCTCGGGCTCCTCATCGATGAGCTCAATGATGCGGTCGGCGCCGGCCAGACCCATGACCACGGCGTTGATCTGCTGCGAGATCTGGCCGATCTGTCCGCAGAACTGCTTGGTCATGTTAAGGAACGGCACCACGACGGCGATGGACAGCTCCATGCCCGAGATGCTCAGGTTGGGCACGCCCAGCGCCAGGAAAATGCCGCCGGCAAGGGCCACCAGCACGTAGAGCAAGTTGCCCAGGTTCATAAGGATGGGCATGAGGATGTTGGCGTACATGTTGGCCTTCTGGGAGACCTCAAAGAGCTTTTCGTTGCGCTCGTCAAAATCGGCCTCGGCGGCAGACTCGTGGCAGAATGCCTTGACGACCTTCTGGCCGTTCATGACTTCCTCGATATGGCCCTCCACCACGCCGAGCTCGGTCTGCTGCGCGATAAAGAAACGCGCGGAGTTGGAGCCGAGCAGCTTGGTCATAAAGGTCATAAAGGCGACGCCGGCGATGATGACCAGGCACATCCACACGCTGTAGTACAGCATGATAAAGAACACCGTGACGATGATGATGATCGTCATGAGCAGGTTGGGCAGCGACTGACTGATCATCTGGCGCAGCGTATCGATGTCGTTGGTGTAGTGGCTCATGATATCGCCGCGCTGGTGCGTGTCGAAGTAGCGGATCGGCAGGTCCTGCATGCGGTTGAACATCATCTCGCGCAGCTTCTCCAGCGAGCCCTGCGTGACGATGGCCATGGCGCGGTTCCAGAAGAGCGAGGACAGGACACCGACGCCGTAGATGCAGGCGAGGGTGGTAACGAGCTGCAGAATCTTGGGCTGTGCGGCTTCCCAGTCGCCCGACTGCCACGATTCGCTAATAATCTGCAGGGCGCTCTGCAGGAAGGTCGCGCCGATGGAGTTGATGATGGCGCAGAGCACCACGCCGGCGACGACAAGGGGCAAAAGCACGGGATAGAAGCCAAAGAGCGTCTTGATGAGGCGCGACATGGTGCCGCCCTTACGGTTGAGCGCGCGCTCGGCGGTCGTTGCCTTACTCATGTGCCTCGCCTCCTTCCTGGGTCTGAGCTTGCGTTGAGGATGCCTCGGTGTCGGCCTCGACG
Source organism: Coriobacteriaceae bacterium (assembly GCA_905209215.1). Taxonomy (GTDB): domain Bacteria; phylum Actinomycetota; class Coriobacteriia; order Coriobacteriales; family Coriobacteriaceae; genus Collinsella. Next base: position 38,570 of record CAJLRY010000011.1, on the reverse strand, counting down.
GCCCCTTCGCCCTCGGCAGACATCTTGTTTTGCGAGGTAAAGGTCTCGCGGTAGATCTCGCTCGTCTTGAGTAGCTCGTCATGGTTGCCGATCTGCGCGATGCGGCCGCCCTCCATGACGATGATGCGGTCTGCGTCCTGCACGGAGCTGATGCGCTGGGCGATGATGAGCTTGGTCGTGTTGGGCAGATAGCTTGCCAGCCCTGCGCGGATCTTGGCGTCGGTCTTGGTGTCGACGGCGCTGGTGGAGTCGTCCAGGATCAAGATCTTGGGGCGACGCAGCAGGGCGCGTGCAATGCACAGGCGCTGCTTCTGACCGCCCGAAACATTGGAGCCGCCCTGTTCGATCCAGGTGTCGTAGCCCTTGGGGAAACCGTCGACAAACTCGTCGGCGCAGGCCAGATGCGCTGCCTCGCGGACTTCCTCGTCGGTGGCGTTCGGATCGCCCCAACGCAGATTCTCGGCGATGGTGCCGCTAAACAGCACGTTTTTCTGCAGCACCATGGCGACCTGGTGACGAAGCGCGTCCAGGTCGTAGTCGCGCACGTCCACGCCGCCCACGCGCACAGCGCCTTCGGTGGTGTCGTACAGGCGGGCGATGAGGTTGACGAGCGTGGACTTGGCCGAGCCGGTGCCGCCGATGATGCCGATGGTCTCGCCGCTCGTAATGTGCAGGTCGATATCGTCGAGCGCCTGGCGCTTCGCATGCTTGGAATACTTAAAGCTCACGTGGTCAAAGTCGATGGAACCGTCGGCAACCTCGAGCACGGGCTCGGCGGGATCGGCGATCGTGGGCTCGGCGGCCAGCACCTCGGCAATGCGGTGTGCCGATTCGTCGGCCATGGTCACCATGACAAAGATCATCGACAGCTGCATCAGGCTCATGAGAATCTGGAAACCATAGGTAAAGGTCGAGGAGAGCTGGCCCACGTCGAACAGCGTGCCCTGGCTCGTGATGATGAGCTTGGAGCCCAGGTAGATGATGACGACAAACGCGCCGTTGACGCAGATGTTCATCATGGGGTTGTTAAAGGCGAGCAGCTTCTCGGCGCGGGTGAAGTCCATCTGGACGTCGCGCGCGGCGGTCGCGAACTTCTCCTTCTCAAAGTCTTCGCGCACATAGCTCTTGACCACGCGCATGCCGGTGACGTTTTCCTCGACGGACTCGTTAAGGGCGTCGTACTTGTGGAACACGCGCGAGAAGATGGGGCGCACCTTAAAGATGATAAAGAACAGTCCAAAGCCCAGCAGCGGAATGATGACCAGGTAGACCATGGCGACGCTGCCGCCCATGATAAACGCCATGGTAAAGGCGAAGATCAATACCAGCGGCGCGCGCACGGCGATACGGATGATCATCATAAAGGCCTGCTGCACGTTGTTGATATCGGTGGTCAGGCGCGTGACGAGCGAGGAGCTCGAGAACTCATCGATGTTGGCAAAGCTGAACGTCTGGATCTTGTAGAACAGGTCGTGGCGCAGGTTCTTGGCGAACCCGCAGCTCGCATGGCTGCAGGTGACGCCGGCCGCGGCGCCAAAAGCAAGCGACGTCAGCGCGATGAGCACCAAAAAGCCTGCGGTGGGAAGCATCTCGGCTACGGTGGCGCCGTCTTTGATAGCGTCGATCAGGTTGGCGGTGATAAATGGAATCAGCATCTCGCAGAGCACCTCGCCAAGCACGAGCAACGGCGTGGCAACGGTGACTTTCATATAGTCGCGGATGCTTCCCATGAGGGTTTTAATCATCCAGTTCCTCCCAGGTTACGCGGATTTTATCGAGCATTTCGGCGAGGTCCTCGCGCTCGTCGTGGGTGAGCGCGCTAAAGGCCCGTTCTCTAAAGCGGATGCGGGCTGCCTGGTCGATGCGGGCGTTTTCCCGGCCGGTTTCGGTCAGGCGAATGGTGAGTTGCCGTCGATCCTTGGGGTTACGGCTGCGCTCGATGAGGCCGTTGAGCTCGAGCTTGGACAGGATCTCGGAAAGCGATCCCGGCTTGAGGTCAAAGTGCATGCCGAGCTCCTGCTGCGACATCTCGCCGCCGGGCTGCTTGGCCAGCAGGCAGATGATGGGCGCCTTGCCGGATACGCCTCCGCCATGAAAGTGCATGTAATGGCCGCAAAAGCCCAGATTATTGAGGATGCGCTTGGCAAGCTTGTCTTCGGCGCTGACCGCTTCGGGTACATCCGCAGGCTGTGACGGGTCGCCGCCGGGCTCATGCGAACAAAGGTTAAGAGGTTCATCGCACATGAATTAGTGCCGCTCCTTTCTTTAGTTAGGTAGTGGAATTGTTTTGTGCCTAACCAATCTAGGAGCATAAGAAATGAATGTCAAGGTACCAAACTTATAGTTACGGCGTTTTGCCAAACGCCGTAACCGCTCGACGCTGCAAACGCTCCTAAGCGGCAATCTGATCCCTGGGGGACGGAGGAAAAGGTATCGTTTTGGGCTGCGATGATGCCTTTCGAAGCGGCCTTGCCAAAAACTATGCCTAATTACTACGATGAATCCAGCATCGCTGACCACAACAGCTGTTTCTGAAAAAGCGCAAGCTATCTACCTGCGGTTTTGTCGGAGCGAAATTTGTTGTGGTTGGAGGTGGGCGGTTAAACGTAGTAAATAGGCATAGTTTTGAAATGGCACTATATGAGTAGTATCAACTAGGCCGTTATGGAGCAAACAGTCCCCATTTCCGAAACCTATCCGCAACAATGCGCTCTTCGCGACCCTAGCGACCGCTCACGATGCCTCCTGCGCTACACTTAGTCGCACTGTGGTGCTGCCGCGCCGCACCCGAAACAAGGGAGACCCTCATGAAGAACACTCAGCTGCTGCTGATCAACGATATGTGCGGCTACGGCAAGGTCGCGCTTTCTGCCATGCTGCCGGTGCTGTCGCACATGGGCTATCGCATCCACAATCTGCCGACGGCTCTCGTTTCCGATACGCTCAACTATCCCAAGTTCTACATCCACGACACCACCGAGTACGTGCGCCAAAGCCTCGCTATCTGGGAGGAGCTCGGTTTTGAGTTCGACGCCATCTCGACCGGCTTTATCGTGACCGAGGAAGAGACGCGTATCATCTCGGACTTTTGCCACCGCCGCGCGCAAAAGGGCACCAAGGTGTTCGTCGATCCCATCATGGGCGACAACGGCAAGCTCTACGCTGGCGTGCCCGAGTCCACGATTGGCCTCATGCGCAGCCTGCTCGAGTGCGCCGACTACGCGGTTCCCAACTACACCGAGGCCTGTCTGCTCACCGATACGCCTATTGCAGAGCAGATCACGCCCGACGAGGCCCGCGCCCTTGTGGACGCCGTGCACGAGCTGGGTGCCAAGTCGGTGGTCATTACGAGCGCCGTAGTCAATGGTACGAACGCGGTTATCGGTTACGACCATGTGGCGGGGGAGTACTTCACGATTCCCTTTGAGCTCATTCCGGTCTATTTCCCGGGCACGGGCGACACGTTCTCGGCGGTGCTCGTCGGCCGCGTTATGGCCGGTTGGAGCCTGCAACGCGCGACGAGCGATGCCATGCGCGTGGTGGCCGAGCTTATCGAGCGCAATGCCGACCAAGAGGACAAGTCGGCCGGCCTTCCCATCGAGGCCTGCCTGGACGTGATCGACCATGAGTAGTGCTAGCGAAGACGGCGCCAAGTCCGCGGGCGAGAACAAGCCGCTCGGCGCTCCGCGTGGCAAGCGTCCGCGTATCCGCGTGAGCTGCGTGGACCAGCTGGGCACATGCCGCTGCCATCACGGGCACAAGCCGGGTGACGTCTTCGACTTCGACCGAGACCGCGGCAAGATGTGCGCCATGGCCTGCCATGTGGGCTTTCCCTATATCGATATCCTGCGCTATGGCGGAACCGTGCCCGGCAACGAGCCCGGTACGGCAAAGTTCTGCTGCCCCGAGGTCGACACCTTGAACGTCTGGCTCGCTGAGATCGTCGACGAGTAGGCGAGCGTAGATTTTCTCCCACCGAGATAGTGAGCGTGGATTTTCTCCCGTTTTAAGCGCGCTTGAACGCTCAAAGTGGGAGAAAATCCACGCTCGATTTATATGCGGGAGAAAAACCACGCTCGATTTGTATATGGGAATTCCGACTTCGCTTATGCCTATGCTTAGGCGTTGTCATCGTTGTTCTGTGCGCGAGTAAGGTCAAATATCTGCATTTCATCCGATTTGTGGCTCTAAAAACTCTGCATTTCATCGATTACAACTGCTCGAGCATAGCAGTGCAACCGTCGAGCACGTCGCGGTAGGTGGCATCGAAGTTGCCGGTGTACCAGGGATCGGCCACGTCGCCGGGGCGCTCGGTCCAATCGAGCAAGCGCGTAATCTTGTCGTCGGGGTCGTCGCCAAAGATGCGACGCAGGCCGCGCGCGTTCTCAGCATCCATATAGACAATGTGATCCCAGTCGCCATACTCCGCGCGACGCACCTGGCGCGCGCGGTGGGCAACGACGGGAATCCCGACTTCGCGCAGCTTGGCGACCGTGCCATGATGCGGCGGGTTGCCAATCTCCTCAGTCGAGGTCGCCGCGGAATCGATGACAAACTCCGCCTCGCGCCCGGCGCGGTGCACCAACTCGGTAAACACCGACTCAGCCATCGTCGAGCGGCAGCTGTTGCCGTGGCAGATAAACAGTACGCGTTGCATAGAACGATACCTTTCATATAGAAGGCTGCTAAAGAGTCGAAGCCGGGCGCATGCAGAGTTTTATTTCTTAGCCAGTTTGAAATAGCGCTCAAATATCAACTCAAATACGTAATAGAACATCAATCGACTGTCGAGGTCCATGCTGCCCAAGCGGATTTCTTTTTGCACGGTGTAGATAGGGTAGTCGGCTAGTTTCGAGAGAGAATTTCGAGAAAAGCCGGTGAGCGTGACGACCTTGCATCCGCGCGTTTTGGCTATCGATGTGGCGTCAATAGACACCTGCGTCTCGCCGCTTACGGAAACGCTGAAGACCAGGTCGTTTTTGCCAAGCAGTTCCGCGTAATGCCTCATGACGTGGCGTTCACTGAGCGTATCGGTATTCTTGCCCATTATTTTGAGCTTTTCAGCCATTTCGAGGCACGGGTACTTCGAAAAGCCCGAGCAAAAGAACACGATATGCGAGGCGTCCTGGATAAGACTCACAACCGAATCGATGACCCGGTCGTTAAGCAGATCTTTGGTCTGTACGAGCTGGGTATCAAGAGGAAGTGCCTCGATAGTGAATCGATTGCGGTCGAGCGAGGCGGAATACGATTGTTTGAGCTCTGTAAACCCCGAGAAGCCAAGCTTGTGGGCAAGCCTGACGATTGTATTGGGAGCGACGAAGAACCGTTCAGCAACGCTCTTAAGCGTGACATCGTCAATATCATCACGCAGCTCGATGATGTAGCGCATGATCTCGCCTTCGAGATCGTTGAGCTTGCTCTCGCCAGCTCGCACATGATCATAAAAAGATTCTTGATCTTTCATAAGATGTTTCAGCCCCTCGCACCTCGCCGTATATATGGTACCGCTTTGTGTAGCCAGGTGAGAAATCGGTAATCGGTCAAGATTGCCTATTGCCCATGAACTGGGCAAACGTGTGTGTCTGCCTACACATATCTGTGTTGTGAGCGAAATCATGTGTCCCAGTTTCGCATTGGCCCACACGGAGACTCTCAGATGACCTCATGTCGCAAAATAACAATCGAAACGAAGCAAGCCGAGGACAACCGCGGAGCCCAAGGTCTTCGAGAACACCGATCAGCCAACCCTGGAGGGACGGAACATGAAGGATAAGCTCAATATTGTGATCGTTGGCGGCGGCTCCACGTGGTGCCCCGGAATTCTTAAAGCCCTGACCAAGCACATGGACATTCTGCCGCTGAACCGCGTGATGCTCTATGACATCGATGCCGAGCGCCAGCGTCCGATTGGCGAGTTTGGCAAGATCCTCTTCGCCGAGGAGGAGCCCGGTGTGGAGTTTGGTTACACCACCGATAAGGACGAGGCTTACACCGACGTCGACTTTGTGCTCTGCCAGATTCGTACCGGCGGCTACGAGATGCGCAGCAAGGACGAGAAGATTCCGCTGCATATGGGAATCATCGGCCAGGAAACGGTGGGCCCTGGCGGCATGGCTTACGGTATGCGCTCCATGCATGACATGGTTGAGATCGTCAACGACGTTCGCGCTCATAGCCCGGAGGCGTGGATTATCAATTACACCAACCCGGCTGCTATTGTGGCATATGGTCTCGAGCGCGTCCTGCCGGATGAGCATCGCGTTCTCAACATCTGCGACCAGCCCGTCAACCTCATGCGCTCTTACGGCCGCCTGCTCGGTCGCGATATGAGCAAGACGGAGCCCGTGTACTTTGGCCTCAATCACTTCGGTTGGTTCAAGCATATCTACGATGAAGAGGGCCATGACCTCGTCCCGCAGATTAAGGAGTACACGGAGAAGAACGGCTTCCTTCCTGCCGATGCCGAGCAGCGCGACCAGTCCTGGCTCGACACCTACGCCATGGTCAAGGACATGCTCGAGGACTTCCCCGACTATCTGCCCAACACTTATCTGCAGTACTATCTGTATCCCGAGTACAAGGTCGCTCACCTCGACCCCGACTACACTCGCTCCGACGAGGTCATCAACGGTCGTGAGAAGCGCGTGTTTGCTGAGTGCGAGCGCGTTGCCCAAGTCGGCACCGCCAAGGGGTCTTCGGTTGTGCAGAACGATGCTCATGGCGATATGATCGTGGAAATCACCTCGGCCATTTATCGCAACACCAACAAGACCTTCATTGTCATCGTGCCCAACAACGGCATTATCGAGGGTATGCCCGATGACGCCATGGTCGAGGTCGCGGCAAGCGTGGGCGCCAATGGCCCGCAGCCCTATGCTGTTGGCAAAATCGGTACCTTCTATCGCGGCCTTATGGAGAACCAGTATGCCTATGAGCGCCTGACTGTCGAGGCTTGGATGGAGGGTTCCTACGAGAAGGCTCTGCAGGCTCTCACGCTTAATCGTCTGGTCGGTGACGCAAAGAAGGCTCGCAAAGTGCTCGACAAGCTCATCGAGGCCAATAAGGATTACTGGCCGGAGCTTAAGTAACTAGTTCCATATCGCTTGATAACTGTTATGGGGCGTGTGGGCTGTAGAGCTGCACGCCCCGTTTCTTTAAGAGGGGTATCCCATGAACAAAGATGAGCTGCTGGCAAAGTTCCAGCGCCTGGGCAAAGTCCTCATGACGCCTGTCTTGATCTTGCCAATCACCGGCATCCTTCAGGGCTTTGGCAATGCCTTTACCAGCCCCACCCTTACGGCAGCTGTTCCCTGGCTTGCTGCTCCGGGCTTTGCGATCTTCTTTTCGATTCTCAAGGCCGCTGCCAGCATCGTTATGAACAACATCCCGGTTATCTTCTCGATTTGCCTCGCCTATGGCTTTGCCAAATCCGAGAAGGCTACCGCGGCGCTTTGTGGCTTTTTGGGCTACATGTGCATGAATTCCGTGATGGGCACGTTCCTTACGGCGACTGGCGTTATCGATCCCGCGAATCTTACGACGGGCCAGAGCACGATCCTCGGCATCACCACGCTCGACACGGGCGTTATCGGCGGTCTTCTGGTGGGCGCAATCGTCGCATGGTTGCATAACCGTTACTACAAGATTGAGCTGCCTGCCGTGTTCTCCATCTTCAACGGTACGCGCTTTATCCCGGCGGTAACGCTGCTCTCATGCAGCATCCTCGCATTGGTCATGTCCTTTGTTTTCCCGTTTATTCAGAACGCTCTCGGTGCGCTGTCCGAGTTCATCAAGACTACGGGTGCCTTTGGCGCATTTGTCTACGGCGCCGGCGAGCGCATGCTCCTGCCTTTTGGCCTGCATCACTTTGTCTATTTGCCGTTCTTCTTCACGTCGCTTGGTGGCGTCGAGACCATCGACGGCCAGACTGTTCAGGGCGCTATCAATATCTACAACGCGATCCTGGGCTCTCCCAGCACGCCGTTTAACATCGAGGTCAGCCGTTTTGTCATGAACGGCAAGGTTATCTTCGCCATGTTCGGCCTGCCCGGCGCTGCACTCGCCTTCTACAAGACGGCGCTTCCCAAGAACAAGAAGAAGACCGCAGCGCTCATGATTGCCATTGTGGTGCCTTGCATCCTCTCCGGCATTACCGAGCCGCTCGAGTACTCCTTCCTGTTTATCGCGCCCATCCTCTACGTGTTCCACGCTCTCATGGCTGGTCTTGCTTATGCGCTGACCTATATCCTGCAGTTCAACGTGGCCGGTTCCGCATCCTTTGGCGGCCCGCTCTTGTCGTTGATCTTTAACGGCATTATGGGTGCAGCCAAGGGCTCCAACTGGCAGGTTATCCTGTTCCTCGGCCCCATCTACTTCGTGGTGTACTACTTCGTCTTCAAGTTCATCATTCTTAAGAAGGACCTTAAGACCCCCGGCCGCGAGGAAGAGTCCGACGATGAGGCCGAAAAGGCTCCCAAGACTGTGATCAGCGACCTCATTCCCGCCATCGTTGAGGCAGTGGGCGGCGACAACAATATTAAGTCTGTCGAGGCCTGCTTCACCCGTCTGCGCATCCAGCTCAATGACTGTGACAAGGTGGTTGATGACGCCGAGTTTACCGAAAAGCTCGAAGCGCGTGGCATCGTGCATGTCAACGGCGGCGTGCAGATTGTCTACGGCAACATGGCATCTAACTACGCAACTCAGATGCGCGAGCTGCTGGGCATGGAGTAAACGCCCCACATATCTATAAAATCCGGTATAAAAGGCGGCGGCAGACAATGCGTCTTCCGCCGCCTTTGAGTTGCCCCGCGCGCATTTCGTGTACTTCGGATACACGAAAACTGGAAAATCGTGCATTCGAAGTACATGAGATCGAACCACAGCTAAAGGAGCTGGCCTAGCCTGTCGTCAGGTAAGCGTTGCGACCGGAACGATAGGCGTTTTAGAGGGAACCTCGCTCTACGCCCTCGCCCGCTTGCGTTCCCAGCGAGCCAACTTAATCGTCACCAGCGTGAGCGCCCAGGCCACAAGCGAGAACGCGGCGCCCACGGCACCCACGTACGAAATGCCAACGCTGCTCACAACGGCGCCGCCCACTGCGGTGCCAAACGAGATGCCGACGTTAAACGCCATGGGCTCAACCGAACTTGCAAGTACCATCGACTTGGGATGGCGGCTGCGTGCCACGTCCATAAAGTGCGTGATGCACGACACCGAGAACAGGTACATGAGCAGCGCCAAGCTAAAAACAAAGACCAGCGCGAGCGGCATGGTGCCGCCCACGGCAAACAGCCCAAGTAACGCCGCAGCCTGCAGCACAAACGTCACAAGCAGCGCCTTCATGCCAAAACGCGCGTCGATCCATCCGCCCAGGATGTTCGAGATCAGGCAGAACACGCCGTAGGCCATAAGCGTGGTACTGGCTTCGACCGTGCCCATGCCCAGCACCTGCTCAAGATAAGGCGTCACATAGCCGTAGAAAACGTAGACCGACCCCACGCCAAACAAAAAGATGAGCATGCCGGTGATGATGCTCGGCTCGCGTAGCAGCCCCGCCTGCTCGCGGAAGGTGGCGGGCTCATCGGTCTGACCGGAGCGCGGCATAAACGCCACAAGCGCTCCGCAGGTCAAAACGGCAAAGGTCAGCGTGCCGTACATGGCCACGTGCCAATCGAGCGTGTCGGCCACAAACTTGCCGATCGAAGTGACAAAGACCATTGCCACGGAAAACGCACCATATACCACCGAGATGGCAAGCGAAGTTTGCTGCGGAGACAGCAGCTCGGGGATGTACGTCACGCCCACGGCGAGCAGTGCGCCCGAGACGGAACCCAGGACAATGCGCGAGATGAACAGCACCTGGAAGTTGGGCGCCAACGCCATGACCAGGTTGCCGAACACAAAGACGATGCTGTAGCACACGAGCAGCTGGTAGCGGCGGAAGCGTCCCGTGCTGAGCGCAAGCGCCGGTGTGGCGATAGCGTAGACAAGCGCAAACACGCTGATGAGCTGGCCCGCAGTGGCAAGTGATACGCCGAGTTCCGTTGCCAAGTCGCTTTCGATGCCGATGACCACGAACTCGGAACAGCCGAGCGAGAATCCCAACAGCACGAGCAGCGCTAGGCAGAGCTTGGTGCGCGCGGGGGAGAGCACGGCGGCGGTTGACTTACTTTTAGGCGTGGTTGCGGCGGTCAAGGTTGTCACTCCAATGTCGCATGAATAAGCGGGGTTCAATCCCTGCAACTCTAACAGAATGTGTCAGGTGCCTGCCCCCTTTGTCGCATTGCGCTGCCAGCCAGTCGCCCAAACCGTCACAACATTCGGCGAAAATCTCGAAAACGAGGAAAACCGTCGAATGTTGTGACGGTTTTCGTGCCCGGTGCGGGTGAGCTTCGGTGTCGTCTGGGGGTATAAGGCTAGCAAGTGTTTTATTTGCGAGGCCTAAGGGGCGCCCCGTATGGATATCGATAACTTTGAATGGTGGTATAGCGAGGGCGAGGCTCCGGACGAGGAGTGGGACGAGCTCGCGCCGTGTGACGTGTCGAGCGACGAGGACGGGACCGGCAGCGATGCCGCTGTCGAGCCTGAAGCCGCCTCCGATGCCGCCGAGTCCCTGACCTTTGAACAGGCCTGGGCCCAGGCCGAGGCCGACGAGGCGAAGGCCGATGCCACGGCCACGCTCGGCGAGCCGGCTGATATGTCGATCTCGCCGGCAAAGACCCCACAGCCGCGCCATACCATCGACCCCGGCAGCACGGCATCCTTCAGCATACTCGACGTGCCCGCGCAGGGTGCCCAGGCGCCCGCCCCCACCCATCGCCCTAACCTGGCTCGCGAGGAAGACGCGGGCCGTCGCTCTCCGCTCGGCCCCATTCTCATCGCCTTTATGGCCGGCGTCATCGCTTGCTCGGCGATCGGAAATGTCTGGAGTCACGTGGAGCAACAGCGCAAAGACGCCGCCAAGGTCGAGATGTCTGTCGAGCAATCGCTCAGCCGTACGCGCTCGGTGCATGTGTCGGTCGAGGTCAAGGACGGTGCGACATGGGACACCGCGCGCGGCGACAGCCAGATGCTCGTCCATATCGTGGGTCGCACGCTCAAGGGGCAAGCGATCGACGAGTACCAATACGTCAATTCCGAAGGTGACGGCATCGAGCTCAAGCCCGGCGACTACGAGCTCACGGTCGATGAGCCGCCCGTCGCCACCGACGGCACGCGTTACCGTGCCTCAAAGCGCATGGTTCCGGTGAGTTTTAATTCACAGGCGCCCGATACGGTCGATAGCACGCCGCAGGGCGGGTTTGACCTTTACGCTATTGCTCAATAACTGCACCTGTCGCTCAACCCCGCCGCCAAGAGTGGGACAATAGCCCTCGACACCGTTGTTTACTATTGGAGGAAGTAGCATGTCCACCGTCACTACCATCAAGCGCGGCGGCCTCACCGCGGCCATCGATTCCATGGGCGCCCAGCTCACGAGCCTTGCCCTCAACGGCAACGAGTATCTGTGGCAGGGCGACCCGGCCTTTTGGGGCAAGCATGCGCCTATCCTGTTCCCCATCGTGGGATCGCTGCGCAACAACATGGCGACATCTGCGGCCGGCACCTGCGAGATGCCGCGCCACGGACTCGCTCGCATCGTCGAGCACAAGCTGGTCGAGGTCTCCGAGGACGGCTCGTCCGTCACCTACGAGATCACCGACACGCCCGAGTCACTCAAGGCTTTCCCCTTCCACTTTAAGCTCAACATGACCTATGCCCTAACCGGCGACGCCACGCTTACCCAGACCTTTGCCGTCACCAACACCGGCGACGTGGACCTGCCGTTCTCGGTAGGCGGTCACCCTGCATTTAACGTGCCCGCCCCCGGTGCCGAGGACGAGGCGTTCGAGGATTACGAATTGGCGTTTACCGAGGCTTGGACTAACGAGGCTCCTATCATCACGCCCGACGGTCTTATGACGTTTGAGGGTAGCTACAAGGCTCCCGATAACTCGGACGTGCTGCCCATCACGCACCGTAGCTTCGATAACGACGCCATCATGTTCACCGATACCCCGGGCTCCACGCTCACGCTGCGCGGTCGCAAGTCGGGCCATGGCGTCAAGATCGACTTTGAGGGCTTTAAGTATATCGGCGTGTGGTCTGCCGCCAACGACGCCCCGTTTGTGGCGCTCGAGCCCTGGACCGGCCACACCACCATGGACACCGAGGACGACGTCTTCGAGCACAAGGTCAACACCATCACGCTGGCTCCCGGCGCTACCGACAAGCGCACCTTTAGCGTCACGTTGCTCTAGAGGTTCCGCCGTTCTAACGAACGACGGACCGGTCGACGCTGCGCGCCACCCAGAGCGACAATTTGCCATTCAAAAGGCAAGGCATGACCAGAAGGTCTATGCCTTGCCTTTTTCATGCCAACTTGTTCGCTCTGGGTGGCGCTCGCTGACATTGTCAAAACATCGGCGTCGCCGTTTCCGTCAAGGGTTTGGTGCATGGGGGACAGGTTGCTTTGCGCCAATCGTCCCCGTGTGTCTATTAATTTTTCGCGCACATGCCGCGTTGCTGGTTGCGGGCGTATATCCTGTTTTATTGTCAGCAAAGCAAAACAGGAAGGCACCAGATGCAACCTCGACTACAGCGCGACGCGTATACCCAGCCGGTGTGCAGCCGTCGCATCTTTTTGGGTAGCGCTCTCGCTGCGAGCGCTTCTGTCGTCGCCGGCGCACTTGCCGGCTGCCAGCGTCCCTCCACGCTGGAAGTAGTTCAGCCCACGACGGGCGGCGGTCGCGATGACCTGTCCGATTCCGTTATCGGCAAGGATAAGATCCGCATCGGCATGGAGGCGGCCTACGCCCCGTACAACTGGCAGGTTTCCGAGGCCAGCGAGTTCACGATCCCCATCGACAACGTGCAGGGCGCCTATGCCGATGGCTACGACGTGCAGATCACCAAGATCGTCTGCAAGGCCCTCGGCGGCGAGCCCGTCGCCGTCAAGCAGAGCTTCTCGGGCCTCATCGATTCGCTTAACAACGGCCAGATCGACCTCATCATCGCCGGCATGAGCGCTACGCCCGAGCGCGAGGAGTCCGTCGGCTTTTCCGATCCGTACTTTATCGGCTACTTTGGCCTGTTCGTAAAAGAGGGCTCGCCCTACCAAAATGCGACCAAGCTCAGCGACTTTAGCGGCGCTACGGTCCTCGGCCAAAAGGACACCATGCTCGATACCGTCATCGACGAAATCCCGGGCGTTGTGCACAAAAACCCGGTCGATTCGGTCCCCACGGTGTTCTCGAATCTTCTGCAGGGCACTTGTGACGCCGTGACCTACAACACCGAAAACGAGAAGGGCTATATGGCCCAAAACCCGGGCATCGTGCCCATTCGCTTTGCGGAGGGCGAGGGCTTTAAGCAGGAGGTTACGACAAACGTCGGCTGCCGCAAGGGCTCGGACAAGCTGCTCAAACTTATCGATAAGACGCTCAAGGGCATCAGCCAGGAGGAGCGCGACCAGATGTGGGACGCGTGCCTCGACCGTCAGCCGGCATAGGGAGGCAGGATGAAAGCTATCAATCGTCTGGCCTCCTTTATCAAGGCCGACCACCGTTATGTGTATCTGGGCACGAGCGCTATCGCGGCGCTCGGTCTGGCGTTTAGCCAGCGCAACCCAACGCCGCTGAGCTTCTTGGCGCCCACGGGCGTGTTCCAGGATTGTCTCTGGGCGATTCTGTGGGCCTGGATCGTCGTATCGGTGGCAGCGCTCGTCACCAAGCTTATGCACTGGAACGACTATCGCGAAACGTCGCCGTTCGCATCCGAGCGTTGCCGTCGCGGCGCGCGCCTGGGCAGCTATGTCGTGGTTGCCATCGCGGCGATCTTCTTTATCGACCGCTGCGTCATGTCGTTTGTCGACCTGGTGCAGGTGAGCATTGTCTCGGACTCCAATCCCAGCGACTTTCTGTCGAGCTTGGTCTACATGACCTACAAGAGCGGCGACTTCTTTATCCGCGGTATCGAGATCACCATCGCGCTTGCCACCTTCGGCACCGTCATCGCCTTCTTCTTGGCGCTGCTCTTTGTGTTCTTGCGCACCCAGACCTTCGATCGCGTCGACAACGACCTGGTGCGCTTCTTTAAGAGCATTGGCCGAGGCTTTGCGACCGTCTATTCCACCGTCGTGCGCGGCACGCCCATGATGGTCCAGGGCCTGCTCATCTATTACGCGGGCTTTACCGTTCTGCGCGGCATGGGCTTCGAGACCGCCCAGGCCAACCAGATCTGGAGTACCTTCACCGCCGGCCTCGTCACCATCTCGCTCAACTCCACCGCCTACATGATGGAGGTCCTGCGCGGCGGCATCGAGTCCATCGATCCCGGCCAGGCCGAGGCAGCGCGCTCGCTGGGCCTGTCGCAGTGGCAGGCTATGCGCAAGGTCGTGTTCCCCCAGGGTATTAAAAACGCGATCCCGGCGCTCACCAACGAGCTCATCATCAACATCAAGGATTCGTCGGTGCTCTCGGTCATCGGCGTGTTCGACCTCATGTACGCTACTACCACGGTCGCCGGCGTGTACTACCGCCAGATGGAGGTCTACTGCGTGGCGCTCGTGGTCTACCTGATCCTGACGCTCGTGGCGAGCCGCCTGCTCGAGGCCTTTGGCAAAAAGCTCGGCGCCGAGGCTCCTGCCACGCTGCCCAGCTCTAACTAGGCTTAAGACGAGGAGAATCATCATGGCAGATACCGCCATTACCGGCACTGCAGCAGCCGTGCAAAACCAAGAGCCGCTTATCTGCGTCGAGGGCCTGCGCAAGAGCTTTGGCTTACTCGAGGTACTCAAGGGTATCGACTTGTCCGTCAATCCCGGCGAGGTCGTCACCATTATCGGCGCCTCGGGCTCGGGCAAGTCGACGTTTCTGCGCTGCCTTAACCTGCTCGAGACTCCGGATGCCGGCCATATCTGGTTCCACGGCCAGGACCTCACGGCCGAGCGCTGCAATATCAATAAGCTGCGCGAGGACATCGGCATGGTGTTCCAGGGCTTCAACCTGTTCAACAATATGGACGTGCTCGACAACTGCACGCTCGCGCCCGTCACGCTCAAAAAGATGAGCAAGGCCGAGGCCGAGAAGGTCGCGATGGAGCATCTGACGAGCGTGGGGCTCGAAAAGTTCGCGCACGCCGCCGTGGGTCGTCTGTCCGGCGGCCAAAAGCAGCGCGTGGCCATCGCCCGCGCCCTGTGCATGAATCCGCAGATCATGTTGTTCGACGAGCCGACCTCCGCGCTCGACCCCGAGATCGTGGGCGAGGTGCTCGAGGTCATGCGCAAGCTCGCCGCCGACGGCATGACCATGGTCGTCGTCACGCACGAGATGGCCTTTGCCCGCACGGTGTCCGACCGCGTGGTCTTTATGGACAAGGGCGTGGTGCTCGAGGATGCCGCGCCGGCCGAGCTCTTCGGCAACCCCAAACACCAGCGCACTCGTGAGTTCCTCTCTCGCTATCTCGAGGACAAATAACCGACCGCAAACGCTTACGTTGCAGGGCCGCTCCCGTGGGGCGGCCTTTGTCGTCACAATCGAAAGGATGTCATGGCCGAGGTTTGGCGCTTCTTTGCGCATGAGGACGATTTTGCCGATATAGACGAGGTCGGCGCGTGCGAGCGCTTGGGCCGCGTGCTGTCGTTTCCGACCATTTCGAGCATGGATGCCGAGGCGGTGGACTGGCAGCCCTTCGACGACCTGCGCGCCTATATGCAGCAGGCCTGGCCGCGCGTGTTCGCGGCGGGCGAGGTCGAGCTTGTCGACCATTCGCTGTTGGTGACGCTTGACGGTTCCGACCCCGCCCTCAAACCCGTCATGCTCATGGGCCACATGGACGTGGTCCCCGTGGTGCCGGGCACCGAGGCCGACTGGACGCATGCTCCCTTTAGCGGACAGGTGGACGACACCTACATTTGGGGTCGCGGCGCTATCGACATGAAAGACCAGGTCGCAGGTATTCTCGAGGCGGTTGAGTATGCGTTGGCGCACGGTTGGGAGCACAAGCGTTCGCTGCTGCTGGCTTTTGGCCAGGACGAGGAAACCACGCAGTACGGCGCGGGGGCGATCGGTCGCGTGCTCGAGGAGCGCGGTATTGAACTTGAATACCTGATCGACGAGGGTGACTACCGTATCGTTTCGGCTGCCGAGTACGGCGCGGGCGAGGGCTGGCTTATGCATGCCGACCTTGCCGAGAAGGGCTACGCCGATATTGTGCTCAAGACGAAGAGCGAGGGCGGGCATTCGTCCAACCCCTACGGCGGCACATCGCTCGAGGTACTGAGCCGCGCTATCGCCGCAATCTGCGATATCGAGTGGCCGACGCGTGTGACCGATCTGCTTGCCGCACAGCTTGTCGAGCTGGGGCTCTACTCGGCCGACGAGATTGCCTCCAACAAGGACACCATCGTGTGCGAGTGCCTCGCCAGCAAAAAACTCTACCCGCTCGTGACCACTACCTGCGCGCCCACGCAGATCGAGGGCGGCAGCGCTGGCGCTAACGTGATGCCACAGGATATGTGGGCCAACATTAACTTCCGCATGCTCGAGGGCACGAGCGTGGCCGACGTTGTGGCGCGCTGCCGTGAGGCGGTTGCCGGGGCGGACCTTGCCGGTCGTGTCGAAGTGGAGCTGGCCCCCGGCAGCTCCGAGCCCTCGCCGTCCCCGCGCATCGGTGGTCCCGGCCTCGAGGCGGTTCGCTCCATCGCCGCCCGTTATTTCCGCGATCCAAAGGGGACGGAGGAAAACGGATCATCCGAGCCGTTGGCGATTGTCCCCTCGACCGTGATCGGCGCGACCGACGCTGCCAACTACCAGCACAATTGCTCCGAATGCATTCGTTTTTCGGCGTTTGTGGTCGACGATGACGAGTGCAACCGCGGCGTCCACGGCACCAACGAGCGCATCACCCGCCGCGCCTACCTCCAGGGTGTTCGCTTCCTCATCGCCCTGCTTCAAACGCTCTAGAATGTGACAAAGCGACAGTCTCTTTGTTAGCCGTTGGGGACGCTCTTAAACGACTAGCCGTTAAGGAACGTCCCCAACGGCTACGTCCACTCATTCCGTGCGGGTTATATGCAGGTTTGCCTGCGCACGCTATCATGTATGGGTTAGACCGCAACTATGTACCCCATACGCGAAGGGATGCGCATGTATCTGAAGATCGACATGTTCTAGCCGGGCTTACCCCCGCAGTGGCGCCGTGCGCCCCATCAGCTCTGCCGATTTTCACCTTCACGCATATAAAGGAGTCCCGCCATGCGCGACAAGCTCGAAAAGATTATCAAGGCCTACGAGGAGCTCGAGAAGAAGCTTTCCGACCCGGCCGTCGCCTCCGATATCAAGGAGTTCACGCGTCTCAACAAGGAGTACGCGCACCAGTCCGACCTCATCGCCGCCTCGCGCGAGTACATCGGCGCGCTCGATGACATCGAGGCTGCCAAGGAAATGCTCCACGATACTACCGATGCCGATGAGAAGGAGATGCTCCAGATGGACATCTCCGAAAACGAGGCCAAGCTTCCCCAGCTCGAGGAAGACATTAAGTACATGCTCATCCCGAGCGACCCCAACGACGACAAGAACACCATCGTCGAGATTCGCTCCGCCGCCGGTGGCGACGAGGCGGCCATCTTCGCCGGCGACCTGTACAAGATGTATCAGCGCTTCTGCGAGTCGCGCGGCTGGAAGACCACCGTGCTCGACTCCAGCCCCAGCGAGGCCGGCGGCTTTAAGTCCATTGAGTTCAAGGTCGAGGGCGACCGCGTCTACTCCGTCATGAAGTTCGAGTCCGGCGTGCACCGCGTCCAGCGCGTTCCCAAGACCGAGTCCCAGGGCCGTATCCAGACCTCCACGGCAACTGTCGCCGTGCTTCCCGAGGCCGAGGAGATCGACGTCCAGATCAACCAGTCCGACCTGCGCATCGACACCTACTGCGCCTCCGGCCCTGGCGGTCAGTGCGTTAACACCACTTATTCCGCCGTGCGCATCACCCACCTTCCCACCAACACCGTGGTGCAGTCGCAGGAACAGCGCTCCCAGATCCAGAACCGCGAGGTCTGCATGCAGATGCTGCGCGCCCGCCTGTACGAGATGGAACTCGAGAAGCAGCAGGCAGAGCTCGGTGCCGAGCGCCAGAGCCAGATCGGCCACGGCAACCGTTCCGAGAAGATCCGCACCTACAACCAGCCCCAGGACCGCGTGACCGATCACCGCATCGGCTTCAATTCCACCTACAACGGCGTTCTCCTGGGCGACCAGCTCGGCACGGTCATCGAGGCACTCGCCGCCGCCGAGCGAGCCGAGAAGCTGGCACAGGCTGTTTAAGTTACGGCGTTTTACCAAACGCCGTAACTGCTCGACGCTGCGCGCCGCCCAGAGCGACAATTTGTCATTCAAAAGGCAAGGCATGACCAGAAGGTCTATGCCCTGCCTTTTTCATGCCAACTTGTCGCTCTGGACGTCGCTCGCTGACATTGCCAAAACATCGGCGTTTCCTTGGTTGTCAAATGATCCGTAGGGAGTCATTGGTGACATTGCCTTGATATTTTATTCAGTCGGCTGTGATGTCATTTGAGCTGCTTACCTGCTTAAGGTAATTGACGGCATATATCTGCTATCGAAAATATTGCTCGAAAAATTGTCCAAGAAGTCGCGGGGCGATTTTTGATGGGTCGCGCGTCAAGTGATTTGGCAAGTTCTTGGTTAGATATTGGTCAGTTTTGGGGCAACCTTGCCAAAAGCTTGACGGATGCAGATTTAGACGTCGACGAATGAACACTCTAGGCAGGCTCCAAGCAAAATTCTGGGCTGATTCTCGATAATCGCCTTCAATCGTCCCTTGCCAAGCGCTGGCCTCGCTTACAATCTGCTCCGACATTCGCGCGCCGCCCGGCGCTTAAGAGGGGAGGGCCCCATGGCAAACGAGATCTGGACCATCAAGCGTTGTCTCGAGTGGACCAAGGAGTACCTGGCCGAGCGCGGCGAGGAGCATCCCCGTCTTTCCGCCGAGTGGCTGCTGTGCGCCGCCACGGGCCAGGCGCGCATTGACCTATATATGCGTATGGACGAGACGCTTAACGCGGCCCAGCTCGAGACCATGCATGCGGCCGTCGTTCGTCGCGCCAAAGGCGAGCCGCTGCAGTACATCACCGGCAGCACGCAGTTTCGCATGATTGACGTCGCGTGCGCTCCCGGTGTGCTCATTCCGCGCCCCGAAACCGAGATGCTCGTCGAGGAAGTCCTCAATTATCTGGATGCCGAGGTGCTGAGCCCCGAGGCCGCTGCCCGTCAGCGTGTTGAGCTGCCTTGGAACGATGAGGTCGAGCAGGCCCGCAAAGCTGAGGCGGCGCTGGCCGACGAACGCGCGACCGCCGAGCGCCGTGCTGCCAACCTGACGGCCGCCGATGAGGCTGCGCTGGGTAGCGACGTGCTCGGTAGCCGCGCCTATGCCGAGGAGCTTGCCGATCGCGAGGCCGAGGAAGCCGCCGCGCAAGCAGCAGAAGCCGAAGCCGCAAAAGCCGCCGAGCCCGAGCTCGACGAATACGACATCGCCATCGAGGGTGCCGACCAGGAGACGGCTTTAGCTCAGGATACCGCTGCGCCTGCCCCAGCCGGGCCCTGCACTGCCCGCGTTCTCGAGGTCGGCTGCGGCACGGGCTGCATTTCGCTCTCCCTTGCCTGGGAGCGCCGCGGCCACGTTACCTGCACCGCCACCGATATCGAGTCGCGCGCCATCGATCTGGCCACCAAAAACCGCGACGCCCTCGGCCTCACGGCAGATGAGGTTGCCTTTAGCCTCACCAACCTGGTGAGTTCCATTCCCCGCGAAGAGTGGGGCACCTTTGATGTGCTCGTCTCCAACCCACCTTACATCCCGACCGACGTCATGCGCTCGCTGCCGCACGAGGTCAAGGACTTTGAGCCCGACCTGGCGCTCGAGGGCGGCGCCGACGGCCTCGATATCTTCCGCCGCCTGCTCAACGCGGCGCCTTACATGCTGCGCGCCGGCGGCCTGTTTGCCTGTGAGCTCTACGAGGGTACCCTCGATGCCGCGGCCGAGCTCTGTCGCCAGGCAGGCCTTTCGGACGTACGTATCGTCCATGACCTTACCGATCGCCCCCGCATCGTCCGAGCCATCGTCACCGAGCCCAAGCAGCGCCATTAATATTTATTAACTGGTTAACAAAAATTATAAATTAGTTTATAATTAGGACGGCTGAAAGAGGTCGGTCCATGCAACCTCTTACCTTTCGGGAAATCATTGCCCTACTCAAGCACGATGGATTCGTGAAGGTCGCGCAAGTCGGTAGTCATGCTAAGTATGTTTCTAACGATCGTGTTGTCACCGTGAACGGCTCTGGTGGTGATCGACCAAAGAAGGGCACGTGGGCAAGTATTCGTCGCCAAGCTGGACGGTAGTTGGAGGCAAAATGAGGCAGCGATTTACCTATGACTGCGTTCTCATAAAAGAAGACGACGGTTACTGCGCCAGCTTCCCGCAGATTCCCGGCGCCTTTGCCGATGGCGATACGCGCGAAGACGCGATTGCCCATGCCACCGAGGCACTGATGGCGTTTTTGGCCGACGACCTCAACAACGGTTTGACTCCGGCAGGGTACGAACGCTCGGCCGAGGTCGTGGCCCTTTCAGTCGAAATCGACCACGAGGACGCTCGGGAAGCGGCGTGCCGAACATTTAAAGACGCAGCGCTGGACCTCAAAGTCTCCGCTCCGCGGATTACCGCGCTGGTCAAAGCCGGAAAGCTCGATGTTGAACTCGTCGACGGCCGTCGGATGATAACGATAGACAGCATCGAGCGCTACGCCGCCCAAGAACGCCACGCCGGCAGGCCAAAGAAGTTCGTCGCAGTCCAATAACCCCCTCACTTTCACCGACTACTAGAGCCGCTCACCAAACCAACATGCGCTCTGGGCAAATAGATTGAACGTTTCGTGCGAGAATGCCCCACAGTAAACAAACTTGCACCAGAGCGTAAGGGGCTGGCATACACATGCAGACGGTCTATCGGGTATACGAGGGAACGCGCGAGCCGCATCGGCTTGCCGTCGAGCGCACGGCCGAGGTGCTCGGCCGCGGCGGCCTGGCTTTAATCCCGACCGAGACCGTCTACGGTGTCGCCGTGGCAGTCAGCGCCTTCTCGGACGCCGTGCCCCAAGATACAAGCGAATTCCCATCGTGGCCGCGCGATCCGCAGGCTGCCGTCAATGGCGCCGCAGTTCCTGCGCTCGGCACCGGCTATCGCCGTATCTTCACTCTCAAGCAACGTGAGCTCACGCAAACCGTCGCTTGGCTGGTCGATGGCGTCGAAGCACTCGATCGCTATGGCGTGGATATCCCGGAAGATGCCCGCATACTCGCGCGACGATGCTGGCCGGGAGCCCTGACTATCGTGGTCAAGGCAGCTCCCTGTGTGCCGACCTTTATGCGCGCTGCCGACGACACCGTGGCCCTGCGCGCTTCGGCCTCTCCCGTGGTCCAAGCGCTCATTCGCGCCTGCGGCAGCCCCCTTGCCTGTACGAGCGCCAACACGCACGGCGCGCCCTCGCCGGCAAGCTTTGCCGCCGTCGAGGGTCGCATCCTGGAGGGGGTCGATGTTGCCGTCGACGCCGGTGAGACCCCGTGTCGCGACGCCTCGACCATCGTGTCGTTTCAGCACGGCGGGCTCCAGATCCTGCGCCAAGGCGCACTTCCCGCATCAGAGATCGAACGGGTCCTGTCCGACCCGATGCAATAGAAAGGTTTAAGCGATGTCGTTGAATCTGGGCAGCCTGGGCATGGAAGATGCCTCGTTTGACTTTGGCGGTTCCTACATCATGGCGCTCGACTGCGGCACCACCTCGGTACTTGCGACCATCGTCGACGAGTACGGCTGCATCGTCGCGCAGGCACGTCGCAGCGTAAAAACGAGTTTTCCGCGTCCCGGTTGGGTAGAGCAAGACCCCATGGCGGTCCTTGCCAGCCAGATCGCGGTCATGATGGAAGTCCAGTTTAAGAGCGGTATCCACTCCGACCGCATTGCCGCCATCGGCATCTCCAACCAGCGCGAGACCACGGTGGTCTGGGACCGTGTGAGCGGTCAGCCGATCTATAACGCCATCGTATGGCAGTGCCGCCGTACCGCACCTCTGATCGACGAGCTTGTCGAGCAGGGCGCAGAAGGGCTGGTGCGCTCCCGCACGGGACTCACGCTCGACCCGTATTTCTCGGCCTCCAAGGTGCAGTGGATTCTCGACAACGTCGACGGCGCACGCGAGAGCGCGGCGGCGGGCGACCTCATGTTTGGCACCATCGACACCTGGCTCATCTACAACCTCACCGGCGGCCAGGTCTTTGCCACCGACTACACCAATGCCAGCCGCACGGCACTCTTTAATATCCATACGCTCGATTGGGACGACGACCTGCTGGCACTCTTTGACGTTCCACGTTCCATGATGCCCGAGGTTCGCTGGAGCTCGGGCGACTACGGCCGCGTCGCGAGCGACATCATGACCAACATGCCGCCCATCATGGGTGTGGCGGGCGACCAGCAGGCATCGCTGTTCGGCCACTGCTGTTTCCGTCCCGGTCAGACCAAAAACACCTATGGCACGGGCTGCTTTATGCTCATGAACACCGGCGACGAGATCGTCGAATCCAAGAATGGCCTGGTCTCCACCATCGGTATCGCTGCGGACGGCAAAGTCAGCTATGCGCTCGAGGGCTCTATTTTTGCCGCCGGCTCAACGATGAACTGGCTTCGCAACAACATGGGCATCATCTCGAGCGTGAGCGAGTCGGCACAACTCGCCGCTTCGATTAGCGACAACGAGGGCTGCTACTTCGTTCCCGCCTTTGCGGGTTTGGGTGCTCCCTGGTGGGACCCGCATGCCCGCGGTATCGTGTGCGGTCTGACCGGCGCCTCGAGCCGTGCGACCATCGTACGTGCCGCCTGCGAATCCATGGCATATCAGAGCTACGACGTGTTGCGCGCCATGGAGCAGGACGTGGGGCTTTCGATTGAGCGCCTGTCTGTCGATGGCGGTGCCTCGCGCAACGAGTTCATCATGCAATTCCAGGCCGACCTGCTGGATATCCCCGTGCTGCAATGCGAGACGGTGGAGACCACGGCAATCGGTGCCGCGTACTTGGCGGGTCTTGCCGTCGGCTATTGGGAAGACCTAGAAGAGCTGGAGCAAAATGCCCAGATCGTTAGGACCTTCCTTCCCCACATGTCCGCCGAGCGCCGCGAACAAAACCTTGCGGGCTGGCGTGATGCAGTCAGGCGCTCGCTCAGTACCGCACAGTAGGGCTGCGATGGGCTGCTCGATACAACAAACCGCTAAACTAATGCATGGCGTGCGGCGGCAACATTGCTGCGCGCCTTGTCAGCAAGGCCGTATTGCGGCCGCAACGAAAGGGGCAATCAACCCATGACCGTCACCTACGATACGTCCCGTGTGACGCTTGTCGATCACCCGCTCGTCCAGCACAAGCTGTCGATCCTGCGCGACAAAAACACCGGCACCAACCAGTTCCGCCAGCTCGTGCGCGAACTCGCGCTTTTTGACGGCTACGAGGCCATGCGCGACCTGCCTATGGAAGACGTCGAGGTCGAGACCCCCATCACTACCGCCACGTTCAAACAGCTCGCCGGCAAGAAACTCGCCATCGTGCCCATCCTGCGTGCGGGCCTTGGAATGGTCGACGGCATTCTCGACTTGGTGCCCTCCGCTCGCGTGGGCCACATCGGCATGGAGCGCGACGAGGTCACCCACGAGCCGCACGAGTATTACTGCAAGATGCCCAAGGATATCGACCAGCGCATCTGCCTGGTTGTCGACCCCATGCTCGCCACGGGCGGTTCGGCCGAGATGGCCATCAGCTACCTGCGCGAGCGCGGTGTCAAGGACATCCGCATGCTGTGCATCGTCGCGGCCCCCGAGGGCCTCAAGTCGCTGACTGAGAAGGATTCTGATGTGCATATCTATACCTGCGCCATCGACGACCATCTCAACGAGGCTGCCTACATCGTTCCCGGCCTGGGCGACGCCGGCGACCGTATCTACGGCACGCTCTAGTCGCTGGACTAAGACGACCGCGGCTGCAAATACGAAGAAACGGTGCGCGCGGACGAACAGAAGGCGACCGCGCGCACTCCTGTTAACGGACGTTTTGCCCTGCAGGGTTCGAGAAAAACGTATTACCGTACCTGCGGCATAAAGAAGGTCTTAAGAAAACGAACAGGTGCGTATTAACCGATGCTTTTTCGGTTGTACTTTAGCGATTGGCTCGTACAATAGTCACCAATGTTTGGCGGGAACTGTTCTGTGAAGCGTTAAAAAGGGAAAGTGAGGACGCCAGTGTTTCAGATAGCCGATTTGCTCGCTATCGTTGCAGGTGCCATCGCGGGCGCGATCGCCTTCCTTCCCTTTGTCTTTACGCTCAAGCCGGTTCTTGACGATAGACAGAATGCGGACATGCTCAAGGGTATGGTGAGTCTGGCGGTCTCGGCAATCGCCCTGCTCGTCTTTACCTTGGTTGTGTTTGTGTTGTTCGGAGAGGCATTTCGCATGTTCCTCCTGGGCGAGGCGATCGGCTTCGTGGCCTTTATGGCCGCCTGCACGGTTCGCGTCGCCAAGGCGCTGCGAGATCCTCATGAGGTCGAAAGGTAAGTCGTGGAAATTTTTGAAAAGCTGCCTGATGAGATTAATCATCTGGTCAGCGAGTTCAGCTCCACCCCTGTCGTGGGCGATCTGAGCTGCGGCATCACGCAGTACTCGTTTTGGCTGATCGTCTCCACGATCGTGCTCCTGATCGTCCTGGCCGTGTTCAAGAAGAAGCAGACCCTGGTTCCCAAGGGCTTCTTCGTCAACGGTTTCGAGTGCATCATCGAGTACGTCGAGAACGATATCGGCAAGGGTGTCGTGGGTGAGAACTGGAAGAAGCACTTCCCGTTCCTGTGCTCGCTTTTCCTGTTCATCCTGATCAATAACATGATCGGCCTGATCCCGGGAATGAAGCCCGGCACCGGCGCAATCGGCTCCACCGCCGCACTCGCCATCTTCGCCTTCGTGTACTTCATCTACTACGGATGCAAGGCTCACGGCGTGATCGGCTACATCAAGAGCCTCGCCCCGCAGGGCGTGAGCTTCCCGATGAACGTGCTCGTGTGGGTCGTCGAGCTTTTCTCGACCTTCCTGCGCCTCATCACGCTCGCCGTCCGTCTGTTCTGCAACATGTTCGCAGGACACGTGGTCATGGGCTCGTTCGCCATCATGGCGAGCATGTTCATGCAGCCGCTGCTTCAGCAGGTTTCCGCGGCCCACGCCGTCGGCGCCCTGCCTTCGCTGGCCTGGCTTGCCATCCTCATCCTGATCTATGCGATCGAGCTTGTGGTCGGCGCCATCCAGGCTTACGTCTTCACGGTCCTTACCGCCGTGTATGTCTCCGAGGCAGAGGAGGTCGCGGAGGAGGAGTAGCCTTCCGTTCGCGCCTTAAAGGTAAGGCAATTCGTTAAACCGCCGGTGCCCGTACCCATGGAGCCCGGCAGTTATAAAAAGGTTATCCTGCGTGAAATAAGACACGCACGACAAAGGAGGAATCGTGGGAGTTATCGGTTACGGTCTCGGTGTTATCGGCGCTGGTCTTGCTATCGGCCTGTCTGCTCTGGGTGCTACGGGTGCTATGGCCCGTCAGCCTGAGGTCCAGGGCCGCGTGTTCACCGTCTTCATCATGGGCTCCGCCTTCGGCGAGGCTCTGGCTCTGATCGGCTTCGTTGTCGCGCTGATCGTTAAATAGCACGGAGCGTCAAGTATGAATCTTTCATCCCAGAAGAGCGCGATCGCACTCTCCGCGTCCGCGGCCGCGCTGCTCATGCCGGTTTCCGCGTTCGCCGAGGACGGCGCTGCCGGTGCGGACATCCTCATCCCTAAGATGGCGGAGTTCATCCCGGCGCTTATCGCCTTCCTGATTATCTGGATCGTGCTGGCCAAGGTCGCCCTGCCGGGCATCATGAAAACCATGGAGGAGCGCGGCAAGAAGATCGAGGAGAGCCTCGACGAGGCCGAGAAGACCAAGCAGGAGGCTATCGCCAAGCGCGCTGAGTCCGACTCGATCGTCACCGACGCCCGTCGTCAGGCTGCCGACATCGTTCTCGAGGCCCGTAAGGACGCCGAGTCCGAGCGCGCCCGTATCATCGAGGCTGCTCACAAGGAGGCCGAGGAGATCATCGCCAAGGCCCATACGACAGTCGAGGACGAGCGCAAGTCCATTTACGCCGGTGCCGCGAGCTCCATCGCCGACCTGTCCGTTGCCGTCGCCACCAAGATCGTGGGCGAGGCACTCGAGGACGATGCCGAGCAGAAGAAGCTCATCGAGCGCTACATCCAGGAAGCAGGTAGCCTGAATGCCGACTAGCCGCTATCAGGACAAGGTGCTCGAGACCTACGCGCGCTCCCTTCTGGAAGCCGCTAAGGCCGAGAACCATGTGTTCGAGGACCTCGAGATGATCGAGCGCTTGGCTTCTGCCAGCCCCGAGATCATCGCCGTGCTCGACACCATGTCCAAGCGCGACCAGCTCGACCTTCTTCCCAAGGTGGCAGCTGCCTTTAAGTATGTTGCCGAGGAAGACGAGGATGTAGTGGGCGTGACCGTCACCACGGCGATCCCGCTCGACGACGAGCTGCGTCAAACCATCACTAAGAAATGCGAGCAGGACTTCGGCCGCAAGGTATTCCTTATCGAGCAGGTCGACCCGTCTATCGTGGGCGGCCTGGTGCTCGAGGCCCGCGGCGAGCGTCGTGACATTTCCGTCAAGACGCAGCTGCGCATCGCGCAGGAGACCCTCGCAAACTCTGCTAATTCGTACGGAGGTGAAGCCTAATGTCCGAAACCCTCAATGCCCAGGATATCGCCAAGAAACTGCAGGAGCAGCTCACGAGCCTCTCCGCGACGGTCGATACGCATGAGGTTTCAACGGTCGACGAGGTAGGCGACGGCATCGCGCGCGTCTCCGGCCTCAAGAGCGCCATGGCAGGCGAGCTTCTGGAGTTCAAGAGCTCCGATACCGGTGAGACCGTCTTCGGCCTTGCCCAGAACCTTGACCGTGACGAGGTCGGCGCCGTTCTGTTTGGTGCCGTCGACTCCATCAAGGAAGGCGACGAGTGCCGCACCACTGGCCGCATTATGGATATCCCCGTGAGCCGTGCCATGCTCGGCCGCGTCGTCAATCCGCTCGGCCAGCCCATCGACGGCCTGGGCGACATCGTCGCCACGCACCGTCGCCCCATCGAGTTCAAGGCTCCCGGCGTCATCGATCGTACCCCGGTGTGCGAGCCGGTTCAGACCGGTCTGCTCGCTATCGACTCCATGGTGCCTATTGGCCGCGGTCAGCGTGAGCTCATTATCGGCGACCGTAAGACCGGTAAGACCGCCATCGCCATCGACGCTATCCTCAACCAGCGCGGCAAGGGCATGGTCTGCATCTATGTCGCCATCGGCCAGAAGGCCTCCACGGTTGCCAACATCCGCGAGACCCTCGCTCAGCACGGTGCGCTCGACTACACCATCATCGTTTCGGCCACCGCTGCCGATTCCGCCCCTATGCAGTACATCGCGCCTATGGCCGGTGCCGCTATCGGCGAGTTCTTCATGTACAACGGCGAGGACGGCAAGCCCGCCAGCGAGACCAACCCCGGCGGCCACGTGCTCGTCATCTACGACGACCTGTCCAAGCAGGCTGTGGCCTACCGTCAGATGTCGCTGACGCTGCATCGTCCGCCCGGACGCGAGGCCTATCCTGGCGACATCTTCTACCTGCACTCTCGTCTGCTCGAGCGTGCCGTCAAGATGTCCAAGAAGAACGGTTACGGCTCCATGACGGCACTGCCGATCATCGAGACCCAGGACGGCGACGTCTCGGCCTACATTCCGACCAACGTCATTTCCATTACCGATGGTCAGATCTACCTGCAGTCCGAGCTCTTCTTCCAAGGTCAGCGCCCGGCAGTCGACGTGGGCATCTCCGTGTCCCGCGTCGGTGGCGATGCGCAGACCAAGGCCATGAAGCAGGTCGCCGGCAACCTCCGTCTGGACCTCGCTTCGTACCAGGAGCTCGCCGGCTTTACGCAGTTCGGCTCCGACCTCGACGAGGCTACTCAGAAGCAGCTGACCCATGGTGCTCGCATGACCGAGCTCCTGAAGCAGCCGCGTTACAAGCCGTTTGAGGTTGGCGAGCAGATCGTTACGCTGTTCGCTGGCAACGAGGGCTTCCTGGATGACCTGGAGATCGCCGACGTGCTGCCCTTCCGTGCCGAGCTCATCGAGTACATGGACAATGGCTTTGGTTCGCTGCTCGACAAGGTTCGCGCCAAGAAGATCGATGATGACACCAAGGCTGAGCTCTTGCGCGTCATCGGCGACTTCAAACAGCAGTTCATGGCCAAGCACCATTCGGATGTTTCTGGATCAGAGGAGAACTAAGCCCCATGGCCAACCTTCGCGACATTAAGAAGCGAATCTCCTCGGTTACCACGACCAAGCAGATCACGCGCACGATGGAGATGGTCTCTACGGCCAAGATCCGTCGTGCCCTCGATCGCTCCAAGCAGGCCGAGCCCTATAAGGAGGCGCTGACCGACGTCATGTTGACGGTCGCCGGCGACGCCTCCTGTTCGGGCACCGATCCCATGCTGCAGAAGCATGAGAGCGTCAAGCATGGCCTGATTGTCGTTATTGCCTCGGACCGCGGCCTTGCCGGCGGTTTCAATACGACGGTGGAGCGCACGGCCGAAAAGCTCGCCGCTTCTTGGGCGAACGACGGCATCGAGTGCGAGATCATCGCGTGTGGGCGCAAACCGGCCACGTATTTCCGTGACCGCGCAAACGTCGTCATGCACTTTGAGGGCAACTCCTCTGAGCCCGATTTCAATCAGGCCCGCATGATCTCCTCTCATATCTGCGATGCGTATCGTGCCGGTGAGCTTGACCGTGTCGAGCTTGTCTACCACCACGCCAAGAACCGCGTGGATCAGGAGCTTCGCGTCGAGCATCTGTTGCCGCTCGATCCCGAGATGATCGCTATGGCCCACGGTCCGCGTAAGAACGAGACCGACGCCCCTAAGCGCATCTCGTCCACGTTCGAGTTCGTGCCCTCTCCCGAGCATGTTCTCGGCAAGCTTGTGCCGTCTTATATCCTGACGGTCATCTACCAGGCCCTGATCGATTCGGCGGCTGCCGAGCAGGGTGCACGCCGCAAGGCCATGCACTCCGCGACGGAAAACGCCACCGCGATCATCTCGACCCTTACCCGCACGTATAGTCGCGTGCGCCAGGCTTCGATCACGACCGAGATTAACGAGATCGTCGGCGGAGCCTCAGCATTGGAGGAACAGTAATGGCTAATAACACCGTAAAGCTTGCGGTCGAGGAAGCCACCAAGAAGACGACTGCCGGTGATGGTCGCATCGTGCGAATCATCGGCCCTGTCGTCGACGTCAAGTTTGACGGCGCGGTGCCCCCGATCTACAACGCGCTCACGGTCGAGGCCGAGACCCCGATCGGTCATCTGAGCACGATCCTCGAGGTCGAGAGCCAGCTTCCGGGCGGCGTCGTCCGCACGGTCGCCATGTCCTCGACCGACGGCCTGCAGCGCGGCCTCATCGCCACCGATACCGGTGAGCCCATGAAGATGCCCGTTGGTCCCAAGACGCTCGGTCGCATTTGGAACGTCATGGGCAAGCCCGTCGACGGCAAGCCCATGCCCGAGGTGGAGGAGTTCTACCCCATCCACCATGCAGCGCCCCGCTTTGACGAGCTCACCACCAAGACCGAGATCTTCGAGACCGGCATCAAGGCCGTCGACCTGCTCGAGCCCTACATCCGTGGCGGCAAGACCGGCCTGTTCGGCGGCGCCGGCGTCGGCAAGACCGTTCTGATTCAGGAGCTCATCAACAACCTCGCCCAGGAGCACGGCGGCACCTCGGTGTTCACCGGCGTCGGCGAGCGTACCCGCGAGGGCACCGACCTGTTCCTCGAGATGAGCGAGTCTGGCGTTATCGACAAGACCTGCTTGGTCTATGGTCAGATGAACGAGCCGCCCGGAGCGCGTCTGCGCATCGGTCTGGCCGGCCTTACCACCGCTGAGTACTTCCGCGATCGCGGCCAGGACGTTCTGCTGTTCATCGACAACATCTTCCGCTTCTCCCAGGCAGGTTCCGAGGTTTCCGCACTGCTGGGCCGTATGCCGTCCGCCGTTGGTTACCAGCCCACGCTGGCAACCGAGATGGGCGACCTCCAGGAGCGCATTACCTCGACCAAGACGGGCTCCATTACCTCCGTCCAGGCTGTCTACGTCCCCGCAGACGACCTGACCGACCCGGCGCCCGCCACGACGTTTACGCACCTCGACGCCACCACGGTTCTTTCGCGTAGCATTTCGTCGCTTGGCCTGTTCCCGGCTATCGACCCGCTCGCATCTTCCTCCGACGCTCTCGATCCCTCGATCGTCGGCGAGGAGCACTACCGTGTCGCCGTCAAGGTCCAGGAGCTCCTGCAGGAGTACTCCGACCTTCAGGACATCATCGCCATTCTGGGTATGGACGAGCTGTCCGAGGAGCAGCGCCTTACGGTCAACCGTGCCCGTAAGATTCAGCAGTTCCTCTCGCAGTCCTTCCACGTCGCCGAGAAGTTCACCGGCAACCCCGGTGTCTACGTCCGCGTCGAGGATACCGTCCGCTCTTTCGCCGAGATTGTCGACGGCAAGGCCGATGACCTGCCCGAGCAGGCTTTCCGCTATGCTTCCACGATTGAAGACGTGCGCGAGCGCGCCCGCAAGATGGGGGAGAAGTAGGTTATGCGTATCCGCATCGTGTGCCCCGTGAGCTGCGCCTATGAGGGCGACGCTGCGTTTGTGTCGATTCCGTCCACGGATGGCGAGTTTGGCGTTCTGCCTGCTCACTCCAGCGAGATCTGCACGATCGACCGCGGTTACGTTCGCGTTTCCGATAAGGCCATGGGCACTGTCGACCACACGTTTGCCGTGGCCGGCGGCTATGCCCAGGTTGCGGACGATGTCGTGACCGTTCTCGCCGAGCGCGCTTGCGATTTGGCGACCGTCGATGCCGACAAGCTTAAAGCTGATATTCAAGGTTTTGAAGAGAAGCTGGGTAATTTGTCGGAGGATGATGCACGCCGCGCCTACCTCTATAATGAAATCGCATGGTGTAAGCTCAAGCTTGCCCAATAGTCAAACGATTTAGCGTTCGACCATTTGCGAACACATCATGCCCGGGATGGCTTGGCCACCCCGGGCATGCTTTTTGAAAGGGTAGACCTTGGATATTATCCGCGTTGAGGGTGGCCACG
Organism: Coriobacteriaceae bacterium; assembly: GCA_905209215.1. Taxonomy (GTDB): domain Bacteria; phylum Actinomycetota; class Coriobacteriia; order Coriobacteriales; family Coriobacteriaceae; genus Collinsella. The sequence goes on along the minus strand of CAJLRY010000011.1, from coordinate 7,161 downwards.
CCATCGGAGGCTCCGTGCCCGTCTCGGGTGCTAAGAACTCCGCGCTCAAACTCATGGCGGCAACGCTTCTGGCGCCGGGCAAGACGACGCTGCAGAACGTGCCCGATATTTCCGATGTCCACGTGATGGGCAAGGTGCTCAAGGGCATGGGCGCTACGATCGATGTTCTCGACGAGCACACGCTCGAGATCGATACCTCTCAGGTCGATTCCTGGGAGGCTCCCTATGAGCTCGTCGCTAAGATGCGTGCTTCCACCGCCGTCATGGGGCCCCTGCTGGGTCGCTTCCATCGCGCCAAGATCGCCATGCCGGGCGGCTGCAACCTAGGTGCCCGCAAGATCGACATGCATATTCTGGGTCTCGAGGCCCTGGGCGTCGAGTTTGATACCGCCCACGGCTACATCAACGCCAGCGCGCCTCAGGGCCTGCGCGGTACCACCGTCACGCTCGAGTTTGCCAGTGTCGGTGCGACCGAGAACCTCATTATGGCATCCGTGCGCGCGCAGGGCACCACGGTTATCGACAATGCCGCCCGCGAGCCCGAGATCGTCGATCTCGCCAACATGCTCAACGAAATGGGTGCCAAGATTGTTGGCGCCGGTACGCCTGTCGTGACCATCGAGGGCGTGGAAGAGCTGCATCCTGTTACCCATCGCGTAGTGGGCGACCGCATCGAGGCCGGTACCTTTATCGTCGCCGGTGCGTTGATGGCAGACGATCGCGGTGTCGATGTCACGGGCTTTTGTCCCATTCACTTGGGTATGGTGCTCAAGAAGATGGAGCTCATGGGTATCGACTGCGAGCGCGTCGAGGATGGCGTCCATGTGAACCGTGCCGAGCGTATCAAGCCTGTCGACATCCAGACGCTTCCGTTCCCCGGCTTCCCGACCGACATGCAGGCACAAATTATGGTGCTCTCCGCCCTCTCCGGCGGCAGTTCCGTTATTACCGAGAACATCTTCGAGAATCGCTTTATGTTTGCCTCTGAGCTGGTGCGCATGGGTGCCGACATTCGTATCGAGAGCCATCATGCCATGATTCATGGCGTCAAGGGCTTCTCGGGTGCACAGGTTACCTCGCCCGATCTGCGCGGCGGAGCGGCCCTCGTCGTAGCGGGCTTGATCGCCGACGGGACGACCGAGGTTTCGGCTATCCATCACATCAAGCGCGGCTACGAGCAGTTTGTCGAAAAGCTGCAGGCGCTTGGCGCGCATGTCGAGCATGCTACCGTCCCCGATCCCGTCATCTACTAATACAGGTTGCCTATGTTTAATAAAAAGCCCCTCGCGGATACCACCACCCGAAGACCCTCAACTGGTGCGCAGGCCAAGATCTACAGTCGCGATAACGTGGCTCGCTATTCCGAGCGCGCTCGTCAACGTCGCCGTAGCCACACGATTCGTCACGTCGCGCTCATTGTCGTGCTTGGCGTGCTGCTGAGTGCCACTACCGCTGCCGGCCTGTGGTTTGCCACCATTATGGGCAAGCTCGGCGATTCTAATGTCATTACTGACAATCTGCGTCGGGTTCTGGTTGACACCGATGAGGCAAAGGATCCGTTCTACGTGCTGCTTCTTGGCACCGACGGCCGTCCGGGCGAGGATACGTATCGTGCCGACTCGATTATCCTGGCACGCATCGACCCCACGCAAAAGCAGGCGACGCTCATTTCCGTTCCGCGCGACACCAAGGTCGAGTACAAGGGCGAGACCATGAAGATCAACGCCTGCCATACCGTTGGCGGCGCCGAGGCCATGGTCGAGGCGGTCAACGAGCTGTGCGGTGTTCAGATTTCCCACTATGCCGAGGTTAGCTTCGACGGTATGCAGGCGCTGATTGATTCGGTTGGCGGTATCGACATTAACGCAACCGATGATGTTGACGACCCCGAGCACCTGGATATTAAGATTACCGCTGGCCAGCAGCATATGGACGGTGCCACCGCCCTTACCTATGCCCGCTGCCGCTACACCTATGCCGACGGCGATTACACGCGCATGCGCCACCAGCGTCAGGTGCTTGGCGCCCTTGCCAACCAGATTCTCAATAACTTCGATGCCACGAAGATCTTTGGCCTGGTTAATTCGCTGTCCGATATGCTCGTGACCGATATGAGCGTTCAGGATATCGTCTCTACGGTCAACGCCATGCGCGGTATGGATGTCGACGGTATCTACTCGGCCAACCTGCCTTCGTACGCCGACGACAGCACCATGATTGACGGTGTGAGCTACGTCTTTGTCTACGAGGACGTGCTCAAGGAAATGATGGAGCGCGTCGATGCCGGCAAGGATCCCAAGGGTCCCAACACCATGGGTCTTTCCGACGGCTCCAGCTCTACGATCGGCGACCTCAGCAACAACACGTCTGACGACTACGCAAACGGCACCGCAACCTCATCGGTCAGCTCTGACGATTCCGATGGCTCAAGCGATTCGAGCGATTCGGACTACTACGAACAGCCCACCGGCGACGGCAACGGTTACGAGGCCAACTACTAAGTTACGGCGTTTTACCAAACGCCGTAACGACTCGACGCTGCGCGCCGCCCAAGGCGACAATTTGTCATTCAAAAGGCAGGGCATGACCAGAAGGTCAATGCCCTGCCTTTTTCATGCCAACTTGTTCGCCTTGGACGTCGCTCGCTGACGTTGGCTCAACCTGCGATGTTGACTACTCCCCTTGTATCAAAAACCGCCCCGTTCTCTGTAGAGGACGGGGCGATTCGTCTTTTGGGCTTATGCAGCCAGGCTTATGCGAAACGGGCGACGAGCTCCTGCAGGACGTCGGTCATCTTGACGAGCGAACTGACCGGGACAAACTCGTTGACGCCGTGGTAGCAATAGCCGCCGGTGGAAAGGTTGGGGCAGGGCAGACCGCGGAACGACAGCTGCGCGCCGTCGGTGCCGCCGCGAATCGGCAGCACTTGGGGCTCAACGCCGCAGGCAAGGTAGGCTTCCTTGGCAACATCAATAAGCTCGGGATAGTCACGAACGATCTCGGCCATATTTCGATACTGCTGCTTAATCTCGACCGTCACGCGCTTGTCACCCAAGCGCTGGTTGAGCATCGAGGCGGCGGCATCAATAAGGTCGAGTTTCTGCTGGAACTTGGCTGCGTCATGGTCGCGGACGATATAGCGCGCTGTGGCGTGATCGACGGTTGCAGATACACCCTCAAGGTGATAAAAGCCCTCGTAGCCTTCCGTATACTCCGGGCGCTGCACGTAGGGGAGCAACGCGTTGAAGTCGCAGAACAGATTGCCTGCGTTAACCATACGGCCTTTGGCGTCGCCCGGGTGGATGGACTGGCCCTCAAAGCAGACGGTCGCCTCAGCGGCATTAAAGCATTCCCACTCCAGCTCGCCGATGGGGCCACCGTCGACCGTGTAGGCATACTTGCAGCCAAAGGTATCGATATCCAACAGCTCGGCTCCGTGGCCGATCTCCTCGTCAGGGCAGAAGCAAATGCCGAGTGCGGGATGGGGCAGAGAAGGGTCCTGAGCGATACGCGCGACAAGCGACATGATCTCGGCGACGCCTGCCTTGTCGTCCGCGCCCAGCAGCGTGGTGCCATCGCTGCAGACCAGGTCCTCACCCGCGAGGTCGTTCAGGGCGGGAAGCTTGGCGGTACTCATGGCAACGGGCTTACCGTCAACCGTGCCGCAGACCAGGTCGCCGCCTTCGTAGTGCACGATGTGCGGCTTCACGCCGGCGCCCGGTGCAACTTCGGTGGTGTCGAGATGGGCGATCAGGCCCAGGGCGGGCTTGTCCTCAGCGCCCACACTTGCGGGGATATGCGCGCAGACATAGGCGTGCTCGGTCACGTGGGCATCTTCCGCACCAAGCTCGCGCAGCTCTTCAGCCAGCACGTTGGCAAGGTCAAACTGAACGGCGCTCGAGGGTACCTGGTCGCAGTTTGCATCCTCGGACTGCGTGTTGATCTGGACGTAGCGCAAAAAGCGCTCGAGGACATCGGGGTTCGTGGTGGTGTTTTCCATAAAGACCGCTCCAATCTTGGTCGTCGTGTGCAACAAGAACTCTAGCACGGTATGCCACGGCATACCGCGACGCTTGGATGGGGTAGAATCAGCCAATGAATGCAGAAGGGACGGAAGATCATGGATACGACAAATAGCTCGCGCGAACTACATCTGACGGTGGCGAACGAAGACTACTTGGAGTGCATGGTTCGCATTGAAAGCGAAGAGGGGGAAACCAACGGCGTGCGATCGGTCGACATCGCGCAGCGCCTTGGCGTCTCCAAGGCATCGGTCAATAAAGCGGTTTCGGCGCTCAAGGCATCCGAGCTTGTCGAGCAATCGCACTACGGCAAGGTAGTCCTGACCGATCGCGGCCGCGAGGTTGGCACGGCTATCTGGTACCGTCATCGCCTCGTCCGCACGTTTTTGGTTCAGGAGCTCGGTGTCGAATTTGAGCGAGCCGATTCCGAGGCCTGCATGATGGAGCATGCGCTATCCGAGGACACGATGAACCGCTGGCTCGCCTATCTCGAAAAGCAGGGAATCAGCGTCGAGGAATAGCGGGATATATATGGATACGAGTTATTACAATCGCTTTGGTGCCGAGGAACTTACGCGCCGCTTGTCGAGCGAGACCTTGTTGGCGCAGGGCCCCATGGGCAGTGTTCTGTTGAGTGAGTACGACGCCGCCGATATTCCACCGGCGTTTTGGAATCTGGCAGAGCCGCAGACCGTTTCTCGTATCCATCGCTTGTATGTCGCCGCCGGCGCGCAGGTACTCATTACCAATACCTTTCAGGCATCAAGCTATGCCCTCAAGCACGACCAGATTGCGCCGTCCGTGGCGGAGGTCAATCGCGGGGCCGTCGACGATGCCCGCCAGGCGCACCCTCAGCTGCTGCTGGGCTCGATGAGTCCGATCGGTATTGAGTGGTTTGCCGAGGACTCGGCCGAGTTTCGTGAGATCCGAGGCATTGCGCGCGAACAGGCGCACGCCTTGCTCAATGCTGGTGTTGACGGTCTGCTGATCGAGACGGTGACGTCTATCCGTAATTTGCAGCCCATGCTTGCCGGCGCCCGAGATGCCGCCGACGGCATGCCTGTTCTGGTGAGTTTTGTCGTTGACGATAAGGGCGACCTGTTGGGCGATGGCCTCAACATTGAGGCAGCCGTTTTGTACGCCGAAAAACACGGCGCAAACTCGGTTGGTGTTAATTGCTGTTCGCTTGCGGCCGCGAACGCGGCGGTGCGCAGGATGGTTGCATCGGCGACTACTCCCGTCACGGTGCGTCCCAACGTGGGCGATCCGGTCCAGACTCAGGATGGCCCCGTATGGCACGAGAACCCCGAAGCTTTCGCGCGCGCATGCATCGAATGGAGACATGCCGGTGCCGCAATGGTGGGCAGTTGCTGTGGAACTACGGCAATCACTACGGCAGCGATGGCCGAGGCGCTCGATATATAAAGGGCAAAACCGCTCCATACGGGGCGGTTTTTTTATTGCCTGCATGTCCTCGGCAGCATTTGCCCAAATGGTGAATGCTGGTGCCGGCAGGTTGCCGAGCGTGTATCGCGGGTATACCTCATGCGTACCATGATCCAAACACTGTGAGGTGTCTGCGCGTGTGCGCGATAATTCATTTTGGAACTGACGGTTGGCGTGCTCGCGTCGATGAGGACTTCACTGCCGATAACGTTGCCCGTATCGCCGATGCCGTCGGCGAGTTGTGGCAAAAGACCAATCCGGGCAAAACGGTATATATAGGGTTCGACACTCGGCCCCTGGCGCGCGAGTTCGCTGAGCTTGCGGCGGGTGTGCTAGCAGCGCACGGGCTAGACGCCGTGCTCGCTTCGCGACCTGTTCCGACCCCTGCCCTTACGTGGGCGGCGGCTTATGACGGTGAGGCGTGCGGCGCGCTCATGGTGACGGGGTCCCATCATCCGCAGGGTTATCTGTGTCTCAAGATTCGCATGGGTGACGGCTCGACCGCCAACCAGGATGTCATCGAAGAGCTCGAAGAGACCATGGCTCCCGAGCCAATGGGGATCGAGGGGCAATATCGCACCGCGGATATCATTCCTGACTATATGCAAGCGGTGGCATCGTTTGTCGATGCCGAAGCCATCCGCGCCGCGCACCTGCGCGTGGTTGTTGACCCCATGGGCGGCGCAGCCCAGGGCTATCTAGCCGACTTGCTGCGCGAGCTTGGCGTTGAGGTGCACGAGATTCACGCCGGGCAGGCGCCTGACCAAGAAGATATCTGCCCCGACCCCGTTGAGCCGTGGGTGGACGCTTGCGAGCATACGGTTATCGAGGACGGAGCTTGCGCTGGCCTGGTGACCGACGGCGACGCCGACCGTATCGGCGCGGTTGACGAGCGCGGCAGATATATACATCCGCATCAGATCATGGCGCTCGTTTTGGGCGACTTGGTTCAATTTCGTAATTTGGAGGGACGCGTCGTCGTCAATCTTTCGTGCTCGACGCTCGTGCGTCGCATTGCCGAGGCGCTTGGCTGCCGCGTGACCGTCAAACCAGTCGGTTTCAAATATATAGCGGCAGAGATGAAGAAGGGTGGCGTCCTCATAGGCGGCGAGGAAGCCGGTGGTATCGGCATCGCCGCGCATATGCCCGAGCGCGATGGAATCCTCGCCTGTCTGATTCTGTGTGAGCTTATGGCAAAGACGGACGCGCCTTTGGGCGTTCTGGTCGACCAACTCGAGGACAGTTTTGGTAAGACGAGTTACGGTCGACGCGATTTGCGCCTTGAGGCCGAAGATGCCGAAACGTTACGAACCCTGCTGCCGGGCGTAAACCCCAAGTCGATTTGTGGCAAGGTGCCGCAAAACGTTAGTCATATGGATGGCTTGCGTTTAGCATTCGAGGATGACACGTGGCTGCTGGTCCGTCCTAGCGGGACCGAACCAGTGGTGCGCGTCTACGCCGAGGGGTTCTCGGTGGAAGAACGTGATGAGTTGCTCGATGCTGGCTGTGCTTTAGCTAGGGGAACGTATCCGCTTTAACCATGAGACTGCCTTATATAAAGAGATGCTCGGTGAGCGGTAGTTAACGGCTGGCAAACGTTAGTCGGATCCCAAATTGTGTAGGAAATGTGTACACCCAGATTCCCGCCCCCGGCGCCCCTCCGGTCTGGCAATATATCTCCTTGCCGCGCGGC
>CAJLRY010000010.1:0-107728 GCA_905209215.1 Coriobacteriaceae bacterium | reverse complement strand
GCGCAACGCGTTGCGCTGAGTCCTGAGTCTGTTGCAATGAAGATGAGAATCAAGGCTTCGATGGCAAACGCGATTTGATTTTTGAAATATGGACGAATTCCTCGTCAGGAGGGTAGAATGGTGCCGACGGCAGCCAAAGTTGTTGCGAGCTGGGCAGAGCCGTTGCTTACTAAAGTTAGGTCATCGTCTTAGTGACGGTGGCCTTTCTTTTTGGGCTTCGAACCCTGCTTTAGTGCCTTGGAAAGGCCGACGATAGCCGTGAGGAGCGAGACCATAGCGGTCAAGAGCTTCACGAGCTCGGTGAAATCGGTCATGGGCATCACCTCCCATCGAATGGAGGGCTCTGCCCGGCACGAGGGCTGCCGACAGCGAGGACGATTCTAGCAGAGCGACTGACCCTCCCCGGTTCTCTATGTTTCTTACAAGATTGGCGATTCAAGATGGGCGACATCAACCGAGTGCCGTCTTTTATTGTTCATTTTCAACCAGACGCCCCCGAGGGTTAAGGCCCTTCCTTCACACGACGCATATTGTCAATATAGTTATTGTTGTACGCCCCTGCGGCAAGCGATGTGCTAGAAAGTAAAGCACGTTATACGAGTGATTGGGAGGTGCGTCATGGCAACTGCTACCGCGACATTGAGCCTGCCCGAGGACTTAGCAATCAGGTACGACCGTTTGGCGAAATCAACGGGACGCTCTAAGACTTTCTACATGACAGAAGCACTCGCTGCCGAGATTGACAGGCTTGAGTACGAATACGGCCTATTGAAGAAGGTCGAGGATTGCCGGGCTGGTAGGCTTGAGACAGTGACGCTCGACGAGCTGGAGGAAAGCCTTGGCCTGGCGAATTGAGGTCGACAAGGTCGGCCAGCGTTCGATGAAGAAACTGGACAAGCAGATTGCCAAGAAAATCTTAGCTGACCGTGGGGACATCCACCGCAGCGGCACCCGCCTTGGACTGGCTGCCTTTTTCAAAGTCAATGAGGCAGGCGCGCAAGATGAACTTGCGGACAAAACTCGAAATCCCCTTACAGGAATCGTTCAAGTTCGCTCCGTTCAATCTGGTATTCCAACATCCACTTTCACCAATATGCCGATCCTGGCCTAGCAGAGTCAATCGATTTGACCTTTTCTTCCAGGGGCTGGCATGAGATAAGAATCCTACCGCCGAAACTCTCGCACGAGACCGTTTTGTGCCAGCGGGTAGCATGCCAGTCCATAGCAACAGCCGAACCGCCTGATAACGGAACTTTCGAATAACGTAACTACGCGACTGCACAAAAACGGAACTTTCGAATAACGTAACTACGCGACTGCACAAAAACGGAACTACCCGATAACGTAACTGCGACATAAAGTAACTACGTAATAACGTGACAACGTAATTGTCGATTACATGTTTTACCAAGCTCATGAATAATGGAAAGCCCCTGCTCAGGACAAGGGCTTTCAGTCTGGCGAAACGTTTAATGGTGTGTTGAACGCGCTCTCATTTCGAACGATTTTGTAAGACTTTTCGTGCCGGCGACGCCATGGCCCAAAAGGCCATCGAGGCCCGACCTCAGCGCCGCGACATCTGACGGCGAGGCCCCGTCACGCAAGATCTTCGAATCCAGTAGCGACCTCATGAAGCGCTCTGGCGTCTTCTCCGAAAGAATTGCAGCGGCCTCGTTGGAAATCCGGTTCGGGTCGCGGGCAACGGGAATCGTCGGCATTTCCTCGGATGAGACAGGGCGCGACCCGTTATTCCTGAGCCAATATCTGAACTCGATATCGATATCTTCAGGAACCTCGACCCTAATCTCCCTGGCCTCCTCGTCGACAACGAGCGCGCCGTAAAGCGAGTCACACTCGGCGGTCTCCACCATCCCCTCGAGCTCTAGGATGCCCATGAGGATCGGGAGTTCCATCAGGCTTTCATGTCCGGCACTGAAGCTCCCGATTTCCTTGGCGCCATCATAATGGCCGGGAAATTCGACTATGTAACCGTTGGACGAAAGCTCCGGCCATCCGAGCGCAAGGGCGGCCTCCACCTCATGCGAGATGTGGGCCACAGGAGAGATGCCGTCACGCGAGAAGGGCTGGATGAAAACGCCCTCGCGGCCTTTCGGATCCCTCTTGAGTTTGAAACAGGCGTCATGGGGCCGACAAGGATAGTCACTGTACCGAGGCGTGTACTGCACACTGAATAAGGCGACATAAGGCTCTCCGTAGTCATCCACAAGGTACATATCAGCTCCTCCTAATATTCGTTCGCTTGACTGCGGCGTTTTCGTTTGCCTCGATGCCGAGATCGGCCTTCTGCGCGCGCTCCGCATCGAAGGTCCTGACGAGCGCGGGCGCGTACTCCTCAGCAAGCGATGCGGCCTGCAGCTTGAACATGCGGGAGATGACACCCACATCCTGCTTTGCCTGCTTGCCTGCGAGCGCGATGGCGGCCTCGCAGATCTCATTGGTCGTCGGCTCCCTTCCACCGAACTCCGCGAGCTCATTTCTCACGGTATCCAGCGAGCCGCCATCATTTCGGGAATAGGCGGCGATATAGGCCTGCTTGAGCGCTTCGACCAGTCTCTCATCAGCCGCAATCCCACTCTCGGTGCCACCGCCATCCCGATAGTAGGCCGTCGTGGCCCCCTCAATCGATTCGGCGAGACTTTTCCCTACATCCATCCCGTCTCCAATCTCATTCAACCTCAATAGGTCCAATAGCATCCAAACGATCAAAACCTCTGGAAGCCGATTTTGCCTGTCGTTTAAAACCCATGGCCGTTCGCGTGGGGATGTTCGTCCCCGTCCTGCCCCTCAACACTGACGGGAGATTCCGTGATGGCATGGCCGTCCTCGTCCTGGCCATCATCTCCGCTTGACTCTTCCCGACCCTTTTCCAGCTCCTTCTGCTCCAGCTCGGCAAGATCGGCCTGCAGCTTCTTGAGATTCTCCTCACCGTCCCATGGCTCGGAAACGATTCTCCTAGCATCCTCAAGCTGCTTTTCGGCGCGTTCCATAAAGGCCCTTGCCTGTTCTAGACCACCCGCCTCCTTCTCGACAATGCCATCCATCTGCTGCAGCACGGTGTGCGAGCCGGAAGTGGCCGATGGTAGCATATGCTTCGACCAGTGCGCGTCGGCCGTTCCTTTGACCCTAAGGCCAATAAAGGGGTCGTAACGGAAGGTACCGCCGCGCTCGGGCAGCGTCTGATCCTTCTTCACGACAATCTCCAGACCGCGAAACTCTCCAATGGCCCTGACTGGACCGATGGGGCAATCTCCGGCTGCCCTCTGGATCATCTGGATCGCGTTGGCTCGATTTTGTGCCGACACGCCGCCAACCGAGACCCTTACGATATCGGTGCCCTTCTCGAGCTCCCTTTGCCTGTTTGCGCGCTCGAGGGCATCGTGATCGCGTTCGAGCAGCTCGAATTGCCAACGATAGGACTTGGCCGAAGGCGCAAAGCGAGATTCGATCTGGCTGCGCATGCTCGCGACCATCTCGGCATGGGATTGCTTGAGCATGGACTGCGACATGATCTCGCTTCTCAGCTCCTGGATCCTCTTGATATCGGGATTGCCGGACGCCACGGCGGCAAGGTCGGAGTAGGAGATTCTCGTCTCATCGATGTCATCCATACTGCGCACGGATGGCTTATTCGAGAAGACCTGCCCGATGAAGCGCTGCTTATGCTCGACGGTGGAGTAGAGGAAGGAGTCGAACGTTCCCTGGGCGACGTACTTGAAGTCCCTCACGCTCTCGAAAAGGTTTCCCTGTCGCCTGATTCGACCCAGGCGCTGCTCGAAATCGGAAGGCCTCCACGGGCAATCGAGGTTATGGATGGCCGCGAGCCTCGTCTGGACGTTTGTGCCCGTACCCAGCTTCTCGGTCGAGCCCATGAGGACGCGAACCTCGCCCGTGCGCACCTTCTCGAAGAGCGTTTCCTTCTTCTCCGGGTCGTTGCCGACGTCGCTGACGCACGCAACCTGCTCGGAGGGGATTCCCGCCTCGATAAGACGTCGCCTCATGTCATCCTGGATATTCCATTTTCCCGAGGCCGGGGTCGAACGGTCGCAGAAGACGAGCTGCGCGCCTCGCATGTCGGCCGTCTCCTCCCAGATTCTAAATACCTCGCGTGCGCACGCCTCGCATTTGCCGCCCTCCATCGGCTCAAGCTCAGGGTGCATCAACTTCGGGTCGAGGGCGACCTTCATTCCGTCACCCGTGATCGCAAGCAGGTTATCGTTGCCCTCCGCAGTTCCGGCGCGGACGCGCTCACCGCGAATGCCGAGCTTTTTGACCTCCTCGACCTGCTCGGGCGTGGCGGGCACGGTGATATGGATCTCCTCGCATTCGGGAACCTTGAGGTTCACGGTCTCCTGCGTGACGATATCCGCAAAGGTTCGATAGGCACTCATGAGCTCGGGGAGGTTATGGAACTTCGTGAAGCGCTGCTTCAACTGGAAGCCGTTGCCCTCGGGCTTAATCTCCATCGAGTCCTCTATCGTGCCGAACGTGAACGCCCAGGACGGGAACGATGACAGGCCCTGCCTCTCGAGGAGCTTGGGCGCGAGATAGCGCTGCATGTTGTACAGCTCGCCCATCGTATTGGTGACGGGCGTGCCCGTGGCGAACACGATGTTGCGTCCACGGCTGATCTCGCGAAGGTAGGTGCACTTATCGAGCAGACTCTCGCTACGGTTGGACTTCGATGAGGTCATTCCTGAGACGGCCAGGCCGTACGTGGGGAGATTCTTATAGATGTGCGCCTCGTCCACAAACAGATAGTCGAAGCCAATCTCCTCGAATGAGAGCCCCTCGGTCTTCTGGGACGAATGGAGCTTCGCGAGCTTCTTATCGATTTCGTTGACTTCTTCCTGGAGCTTTTTAACCGAGAAAGTTCCGCCGTTTGCCTGCGCATCCATTTTGGCTTGCAGGAATTCTTCCTTACGGCGCTTGAGATAAACCTCCTTTCGCTCCTGCGAAAGGTCGAGCATATCGAAGCGAGAGCCCGATACGATCACGGCGTCCCAGTCGCCGTTTGCCGCTCGGCCGAAGAACTCCCTCGCCGCGTCTGCGGAATCCGACTCCGTTTTACGCATGTAGAGCACCCTCGCCCCAGGATAGAGATAGGCGAAATCCGATGCCCACTGCTCGGTTAAGTGCTTCGGCACGACGACAAGCGGCTTAGTGGCCCGGCCGAGACGCCTGGCCTCCATGCACATGGCGATACCCGTATAGGTTTTCCCGGCGCCGACGACATGGGCCACAAGCGTGCCCTCATCTGCCTGCCCAGCTCGCGCGACGGCGGCACGCTGATGCGGCCTCATCTCCACATCGGGATTCATGCCGGGAAATGTGAGGTATGAGCCGTCATACGTTCTTGGAGCAAGACGGTTGTACCTATCGTTGTAGATTTTGCACAGAGCATTTGCCCGATCCGGGTCTGCCCACACCCATTTCTCGAAAGCCGACGAAATCAAGCGCCTCCTGTCCCATGCGGCCTTAGTCCCCTGGGGATCGGGAACCTTCTTGCCCGTGGACATGTCGGTCTTGTTCAGCTTCGTCTCGCTGCCGTTGAGGACGGCCGAGATGACCTTGAGCGGCGAATAGCTGTTGCACCCGTATCTGGCCAGCACCTCGAGCGAAAGCTCGGTCGCGTTTCCCGTCAGGCGCCATTTTCCGGTACGAGGCTCATGAGAAACTTCGAATTTCCTCTGCTTTGCCGCAGTCATCTCACCATCAGTTAACTCGAGCTCTTCCTCGATGAAGCTCATGACGAAGGAGGGGGGAATCCAGGGAGAACCTAGGGTCGCCGCGATCTCTCCGGGACCCAGCTCACGTGGAAGCACGGCTTTCAGTTTCTCTTCGCAGGTGTGCAGCGCGGCGAGCCTCTCGACATCCGACTCGGTTAGGCCGAAGGCTGACATATGTCGCTCGCGTCTAGCCCTGTACTCGGCAAGGTCATTTGAGTTGACGAGCTCCTCGTGGGGAATAGGCTGATCGACGTCGCCCATCCAGTCGACATGGGTAGTCCTCATCACGGCCTCGTCACCAGCCTGGCGATAGCCGAGCGAGATGAGGAATTCGGCCGGCACGGGGTCTGCCTTCATCGCAGCCGCCAAAACACTCGATAGGGGCTCCTGCTCCGACTTCCGGGCAACAGAGATCCCATACGCGCGCGCCAGGTTTTTGATCGGATCGGGAGTCTGATATGTGTTGTCAGCATCGGCGCAGTGAAGCGCGACGCCAAGAACATCGGAACCCACGCGGGGATCCCTGGAAAGTCGCCAGAGAACCTCCTCCGTGTTCATCCCATCGGTCGCGAAATCTCGTTTACTTGCCTGATATCCGAGCGACCTCGCGACAAGCGCCGCGATGAGCGGGTTCGATATGGCCGTGTAGCCGTTCCTGCTCTCGGTGGAAATGCGAACCCCCTCATCGAGCTCTCCCAAGGCGGCGATTAACGCCTCTCCGGTCCACGTGCTGAACGACCTGTCGCGCCAGCTGTCGGGGAGGCTGCCGACATGCGCCGAGGCGATAACGGCACGGTCGGCCGTCAGGGGATGGACGCAGGTGTCCCACAGGCCGCTTTTCGTGAGAACGGTAACGGCTCTCGCCACCTCCGCATTTGCCTCGGGAGTGCGGACGGGATGGATCGAAACAGATTCGAACCAGGAGCTTTCCCCGGCATCGAAACGCTCGTTCTCTATCTTCTTTTGCATCGTATGGATTGCATCGAGCTTCTCGCCGATATCGCCGGAAAGATATGCCTCGGCGCTCTCGATCCTCGAAGTGACCGGATCGCGGACGATGAGGTCTCCGAGCTTTTCCTCGGCCTCTTCGACGCTGCAGCCGAGCAGTCCACCGATTAGCGCAAGATCGACGCCGCCCGTTCGGTCATATGAGACTGCCAGGGCATCAGCCGGGGTCTCGGAACGGTCGGGGAGGGGTGCCTGGGGGCGCACAGTGCGCTTCGAGAGGATGTCGGCCTTGCGGACGAAGTTCTTTTTGGTATCCAGCACCTCGAGGCTGAACAGGTTGATGCCGAGCGAGCAGTCGTGGTAGCCCTTCATGGTGAGAACTCTGCGATTCACGGAATCGTTCAGGCGACCGTAGCGCTCGGCGAATCGGTCGTATCGGTCGTTGAGCGCCTTTATTCCAGATTCGATTGCGGCATCAGTCGACTTGGGGTTACGCTCGAGCGAGATTAGTGCCCGCGCGGCATCCCTGATCTCGAGCATTGCGCGTGCACGATCCTCAGCCCCCCGGCCTGTGGGACAGAAGCGCTCCACCGTGTCGCCGTTGCCGTACCAGATCGTACCGCCGTCGCCCAGCGTGAACTCATAGAGCGCCGGATTGGTGGGGATCTGGACGACCTCGGGCGCGGCAGACCTGTTGGGCATCCCCTCGAAAGTATGTGCGATTGCGCTGATGGCTTGACTCGCTAGGGCCTCCCTGGCGCCATCGGCGATTCCGGCGGCATCCAGCCCGCTGATCAGCGCATAACCAGGGCCGTATGCGGTCATCTCCGAGCCCTGCTCGCCGACGGCCATGGACGGATTGGAGGCCAGTAGCGCGTTCACGCGGAAGCCGTCCGCGTTGGTCGTCGTGTGGACCCAGTCCGGCGTGCTGTCGTGATCGATCTCACGTGGCTTATCGAGCTTCCTCAGGATGACGAGGTCGCACAGCGCGCTTGTCCCCGCCTGGCTCTCGAAAGTCTCCCTGGGGAGTCGTGCCATACCGACAAGGTCGCACTCGCGCGCAAGGTACTCACGCGTGGCCTCGCGAGCCTTGTCCATGGTGTAGCGGCTCGTCAGCACGGCGACGATACCGCCGGGGCGCACGGCGGCCATGGCCCTCTTGATCATATAGTCGTGTAGCGGCACACCGTCGATTTTAATCGCGTCGGAGTAGGGGACGTTGCCTATGGCGGCGTCAAATGACCCATCGGGGATCTCGCATTTTTCGATATCTGCGGCGACGATCGTATGGCCCGGGCAAAGCACGCGAGCAAGTCCCGCGCTCACGGGGTCGATTTCCACGCCGGTCACATGGACGTCCATGCCCTCGGGCACGCAGCGCATGAAGTTGCCCGTGCCGCAGCCCGGCTCCAGAATCTCGGCCCTGCCCCCATCGCAGATACCTGCACCCTTTAGCGTCTCCCAGATGAGCTCTACGACAGGACGGGGGGTGTAGAAGGCGGTGAGGACCGTCGCGCGCTGCTCGGCGAACTCATCTTCGCTCAGCAGCTCTTTCAGTTCCCGTGACACCTCGGCCCAGCCGCCGGTCGGGTTTTCGGCAAATGCGTTCGCCGCGCCGCCCCAACCGGAATAGGCCGAGATGGCGCGCACCTCCCCTGGGGTGGCGTCTCGCCCCTCATCCATGGTCGCCTTGAGGGCGCGCAGGGCGGCGACGTTCAGCCTCGCGCGCTCCAGCGGCGAATGGCCGGCCTGGACGTCAGGGTTTAGGTATTCGGTGTTGTGGCGGTTGACTAGAGCGTGAGCACCGTCTCGTTGAGGGCGATCTCCTCGGCCATCTTCTGGGCGCTGTTGGCCCTGCGAATGTAGTCGTCGTACCGGCACTCGGCCATCGTGAGCTGCGCGAACTCCGGTGTCGCCCCGCAGCTCTCCATGCAGCTGTCCTGCAGCTCCGCTAGCCTCGTCAGGTAGTTGCGCTCCACTGCCTTGAGATACTCCTCCGTCTCGCCGGCCGCGTCCATCCTGGCCAGCTCCTCCGGAGCGCTCTGCTCCATGAAGGAATACCGGAGTCCCCTCACGCCCCTGTACGGGTTCTTCAGCACCGACATGCGCTTCCTCCTCGGAATCATCCTTGCGGGCGGCCTTGTCGCCTCCCGCTTGGCTTACATAAGATTCCTGTTGCGCGCCAAAGTCAAGTGCCAACCTTTGCTGTGCATCCACGTCATCTATTTGGTTTTCGGCTGGCGCCTCGTAAATTGAGGGGTCGTCCATCGCGAAGAGTGAGATTTGTCCCTCGACCGCGACAAAGCGCCTCGACGTTCTCCTGGCCATGGCGCTACGCCCCCTTTCGGGTGTTATTGGAGGCTCCGCGCGCGCCGGCATCGAAGGATGCGAGCATACTCTTCAGGCGCTTTGTCGTCATGGTTGCCGATTGGCCGCGCTTGACCGGGCTGTTCTGCGAAGCTCGTGTTCTCGGCTTGTGTTCGAACCCCGCCCGCCTGAGGGCGCGGTCGATTCTGTTCGTGGCGCCCCTCACCTGGGCGCAGACGCGCTCGATGCGGACGAGGAGCAGTTCGGTATCCTCCATCGGCACGCGAATCTCCAAGCCGTCATCGATCCCGTAGCGGCGAAGCGTCACATGGGAGGCCATCGGGTCCATGCCCTCAAGGTCGATGTCTTCGGCGGCCTTTGTGACCGCGTCGAGTGCGACCGTATCCCCCTCGACCACCCTGATTGGAGCGGCACCGGGACACGAGGTGAGGCCCGTGTAGGCTGAGGCGGGGTAGACGGTCTCCGGCACGAGCTCGCAATCGAGAGTCAGCTCTTCACCGTCTCGTTTTGCAAAGGGAACGAGGATCTCGAACCCTACCGGATGCTCCTTGATCTTGCCGCCCAAACTATCGGCGCGCTGCCTGCTGAGGACAGCGGAGGTATCGGCCTCGGGATGGTCGAGCTTGAATGCCGCGAGGGCGAGAATACTCCTCGGGCCCAATTCGGGATGCTCGGCCATGGAGTCGAGAATCGTGTTCCAGCCTCGCGGATGACCCATCACAGCCGCGAGTATCTCGACAGGCGCTTCGATTAGCCTCTGCTGCATTATTTCCTCCCCGTCTCAGTCAACTCCCATCGATGATGGGGGAGTGCGTCCATGCCGTCCGGTGCGGGAACAAGTGTTCATCATGACGAGGCCGCTGAGGTACACCCAATCACTGCTGACGACGGTGCACCGCTGCTCCGCAAGGGGCATCTAGTCCCCGTCCCTCATAGAAGGACGCGTCTTGAAGCTCGTGGAAGCATATGACAGGTACGCCGTTATAGACACATGATTTAGCTGATTTGCTATTCCACCTTCCAACGCATGAGTCATGGGCGAGGTCAAATAGGGGAGGCCATTTCTGAACCGCAAGGTCGAGGACATCCTCCTCGTTATACTCGCCGTTATGGAGGAAGGCGAAGTGAGGCGCACCTTGTATTGCGCCTCCGCAGATTTCGACAACTGAAACCTGGCTGAAAGATTCTGAGCTTTCGCCGTCGCAAATCAGTATCCAGGACGATGGGACGACAGCGAAATCATTGTCGGCAAGCTCAATCCGCCGCATGTCGCGAGGCTTGTTCTCCGCCACGTCCATGTAGTAAAGGGAAAAGTGTTCGTGAAGGCGCAGGAGCTGATTATAGTCACGCTCAAGTTCCGCTACGGACAATTCCTCTGACCCATCATATGAGAGGTGTCTCATTTCCTGCGCAGTAAGCTGAAGCTCTTTTTGGCAGGCTTTACCCATGGCCTCTGCAACTCGAGGCGTAAGACCGGTAAACAAAACACTCAGATAATCAATCGCCTCACCGGTACTTCGGATTGATTCGGGGTTCTTGCTGCGTAGCTCCTTGATTCTATCCGGCGTAGCCACCTCAACGGTCGTACCGAATTTAATCTTATTCATCTTTGAGCCCTGTAACGGTAGTCTTGCCATGATCTGTCCATTCACAATCGGTATTTACGTTGAACTCGCGCCCAACGACAGAAAGGTCGCCCGAGCCTTTAGTCCGACGCCTTATCTGCGCCCGCGATCTTCGGCGCCGAGGCGATCTCCGCGAGCCTCGTGAGCCCCGAGGCTATCTCGACCGCGTCCGCGCCCAACAGCCAGTCTGCAGGCACGCCGAACGTCCTCGAGAGGGCCTTGAGCGAGACCGCCGAAGGCAGCCTGACACCCGTCAACCAAAGGGCGATCGAGCGCGGCGATTGGCCTATCGTAGCCGCAAGCTCATCCTGGCCGATACCCGTCACCCTCATGAGGGCGGCCAGGCGCCGGCGAAAGAGCAGCAGGGACGGTTCTGTTGTGTAGGGTCCGGGCGCATTCTTCATCTAAATCAGTACGTCCCGACGTTGAAGCCCTCGCCCTTGGTGAAATCGACGGTCACGGGAATCTCCGTCTCGTTGGGGAAGTAGGCGCGGATGACCCAGTAGGGGATATCGGAGCCGTCGGGGCCCATTCCCGCATTCACGTCGCTCGACTCGATAAGCGTCTTCTCGGGAACGCCGTATTCTGAGGTCAGGGATGTGAGGTATGCGGCGACAGCGTCCTGGAAACCTGCCTGGGTCGCTTCCTCCGGCAGGTTGTCGGGCACGGACACGATCGAGGGGTCAACCTGAGCCGTCTCGCCCTGTCCATCCGCAACGTCGGTTTCCGGCCCATCATCTGACTCGTCACCTGAGACTTCGGACGCGCTGTCGGTTCCAATTGAGGATTCCTCGCTCGAGGTACCATCCGACCTTCCCATGGGCGGGAATACCGCGAATGCGATATTGATTACGATGCAGACCGCGATGATGCCGACGCAGGCGAGAATAATCCCCTTTGAGTCGAGCTTCTTTCCCTTATCGTACATGGCACAAATTCCTTTCCCCTTAGAGCTATTTGAGCTCCACTCCGCCTATCCAGCCCCAGTAGACGCCGGTTCCTTTTCCGTAGAAGGCTATGAATTCGTCAAGCGTTTTGGTCGTGATAGCGCCCTCGTTGCTCATGACCTTGCCGTCACCGACGTAAATGCCGACATGGCCATAGAGAAGGCCGGGCGTTCCGGTGCCGGGGTGGCTCGTGTCGCCCACGATCATGCCGACCTTGAGGTCTGCTGGGTTGTTGCTATGGCACCAGGCCTTGACCATGTCGCAGGCGTTGCCGCCGTAGTAGCCGACGCCGGCGGCCTTGAATACATAGGTCACCCAGGCGGCGCACTGGTTCTTGCCGGGCGAGGGTATCGAATTGCATGCACTCACGACGGCCAGCTGGGTGCCCGTGGCGCCAGACAGCTCCTGGCCGGAGCCGCCGAGGGAGCCCGAAGTGATGGCGTTGTAGAAATACTCCGCGTTTGAGTACCTTGAGTCCCAGCCGTGCGGCTTGCCTCCCACCATCGCGCACCGCTCCCATCCCATCGCATAGTGCATCGTCGCCGACTCGAGATCGTCGGTCTTCATGAATGTCTGGTAGGTGTACTTGCCGTTCGCGCTGGTGAACGAGCCCCACTCATCGTGGTCCGACCAGAACTCGAGCTGAACGTCGAGTTCGTACCAGTTCCTGCCCGTCTCCTTGGCGAACTGGGCAAGGCGAAGGCGACGTCCCCCGTCCCATTGGCCGATGCCAACCGCCTTGTTGTAGACGGGGCCCCTCGCGATGATCTCGTCATTGGTGCAAGGGCTGATACCCTCTTCCCAATAGGCACGACCGCCCTTTGCCTGGTCGGCCATCGGGTATATCTTCTTGGCTGCGGTGCCCGCGGACTCATGGCAATAGTTGCCCATGATGGCCGCAGCGTGGATGTCGTCGCAGCCGTGGTCCTTGAGGTACAGATATATCTTGAGCTCGTCGGCGCCCAGGCTCGCCGTACTGCTAGCGCCGGCGGCCTGGTTGCCGAACAGAACGATGCCGAGCGACGAGGCTAGGACCACGCCCATGAACAGGAGGCAGCCGAGCGAAAGCAGGGAGGTGAACAGGGCGACCCTGTTCCTCCATGCCCTCATGGAGAGGAGCTTCTGCCTTCCCTTTCGTCCTTTGAATATTTTTCGGGAGATGCTGCCGCCGACGGCGCGGCTCGCCTTCTTCCCAAGGGAGGCCTGTTTGAGTGCCGCCTTGCGCTTCCTGCGCAGAGAGCGCTTGCGGTAGTCCTTGAGCTTTTTGACGGCGGCCGGATCTTTCTTGAATGAACCGGGACGGCGCTTCATGAGGATATCGAGCTCGACCGCATTGGCTCGCGAGAGTGCCTTTGAGGCGCTGCCTGAGAACGGTGCGGCAGGGACCGTCGCTATCTTTTTCGCGAGCTCCGAGGACGCTGCGAGCTGGGCCGAGGGCGTTGCGCCCGACACAGCGGCCCCGCGTCGGGAAGACGGGGCCATAGCGGAGGGGGAGAAACCCGATCCCTCTGCCATATCTGTGTCGGGCGCATCGGCTTCGGATGCACCCGCCATCGAGGATCGCACAGCCCCTGCAAAGGCGCCGCCGTAGGAGGCGGCGCCCGCGGCGGCAGATGCCGCACGCGAGCGCGTCGTTTTCTGAGCGCCGAGACGAGAGAGGCCGGATGAGTTCGCGCGCGAGCGGTTCTTGCGCGAAGAGGGCCCTGCCGACGCCGTGGCATACCGCGACTCCGATTCGAGCATGGCGACGACGGTGCCCGCACGCCTGCTGGCGGCGGTACGGGCATCCGCACGGGCAAGGTTGGAACTGTATCTCGTCGAGCGCATTTTCTAGCCTACGAAACCGGAGCCGCTAGCATATTCGCCGAGGCCCTCGGGGCTGATCTCATCGGGATTCGTGAACACGCCACCGATATCCTCGCCGCTGTCGTTTTGGTAGTTAAGCAGGCCCTGCATGGCCCCCGCGACCGATGCGCTCGTGAAGCGCTGTTCAGCGGGCTGCTGGGGAGCAGCCGTCGCCTGCATCGCGGCCTGATGGCGGCGCTGAGCCGCGCGCTGGTTTGGATACATGCCGCCGGTCTGCATGAAGTCTGCACCGGGAGTCTGCTGGGGCGTTGCGGAGTGTGCCGGCTGTTGCGGGACTTGCGCCTGAGTGCGCGGACGGGCCGGCGATTCCACCGGCTGCTGACGGGCGCCATCGAAGCGAGAGGCCGCCTGCACGGCATCCTCTTCGACGGGCTGGGAAAGCTCGGGGGCAGCGGCGGGCTGGGGCTCCGTTACGGCATCGAGGCCGTTAGCGCGCTCGGACATGGCCACGAGCGCAGGCAGCGTGTAGCCGACCTCGGAACCGGAAAGGGCGACCGTGCCGTTCGAGAAGGCGATGTCGCCGGAGGGATCGGCGCCGAGCGTGATGCCGGCAGCGGAGAGCGCCAGCGCGAAATCATCGAAGTGGGTATCGCTCTCACGGGTGAAGACCTGATTGATTGCGTTCAGGACAAGCTCCTTGAGCTCGACTTCCGCCTGTGCACGCAGCTCCTCCTCGGTCGGGAGTCGACGGGTGTTGAAGCGCGAGAAGCTCACGCCCTCCTGGAAGTCACGAATATCCATATCTTCCATCCTTTCGTTTTTGGCGGCAACCGCGTCTCGGTTGTCGCCGCCGTTGAAACCAAATTGCTCGCTCGCAGGTCGATCGGAGGATCGGACTTGCGGCGGGGGAGCCATGTGCGCGGGCGAGGGCACACTGCGGCCGATCTCCTCACGTCTCGGACGCGAGGACGATGACGGGGCATCTTCCGGCTCGTCGAGCGTATCGACGTCGGTCTTCGCCGGCACCGGCCTCGCCACCCGGCGCTTGATATCGGCGGGGCGGGTCGTGCAGATGTCGTAGAGCGTCGGGCAGATCTTCTGGTCGATCGGGAAGTCGAAATGGACCACGCGGTTCTTGAACACGTAGAGGCCCTCGCCGGGATGCGCGGTTGCCAAAACCTTCGTCTGGCTCTCGGAGAGGTTGAACAGCTCCTGGAAGTCGGGCAGAAGGTCGCTCGTCTGCTGCAGGACCGTCACGAAGGGCGAGTTCTGGAACATGTAGCGCGTCTCCTCGCTGTTGAGGACGCGAGAGAGGTTCTGCGTGATGGCGTTGATGTAGAAGTCCCATTTGCCGCCACGGGTGAAGAAGCGGTCGATCTGGCTGCGCGCATAGGGGCTGTCGAGCAGGAGCTGGAACTCGTCGATAACGAGCCAGGTTCGCCTTCCGGCGCGGCGGTTCGCCGAGACGCGGACCCAGATATGGTCGAGGATGATGAGCAGCGCCAGCGGCTTGAGCTCGCTGGACAGCTCATGCAGGTCGAAGCACACGAGGTTCGACTGGAGGTCCACGTTCGTCGGGTGGTTGAACAGCGACAGCGTGCCCGTGACGTAGCGGCGAATGAGTTTCGCGAGGTCTCGGGCATCGCGCATGTCGGAGCCCTGCTCGGACATCAGGAAGTCATAGATATCCTGAAGTGTCGGCAGGTTCTCGGGGCGCGGGTCGTCCAAGTATCTGTTATACGCGTAGGCCGCGGCGGCATCGAGCACGTTTGCCTGGGCGTCGTTGACGCTGCTCGCCATCATGCGAACGAGGGACTGGATGAAGGACACCTTCGCCGGCACAGGGGAGGACTTCGTCTCCGGGTCATCCGAGCCGTAGGCAAGGGAGATGTCGAGGGGATTGATGTAGTCGCCGGAGTTCTCCGCGATACGGATCACCTGGCCGCCGAGATACTCGGTAGGGGTGACGTACTCGCCCTCGGGGTCGATTGTGATCACGTCGTCGTCCGGATGCTTCAGGTGTACGGGGATGATGCGAGTGATTTTCGAATTGAACGACTTGCCGGAACGGGGCTGTGCCAACGTGAAGCTGTTCGTGTGCTCATGGGAGACCGGATCGTAGACGATAAACGAGCGGGTCTCGGCATTGAGGCCCATGATGTTGCCGCCCGGGTCATTCATCTCTGCCGCAACGAACATCATCATGTGCGCCAGGGGGTCGGTCGTGAGGGTGCGCTCATACGGGATATAGGGGGTACCGATAGGCAGGGCGGTCGAGAACGATTCCTCGCGAAGCGCGCGCCAGGAATCGGGATAGGGCTTCCTGTGCGTGGAGAACACCTTCTCGACCTCGCGGCATGCCTCCTCGAGCTCCGTCTCCGTGCGGCCCTGGACGGCAACGACCGTCGTGACGCCGAAAGCGTGCATCTCCGCGCTCTCAAGGTCGTCTCGGAAAGCCTCGGCGTCCTCCTGGGCCTCACGCATGGCGGGCGGCATGTTGCTCTGGTCGACGAAGTAGCCGACCTCGGGACGGCTCGTGTTGAACTGATAGGTGTTGTTTTCCTCGGTGATCTCATGCAGGTGGTTCTCTGCAGCGGAGATCGCGGCAGAGAATTCCCAGGGCCGGATGTGCCAGGCAACGGTGAGGTCGTAGGGCAGGCCCGTCAAATCTGAGATAAAGGAGTCTTTCATTGTCTTGCCGTACCCGTCGAGGGTGACGTCATAGGTCTTCACCCAACGGCGCCCGACGATCATCCTAGGATCGCCGCGGTAGCCGTCTGCCGTGAGGACGGAAGAGGGGGCCACGAGCTCGCGGGTCGTGAGGCCGACGGTTCCGGAAAGACGCTCGAAGTTCGCCGTACCCGGGTTATCGTCCTGTCGCGTCATGGCCTGGATGATATCGAGACGCTGCTGGCCGTCGAGGATATGCGCATCGGACCCGAGGTCGCGCATGAAGCGCAGGAAGGAATCGGCCTCCTGGGAAAGGCGCGGGACGGCGCGCTCCAACGTGTCGGCAGACACCGCGATCGTCACGATGCGGTCACGGCGTACGGATCTGGAGGATTTCGCCAGCATGGAGCGAGTCCAAGCGTTGTACTCGCGGCGCAGGACGTTGCCGCGATCGTCACCGGGCACCTCGCGGAATAGCAGGTCGGAGGCGAACTCCTCCGGGCTTACACGCTTGTTCATGATGAAGATGCCGAGGCGCACCGTATGGTCGAGGGAGTCGAGATACGCCGCCCATGCCTCGCGCACGCGATATTGGTCCTCGGGTCGTGCGCCCTGATAGTTGACGTCGTCGACCCGCAGGGCGATGGAGTAGGTCGCCGAATCGATACGCATGACGCCGTCGACCGTTAGCAGCTCGTAGGGCACGAGTTTCGTGGTCGACCACTTGGGTTGGACGAGCTTGACGTCGGTCGACAGGGCGGTGTTGACGCCGAGATCGGCCTGGTCCTCATCCGTCTCCCAGGAAGAGCCAAGGGGGATGGATGGCACGTCGGGACCATATTTCGCAAGATGCTTGTCGCGTTTCTTATTCAACTTTTTCAGGCGCTTGTCCATTTGGCGCACGCCCTTCGGCCAACCGGCCTCGACGGCGTTCGCGCGGCGCTGTTCCGCCTCCGCGATTTCACGGTCGAGATCCTCAATCGTCATCCTGCTCATCTCGGGTTTCTCCTATCGTTATCAATAGAGACCTCAGCCATCGCCTGGGCGATTCCCGCCGGCACGGTCTCCTGTTCTACCTTTCTTGCCTTCTTCGCAGCTTTTTCGCGGCGCTTCTCCTTGCGCAACTCAGCCCGAGTCTTTTTTGGCGTCGCGACCTCGAAAGTCGGCACCGCGAGCATGAGCTGATCTGGCTCGGCCCGGTCCTTCAGCATGAGGGGCAGCCATTTTTCCGATTTGAGGCCATGGTGCGAATGGAGGCCTATCACGCCGATCCCGACGCAAACCGGTATCGCCAGATAAGTGACGGCCTCGAGATTCCAGCCCCATGCGTAAACGCCGTAAATGCCGACTGACACGACCGAGGCGGCAGCCAACGCCGCCACAGCGGAGCGCTTGGAAAAATGACCGAAGATGTTTCTCGCGACATAGTTGTTGATATCGTCGCGCACGAATGTCTCTGCCATTTCATCACCTTCCCTAGGCAAGGCCAAGCAGGCTGTTGGCGACCAACTTGGACTTGTTGACGATTTCCGTGATGCACAGGACGGCGCACATCGACGGGATCAGGGAGGCGACGGCATCCCCAAACCCGCTCAGGCTGCTCGTGTCAGACGTGATCGGCGCTATGAGCTCGGAGGCCACTGTCATGATCAAAGGGATCATGCCGATGGCGATGACAATCATGACCGCCTGGAAGCACACCGCGGCAAAGCGCTTGAGGTATCCGACCCCCATTGCCCTGGACCTGTCGTCTGCGAAAAATGCAAGGCAGAGTGGGCTCGCCGCCGCCCTGAGATATATCTCGCCGACGCGCACGAAGATGGTTGTCATTACGCAAAATAAGCAGGCGACGCAGGCCACAAGGGCCACGATCGCAAGAAGCAGCAAGATAAAGGAAGTACTCGCTTGGGCATACGTTAGAGAATCGAACGAGTCTATAACCTGCTTCCTGATGGCGAGAGGCTGGGACGCCTCTATGCCGACAGACGCGAGCGCGATGTTCACCACCCTTACCAGATTCTGGGCAAGGATATATATGCAGGCGCAGATATCCATCGCGTGAACGATGAGGGTGTAGCTCACCGCGAACATCATCACGACGAAGGCGAGGCTCGCCATGATATCGATACCGGCCATCTTGCGGCGGACATCGAGCTGGTGCATAAGGGCGACGCCGAAAGTCAGGCCAAGAAACGCAAAGGCGTAAGGCTGGAAGGCGTTTTTGGACAACGTCGATGCCATGGTGTAGAACTGGGCAAAAGGCCCATTGGTGAAATCGGAAGTGAAAGCCGTATCCGCCGTGGAGGACACCAGTGAAATACACCATTCGGCGAGGCTGGTCGCATTCTCTGCAAGGCCCCGGCAGAAGGACCATGCCAAATTTTCGGCAGAATACTTAAAGAATTCAAAATTTAGAGCGAATTTGGGCGGATGATCCTTGATTAACTGGTTTTCCAAGTCCTCCGGGTCCTTTGACTCGGAGCCTTGCGATTCATGCGGCTTGTGGTTCCCGTGGTTCACACTCGTCGAGGCCGACGCCGCCTTTTCCCAACCATCGGGCGCCCACGAGGGCTCGAAGTTCTTCTTTAGGTCTTCCTTCTGCAGTCCACCAGTGTACTTCTTCCTTTTGCTATGGGACTTATCGACGACCTTGTCGTTTTTATCGTAGTAGACGGGCCCCTCGACGGTGCTTCCGTTGATGCCGGTCGTTACGGTGTAACCGATCTTGTAGGCCTTGATGCCGCCGTGCTCGAAGGTCACATACTTGTCCTTATCGACGTCGCTCCACTTGATGGAAATATGCTGGCGCTCGGGGGCCATGTTGTCGATGCCGAGATTGACATTCCACTGGCCCTTTTGAGCTGCATATGCGATACCGGACATCGCGCAGCCCAGCACCAGCAGGGCAACGCTGACAACCGCGAAGCGAAAAATGCCCTCGGACCATCTTATGGAACGCCTGTCAAGCTCGTATTCCCCATATGGTTCCGTCGGTCTTGGCGACCGGTCATTCCCGATAGGGGAGCCGGCGGCGAAGGCGAGTAACCTCTCCCGAATACTCATTATTGGATGATGCCGTTGAACAGCTGGGAGATGATATGGGACACACCGCACCCGGCGATGAATACGCCGGCGAGCACCTGCCACCATTCGGTACCGTGGCCGGGACGTCCCTTGGTCTTCTCCTCGAGTAGGTTGTAGACACCCCACAGGGCAAACAGAGAACCACCGGCGATCATGAGGTTCTCGAAGGATGTGACGATTGTTGAAAGCTGTTCCATTGAAATGTCCTTCCCTAGGATTTGCGATATCTATTCATGCGCCCTAATAGGCGTCGATGACGATGGTCTTGGGGTTCGCGCGGTCGATGAGCACGACGTCCTCAGGTGTGGACGCGTCAGGGTCCTTCGCATGCTTCCTTGAGCGCGCCCACTCGAGCATGTCGGTCTTGCCGGCGGCGAGATACTCCTTGCGCCGGGGGTGGATCTCCGGGTCGGCCTTGAGGTCGCGGAACCACATTCCCTGCTTGTAGTGGGTCACGCACTCGTCAGGGGACAGGCCGTCTTCCTCGTTGAAGCTGTAGAGCTCCTCGGGGCTCATGAGCGGGACCTTGACGTATCTTGTACTCTCATTGATGGATTTGCCGCCTGCGGAATTCGAGACGGAGTAATCGGTGAACTTCTTCGTGGTGTTGCCCATCTCGCGAGATATCTGCTCGCAATCGGAAAAGAGGGAGGAACCCATGTACATGAAAATGGCCGAGTTTGCACGGATGGATTCCGACTGCTTGCCGTACCGGGCCTCGAGCTGTTTGCCGTCCTGCACAATCGCGCAGAGGTTGATCCAAAACTTACGGCTCTCGGCGAACAGCTTCTCGAGGTCAGGGATCTTACCTATCTGGGCGAGCTCGTCGAGATAGCAGTAAAGGGGGATCTCGAGATGGCCGATGCCGTTCGTGGATCCGATATCCTTCGAGATATCGAACAGCTGGTTCAGGGCCATCGCGGCGACAAAGTCATAGGGGCCGCCGCCGGACTTGATGCAGAAGAATATGGCGCGCTTGCGCTTGTCGATAGCCTGCAGGTCGAGTTCGTCTCGACCCAACATCTTCCTGATAGCGGGGTTGTTGAGTCTCTGCAGGCGGGCCGCGCACGAGGACACGACTGCCGCCATCTGCTCGGGGGCGCCGGCGTTGGCCTTGAAGGTGCGGTAGTTGGTGAGGACGGAGTTCTCGGGGAGGGACTCATCGTCGAGCGCGTCCTCGCCGTAGGTATCGATGATGTACTGCGCGAACCCATCGAAGCCGTCGCGCTCACGGGTCCCCTCGAAGACGAGGTCGAGCTTGTTGATGCCCTCGGCGCCGTCGGCCTTGGCCATCGCCAAGTAGTCGATGATGCCCGGAAGGGTGCAGTCCGCGGTATTGCCGTTGGCCTTGAACCAGAAGACGAACATGCCGCAGACGCAGGTGTAGAAATTCTTCTCCATGTCGATGAAGAACTGCTGGTCGCCGCGCGTGTCCTCACCTTTGGTGTTCGCAATGAACATGTTGACCAGCGAGTTGATGGACGTGACGTCGCGGCAGTTGATGAGCGGGTTGTAGGGGGTCGAGGCCAGGATGTGCTCCTCGTCGCGCAGGTCGATGACCTGCACCTCATAGCCGTTTTTCTCCAAAAAGGCGGCAGATGCGCGGAAAAGCTCGCCAGACGGATCGGTGAAGACCATGTTGCCGTTCATCTGCATGATCTGGTTGGTCACGAATCGGTATGACTTACCTGCACCCGATCCGGCCATGATGAACATGTTGCGGTTAGGCACCTGGCTCTCGCGCCTGATCGGGTCCTTCTTGTCATTGACGATTGAGGTACCGGCAACCTTGCTGTTGAGCGACAGGATGATATTGTCGTCCTCGACCGTCTCGCACCAGTCGGGGACGGGCCAGTCGTCAGTCGCCTTGTTATGCGAGTACAGCAGGCGCTCCTGGGCGGTGGAGAAGCGCTGGGATCCGTATTGCTTGGCGGGAGAGATGTCCTCGCCGGGCGCCTCCTTCTTGAGGAAAGTGGCCAGCGCGAACGCAAGGGACGTTGCGGCAGAAATCAGCAAAGGGAGCCCACCGAAGTAGACGCCGAAAGGCCGCCTGGATGCCGACCATGCGATGAAGGCCACGACGTCATCGGGTGTGTCCATGCCGTTGATTCCGAGCATGACCTTCTGGACCGTAAGGTTCACGATCCAGAAGGCGGCCGCCCCCAGCACGACGGCTCCGATTGCCCTCGTTATGTCCAGCTTGGGCAACTTCATGAATTACCTCTTGACCCGCTTGTTGAGAGTTCGGGAGTGCGTGGCCGGACGGTTCTGATTTCCGATCTGGTGACGGTTCGCCTTGCGGTCGGCGGCGTCGCGCATATTGGCGGCGCGAATGACCTCGTGCGAGCCCATCTGCTTGGTGCGTCCTGGGCGCTGCTGCAGCTTAACCGACCCCTCGAAGGCCTCACGGTCCTTCAGGGTCTCGATCTGGGAATGGCATCGAACGAGCGCGTCGGAGCGTCCCTCGATAAACGCCCCCTTGACGTCTCCCTCGCAGACCTGGTTTCCGATTTTCGCCAGACGGCCGTCCGAATCGGTGATCCTGAAGGCACCGGCCGTTGTCATGGCGGCGGTGTAGGCAGTGCCGTCCCAACCGGTGAATTTACGCTTGTACATGCCATCGGACTGGTCGAGTTTCCAAGACTCCCCGAGGTATTCGATGCTTTCCGGCGCGGGCGGCAGGCCAACCGGAGGGAGGCCAACGGCGGGAAGCCCGATTGCGGGAAGCGCTGGATACTCTTTTAATTGCTCAGACGAGCGCTCATTACGCGGATTGACCGACTGGGGGCCGTTGCCCTTCTCGACCGGTCCCCGCATGGCGCTATCCACGTCGGCATTCGAGATAAGCTTTCTCTGGATAGCCGTCTCGATGCAGGCGGCAAGGGCCTCCTGGTCCTTCATCTTGTATTCGATTGCGAAATAGCCGGTCGCCGGGTCTTCGAAAACCGCGAACCCGATGCGGTGCCTGCGGCAGATGTCGGAAAGGAGCGACAGGTCGCTGCGGTCGAGCGCGCCCTCCTTGCCGAGGTTGACGAGCTTGATGACGTCGTTGCGGTCGCGCCTCAAGGTATGCTCGGTCACAAGGCCGTAGCGCCCGAGTCCGTTTACATGGCTGATCGCATGGTTCGCGCCGCGCTGGGCCGTCCTGCCGGCAGTGCCGGCAACCTTGCCGGTGCCGCGCGCCAGCGCCCTCATCGTAAGAATGAGAACCTCACGCGCCGGCGGCATAACAGCCTGCCCGAGCATGAGCAAGACACGCATGGCTTCTTCGTTCTCTCCGGGCATTGCTGGTACCTCCTTCCGGCGATGTGCATTGGGGCCGCACGCTCGGGCGGCCCCAAATACAGTTTTCGCCATATAGGCCACCCGTGCAGACCGGTTTGGTGCCACAGGGTGACAATTTCCTAGATATGCCTGTGGGCTCCGGGGCGTTTGACATCTGACCCCGGATGTCTATGGCCTTCGATGATCGATTCGGCGTATAGATATAGATGCCTGGTAGCCAAGGCATCGGCGAGGGCGGTGTGGGGTGCCCCCTCGAAGCTATATCCCGCAGCATCTGCCGCAGAGGTCAGTCTCCATCGGGTATGGGTTTCTGAGAACGGACCGCATGCGCGCCCGAAGGCCTCCATCGCATCGATTACCTTCGTCGTCTGCGGTATGACTACGCCCTCGTTCTCAAGAAAACCAAGGTCAAAGTTGACATTCCATCCGACAATCTTCTCCGTACGGTCGAATAGGAACTGAACGGCCTCGAGATACCTTTCAAAGGGCTTATAGCTCGCCACGGAGGCAGGGGAGATATGGTTCACACGCTCGGCGTCGGGCCATTCCGTCTTATGTTGCGGCCTGACACGTAGATGAACCGTCGAGGGTGAGTCTTGGCCGTCGATATCGAGAACCATGGCGAGCGTCAGGATCTCATCGCCGCCGACTGGATCGAGCCCAGTGGTCTCCGTGTCGATTGTCATGCACTCGATAGAGGAGTCGAATGGGATAAGGTTAATACTCATCGTAGTGCGCCTCCCTTATGACTGCCCATAGTGAAAGTAGGCGGTGCGGTCGGGGGCCGTGGTGTGAAGCGCTCCCTCGGTGCCGCCGCCTAGCTTCTTGCTGATCTGCGCGATGAGGTTTTTCGTTCCCGGCATCACGTGGGCACGTTCGGTCTTGAGTTCGCTCTCTTCGACAAAGCCATCATTGAGAGAGTCCTCCCATTCATCCTGCTCTCCCTCGGTGTAGTAGACAGGGGCATCGGGATCGTTATCGATAGCCTGAGAAGCAAGTGTATCGATGTAGCCGGCTTCACCCCTCACGGCAGCGCTGATAACCTCGTCTGTTAGCGCGCCACCGTTCGCGATGTATTTGTAGAGGCTCTGGTCGAGGGGGTCTGGAATCACGCGCACGAACTGCTCGTCTGTGACATAGCCATCGTCGCCGATTCTGTACTGGCCGTAGGGGCCAGCCGGCCAGTTCATGGCGATGTGCGTAAGTTCGGTGTCTGCCATGACATAGAATTTCATGACAGCGAGCTTCTGGTCACGCGAGATGTAATCCTGGACGGCAATAGGGGCCTTCGGATTGATATGGGCGCGATCGGACGGCGAGAGTTCAAGACCGCGCTCGACCTCATATGTGGCCTGGGCGGTTGAAGCTGTGAATAGGGCTTGCGCGAGCAGCCAGGACTTCTGGTCGGCATGCGTATTGGGAGCAATACCGTCAAATGCGACCTCGGCCGCGGCCGCAAGAAGGCTCGGCTCCGCCATAATCGCGCCAAGCGTGGCGATGGCCGGCCACTTAAGGTGGCTCTCGCATTGCATCGGGTCCATGATCAATTCGCACACGTTGTTGTAAATGCGGTCGAGATTGAGCAGGCCTAGCCCTGCCGCCGCTCCCGACCTGTCCAGCTTATCCATACGGCTCTCCCTTCGGTCATAGTTCCGTTGGTGTTATCGTCAGCCCTGGAGCATGGCGATGAGAGCCGTTGAACAAGTGTTCCTAGCTTTTGGTTAATGCTTCAGCGATTGAACGTGGGGGAGGGCCACATCACGCTCCATCGTTACGACGCCACCGGACGATGCCATGCTTTTAGTCGTAAGCCGGAGCGAGTCAATGATCTTCTTGGTGCTGGGGCTGCAGTCTAGCCTGTGGGGCGCCACGCTGAGCTCATCGTACTGATCGAGGATCGCGTCCACCTTCTGAGACTCTTCGAAGGTCTGCCCGCGATAGAGCGTATAGTCGTGCCCGCCTACGCTGACGAGGCCATCAGACATGAGGGCGATGTCTTTGGCTTCAATCGCCGGCACCACGGCGAACTTAACGCCCGCGGCAACGGCGATATCCTTGTATTCGGCTGGAATGACCATCTCTCGGAACTCCGGCAAATCCCTCATCGAGAGGAAGGCGTTCGAGCTGACCTCGACGGCCTCACACCCTCCGCGTCCGGCGCCATCGATAACGGTACCGAACACCTCCGAGTCCATCAGGATCCCGGGCAAGGGGTCAATGTCGGATCGCTTCATGTAGACAGTTCGATCACCCTGCGCCGGGCCGTCAAGGTTAACGGTGACGTCCGACCAAAGAGCCCCGAACGAGTCGGAGCCCTCGGTCACATCAAAGGCCTGGATGCAGAGTGTGTCGTTCTCTTCGTAGATCTGCTTCACGAGCTCTACGGTCTTCGGCTCTCCATCGACCGAATAGTTGACCTTGATGCCGCCCTTGGAGGTTGCATCCACATAGAGGCTGCTGTCCTCGATGCGCTTTTCGACGTTCTCCCTATAGGCGACCAACGAACCGGGGCACGCCTGAATCTGAGATAGGCCTTCTTCCAGCTGGTCGATATCGACAACGACGGGTTGCTCAACCCTAGGGAACAGGCCCTTCTCAAAAGCCTTTAGTGCATAGTTGCTGCGGTCCTCCCTCACAGTCATGACGAGCGCGGCATCGCTGGGAAATCGAACAGTGCCGTCAACTCTGACAATTCTTACGGTATCTTGCCTGATAGCCGCAGCAACGGACTGAAGGACATGGGACGAGGCCTGGTCGATATTTCCCAAAACGATAGCGCCACCGCTTACGGTCGAAATGACACCAGGCAGGATTGGGCGCCCCCCGCCGACAATGCCCGCAATGCTTGCCGTCCCGACATCGGGCACGACGGCAACGTTCCCCTTAGCGCCGGCGCGGGCGAGATCTCTCATGAGTGTCGCCTCATCACTCTCGCCGACACGGAAGAACGCCCGGAGCGCCTCACCCGCGCGTTCCGGGCTATCCGTCTCGATGAGGATGGGTGTGTGGGTCGCAAGCGCATCAGCCACAGCCGAGACGGCGGCGGGCGGGTAAATTGGGCTCAATTGCTCGGGTTCGGCCGGCATGGTCCTTCCGATGAGCTTCTCGGGATTACTTAGGGCGTCAGTTGAAATCGAGTCCAAAGATTGAAGGCTCGAATGATAAGGCCTGATTCCGCGTGGAGTTGCAGCTGAGACAATTCCTTGGAGACTCAGCTCCTGGCAAAGGTTCTCGACAGCGATAGTACCCCGGCATGAGGTGACGTTGCCACCGAAGTCGAGCGAGCCGAAAAACAGCTTGTCCTCGATATACGCAGGCTCAAGTTGCCCCGAGGCGCTTAGGATTCCGAGTGCGATGGGTAGCGCGAGGGAGCCCGCATCTCGGATTCGACCGGAGAAGGCCCTGTTATAGCCGGGCGAGGGCATAACATCGATAGAGCCACTGTTTCGAGGCAGGGTGTATCCCTGCGCCCTGAGGGCACACCTGACGATACCTCGCAGCTCTACGGCGGCATTATCCTGAATGCCCAGAATGGTCATGCCGGGAATTCCCGGTTTGAATTCAATCGCGATGTCGATGGGCACCGCCGAGGCGGCTTCCACAATAGCGCCATGGACAACTGTACGATTGGTCATAACTTGCTCCAATCCTCAAAGGTATTGAGACAAGTCTGATAGTGAGAAGCGCGCATATGGCCTTGCTGAACAACTGTTCCAGCCCTTCATTGGCTTGGCGGCCAACAACCGTGATTAAATATAGGAGCGGTTATGGGACACATATTTATTTTTTATTACACCGGAAAGTGAAAGCTCCGATACGGTCTCGAGGCGCAGGGAAGGCGCCCGCGGCCCCCGGCATGCCGCCGATCAAGAACGGCGCTCCATAACAGATTCACAATGTATATACAGGCGAACCGCTCATTTATGCATTGGGTTGTGGTGGATAGTGGTGGATAGACAGAAGAAACCAGTGGATTCTAGAAGGAATAGCCGATAGTAAAGCGGTTCCCCTGATTGACTGAATATCAGGGAAACCGCTGGTAGATAGTGGTGGGCCCTCCGGGATTCGAACCCAGAACCCAGGGATTATGAGTCCCCTGCGCTAACCGTTGCGCCAAGAGCCCTTATGAACGGTGAATGCAATTCTAATAAAGGCATCTAAGGCCTAATTTCTTCGCTTCACGTCGTGAAATACTACCATGCACGAGCAAGTCGCACAACGCAAGATCAAGTCCAATGCTAAACAACAACCAATCTAGGCGCGTCGCAGAAAAGACGTGTTTTAGAAAAAGTTAAGGCCATTAATTCAGGGCTCAAACACATTTAACCGCGAAATCAAGCTGATGCCATTTCAAAACACCGCCAGTTTACTACGACTGATCGGCGACTCCCGAGCACCGCGTGTTCCCCGTTTGCAAAACCGCAGGTAGGGAGCCCGACGGTTGCGTGAAAAGGCGTGCGTGGTCGAACATTCCTGATTCATCGTAGTAAACCGGCATAGTTCTGAGGCGCAGAGGAGGGGCGGTTCGCAATCGGGTCCGATAATGGGACTGGCGGAGCACGGGAAACCCGGTTGAGCGGGCGGGTCGTGTTTCGCCCGTGCCGGCACGGGCGAAAGTTTTTCCAAAATTGCCCTTGCATCGCCGTCCGAGTTCCCGTATAGTACTTCTTCGCACGGGGGCGTAGCTCAGCTGGGAGAGCGCTTGACTGGCAGTCAAGAGGTCAGGGGTTCGATCCCCCTCGTCTCCACCCGAGCATTGAATGAGGCTCCAACGCAAGTTGGGGCCTTTTTTTATATAGGCACACAAGGTCAAAGGCGGCACCATGATCCTCCTGGTCGACAAGATCGAAAAAAGCTTCGGCGCTCGCGTCCTCTTTAGCGGCGCTTCCTTCCAGATAAATCCCGGCGAACGCTTTGCGCTCGTGGGCCCCAATGGCGCCGGCAAAACTACCATGCTCAAGATCATCATGGGCATCGACAGCCCAGACGCTGGCCAGGTCCAGTACGCAAAGGACTGCCAGGTAGGCTATCTAGAGCAGGAAACCAACCTGGAGCAAAAGGACACCACCATCCTTGCCGAGGTCATGGCTGCCGCCAAGGAAATCCGCCGTATGGGTGAGCGCGCCAACGAGCTGCAGGCCCAGATCACCGAGCTCTCCGAGCAGGGCAAGGACGTCGACGCACTCCTCAACGAGTACGGCCAGGTCCAGGACCGCTTTGAGCACCTGGGCGGCTACGAGCTCGAGAGCAACGCCCGCAAAATCCTGTCCGGCCTGGGCTTTAAGGTCACCGACTTTGAGCGCCCGTGCTCCGAGTTCTCGGGCGGCTGGCAGATGCGCATCGCGCTCGCCAAGCTCTTCCTGCGCCATCCCGACCTGCTGCTTCTGGACGAGCCCACTAACCACCTGGACCTCGAAAGCGTCCAGTGGCTGCGCGGCTTTATAGCCAACTATGACGGCGCCGTCCTCATCGTCAGCCACGACCGCGCCTTCATGGACGCTTGCGTCGACCACGTCGCCGCACTCGAAAATCGTCGCGTGACCACTTACACCGGCAACTACAGCAGCTACCTCAAGCAGCGCGAGGACAACCTTGAGCAGATGCGCGCCAAGCGCGCCGCCCAGGAGCGCGACATCGCCCACATGCAGGTCTTCGTCGACAAGTTCCGCTACAAGCCCACCAAGGCAGCCCAGGCCCAGGAGCGCATCCGCAAGATCGAGCAGATCAAAAAGGAGCTTGTCATCCTACCCGAGGGCCACAAGCACATCGACTTTAAGTTCCCTGACCCACCGCGCTCCGGCGATATGGTCGTGGGCCTGGAGGGCGTCTCCAAGTCCTACGGCAACAAACACATCTACAGCGATATCGACCTCAAGCTCTACCGCGGCGAGCACGTGGCGCTCGTCGGCCCCAACGGCGCCGGCAAGTCCACGCTCATGAAGATCATCGCCGAACTGGAGCCGCCCACCACCGGCACCCGGGACCTGGGCACCAACGTAGGCGTAGCCTACTACGCCCAGCACGCACTCGAGGGCATGACCGAGTCCAATACCGTCCTGCAAGAGATTGACACCGTCACGCCCAAGTGGACCGTGCCGCAGCAGCGCAGCCTGCTGGGCGCCTTCCTGTTTAGCGACAACGATTCCATCGAGAAGCAGGTTCGCGTCCTCTCCGGTGGCGAAAAGGCGCGTCTGGCCCTAGCAAAGATGCTCGTGGCCCCCGAGGCACTCCTGTGCCTGGACGAGCCCACCAACCACCTAGACATCGACTCGGTGGACATGCTCGAGAACGCCCTGCAAAACTTCCCCGGTACCATCGTGCTAATCAGCCACGACGAGCACTTGGTACGCGCCGTGGCCAACCGCGTCATCGACATCCGCGATGGCAAGGTCACGGTCTACGACGGCGACTACGACTACTACCTCTACAAACGCGAGGACCTCGCGGCCCGCGCCGCCGCCGAAGCGGCAGGGGAGAGTGCGCCGGCAACGGCCAAGCCCACCAAAGCCAGCGCCGCCCAGGCCGACACCCCCGCCGCGGCGCCTAAGCCTGCCGAGGGCAAAAAGACCAAGGAGCAGAAGCGCGCCGAGGCCCAGGCCCGCGCCGCGCTCAATAAAAAGCTAAAGGGCGTGCGCAACCAGCTCAAGAAGATCGAGACGGAGCTCGACAAAAAGCGTGCCCGCTATGACGAGCTTATGGAATTGATGGCGAGCGAAGAGCTTTATGCCGATCAGGATAAGTTCAACGCCGCGCTGGGGGAATATAACGGCCTTAAGCAAGAGCTGCCCAAGCTCGAGGACGAATGGCTCGAGCTTTCCACCCAGATCGAAGAGGAGACCGCGCGTGAACTCTCGTAAGGCCGCTGCCGTGGCGATGAGCATCATCGCCATCGCTTGTCGCATCTGCGGCATCTTTATGAGCGCGATGACCGTGCTGCTGTGCTTTAGCGGCCTCACCGCCAAGCTGCAGATCGTGGGCTTTGTTGTTGAGCTTTCACGCGCGCTGCCGAACGCCATCGCCGGCTACGGCGTCGTCACATCACCCTTTGGCGGCGTCTTCCGCCTGGATTACGCCATCGTCGCCGTAATCCTGTTTGTGGCCGACTACCTGCTTACGCGTGCCTCGCGCCGCGTCCGCTAGGGGAGCGCCATGTCCAACAGCTACCTGATGAACCTGCTTGCTAGCGCGGTCGCCGTCATCCTAGGCATCGTGATCCACGAGAGTGCGCACGCCGCCGCGGCCTGGGCGCTCGGCGACAAGACGGCCCGTTCGCGCGGCCGCGTGTCGCTCAACCCGCTTAACCATATCGACCCGTTTGGCACCATCATCCTGCCGCTGCTCATGCTCGCGGCCGGCGGCCCAGTGTTCGCCTTCGCCAAACCCGTACCCGTCTACCTCAACAACCTCAAGCACCCCAAGCGCGACGAGGTCCTGGTGAGCGTGGCCGGCCCCGCGTCGAACATCGCACTCGCGTGCCTCGCGGCCGCCCTCATGCACGCAACGTACGGCAACCTCTACACCAGCATGTCCTTTGCCGTGGCGTCCCAAATCATGAACTTCGGCGCCACCTTTATCGTGGTCAACCTGTCGCTCGCGTTCTTTAACCTTATCCCGATCCCGCCGCTCGACGGCTCGTCGATCATCGTGCCGTTCCTCAAAGGCAAGGCGCTCAACAACTATTATCGTCTGCAGCAATACGCTATGCCCATCCTCATCCTGGTGCTGTACCTGCTGCCCATGTGGACCGGCATCGACGTGATCGGCCGCTATTTCGACGTTACCGTGTATCCGCTTGCTGAGCAGCTGCTCAACTTCGCAATCGCCGGCATCTAAGGTAAACTTACAGGTCGACCGTGCAAAACGGTCGTAACATGCACCCAAACCGCGCCGCGAAGGCGCCG
Source organism: Coriobacteriaceae bacterium (assembly GCA_905209215.1). Lineage (GTDB taxonomy): Bacteria > Actinomycetota > Coriobacteriia > Coriobacteriales > Coriobacteriaceae > Collinsella. The sequence goes on along the minus strand of CAJLRY010000010.1, from coordinate 77,387 downwards.
TCAAAGGAGGTCGAAGATGTCGTATCGCGTGTCGACGCAGGTCTACAGCGGACCGTTCGACCTGCTGCTGCAGCTGGTAACCCGCCAAAAAGTAGATATCAGCGCTATCTCCATCAGCGAGGTGGCCGAGCAGTACCTTGCCGAAGCCGAGCGCATCGAGGCGCTGGACCTGGACGTGGCGAGCGATTTTTTGCTGGTCGCAGCAACCCTTTTGGACATCAAGGCCGCCTCGTTGGTGCCGCAGGAGGCCCCGCGCAAAGCCGATGACGATGACGAGATCGACGATGACCTCGAAGAACTTAGCACGCTCGACGGGGACGCCCTACGCGAGGTCCTGATTCAGCGCCTGATCGCCTACAAGCAGTTTAAAGGCGCGGCTGCGGCCCTCGGTGCGCGCATGCAGGCCGAAAGCCGCATGCATCCGCGCGTAGCCGGCCCCGACCCCGAGTTCCTAGGCCTCATGCCCGACTACCTTGCCGGCATCACGCTGCGCGGTCTCGCCGTCATCTGTGCCGACCTGGACGGCAAGCGCCAGACCTTCCTGCTGGAGGCCGAGCATGTGGCGCCGCATCGCGTGCCGCTCGACCTGACCGTGGCCTCAGTCGACCGCTTTACCATGGCGCACCAAACCTGCACCTTCCGCGAGCTACTGGACGGCGATGCCACCACCGAGCAGCTCGTCGTCACCTTTCTGGCCATGCTGGAGCTCGCCAAGCGCGGCTCGCTCACGCTGAGCCAGGACGAGATCTTTGGAACCATCTGCATCAACCGCGTCGAGGGCGCCGAGGCCTACGTGCCCGGCGAGGGCCCCGAGCTCACCGAATAGGAGCCGCAACCATGTCAACCCTTTCCACGCTGGAGGCAAACAGCCTCAAAGGCGCCCTCGAGGCGCTGCTGCTGGTGTCGAGCGACCCGGTGAGTGCGCCCGCGCTGGCCGGCGCACTGGATATCGCCCCCGGCGAGTGCGCGTCGCTGCTCGCCGAGCTCAAGGTTGAGTACGAGGAGGCCAACCGTGGCTTTCAGCTGCGCGAGGTCGCCGGCGGCTGGCGCCTGTTCACGCACCCCGCTTACCACGACGTGGTCGAGGCCTATGTGTTGAGCTGGGACACGCAAAAGCTGTCCCAGGCGGCGCTCGAAACCCTGGCCGTCATCGCATACCACCAGCCTGTGACGCGCGAGGTGGTCAAGGGCATCCGCGGCGTCAATTCCGACGGCGTCATCGCGTCGCTCGTCGACAAAGGTCTAGTGCGCGAGCTCGGCCGCGACCCCCAGCGAGGTCAAGCCATCATCTACGGCACGACCAACGCCTTCTTGGAAAAGTTCGGTCTGCGCTCCACCCGCGACCTGCCCGACCTGGAGCAGTTTGCCCCCGACGAGCAATCGCGTCAGTTTATCCGCGAGCGCCTGAGCGGCCGCAGCATTCAGTCCACGCTCGAGGAGCAGGCCGATGACCTGGACGAAGAGCGCGAACTGCTCGATACCGATGTTGAAGATGTTGAGGCAGTCAAGGACTTGGAAACCCTGGTCGTCGACGAGACCTCGGAGGATTTGCATGACGAGGACTAACGAAGTAGGGGAGACGCGCGCCATGGGTAACGCAGTACCCGCCACCGACGCCCAGCCCGTCTATCCGCACACCATGCGCCTGCAGCGCTTTTTGGCGCGCGCGGGCGTGGCGAGCCGCCGTGGCTCGGAGGACCTAATGACCGCCGGCCGCGTGACCGTCAACGGCGAGGTCGCGACCGAGCTGGGCACCAAGGTCGATGTCGACCACGATCACATCGAGGTCGACGGCATGCCCGTCAAGCTCAACCAGGGCGCCGTGTACTTGATGCTCTACAAGCCGACCGGCTACCTCACCACCATGAGCGACCCGCAGGAGCGCCCTTGCGTGGCCGACCTGGTCCCGCGCGACCGCTTTCCGGGCCTGTTTCCAGTGGGCCGCCTGGACCGCGACACCACGGGCCTTTTGCTCTTTACCACCGACGGCGACATGTCGCAGGATCTGCTGCACCCCAGCAAGCACGTCTACAAGACCTACCAGGCGCTCGTGGACGGACGGCTGTCCGACCGCGACTTGGAACCACTCCGCAGCGGCATCGAGCTCGACGACGGCCTGTGCCAGCCGGCGATCTGCCGCGTCATCAACGCGCGCGAGGCCGAGGCCGTAGCTCCCCAGGGCGTCAAACCCGGCACCACCGCCGTGGAGGTCATCATCCGCGAGGGTCGTAAAAACCAGGTCAAGCGCATGCTGGGCAAGATTCACCATCCTGTGATCCGCCTGCACCGCTGCAACTTTGCCGGCCTTGAGCTCGAGGGCGTGGCCAAGGGCTCGTGGCGCGAGCTCACCGACCGCGAGGTGCAGATCCTTAAAAGCGGCGGCATCCCGCCCAAGCAGGCGAGCGCCAAGCGCAACGGCGGCAAGCCCCAAGACACGCCCGCCAGCCGCACGTGTCACCACGGCAGCCACGGCTCCGCACCCAAGCGCAACACCTACCGCGAGCGCTACACAGGCTAGGCAACCCGCCGCGCCCCAACGCCCGCGAACCATACCAGCACGTCAACCACCGAAAGGAAGCATTGCATGATCGTCGCCATCGACGGCCCCGCCGGTTCCGGCAAGTCCACCATCGCCAAGGAGATCGCCCGCCAGCTGGGCTTTAACAAGCTCGATACGGGAGCCATGTATCGCGCCGTCACGTTCGCCGCGCTCGACCGCGGCATCGATTTGGACGACGAGACGGCCATCGACGCCCTCGCCAAGCAAATCGAGATTCGCTTTACCAACGGCACCGGCGAGGATACGCGCCTGACCATTGACGGCCAGGACGCTTCGGCTGCCATTCGTACCCCGCAGGTCGACGCCAACGTATCCAAGGTCTCGGCCTACCCGGGCGTGCGCGCCGCCATGCTCATTCACCAGCGCCGAGCCGCTGAGGACCGCGATATCGTGGCCGAGGGTCGCGACATCGGAACCGTCGTGTTCCCCAACGCGCAGGTCAAGGTCTTCCTGACCGCCGACCCGCGCGAGCGCGCCCGCCGCCGCGTGCTGCAGCGTCACCAAAACGACGCCCAGCCGCTTACTGCCGAGCAGCTCGAGGCCGAGGTCGACGAGACTCTCGACGCCCTTAAGCAGCGCGACAAGCTTGACAGCAGCCGCGAGGTCGCGCCGCTCGTGCCCGCCGAGAACGCCGTGCACGTTGACTCCACCGCCCATACCATCGACGAGGTCGTCCGCATTATTGAGGACCTCATCAACCAAAGGAGGTAGCCCATGCGCCTGTTTAAGCAGACGCCCGAGGACTATTACAACGCCCCCTACGCAGAGTTCCCAGCGCTCATTCGCGGCACCGTCGTCGTAGTCATGGCCATCCTGTGGGCCTTCTCCAAGCTCATGTGGCGTTGGAAGGTCGAAGATGCCGATCTGCTGTTTGAGCGCCAGGACGGCCGCGGCAGCGTGGTCATCTGCAACCACACCTCGATGGCTGAGCTCTTGGCCGTGGAGACGGCGTTGTTCTTTGGCGGCCGCCGCATTCGCCCCATCTTTAAGTCCGAGTTCGCCAAGAGCAAGATTGTGCGCTGGGCTTTTAGCCGCGTTGGCGGCATCCCCGTGGAGCGCGGCACTGCCGATATGAAGTGCCTGCGCGCCGCCCAGCATGCGCTGCTGCGCGGCGAGGACGTCCTGATCTTCCCCGAGGGCACGCGCATCCGCTCGCGCGAGATCAAGCCCGAGGTCCACGGCGGCTTTGCGCTCATCGCTCAGATGGGCAAGGCGCCCGTCAACCCGCTCGCCATCTGCGGCTGGTCCGACATCACGCCCGCGGGCAAAAGGCTCATGCGTCCCAAGAAGTGCTGGATTCGTGCCGGCAAGGCCGTCTCGCTTTCCGATGCACCGGCCGAGCTCAAGCGCAAGGAGCGCTTGGCTTGGTTTGAGTCCGAGGCCATGAGCCGCGTATACGCCATGCGCGACGAACTGTGCGCCGAGCATCCGGGCAGGTTCTAGCCATGAGCGAGAACGTGACGAACACCGCCGCGACTGCGTCCGACCAGGACGGCGCGCCCACCATCGAGATTGCAGCTCACGCCGGCACCTGCTACGGCGTACAGCGCGCGCTCGATATGGCCCTGGCGGCCGCCCCGCAGGCGGGGGAGACCGCTACGGTCCATACCCTAGGCCCGCTTATCCATAACCCCATCGTGGTACGCGAGCTCGCCGAGGCAGGCGTCGGTCTGGCCGACACCTTGGACGACGCCACGTCGGGCACTGTGATCATCCGCGCCCACGGCGTGGTGCCGCAGGTCATTGATGCCGCTCGCGAGCGTGGCCTTAACGTCGTCGACGCCACCTGCCCCTACGTGAAGAAGGTCCACGTGGCGGCCGAGCGCCTGGTCCGCGAGGGCTACCGCGTAATCGTCGTGGGCGAGCCAGGTCACCCCGAGGTCGAGGGTATTCTGGGCCACGCCGGCGATGACGCACAGGTCGTGAGTTGCGCCGACGATGCGGACGCGCTGCCGCTCAAGGGCAAGGTTGGCCTGGTTGTGCAGACCACCCAGACCGCGCAGAACCTGGCCGAGGTCGTGGCTGCCATCACCCCGCGTGTGCAGGAGCTGCGTGTGATCAACACGATCTGCGCCGCCACGAGCGAGCGACAGCAGGCCGCCGCCGCACTTGCCAACCGCTGCGACTGCATGGTCGTCGTGGGCGGCAAAAACTCCGGCAACACCCGCCGTCTGGCGCAGATCTGCTCGAGCGCCTGCGAGCGCACGCATCACATCGAGGAAGCTTCTGAGCTCGAGGCCGCATGGTTTGCCGACGCGCGCCACATCGGCATCACCGCCGGAGCCTCCACCCCACAAGAACACATCGAACGCGCCGTTGCGCGCATCAAGGAGCTTTGCCGCTAATCATGGACCAGACCGTACCCGCATACGCCGCCGAGGTGGCCGATTACGGGCGCAGCCACGACCCCGAGCCGGGTGAGGGCGCGCTCGTAAAGAGCGTGCGTCCCGAATCGCCCGCGTGGGATGTGGGTATCGAGCCGGGCATGCGCGTGCTCACGGTCAACGGCGAGCAGCTGACCGATATGATCGTATGGCTCTGGGAGGCCGACGACGACACCGTCGAGCTGGAGGTATTCGACCCGCGCGACGGCACCGTCATCCCCGTCGAGCTCGACCGCTTTCCCGGCGAGGATTGGGGTTTGGAGTTCGATGGCCCCATCTTCGATGGCATGCGTACCTGCGTCAACGCCTGCGTGTTCTGCTTTATGACCATGCTCCCCAAGGGCGGCCGCTCCACGCTCTATATTCGCGACGACGACTATCGCCTAAGCTTTTTGCAAGGCAACTTTGTCACGCTTACGAACCTCACCGACGAGGACGTGCAAAACGTCATCCAGCGCAACATGAGTCCCATGAACGTGTCGGTCCACGCTGTGAGCCCCGACGTCCGCCGCCGCATGATGGGCCGTAACGCTCAGCGCGGCATGGACGTACTCGAGACCATCATGGCCGCCGGCATCGAGATTCACGCGCAGATCGTGTTGTGCCCCGGCATGAACGACGGCGAGGAGCTGGAAAAGACCCTGCGCTTTTGCGAGGAGCACGAGCAAATCACAAGCCTGGGCATTGTGCCGCTCGGTTTTACCAAGCATCAGAACCGCTTTAGCTGGTCCTACAGCGACAAGCCCGAGCTGGCTCGCGAGACCATTGCCATGATCCGGCCTTTCCAGGACCGAGCCTTCGAGCGCTTTGGCCGCCACACCTTCCAGATGAGCGACGAGTTCTACCTGGACGCCGGCATCGATCCTCCCGAGGCAGACTTTTACGACGGTTACCCGCAGTACTACGACGGCATTGGCATGATCCGCTCGTATCTGGACGAGACCGACGACGTGCTTGCCGCCGACGCCGAGCGTCTGGCCCGCGTCCGCGCTGGCATCGCCGAGCGCAACCAGCGCCTTCTGTGCCTCTCCGGCGCCAGCGCGCGCGACACCGTGGCGCGCTTTGTGGAGTCGCCCCAGGGACTCGCCGGCACCGTCACAGCCATCAAGAACCGCTACTTCGGCGGCAACGTGGACGTGACCGGCCTCATCGTCGCGTGTGACATTCTGGAGCAGCTGCCCCAAGATCTGTCGGGGGTTATGCTCTTTGTGCCTAAGCTCATGTTCAACGCTGACGGCATGACGCTTGACGAGTATCATCGTGACGATTTACTCGCAAGCCTTACCAGTCGCGGTGCCGAGGTTCATGTGGTGTCGACCATGCCGCATGAGTTACTCGATACCCTGGAGCATATCCTTGGCATTGTGTCCGCGGACTCTAACATTTCCACTGACCCTACCCATTAAAGGAGAGCAGATGAAACCTATCGTCGCCGTCGTCGGACGCCCCAACGTGGGCAAGTCCACGCTCGTTAACCGCCTGGCCCAGACCTCGGACGCCATCGTCCACGAGTCCCGCGGCGTCACGCGCGACCGCTCGTACCACACGGCCGATTGGAACGGCCGCGAGTTCACCATCGTCGACACGGGCGGCATCGAACCGCTCAAGAGCGATGACGTCTTCGCCACGTCCATCCGTGACCAGGCCCTTGCCGCCGCCGAGGAAGCCGCCGTCATCCTGTTTGTGGTCGATGGCCGCACCGGCGTCACCGAGGAGGACGAGTCGGTCGCCCGCATGCTCAAGCGCTGCGACAAGCCGGTCTTTCTGCTGGTGAACAAGCTCGACAACCCCGATCGCGAAAACGACAGCATCTGGGAGTTCTATTCGCTCGGCATCGGCGAGCCCACGCCGCTCTCGGCCCTGCATGGCCACGGCACGGGCGACCTGCTCGACGACATCGTGGCCCTGTTGCCCGAGGAGGAGGACGAGGTCGCCGATGAGTTCCCCGATGCGCTGAACGTGGCCATCATCGGCCGCCCCAACGCCGGTAAGTCCTCGCTGTTCAACCGCATCCTGGGCGCCGACCGCTCTATCGTGTCCAACATTGCCGGCACGACGCGCGACGCCATCGACACCGTCGTGGAGCGCAACGGCAAGCACTACCGCATGGTCGACACCGCGGGCATCCGCAAGAAGAGCACCGTGTACGAGAACATCGAGTACTACTCGATGGTCCGCGGCCTGCGCGCCATCGACCGCGCCGACGTGGCGCTGCTCGTCGTCGACGCCTCCGTGGGCGTTACCGAACAGGACCAGAAGGTCATGGGTCTTGCCATCGAGCGCGGCTGTGCCATCGTTGTGCTGCTCAACAAGTGGGACCTGCTCGACGACGACCGTAAGCGCGAGGCCTGCATGGAGACCATCGACCGCCGTCTGGGCGTCATGGCTCCCTGGGCCCAGTACCTGCGCATCTCTGCCCTCACTGGCCGCAGCGTCGAGAAGATCTGGGCGATGGTCGACGCCGCCGAAAAGACGCGCTCGCAAAAGATCAGCACTTCGCGCCTCAATACGTTCCTCACCGACCTGCGCGAGTTTGGCCACACCGTGGTAGACGGCAAGCGTCGCCTGCGCATGCACTACGTGACCCAGACGGGCGTCAACCCGCCGACGTTCACGTTCTTCGTCAACCACAGCGACCTGGTCAACGACACCTACCAGCGCTACGTGGAGAACCGCATGCGCTCGACCTTCGATTTTGCCGGCACGCCCATTCGACTCTTCTTTAGGAAGAAGGAACAGAAGGATGCATAATCCGATTCTGCTGACCGCCATCTGCGCCGTGGTCTCGTTCTTCATCGGGGCGATTCCGTTTGGCCTGATCTTGGGCCGTGTGTTCAACCACACGGACATTCGCAAGGCGGGCTCCGGCAACATCGGCACAACCAATGCGCTGCGCGTGGCCGGCCCTAAGGTGGCCGCGCTCACGTTGTTGCTCGACTGCCTTAAGGGCGCCATCTGCGTCCTTATCGCGCGTCCGCTCATTGCCGACTTGGGCTATGGCTTCCCCGTAAGCATCATGGCGCCCGGAGCCCCCGGCGATTGGATGCTCGGCGTCATTTGCCTGGCAGCGGTGTGGGGCCATATCTTCTCGCCCTACCTCAACTTCCATGGCGGCAAGGGTATCGCCGTGGGCTTGGGTGTCATCCTCGCCTGGTACTGGCCCATCGGACTATCGCTGCTGGGCATGTTTATCGTGGCCGTTGCCATCACCAAGTTTGTGTCGGTGGGCTCGCTTGCCGCGGCCATCGGCCTTCCCATCGCCGCCTGCGCGGTCTTTCCGTACAGCAGCCTGGGCCTTAAGTTTTGCATGGCGATGATCGGCATCACCGTGGTGTGGGCCCATCGCGCGAACATCAAAAAGCTCATGGCCGGTAAGGAGTCCAAGCTCTCGTTTACCAAGCGCGTCACCGAGCCCGACGATAAGTAGGAGAGAGTCATGAATGTTGCGCTGATTGGCTCCGGCTCCTGGGGAACCGCCGTCGCCGGCCTCGCCGCCGAGCGAGCCGAGCGCGTGACCATGTGGGCCCACAGCGAGCAAACGGCCACCGGCATCAATGCCGAGCACCGTAATCCCCGCTATCTGGTGGACTACCTGCTGCCGGAAAACGTTGTCGCCACGACGGACTTAGCCCAGGCGCTCGACGGCGCCGAGGCCATCATATTTGCCGTGCCTTCGACGCACCTGCGCAGCGAATGCCATCAGGCAGCACCCTTCATCGCCGCCGATACCCCGGTGCTCTGCCTCACCAAAGGTATTGAGCCCGAGTCCGGCTTGCTTATGAGCGAGGTCATTGCCAGCGAAATCGGCAACGAGCGGCGCGTGGCTGCCCTCTCGGGCCCCAACCATGCTGAGGAAATCTGCCGTGGCGGACTTTCTGCCGCCGTCATTGCCAGCAAAGATACGCAGGTAGGGGAGACGTTTAAGGAGCTGCTCCTGTCAACTGCCTTCCGCATCTACCTGTCGCAGGACATGACCGGTGTCGAGGTCTGCGGCGCTATGAAAAACGTCATCGCCATCGTGTGCGGCATCTCCGCCGGCACTGGCGCGGGCGACAACACGCTCGCCCTTATCATGACGCGCGGCCTGGCCGAGATCAGCCGTCTGGTGCACGCCCGCGGCGGACAGGCCATAACCTGCATGGGACTCGCCGGCATGGGCGACCTCATCGCCACCTGCACCTCGGAGCATTCGCGCAACCGCACCTTTGGCTACGAGTTTGCCCAAGGCGTTTCGCTCGACGAGTACCAAGCGCGCACGCATATGGTTGTCGAGGGCGCTGTCGCGGCCCGCAGCGTCAGCGAGCTTGCCCGTTCACTGGGCGTAGACATTCCGCTCACCTTTGCCGTGGAGCAAACGCTCTACAACGGTGTTACTTTGGATAGGGCGCTCGAGATTCTTACCGATCGCGTCCCTTCTCAAGAGTTCTACGGACTCACCGACTAGCGCAGAAAGGCTTCTACCATGGGTTCTATCAAAATCGCTCCGTCCGTCCTCTCGGCCGACATGGCCAACCTCAAGGGCGAGCTCGACAAGATCGCCGGTGCCGACTACGTGCACTTCGACGTTATGGACGGTCACTTTACCGGCAACCTCACCTTTGGCGTCGACATCCTCAAGGCCGTCAAGCGCTCCACCGACGTACCGGTCGACGCGCACCTGATGGTTTCGAACCCCGACGAGACGGTCGATTGGTACGCCGATGCCGGTGCCGATATGATTACCGTGCACTACGAGGCCTCCACGCACCTGCACCGCACGCTCACGCATCTGCAGCAGCGCGGCGTCAAGGCCGGTGTGGTGCTCAATCCCGCCACGCCCGTCTGCGTGCTCGAAAGCATCATCGACGTTGTAGACATGGTGCTGCTCATGAGCGTGAACCCCGGCTTTGGCGGCCAGAGCTTTATCCCCGGTACCATCGCCAAGCTGCACGAGCTCAAGGCCATGTGCGAGCGTCACGGCGTGTCGCCCCTCATCGAGGTCGACGGCGGCATTTCTTCCAAGAACATCGCCGAGGTCGTCAAGGCTGGCGCCAACGTGCTCGTGGCCGGTTCCGCCGTATTTAAGTCCGAAGATCCCGCCGCCGAGGTTGCGCTGCTGCAGAAGCTGGGCAACGAGGCCGCACAGGAGGCATAAACCCTTATGACCGCAGGTCAAAACCGCATACCCGTGAATCTTGACTATGCCGCCTCGACGCCCATGCGCGCCGAGGCGCTCCTTGCGCAGCGCGAGTACGACGACAGCGAGCTTGCCGGCGTCAACCCCAACTCGCTGCATTCGCTCGGCCGCAAGGCTGCCGCGCGTCTGGAGGTTGCACGTCGCGAGATCGCCCGCAGCTTTGGCGCGCGCGTCCGCCCGTCCGAGATTGTACTGACCAACGGCGGCACCGAAGCCAACCAGCTGGCGCTGCTCGGTCTTGCCGAGGGCGCTCGTCAGCGCGATCGCAAGCGCGATCGTGTAATCGTTTCGGCCATCGAGCACGATTCGATTCTGGACAACCTGCCGTTGCTGCGTGCCGCCGGCTTTACCGTCGACCTGGTGCAGCCCTGCCGCATGGGCTACATTGAGCCTGCCACGCTTGTCGAGCTGCTAGGCGACGACGTGGCGCTCGTGAGCATCATGGTTGCCAACAACGAGACCGGCGTGGTGCAGCCCATCCGCGAGCTTGCCGCGGCCACGCATACCGTTGGCGCCCTGTTCCACACCGATGCCATCCAGGGGTATCTGCATATTCCGCTCGATGTCACCGAGCTGGGAGTTGACGCCATGACCGTTGCCGCGCACAAGATCGGTGGCCCCGTGGCATCCGGCGCGCTCTACCTTAATAACCGCACGCCGCTGCGCCCGCGCATCTTTGGCGGCGGACAGGAAGCCGGACGTCGTGCCGGCACGCAAGACCTGCGCACGCAGCTGGCCTTTGCCGCTGCCGCTTCCGCGCTTTTGCCGAATGTTGCCCAGGAGCGCACAACGCTGCAGGCCTTATCCGACAAGCTCTACGCCACGCTTACGGCTCATCCGCGTATTCATGCCACCATGGGCGACTACGCACAGGCCAATCGCCTGCCGGGCATGGTATCAATCTACGTTGACGGCATGGACTCTGAGGAGCTCATCGTCAAGCTCGACGCCGCCGGCTTTGAGGTTTCGGCCGGCTCGGCGTGCTCGAGCGGCAGCATGGACCCCAGCCACGTGCTCAGCGCCATGGGCATCGGCCGCGAACAGGCGCTGGGCGCACTGCGCATCTCGTTCGATGACCGCGTGAATCCGAGCGATCTGGACGAGTTTGCAAGTGCGCTGCTCTCGATCGTAGGTGCCGCATGATCGTCGCCGAGCTCGAGCGTGCCCTGTTGGCACGCTATCCCAAGACCGATGCAGAGAGTTGGGACCATGTAGGACTCTCCGTCGGCGACCCTGCCGCGGAGATTACCGGTGTTGCCTGCGCACTCGATGCGACCGAAGCCAATGTGCACCGCGCCCAGGAAGCCGGCGCCAACGTGCTGCTAACGCATCATCCCATCTATATCAAGGCGCCCGAGACGTTTTGTCCGTCGGATTCCGCACGCCCCCAATGCAGCGCGGCGCTCTACGAGGCAGCGCGTTGCGGCGTGAGCATTATCTCGCTCCACACCAATCTGGACCGTTCGCACGAAGCGCGCACCTGCCTGAGCGAGCTGCTGGGTGCCGCACCCGTGAGCTCACTGGAGCACGTGGACGACCCCGAGGCCACCGGCCTGGGCGCGTTTGCAACGCTCAACGACCCCTGTAGCCTGCGCGAACTCGCCGCCCGCGCCGCAACGGCATTTGGCAGCGACCCTCGCGTGTGGGGCGAAGTCGAGTACGCATGCCGCAATGTCGCCATTTTGGGTGGCTCCCTGGGCGACTTTGGAGAACTTGCCATCGCCGCGGGCTCAGATGTTGTCGTGACGGGCGAGGCGAGCTACCACGTGGCGCAAGACCTTGCCTTGCGCGGGCTGCCGGTGATCTTGCTCGGCCACGACCGCTCCGAAGAGCTGTTCGTTGATATATTGATGAACTCTGCAGTTGACGCCGGGGTCGACCCCCGTCATGCGATTAAAATACTGAACCCTTGCCAATGGTGGACTGTGACAAAAGGAGAGAACTTATGAGCGCCGGCGCTACGCTACTCAAGCTGCAACAGATCGATTTGGAGCTCGCCCGCAACAAGAGCGAACTTGCCAATATGCCGGAGCTCAAGGAGCTCGCTTCCAAGCGCAAGACCTATGTGAAGCTCAAGGCCGAGATGACCAAGCTCTACGCCCAGCGCAAGGACCTGGACATTGAGCTCGACGATCTCAACACCACCGAGATCCAGACCAACAACGCCATCGAGGCTGCCAAGAAGCGCCACGTCGACGGCTCCGACTACCGCGAGGTCCAGGACCTGGAGAATGAACTCGCCACCCTGGCCAAGCGTCTGGACAAGATTGAGCACACCCGCAAGGACGTCGTTGTCGCCCACAAAGAGGCGCTCGACCGCGAGACCCGCGCGCAGGCCATCATCGCCAAGTTCGAGGAGGGTGTAAAGGTCGATACCAAGGCCGCCCGCGCCAAGGCCGCCGACCTGCAGGCCCAGATTGACGCCGCCACCAAGGAGCGCACCGCCCTTGCCGCCACGCTGCCGACCGACGTGCTCACCGATTACGAGCGTCTGCTCAAACAGTTCCGTGGCCTGGCCGTCGAGACCATCCAGGGCAACATCCCCACGGTCTGCCACACCGCGCTGCAGGCATCGTCCATGAGTGACCTCAACCACGACGGTAGCGAGATTACGCACTGCCCGTACTGCCACCGTCTCCTGGTGCTCCCGAGCAAGGAAGCTTAAACGATGGCGGCACCCAACAATTCAATGCAACTTGAGGGAAAAACGATCCTGCTGGGCATTACCGGCGGGATCGCCGCCTATAAGTCGTGCAACATCGTACGCCTGCTGCAAAAGCGCGGCGCCCACGTCAAGGTCGTCATGAGCGAGCACGCCACGGAGTTCGTGGGGCCGCTCACCTTCCGCGCACTCACCAATGAGCCCGTTGCCGTGGGCCTATTCGACGACCCCTCCGACCCCATCCACCATATCTCGCTGGCGCAGGAGCCCGACGTGGTGGTCGTGGCGCCCGCGACGGCCAACATCATCGCTAAGATGGCCAACGGCATCGCCGACGACCTCATCTCCACCACGCTGCTTGCCACGCCGCGCCCCATCGTGATCGCACCGGCCATGAACAATGGCATGTGGAAGGCACCGGCCACGCAGGCCAACATGGCCACGCTGCGCGAGCGCGGTGTCAATGTTGTGGGTCCGGGTAGCGGTTACCTTGCCTGCGGCGACGTGGACACGGGACGCATGAGCGAGCCCGAGGACGTCGTCGAGGCTGTCTGTGAGGTGCTCAACCCCGTGCCGCAAGACCTGACGGGCAAGCGCATCGTCATCACCGCCGGCCCCACGCACGAGCCGATCGACCCGGTGCGCTTCATTGGCAACCGTTCTTCGGGCAAGATGGGTATCGCCCTGGCGGGGGAGGCCGCACGTCGCGGTGCCGCCGTCACGCTCGTGCTGGGACCGACATCGCTCGATATTCCTCGCGGCGTAAAGTGCGTGCGCGTGCAGACCGCCGCAGAGATGCTGCAGGCGGCGTTAAACGCCTTCCAGACGGCCGACGCTGTCATTTGCGCTGCGGCCGTCGCCGACTACACCCCCGCGGCCCCTGCCGACCACAAGCTCAAAAAGGCCAACGAGCGCCTGGATCGCATCGAACTAGTCGAGACGGTTGATATTTTGGCCGAGCTTTCGTGCCAAAAGGGAGAGCGATGCGTGATCGGATTTGCGGCCGAGACCGATAACGTCGTGGAGTACGCGCAGCGCAAACTTGCCCGCAAGGGTTGCGATGTAATTATCGCCAACGATGTCTCGCGCGCCGATTCAGGCTTTGGAACCGACACTAACAAGGCCTGGATTGTGAGCACAACAGGTACGAAAGAACTTCCCGTTCTAACAAAACCCCAGCTCGCAGATACAATTTTGGACTTGCTTCAAAATTTATAAAAAAGTTCTTGCACAAGTCTAAAGTTTCGGGTTAATATACTCCCTGTTGCGAGCGAGAGCAGAGCAACAAACAAAAGCTTCGGGACGTGGCGCAGCTTGGTAGCGCACTTGACTGGGGGTCAAGGGGTCGCTGGTTCGAATCCAGTCGTCCCGACCAGAAGTTTGCAGGTCAGGCATCTAGTGCCTGACCTTTTTTGTTTTAAGCAATTGCTTAATTTTGATTAAGCAACGGGGTGCCAAAAATCTACCTGAGCGATAATCGCCTTTTGCGGTTACTTGCGCGTTTTGCACACGCTTGAGCCGATTTATTAACGCGATATGAATCTACATACGCGTAGTTGGTATACAGCCGAGTACAGGCTGTATTTATCGCGGCGATTTACACAGATATAGCGACTGTAACGGACAAGCGTGTCGCTGTATTTATTCCAGTAGTTCACTTGACCGGTGGGCAAGTGGGCGATTGCAACGATATGCCAAACGGTATGGGCTCTATACGAGGACGCCGCAGAGGTAATGGCGGGGGAGTGCGGCAAGCGCTCTGAGAGCTGCTGTATGACCCCATTTCTCCTTAACTCGATAATTTGCGTTTCAAGCCACGAATCGGTCGAGCAATTGCCAAAAGTAAGGCCCATGCAGGATTGCACGGGCCTTACATCAGATCAAATTTGAGCTAGAAGCACCAAACGGGGCAGACGCAACACCATCTCGTCGCGGCCTCGGCGAGCGACATATCGCAGTCGAGGTAGACATCGAGGAAATCGTCAGATCCCGCACAGGGGGACCGCGATGGTGGCCACCGCACCGCCCGAGGGGCCGTTGGCGAGCGAGACGGATCCCCCGTGGGCGCTCGCGGCCTCGGAGGCGACGTGGAGGCCGAGCCCGTAGTGGCGGCCTTCGTCACGCGAGGAGCGGGAGGAGTCGTCTGTGAAGAGGCGCTCGCAGCCGCGTTCGAGGGCGGCGGGAGAAAAGCCCGGTCCGTCGTCGGCAACCTCGATGACGAGGTGCCCGCCCGCGACGTCGCAGGAGACAGCCACGCGCGAGCGTGCGTGCTCGGCGGCGTTGGCCACGAGGTTCGCGGCGGCTCGCGCCAGGGCGGTTCGGTCGAGCGCGGCCTCGGGCGCGCCCGCGACAGCGGGGCCCGTGGCCGCGTCGAGCGTCACGCCTCGCGCCCGGGCGATCTGGGCGGCCTCGGCGAGGACCTGCTCGCAAAGCTCGGCCGGCCGCATGGGGGCCCTCTCCGCCCCGCCGGACCCGCGCGAGGCCTCGATGAGCAGGCGCACGTAGCCGTCGAGCCTTTCGACACTGCCGGCTATGTCGCGCGCGGCGGCCGCGAGGTCGGCGTCTTTCTCGTCTTCCAGCTCCTCCGCTACGAAGTCGGCGTTGGCGCGCAGCACGGTGAGCGGCGTCTTGAGGTCGTGGGCGAGCGACGTCATCTGCTCGCGCTGCCCCCGCTCCGCGGCCCAGCGGGCCTCGAGCGACTCGGCGAGGGAGGCCCGCATGGCGTCCATCGCGGCGAGGACGTCGTTCACCTCGCGCACGTTGGTGCTGCCGACCGCGAAGTCGAGCTCCCCCGCGCCGACGCGCCCCGCCGCCTCCGCGAGCGGCGCCATCTTGCGCGAGATCACGCGGCTCGCGCGGCGCGCGACGAGCGCAAGCGCAAGTGCGCTTCCCGCCGTGGCGCCGACGAGCATGAGGTTCTGCGGGTTGGGAAGCAGGCCGGCGAGGTCGCGCGAGACCCACTGCGGCAGATACTCGCTGACGAGCGCGCAGGCCCCGCCACCTTTGAGCGGGAACGCGGCGTAGGTAACGCCCGAACCCCCGCCCTCGATCTCCACTGTGCCCGGATCCGCGGCGAGTGCCGTACGAGCCATTTCCTTCGCGTCCTCGAGCCGCGTGCTCTCGAGGTCTGTCATCAGCACGTTTCCGTCCTTGTTCAGGATGAGGTAGCGGTACGCCGTCGGCACGTCCTGCTGCCCGCAGACGCCGTCGCGTGCCAGGCCCTCCGCGACCTCGCGCGCATTGGCCGGCCCCCAGCTTGCCTCGTAGACGAAGCCCGCGTTGATCGCCACAGAGAGCATCATGAACGAGGCGAGCCACGCCGTGGCGACTGCCGCGAACGCGTAGGCGAAGTAGCGCGCGATGACGAAGGAGAGCGGCATGCCCCCGCGACCTCGCGCCCCGATCCTCAGGGCTGCCACTTGTACCCCATCCCCCAGACGGTCGCGATCGGATCGGCGCCGGCCTCGGAGAGTTTCCTCCGGGCGCGACTGACCTGCATGGATATGGCCGCGTCGTCGGCGTCGCTCTCCCAGCCGAGCACCGCCTCGCGTATCTGCGCGCGGCTCATGACCTGCCCGGGGTGGCGGGCGAGGTACTCGCAGATGGCGTACTCGGTGGGCGTGAGCGGCACGGCCTCGCCGCCCACGGCGAGGCCGCGCGCCCTGAGGTCGATCCGCACCTCCCCGAAGGAGAGGGCGTGCGAGCGCGGCCGGCGCTCACGGCGTAGATGGGCCGCGACCTTGGCGCGCAGCTCCGCGGCCCCGAAGGGCTTGCGGACGTAGTCGTCGGCGCCCAGGCCGTAGGCGGCCACGGCATCCTCCTCGGCCACGCGAGCGGTCAGGAAGACGATGGGGCCGTCGAAGTCCGGGCGGATCTGCCGCACGAGCTCGAAGCCGTCGAGCCCCGGCATCATGACGTCGCAGAGCACGAGGTCGAAGCGCGAGAGGTCCATCCCCGGGACCGCCGTCGGGTCCTCCGCCTTGACGACCTCATGGCCGTCGCGGCCGAGGACGCGCGCAAGCGCGTCGAGGATCGCCCGTTCATCATCCACTGCCAGTATCCTCGCCATGTTCGACCTCCTGAAACTCTCGTCGGAATTGTACTAACGCCGCGCTCAGCGGTCCAGAGCCCTGCGCGCAGCCACGGGTGTCTCGGCCGCGTCGCACGCGCGGTAGCGCACGCCCGAGCCGCCGCGCGCCTCGATCTCGAGCCAGCCCTCGCCGTCCGACTCCCGCCCGAAGAAGATGAGCTGGAGCTCTCGGACATTGCCTCTGTCGTCCGCCGCGTCCACCAGGTAGACGTAGTTTGCCCCCGCCCCGGTGGCGTCGGCGTAGGAGCTCGCGTGGCTGCCGGGCTCGGGCGCGGGCGCCCACATGGCGATCTCAGGGTTAGGCAGCACGCGGTCGGCGATCGAGCGCAGCGCCGACCCCCAGCCGGCGTCGAGCAGGGCATTCCCGCCCAGGACGAGCGCTGCGGAGAGGAGGACGAACATGGCGGCGAGCGGCTTCCTACGCATCTACCCTCCCGTCCTCGAAGCGGCAGAACCAGGCAAGAAGGACGGCGTCGGCTGCCAGGGTGAGAACGAGGCTAGCGAGCGCAGTCGTGAGGAGAGGGCCCGCCGCGCGTGCGGCGTCGATGAAGGCCTCCACCCCGAGCGACCCCAGGCGCGCGGGCCAGGCGAGCGGCACCCAGCTCAGGGGCGTCGCCAGAGCGCCGGTAAGCTCGCCGGTCATGAGGCCGTGCGCAAGTCCGCCCACCGAGAAGAACGCGAGGAGCACCCCCGCCGCGCCGGCGCCGATGGCGGCGTTGCGGCCGAGGCGCAGGGCCACGCCGAGCCCCAGCGCGTAGAGGGGCAAGCTGCCCAGCACGATGCCCGCCCAGGCGGCCGCAAGCGGAGCGGGCCCGAGCGGCAGGCGCCCGGCGACGGCGAGCACGGCCCCGAACACGCCGAGCGCCACGGCCAGCGCGCCCGCGCCGAGCGCCGCAAGGGCGAGCAGCTTCGCCGCGACGGCGCGCCCGCGCGAGGGGACCGCCGTGAGGTTGGCGAGGCGCCCGGCAGCGCGCTCCTCGTCCACGGCGAGCCCGCAGACGATGGCGGACATGAGCGGCATGAGGGCGCCGAGGAACTGGGCGCAGGCGTCCGCGCCCAGCGCCGGGTCCCATCGGGTTACGGAGAAGTACTCGCCGCAGGCAAGACCGGCTGCCAGGCCGCAGGCGAGGTGCACCGCCGAGAGCGGGGAGCGCGCCAGGCGCAGGGCCTCGGAAAGCAGGGCCCGCGGGAGAGTCATGCGCGGCGTCGGATCGGAGAGTCGTGTCATGGCCATCACCTCTCCTCGGAGTGCGCAAACCAGGCCGCGCCCGCCGCCGTGAGCGCGGCGAACGCGAGCGCACTGACCGCAAGGCCCGCCAGCGTGAGCATGCCGTCCGCCGTGAGCGCCCCGCCGAGCGCCATGTCCGCCGCGAGCGGCTCGCCGCTCGGCAGCACGGGAATGAAGCTCGTGGGGATGACCATGCTCGCCGACGGCGGAAAGAGCTGCGGCAGCGGCATCAGCGACCAGGCGAACCCACCCACGAGCTGCGCGGCGAGCGGGCAGAAGATGCCCGCGAGCATGCCGAGCCGCGCCGTGAGGAAGAGCCCTGCGGGGATCATCCACGCCGCGGTCACCGTGTTGGCGAGCGCGCAGAGGAGCATCGTGAGCGTGCCCGCGGCCGTGAGACCCTGCGAGGAGAACGCCGATCCCGCGAGGTAGATGCCGAAGACCACGAGGTTCGAGAGCGTGCAAAGAGCAAGGCACCAGAGCGCCTTGGCCCACCAGGCGCGCCCGAGCGGGAAGCCCAGGCCCAGAAGCCCCCGCATCCGCGTGCGAGCGTCCGCCCGTGCGACGCACGCCACCACGAGCGTTAGAGACACGGGCAGGAAGAGCGCGTACCAGTAGTTCCACGCACTAAAGATCTGCACGCCCCGGTAGGGCATCGCGCCGAGCAGCGGCATCGGCAGCGCCATGAGCACGGCCAGGCGAACCGGTGCCGCGTGGCGCGACTTCAGGGCCTCGGCGCGCAGGCCCGCGAGCAGGCCGCCTTTCTCGCCCGTCATGCCGCCACCTCCCCGCGTGCTCGTCGCCCTTCCCGACAGAAGCTCATGAAGAGTTCCTCGAGGTCCTGCCCGGGCCGAAGCGCATCCTCGTAGGCGAGGCGCCCCCCGCAGATGATGCCGATGGTGTCCGCCATCTGCTGCACCTCGGAGAGGATGTGGCTCGAAACGATCACCGTCGTACCCGCCGCCGCGAAGCCGCGGATCTGGTCGCGCAGCTCCTCGATGCCGATGGGGTCGAGGCCGTTGGTGGGCTCGTCGAGCACGAGCAGGCGTGGCCGGGCGATCAGCGCCAGCGCGAGCCCCAGGCGCTGCCGCATGCCCATCGAGAAGCGCCCGGCGCGCTTCTTCCCGGTGTCCGCGAGGTCCACGGCGGCGAGCACCTCATCTATGCGGCTCTCGGGAAGGCCCAGCAGCGTGGTGCGCACGCGCAGGTTCTCGCGCGCGGTGAGGTTGGGGTAGAGCGGCGCCTCCTCGATGAGGCTGCCGATTGCGTAGAGGTCCTCGCGGCGCCAGGCGTGCCCGGCAAAGAGGATCTCCCCGGCCGTCGGCCGCAGCATCCCGCAGATCATCTTGAGCGTTGTCGACTTGCCGGCGCCGTTGGGACCGAGCAGCCCGTACACCTCGCCCTCGCGGATATGAAGGCTCACGTCGGCCACGGCGTCCTGCGCCTGGTCGCCGCGGCCGAAGCGCTTGGTGAGCCCGCGCGTCTCGAGCATGTAACCCATGGGTTTATCCTTTCTCTTCCGGGCGCGCGGGCCGAGCCACCGTGCCCGCGCGCCTTACCTTTCGGGTTCACCATCCATGGTGGGGCGCGTTTCTAACGAAGCCGTAACGGCCGTTGGGCTCTTTTGGCGCCAACCCTTCTCGACCCGCACATCATGATTAATTTGCTTAAGGCAACAACTTTCCCGATAGATGTAATCACCGAATCAAAACGTGTACATCAGCCATCAAAGATGCCGAAAAATGTCATATTTGGAGGCTGATGTACACAAATGCAGAATCCCGCACAACCCAGTAGCATCCTTCATATGTCTGGACTCTCTATGCTTACGCTGGATAGACATCGCCGGAACGGGTATAGTATCGAAAGTTTTGTCGTTAACCAGCGGGGGAGTCCTGTGGGCATCAAAAAGAAGATCAAAAAGGAGCTTATCGGCACTTCCGATTACCCGTCGAATAAGATCTTTACGATCTCCAATTTCATCACCTTTACGCGCCTGATCCTCACCCTGGTATTTCTGTACCTGTTTGTGACGGATAACAACCGCGTCATCGCCATCGTTATCTACGCCGTTGCCGCCTCTACCGACTGGATGGACGGTCAGATCGCCCGCATGACCAAGACGGTCTCGTGGCTCGGCAAGGTCATGGATCCCATCTGCGACCGTGCGCTGCTGTTCACCGGCGTACTTGGGCTGGTGGTCCGCGGAGAGCTGCCCATCTGGGTCTGCGTGCTCATTATTGGCCGCGACATCTATCTGGGCATCGGCACGCTTATCGTTCGTCATTATCACCGTCGCCCCATCGATGTCGTCTTTCCCGGAAAGATTGCCACTGCACTGCTCATGACCGGCTTCTCGCTCATGCTGCTCGGGTTCCCCGTTATTGACGGCCTGCATCTTTTACCTTCAACCCTTACGGCCTTCCCGGGCCTCAACGGAAGCTCGGTGCCCCTCGGCATCTTCTTTGTGTACGGCGGCGTGATCTTCTCCATGCTCACGGCTGTCATCTATTCCATTAAGGGCGGAGTGGCCATTAAACAGGCTCTCGCGCATCCCGAGGACGAGGACATCGACTTTCTGAACCCTGAAATCGAAGACTGATTCGTTGGGGTATGATTACGTACGGTTCATTATTTGCGGCACGTCCGCGATAAGTTAGGGGTTGTCATGGACAACATGGTTAACAATATGCCTCAGAATGATAAGACTGCTGACGCTACCTGCGTATTCCGCGTGCCTTCAAGCGACGTCACCGTTCCCGACCTCATGGCCAACGTGCGCATCACCGCCCCCGTTCTGTCCATCGTCAAGGGTCCGCAGACTGGTGCCGCCTTTGAGCTCGAGGACGACGTGACCACCATCGGCCGCGATCCTGCGAACGGCATCTTCCTCAATGACATGACCGTTTCGCGCAGCCACGCGCGCATTATTCGTGAGGGGCTCCAGGCTCGCATCGAGGACTTGGGCTCGCTCAATGGCACCTGGGTCGACGGTGCCATCGTCAATGCAGCCCCGCTGCACGATGGTTCATCCGTCCAGATCGGTACGTTTACGCTCATCTACCACGAGAGCACGCCGGAGCGCATCGAAACCGGTGAGTAGGGCATGGCCGAACGCAACTATTTGAGTATCGGCCAAGTCGTCAACCTTCTTCGAGGCGCATACCCCGATCTTTCGAACTCAAAAATTAGATTTCTAGAGGATGAGGGGCTCATTACCCCTCATCGTACGCCTAAGGGATACCGTCAGTACTCCAAGGAGGACGTTGATCGCCTGGAGGTCATTCTGCACCTGCAGAAGACCCGCTACATGCCGCTCAACGTGATTAAGCAGCGCTTGGAAAACGCTACGGACCTGTCAACGCTCGCCTACGAGGTGGGCTTACTGTCCGATGTTCCGCTCAAGACGGAGCCCAAGGAGACTAAACAAAAGCTGCATCCCATCGAGACCATTCCCGATATGTTGGGCGTCGAGATTTCGTTTATCCGCTCGCTCGCCGAGAACGACCTTATTCGCATCATCAAGAGTCCGCAGAATCGTGAGCTCGTCGATGGTCGCGATTTTCCGATCATCCGTTACTGCTCCGAGCTGTCACGCTTCCATATCGAGCCGCGCAACCTGCGTCAGTACGTGTCTTCCGCCAACCGCGAGTCCTCGATGTTTGAGCAGGTGCTCGTGAGCATGCTCGGCATGGATACCTCCGATGACGAGCGCGACGCCAAGCTCGAGCGTGCGTTTAAGAAGCTTCACGACCTGACGGAGGGCGTGCACACCGCGCTGCTCAAAAACCGCGTTTTTGAGTCGCTCAACGCCGTGGTCGAGGACGCCGACATCGATGCACTCGATGAGGAAATCGCTCGCTCCGAGTCCACCAAGGCCAAAAACGAAGAAACTGCCGCGCCTGCTTCGCACGAGGATTCTCTCGTAAAGCCGCTCAAGGTCGTCGCCCCTTCGCACTCCGGCACCGTCACCGCGGGCAAATAACCGCTGCTGATATTTCGGCAACTCATTGAAAGGTCATGCAATGTACGACTTCGAATCTCAAATCGTCGACATCCCCGACTATCCCGAGCCCGGAGTCGTCTTTAAAGACATCACGCCGCTCTTTGGCAATCCCGAGGCGCTCAAAGCCATGACCGATGCCCTCGCCGAGCACTTTGCCGGCATGGGGATCACCAAGGTCGTGGGTCCCGAGGCTCGCGGCTTTATGGTTGGCGTACCGGTGGCTGTAGCCCTTGGCGCCGGCTTTGTTCCCGCACGTAAACCGGGCAAGCTGCCGCGCGAGACCGTAAGCCAGAGCTACGAGCTCGAGTACGGCACCGATTCAATTGAGATCCATGCCGACGCTATCAGCTCTAAAGATACCGTGTTGATTCTGGACGACTTGGTCGCGACGGGCGGAACCGTCGAGGCAACAGGTAAACTGGTGCGAGATATGGGCGCAAAGCTTATCGGTTACGGTTGTATACTTGAGCTTGCGTTTCTCAACCCGCGCGAGAAGCTCACGCCGTCTGATGACGATGTGGAGCTCTTTAGCCTGGTGACGGTAGGCTAGCCGTTACCCTTAGTTACTGGAAAGGAAGCTACATGCGCACAGCAAACACGCACAAAAACATGGCACGCTGCGCTGCTACGGCAACCCTCGCTTGTGTTTTGGGCTTGGGCCTCGCGGCTCCTGCCTACGCCGATACCGCATCCGACCTTGCCGCTGCTCGTACGAAACTCGAGCAGATCGGCACCCAAACCCAGCAGATTTACGATGAGCTTGCCACGCAGACGCAGGCGCTCGATCAGACTGCCGGCGAGATCACGCAAAAGCAGCAGGAGATCGCCGATGGTCAGGCCAAGCTCTCGACCTATGTCGCCGGCGAGTACAAAACCGGCGGTCTGAGCCTGCTTCAGGTTTTGACGGGTGTCGATGATCTGAGCGATATGCTCAACCGTCTGTTCTACTACGGCAAAGTTTCCGATAAGCAAGCTCAGACCATTCAAGAGGTCAAGGAGCTTAAGCAGCAGCTCACCGATAAGCAGGCCGAGCAGGAGAAGAACGTCGCCACCACGCAAAAGAAGGTCGACGAGCTTAATGCCCAGCAGGCTGAAGCCCAGAACGTCGTAAACTCCCTGGATTCGCAGCTGCAGGCCGAGCTCGCTGCCGAGGCCGAGGCCAACGCTGCGCTGCAGGCTGGCATTAATGCTAGCACCGCCGAAAAGGCCACGGTGAGCAACGACACCGCCGGTACGACCGAGAACACCAACAATGGCGGCCAGACCAACAATAACAACAACCAGGGCGGCAACACGCCGGCTCCCGCACCGCAGCCTGCCCCCACGCCCGCTCCGGCTCCCACGCCTTCAGCACCGAGTCAGTCTGTTGATGGTGGCTCCGTTGTTTCGCGCGCCTACAGCAAGCTCGGCTATGCGTATTCTTGGGGCGGCATTGGACCGAACAGCTTTGACTGCTCCGGTTTTGTAAGCTATTGCCTCACGGGACGCTACTGCCGTCTGGGCACCACGGTCGACTTCATGGGTTGGACCCGTGTGTCCGATCCGCAACCCGGCGATGTTGTGGTTAACTCCTACCATACCGGCATTTATATCGGTAATGGTCAGATGATCCATGCTTCCGACTACAAAACGGGCGTCATCATCAGCTCCGTTGCCGCCGGCATGAACAACAATTACATTTTCGTGCGCTACTAATTTATTACTGCAGCGAACGAACGTGGGCCTCGCGATCTTGAGTCACGAGGCCCATTCTTTTTTCCCTACCGTTTGCCATAAAATCAGGACGGCTATCTAGTATTCAAAACTAGATAGCCGTCCAATCAATCAAAAAGATGGCTATAATTGTTGGGGAACAACTAGAAAGGACCCTCAATGAGCTGGGCACTTATCTCAGATTCGAGCTGCAATCTTCGCGATTGGCAACCGACTGCACCCCGTACCACCTTTGCATTCGCTCCTCTCAAAATTCGAGTAGGGGAGCGCGAATTTGTCGACGACCTTTTGCTCGATGTTCACGAGCTTAATGTTGCCATTCAGTCGGAAGCCAGCGCATCATCGAGCGCCTGCCCAAGCGTGGGGGAGTGGGCTGAGCTCTTTAAGCTCGCCGACAAGACGATCTGCATGCCAATCTCGGAGGGTGTCTCTGGAAGCTATAACGCTGCCGCTACGGCACGCGATATGGTACTTGCCGAGGAGCCCAATCGTCAGATTCACCTGGTCAATTCGCGGGCAGCAGGCGGCAAGATGGATCTGATCTTCTTGCTGTTTGATCGTTATCTTGCAAGTAACCCGGACGTTTCCTTTGAGGACGCCTGCGCTTACTTCGACAGTCTCGAGCAAAACAGCAAGATTCTCTTTAGCCTGTGTAATTACGAGAACCTTGCAAAGGCAGGACGCATTCCTAAGGCAGCCGGCGTCATTGCCAACAAGCTCAATATTCGCATTTTGGGCACGGCGAGCGAGGCCGGTAAAATCGAGCTCGTCGGGCACACGCGTGGCGAAAAGAAGATGCTCAACAAGATCATCGACACCATGGAAGCCGAAGGTTTTACGGGCGGCGAGGTCGTTATCGACCATGTCGAGAATGAGGCAGGCGCCCAAGCACTTGCCAGCCGAATTGTGGAGCGCTGGCCAGGCTCCAAGACTATCATCATGCCCTGTAACGGGCTAGATTCATACTATGCCGAAATGTATGGGCTCATTATCGGCTACGGCATGGGCGTGGCTTCGGGCCAATAACGTCCAACCAAGCAAAAATACGGGCGGGACAAAGTGGCAGATAGCCCTTTGTTCCGCCCGTTTTATACGTCGGCTAGCTATTAAACCCATTAAACTTTAGATAGCTCATCAGGTACGCTTTCGAAACGAAGGATGAAACCGCACTGCGCACAAGCAGCGACTCACGCGTTACCTGATGCGCCGTATCGGGAACCGGCGCCTGCTCGACGGAAAACGCCGAACGAATCGATGCCTCGAGCTGATCGACCACATAATCGAAGGCCGTCGGGGCATCGTAGCTCAAACGCTGAATGTTAAAGAGTGCCTGCACCGCAGCAATAGGTAGCACCTGCTTAAAGAGGCAGATAGCGATCAGGCGGGCAATCTGCTCGCGGCCATATTGCTTTTTGACCGGAGCAGGCACCAGGCCGACCTTCACGTAGTTATTGATCATCGATGGCGTAATGACAGGGTGCTCAACGCAAATGGACAGCGGCTCCATCCACAGCGCAACATACTCAATGACCTGGTCGCGGTAGAGTGTCACATTGGGCAACTGGTTATAGCGCGGCAGACTCAACGTATTGAGTTTACGCACGATATCGGACTGAATGAATGCATCGGGCAGCACCGTGGGCTGAATATCCTCGGGCTTAATGCTTACCGACGAATCGGACATCGGAATAACGTGTTTAACGTGGTTCATAAAGGTCCTCCGTTCATTTTCTATATTGTATTCTAGGTTATCTAGTTTTGCATACCACATAGCCGGCAAGTAAAAGTGGTTGGACAACACATTGATGCATCGTCCAACCACTTTGTTTAAAGATAGCAACCTTACATAAGATATATTATCGTACTTATTCACGGAGAAACGAGTATGCGCTCGTTGCTGCTATGGCTCCGTCCGAAACGGCGGTCACAACCTGGCGTAAACGCTTGGAACGGATATCGCCGGCTGCGAATAAGCCGGGCGTACGGGTGGCCATCGAATCGTCGGTGACAATGCCGCCGTCAGGAGCCAGATCGACTAGATGCTCAACCAGCTCGGTATGCGGCAGCATCCCCGTAAAGACAAAGATGCCAAACGAGCCAGGTTCAAATGACTCGGTATGAGTCTCGCCAGATGCATTGTCCTTAAAGGTAATCGTCGTTGGCATGGCTTCGCCCGATAGCTCCACAATACTAGTTTGGTACCTAACTGTAATATTGTCCTTTGCGAGTACTTTCTGAACAACACCATCGGGCGCACGAAACTGGTCGCGGCGCAGCACGATGGTCACACTGCTGGCAATGTCGGACAGGAACAGCGCCTCTTCGCATGCCGAATTGCCACCACCGATTACAAAAACCTGCTTGCCGCGGAAAAACATGCCGTCACATGTTGCGCAATATGAAACGCCACGACCGCGATACGTATCCTCGCCTGCGAAACCTGCCGGACGCGGCGTGGCACCCATGCAAGCGATAACGCTCGAGGCCAGCGTATCGCCCATATCGTGATGCACCGTAAACAACGCTGCATCGGCATCGTAATCGATACCCGTAACCATGCTCCATGTAACCTGTGCTCCCAGGCCCTCTGCATGCTGCTGAAAACGCTCGCCAAGTTCGGCGCCACTCAGGAGCGGGAAACCCGGATAGTTCTCGACCTCATTGGTTGTGGCGATCTGCCCTCCCGACATGCCCTGCTCAATCACGGTCGTCGTCAGGTTGGCACGCGCAGCATAAATGGCGGCAGCATAGCCCGCGGGGCCGCCACCGATAATCGCAACATCGATCGGCTGATCGGTAGTCATGGAACATCCTCTCGTCGAAACATTGACGTTCTTTGCGCTCATACCCAAATTTACGTGAACGTGACACTCATGCACTACAATGATAAATCCGTATTACAAAGCTGAAGGGGAGTTATCGATGGACCAGGCGCAGACGAGTGACGACGCTCCCCTGCTCACGCACAGCACTCCCCAATCGGAGCAAACCACGCTCCTGGCTCAACAAAAACCTCTCGTGACCATCGTGCACGCCTCCGTTGGCTCGGGCCACAAGGCCGCCGCAAATGCGATAGCGCAGGCATTCGACCTCATCCGCGGCACCAATGGCATCCCCGAGGATATTGAGATTGAAGTGCTCGATATCCTTGATTTTGGACGTATTAAATTCGACGGCAATAAGACCGCGGCTTCTTTTACGGGAGCCACGCGCCCCATTTACGACCTGACCTGGCGATATACGCTTACGGGACATCTTCTCTGGGGTGGCGGAACGGCATGGTCGCGAATTATGTTCCCCGCCTTCAACGAATATATTCGTAGCCGCAGGCCCATAGCCGTGGTTGCAACGCACATCACAGCAGCCAATGTTGCCGTGGGCGCCCGCGTAATTACGGGTATCGATTATCCGGTCATCTGCGTACCGACCGACTACGAAGTCGAGGGATGGTGGCCCCACAAGGACACCGATTTATTCTGTGTTGCCAACGA
This sequence comes from Coriobacteriaceae bacterium, assembly GCA_905209215.1. Lineage (GTDB taxonomy): Bacteria > Actinomycetota > Coriobacteriia > Coriobacteriales > Coriobacteriaceae > Collinsella. The sequence continues at coordinate 50,077 of CAJLRY010000010.1, read as the reverse complement.
ATTTATGGCCGAAACGCTGCGTCCGCGCAAGGTGCTCGAGACAAAGATTCGCATTACCGGCATTCCTATTCGCGCCGGATTCGACACGGATTACGATCGCGAGGAAGAGCTAGCTAAGTTCAACCTCCCCACCGACAAGACCGTCGTGCTGGTAATGGCCGGTGCCAGCTTGCCTCAACCGTACGTTCGCTTTCGCGCGGAGATGGACCGCACCCTCCCCTTCCTACGCAGCTTCGAAGACATGCACTTTGTCTTTTTGCCGGGCAAAGACACCGAATATGCCACCCGCCTCAAAACGCTCTTCGACGCCATGAAGCTCGAAAACGTCACGGTTCTGGACTATGTCGATGATATGGCAGCGCTTATGCACGGCTGCGACCTGGCAATTCTCAAATCGGGCGGACTCACCGTCACCGAATGCCTGTGCGCACACCTGCCGATGATCCTGCTGGGCAAGTCCTATGGCCAGGAAAAGGCCAACACCACCATGCTCACCGGCATGGGCGCCAGCATGCATGTCACCACCGCACGAGAGCTCATCGTGACGTTGCGTCATCTCCACGATCATCCTGAGTCGCTCAAGGCACTGCTCATCAACGGCGAAGTACTACGCCGCCCACACGCAGCCGAAGACATAGCCATCGCAACCATGGAGCTCGTAGGCAAACCCCAAAAGCGCAAAAGAGCCTTTTGCCGCTTCTACTGGGGCGGAAAACCCGCGCATATCCGCTAGCGTCTTTATGTCCGCTTACCTGCGGGAGGCCCCTATATATCATCCCATGCTCAAACATTCTCGCTTCGCTGCGAAACTGCGCGTGGGACGATATATAGGGGCCTCCCGCAGGTAAGCTGCGTTTACGTACTAGCAGCTATACCAGATTCCCCACCACTAGAACCTTCAAAGGCGAAACCGGAAAATCTAAATACAGTAAGCCAATGCGACAAAGGGATTGTTCCTTTGTCGCATTGGCTTACTAGAATGTAAATATTTTTTCAAGCGAGTAGCCGCCCGCCCGCCTCTCTCACATATCGTTCCACGCGCAGTTTCGCAGCGAGCGAAGCGACGCGAGAATGTTTGAGCATGGAATGATATAGGTAAGCCCCGGGCGGGAGGGATACGAGCGCCCTAGGCGATGCCGCTGGAGCCGAAGCCTCCGTTGCCTCGGTCGGTTTTGTCTAGTTCTTCTACTTCTATGAGGTTGACCGTGGGGACTTCTTGGATGACGAGTTGGGCTATGCGGTCGCCTTTATTGATTTGAATGTTAATGGAGGGATCCAGGTTGATGAGGATAACCTTGAGTTCTCCTCGGTAGTGGGCGTCGATGAGGCCCGGCGTGTTGACTATAGACAGGCCCTGCTTGATGGCCAAGCCGCTGCGGGGCTGAACGAAGCCGGCGTAGCCATCGGGCAGGGCGATGGCCAGCCCCGTAGAGACCAGACGGCGTTCGAAGGGCTTCAGGACGCAGTCCTCATTGGAGCGCAAATCCAAGCCGGCATCGGTGGGATGGGCGTATTTGGGAAGCTCGACGGTGGGATCGAGACGCTTTATGTTGACGGTAATGTTGGACATGGAATCACCTTAGCTTGTCGAGCTCTTGCAGAAACTCATCGACGTCTTTGAAATCGCGGTAGACCGAGGCAAAGCGGATGTACGCCACCTTGTCGATCTTGGCCAAGCGCTTGAGCACCATGTCACCCAACTCATGGGACGTGACGGCCGTCAGTGTGCGAGAGCGCAGCTCGACCTCGATGTCATCGATAATCTCATTGAGCTTCTTAGTGTCGATATCGCGCTTGATGGTGGCGCGCATCAAGCCGACAAGAAGCTTATTGCGATCGAACCGCTGCTTAGTTCCATCTGACTTAATGACCTCGATAGGGTCCTCGCATCGCTCAAACGTTGTAAAGCGGTAGTTACACGAGCAACATTCGCGACGGCGCTTAATGGTGTTATTTGACTCCTGCATACGGGAATCAACGACGCGGGTATGTGCCTTGCCGCATTTGGGACAGCGCATGGTACCTCCTCTTAAACGATAACAAGGGTACCATGCGCAGCGCGATAATGATTACGAACGAGCAGGAACCTTAAGATGCGCACCGGCGGCGAGCGAACCATGCTCCAGATGATTGACGCTACGGATCATGTCGGAAGTCTCTTGCGTGGAAAGGCCTTCGATTGGATATTCTTCGGCAATCGACCAAAGAGAATCGCCAGGCTGAACGCGAATGGTCTCGTAGGTAATGTTGGAAACGGACTCGGCATACGCGGCGTGACGAGTGCTAAAGACCGACATAGCGAGGACAAAGAAGAGCGTAAGCGCAACGGCGACGGCGACAATCGTCGGAACCTTCAGGGCAACGCGGGCCGGCGCGACTACAGCCTGCTGATTGCGCGCAGGCTTTACGGTCAAAGGCTGAAAGCCGGAGCGGCCACCCTGAACAACCGTAAAAGTGGGTTCTGCAGGCGTCTCGAGCTTAAGGGCGAGGTTTCCCTGGACCATATTCGTTACGTTCATCATGTTCTCCTCTCGCGTGTTTTGCTGAGAACAGTTTTATCAAGCCGCGCGGACAAAAATGTCTAGCGCGAGAACGAATGTTCGGTTATTATTATCTTCGAACAGTTGTTCCTGTCAAGCAAAATTCGAACATTTGTTTGACATGGGTAGAGAGGATGCCCTGATGGCTCGCAAAATTACCAAGCGTCAGCAGCAAATTTACGACTTCATCAAGGAATATCAGCAGGAGAAGGGTTATCCGCCCAGCGTGCGCGAGATGGCTTCTGCCGTGGGCCTTTCCTCCCCCAGCACCGTGCACGCCCATCTCTCTGCCCTGGAGGCGCGCGGGCTACTCAAGCGCGATGCCACCAAACCGCGCGCCCTGGAACTCTTTAACGAGGATGGTTCCTCTGTCTCAATTTCTAAATCTGACGAGCCCACCGCACCTCGCGGAACGGTCTCGCTACCGCTCGTTGGTCGCGTCGCGGCTGGGATTCCCATTCTGGCCGAGCAGAATATCGAAGACACGTTTACTATCCCGACCGAAATCGCCACTGATCAGGGTTCCTTTATCCTTGAGGTGCATGGGAGCTCAATGATCAATGTCGGCATCTTCAATGGCGATTACATCATCGTCCGTGAACAAAAGAGTGCCATGAACGGCGAAATTGTCGTGGCCATGATTGATGGTTCGGCGACCGTCAAGACGTTCTACAAGGAGCAGGGGCGTGTGCGCTTGCAGCCCGAGAACGACACCATGGAACCTATCTATGCAACGAATCCCGTTATCCTGGGCAAAGTCGTCGGCTTGATGCGCCGGTTCTCGTAATGCAAAAACGCATCACCATATTTGATACCGTCCGCGGGTTTACGATGATTTCTATGGCAGGTTTTCACGCTTGCTATGATCTCGCCTACCTGTACGGCTGGGATATGCCCTGGTTTACCCAGTCAGCCTTTCAAGACATCTGGCGCGCCAGCATCAGCTGGGTATTTTTGTTTATCGCCGGTTGGATGTGCACCCTTTCGCGCAACAATATCAAACGTGCCGCCAAATACGCCTTAGCAGCACTCGTTGTCTGGTTGGCAACAACACTTGTCTCAGTCGACGATTCGGTTAATTTTGGCATCATCTACTGCATGGCCGCATGCACCGGCATCGTGGCGTTGACCGATCCCGTCCTTAAGAAGATAACGGCGAGATGGGGCATGCCCCTATGCCTTATGTTGTTCGTAATCACCTGGAGCATCCCCAAAACGATCTACCCTGTCCCCTACCTGGCGTGGCTGGGATTTCCGAGCCCTGGGTTTATCTCAGGTGATTACTACCCCATCATCCCGTTTATCTTTATGTATCTTGCAGGATACTTCGCCGCACACATAGCGCAGGGAATCGATAAGACCGTCCCTAGCTGGGCCTACGCCAACCCCCTGCCGGCGCTCGCCAGCCTTGGACGTCACGCTCTCCTCTTTTATCTGCTGCATCAGCCCATCATTCTGGGCATTTTGGAGCTCGTCTACTCGGTGCGATAACGCTCGAGCAGCGGTGCAATACGAGCCGGCAACTTCGCCACAATGCGAACGCCGTCCTCGAGATATTCCTCATGCAGAAGGGTTCCCTGCTCATGCACCAGCGTGATGAGAGCGCCCTCACGATACGGGATATCAGCGGAGAGCAACACATCGGTGGCAGCTGCCTCGCGAGCAATCCGGTCGACGAGATCGTCGAGCCCCTCGCCCGTTTGGGCCGAGAACAGAACGGCCTCCGGATAGCGACGACGGAAACTCAATCGATCGACGCTATCGAGAAGATCGATTTTATTGAATACGGTCAGCGTTAAACGCTCTCCGGCGCCGATCTCATCAAGCACGCGGTCGACAGCCTCCAGCTGCCGCTCATAGTCCTCGTCAGACGCATCTACGACTTTGAGAATTAGATCGGCGCCCAAAACCTCGGACAGCGTCGATTTAAAGGCATCGACCAGACCATGGGGCAGCTTTTGAATAAAGCCGACGGTATCGGTAATCGTCATGCCGCGACCGCCGGGCAGACGATACGAACGCGTCGTCGGGTCGAGCGTAGCAAACAGCTTGTCCCGCGAAAGTACCGTAGAGCCGGTCAGACGATTGAGTAACGTCGATTTACCGGCATTGGTATAACCGGCTAACGCGACGCGAAACGCCGGTGACTCAATGCGACTCTTGGATTGAACATCACGACGCTGTTCAACCTGCTTGAGCTCACGACGAAGCGCAGCGATCTTATTACGAATGAGGCGACGGTCGACCTCGAGCTGACTTTCGCCCTGACCAAAACGTGAGCCGATGCCGCCGCGCGTCTGCTCCTTGGCGAGATGGCTCCACATGCCACGCAGGCGAGGCAACAAATATTGAAGCTGTGCCAGCTGTACCTGCAGGCGTCCCTCACGCGTCTGAGCATGCAGGCCAAAGATATCCAGGATCAGTGCTGTACGATCGATAATCTTTACCGGCTCGCCCACGGCTTTCTCCAAATAGGATTGCTGCGAGGGGGTCAGGTCGTCGTCAAAAATAACGACATCGGCATCCATGCGATGCACCAGGCCGCACAGCTCTTCAACCTTACCGGAACCGATAAACGATTTAGGATACGGCTTTACCAAACGCTGCGACAAGCGTGCCACGCACTGGGCACCAGCCGTGTGGGCAAGGCGTTCCAGCTCATCGAGCGATCGATCGAGTGGCCATGCATTGTCGCGCCACTCAACACCAACTAAAATGGCACGCTCGGGCTCGGGTGCCGTGGGAACAAGGGGGAAACGGGCCATTAGGCAGCCTCAATACGATGCAGGATATCCTCAACGACCCCATCGATCGTACATTCATCCATATCAAACCACACGATACGGTCATCGCGCTTAAACCACGAAAGCTGACGCTTGGCATAACGACGCGAACGCATCTTAATGAGTTCGCGAGCCTCATCCATGCTCATCACGCCATTGAAAGCATCGATGATCTCTTTATAGCCAATTGCCTGCATCGACGTCAGGGCATCTCCCAGCCCCTGGTCCATAAGACCGCGGACCTCGTCGACAAGACCCTGCTCAAACATCAGATCGACGCGCAGGTTAATGCGTTCATAGAGCACCTCGCGATTTCGCGTCAGGCCAAACCATAACGCATGATAATGCTCGCGCGGAACACTAAACTGCGACTTTTGCTGCGCATAGGAAACCCCATCATCGTGCATTTCGAGCGCGCGAATCACACGCCGCACGTTATGGGGATGAATAACAGCAGCTGATTCTGGATCACGCTCGGCAAGCAGGGCATGCAGTTCTTCCTCGCCAATACGCTCGGCAAGCTCCTGATAGCCCGCACGACGATCGTCCTCAAGTTCACCCGAGGGAAAGTCCATCTCATCAAGGGCGGCCTTGAGATATAGCCCCGTACCTCCGCAAAAAACCGGCAGGCAACCCGAACCAAGGAGACGTTCAACATGCACGCGAGCGTCAGCCTGATAAAGCGCAGCAGAATATGCCACACCCGGCTCTACAATGTCGACGAGACGCAGCGGCGCCGTACACTCATCGGGCGCCATCTTTGCGGTACCGATGTCCATGCCGCGATAGATTTGCATCGCGTCGCACGACAGCACTTCGGACGAAAGACGGGCTGCCAAACGGTCGGCAACATCGCTCTTACCAACCGCCGTCGGACCGACGATCGCAACGGCGGAAAGACCTGCCCCGGGAGCAACCATTAGCGAGGCTCGCCCACAACGGAGCCGGACAAATACCAGGTCTTGGCAACGTCAACGTCAACATCAACGATCTTGCCAACAAGCTGATCGATGCTGTAACCCTCGGGGATAGGCGCGTGCACAGTCTGATTCTTGGGACTCTTGCCCAGCAGGACCGCGTCGTTCTTTTTACTCGTTCCCTCAATGAGCGCCGGAACCACAGTATGAAGCTCACCCTGGTTATACTCGTATGCCGTGGTCTCGATAACCTTAACCAAGCGGTTGAAACGCTCGAGAATAACCTCATGCGGCGTAGGATCGTCAATCTCGGCAGCCGGGGTACCGGCGCGCTTGGAATAGATGAAGGTATAGGCCTGAGCATAGCGGACCGTCTCGGCAAGTGAGAACGTCTGCTCAAAGTCCTCTTCAGTCTCACCCGGGAAGCCAACGATAATGTCGGTCGAGAGCGCGATGTCGGGCATGCGGTTGCGAATGCGATCGACAAGGCCCAGATAGTCCTCGCGTGTATAACGGCGATTCATCTCTTTGAGGATCCGCGTCGAACCTGACTGGACGGCCAGATGCAGCTGCGGCATAACGGCAGGCGTCTCGGCCATGGCATCGATGGTCTCGGGCAGCAGGTCCTTGGGATGTGAAGACGTAAAGAAGATACGCTCCACACCCGTATCGCCCACGGCACGCAGCAGATCGGCAAAACGCGGCTTGCCAAACAGATCGCGACCATATGAGTTAACGTTTTGGCCCAACAGCGTAATCTCACGCACGCCCTGGCGTACCAAACCGGTCACCTCGTCGACAATCTCCTCGAAGGGGCGGCTCTTTTCGCGACCACGCACATACGGCACGATGCAATAGGTGCAGAAATTATTGCAGCCTGTCATGATGGGCACCCAAGCGTGATACTGGGTCTCGCGATGCCACGGCATGCTCATGGCGTCCGTATCCTCATGCTCATTGGCACGGATATGACGCTTACCATCAAGGAACGCCTCGGCAATGAGCTCGGCCACATGTGCGATGGAATGCGTGCCAAAAATGACATTGACATTATCGACGTTGGTGAGCAGGCCCTCGCCATCGCGCTGCGCGATGCAACCGCCAACGGCAACCACGCGCTTGCCCGAAGGCGAAGGCGGCAGGCTTTTGCAGGAATTGCACTGACCGTACAGGCGAGTATCGGCGGCCTCGCGCACGCAGCACGTCATGAAGACAACGATATCGGCATGCGCGGGATCGAGCGCCATGAGGCAGCCATACGAATCAAGCAGACCGCTCACACGCTCGGAGTCGTGCTGATTCATCTGGCAGCCAAAGGTGCGGATAAAGTAGGTTTTACCGGCAAGAATATCGCGTACGGAACGCTGGTCCATGTGCATAAGTCCTAACGATGGGGAGCGGAACGAGGCAAGCAGAAGCTATGCCACAGGCTTAACATCATCCATGACGACGTTATCCATAGCAGCTCGATTGATCTGGTGAACGTAGATAGAAAGGCGGATGGCCGTGCGCGACTCCCCGTTAATGAGGATGTCGGAGAACACGGGCGCGCAGGAAATATCAAAACCGGTTGGAATCAAAAAACCGCGCGCGATAGCAACGGCCTTAATGGCTTGGTTGACGGCACCAGCGCCGACACACTGGATGTTGACGGGTACACCATCCTTGACCATGCCGGCGATGGCGCCGGCAACGGACGCGGGCGATGATTTGCTTGATACCTTCAGGCAATCCATGAAGAAACTCCTGCATTTAAAAGTACGTTTTAACTGCAATAACTGTATCGTACCGAGTGGACTCGGTAAAGGCACTATTCCTCTTTGGCAAGATCAAAGGTCACGGTGATTCGATCACGCGAAACACGAATCTTTGGGTCGCCGCAAAGGTTGAGATAGTACCGGGCAGCAAGGTCATTAAAGTCGCGCTCCACAGCACGCGAAAACTGTGCAATGTCATCCTTGGCAATACGTAGCCCGCGACGATCCTTCGCGAGATCGACAGGAGCCGGCGCACGCGAGGACGAATCACGCTCGCGCAGCAGACGCGCGGTCACACCGCGAACGGGCTTAATCTGCCCTACCAAAATGCGATGGGCCGTGCGCTCGGACATCTCAAGACCCAAACCCGAACAGATACGGATAAAGTCCTCGGCATCAGAAGCAAGGCCTAAACGATCGACAACCGGAAGCTCGCTCTCGTCATCAATGAACAGGAGACGAGACGTATCGAGCCGGCTTGACGCCTGAGCATAAAGGGTCGCGGCAATCTCAGACGGAGAACCAAGATAGACATCGCAACCACGCAACTCTTCGAGCGCAAACTCACAAGCAGCGCGAATAATATTATGCGGACCGCGAGCACAGACATAACGTCCGTCCTCATCCTTGACGGCCTGGGGCCAGCTGGACTGATCGGCACGCTCACTGAGGCGGTTAGCCGCAACGCTCACCTTGAAGGCTGAACCAAGATCGACACCGGACGTGACCACACGGGCCTCGTCGGTGTTCTGCTTGATCGAAAACAATGCCATGCCACGACCGTGAACGCCCCAACGGTCCATCTTCATGCTCTCGAGCTTGGAGGTAACGCGGGCATCAAAGATTCGCTCTTGCATATCCTGCGGAACGCCAGAACCGTTATCCAGAAAGACAAGCGTGCGGACGCCATCTTCCTTGGTCGTGGCGAGATAGACCTTGTCGGCGCCGGCATCGCGAGCATTACGGAGCATTTCGATGACGATGTCCTCGACATGCTGAATGTCGTGCTTAGCCTGGCGCCGCTCGGCCTCCGAAACGCGGAGGCGGACATACCCCTCGCCAAGGTTCTCCTCGACGCGAAGGTTGCCCTCCCCCGACATCGACGCGATAAATGAGATGAGCTCGTTCGCGTCGCTCATGTTATTTAGCGATATCGACAGCGCGGCTCTCGCGAATCACGACGACGCGCACCTGACCGGGATACTCCATCTCTTCCTCGATCTGATGGGCGATATCGTGAGCCAGAACCGTGGACTGGGCATCGGAAATCTTGTCTGGCTGGACCATGACGTGGACCTCGCGACCGGCCTGCATGGCATAGGTACGTTCGACGCCGTCATGAGAGTTGGCGATCTCCTCGAGCTTCTCAAGACGCTTGATGTAGTTCTCGGCAGACTCGCGACGGGCACCGGGGCGAGAGGCAGAGACAGCATCGGCGGCCTGCACCAGGACATCGAGCACCGTGTTGGGGTCGACATCGGCATGGTGAGCCTCAATAGCGTGGACGATAACGGGCTTCTCGCCATAACGGCGGGCAAGCTCGGCGCCGATGACGGCATGCGGGCCCTCGACGTCGTGGTCGATTGCCTTGCCCAGGTCATGAAGCAGGCCGGCGCGCTTGGCGGTCACAACGTCCAGGCCAAGCTCGGAAGCCATCACGCCGCACAGATCAGAGACCTCGAGGGAATGCTGAAGCACGTTCTGACCAAACGAGGTACGGTAGCGCAGGGCACCAAGGGTCTTGACGATCTCGGGGTGCAGGTCGTGGATGCCGGCATCGAAGGCAGCCTGCTCGCCAGCCTCGCGCACGCGCTGCTGAACCAGGTCGGCGGCCTTGTGATACATCTCCTCGATACGGGCAGGGTGAATGCGGCCGTCGGCGATGAGGTTCTCGAGGGCGACACGGGCGGTCTCACGACGGACCGGGTCGAAGCTCGAAAGAACGACGGTCTCGGGCGTGTCGTCGATCACGAGGTTGACGCCGGAAACCTGCTCGAAGGTCCGGATGTTGCGACCCTCGCGACCGATGATACGGCCCTTGAGGTCATCAGAGGGAATGTGCACGGAGGTAACGGTGACCTCGGCAGTGTGGTCGGCAGCGCAGCGCTGAATCGCCAGAGACAGAATCTCCTGGGCGGTCTTGTGGCACTCGGCGCGAACCTGCTGCTCGGACTCGCGAATGATCGTGGCGGCCTCGTGGGTGACCTCGCCGCGAACCTTATCGAGGAGCTCCTTGTGGGCGTCCTCGCGGGTAAGGTCGGCGATACGCTCGAGCTCGGAGGTCTGCTTTGCGCAGAGCTCCTCGAGCTCACGGGAGCGCTTCTCGACCTGACCGGCCTGGCTGGACAGCTGATGCTCGCGCTTGTCGAGAGCGTCGTTGCGGCGATCAAGGGATTCCTCGCGCTGCATCACGCGGTTCTCGAGCGTACGAATCTCGTTCTTACGCTGCTTGTCCTCGGCCTCGGCGGCCTGCTTGTTCTTGATGATCTCCTCTTTAGCCTCGAGCAGAGCCTCTTTTTTGAGGGTCTCGGCCTGACGCTTGGCATCACCGATCAGGGACTCAGCCTGTGCGTGTGCCGACTGGATTTTTTCGTCGGCCTCGTGAAGACTACCCTGCTTGGCGGTGCGCATGTAGGCAATGGCGGCGATGGCACCCAAAACGATGCCAACGAGCGCTGCGATGATAGGCATGCTCACTCCTTTTTATGGATTCGTTACACAACAAAGCGAACCGTCCTTACGAACGGCTCGCGACATTTGAGTAATATGGGCGCAGCTTATGCGGGTCGGATACAGATAAACATATAAACAAACTCATCACAGATGAGCACATATCACAAAGCAAATGACAGTGTTTATCGTACGTTGAACCACAACAACTGTCAAATAAATGGCCCCAGCACGGCGGCTAAAACGCGGTGAACGGCAGGGCCACAAAACGCATACGCCTAAACCGCACATTCCTCACGTTCGGCATCGAGACGTGCCTTAACGGCATCGGCGGCGATGTGATACGAGAAGCCCTTGCCCATCAAAAACCGAACCAGTTTTTCGAATCCGCGCGTCTCTGGAACACGCCGCTTGGCGAGCAGGGCTGACGCACGCGCCAAATCGTCTTCGACGGCAAAATAGTCCTCGGGATAACCGGGAATGTCATCGAGCACGACATGACGGCGCTTGAGCTCGGTCTCGATTTTACGCTGTCCCCAACCGCGCCGCTTGCGTTCCTCGATAAAGTACGAGCAAAAGCGGTTCTCGTCTAAAAAGCGATACTCGGTGGCGCGCTCGACGGCGAAATCGATCGCGGTCTGGTGAAAGCCGTAGCGAGCCAGCTTGTCACGGACCTCGCCCGTCGCATGGTCGCGTCGCGATAGCATCTCGGTCACCATGGTAAGTGCACATTTACGCTCGACGAGCTGCACCGCCTCACGAAAGTTGTCCCAATCACAGGGAAGATCGGGGCGGTTTTTGACATACAGGCGCGCGACCCGCGCGGGAATCCAAATGGACCGCTCAAAACCGCCCTCAAGCTCACAATCGATATGTGCGCAAGGCTTTTTGGACGCATACCCGCTCGAGAACGAGGAGGCCGCCTTCTTATCGGGAAAGACGACCGTGGCCTCGGTCACCGTATACGACATGAGCGTAACCGCTACTCGTCGTCATCATCGAGCATGGCGGAACCATCGATGGCGTAAAGCTCGTCAAACTCCTCAGGCGCAGGCTGATCGGTCAGCTCGACCTCGGATGGAGCATCGTCGTCAAACTCAAGCCCGCAGGCAAGGCGGACCTTATGCTCAATCTCGTCGGCGCAATCGGGGTGTTCGCGCAGGAACGCCTTGGCGGCCTCGCGACCGTTGCCGAGCTTGTCCTCGCCATAGGCAAACCAGGAGCCCATCTTCTTGCAGATGCCGCACTCGACAGCCATGTCCAGAATCGAGCCCTCCTTAGAGATGCCCGTACCGTACATGATGTCAAACTCAGCAGAACGGAACGGAGCTGCCACCTTGTTCTTAACGACCTTGGCGCGCACGCGGTTACCGATAACCTCATCCTTAAGCTTAATGCTGTCGATGCGGCGAATGTCGATACGCACCGAAGAGAAAAACTTAAGGGCGCGGCCGCCCGTCGTGGTCTCGGGGTTGCCGAACATGACGCCGATCTTCTCACGCAGTTGGTTAATGAAGATGCACGTCGTGTTGGACTTGGACAGCGAGCCGGCAAGCTTGCGGAGCGCCTGGCTCATCAGGCGAGCTTGCAAGCCGACCGTGGTATCGCCGATCTCTCCCTCGATCTCGGCACGCGGGGTCAGCGCGGCGACGGAGTCGACGACGATGGCATCGATGGCGCCGGAACGCACGAGCATGTCAACAATCTCGAGCGCCTGCTCACCCGTATCGGGCTGGGAAATCAGTACCTCGTCGATATCCACGCCAATGCGCGCGGCATACGTGGGATCGAGCGCGTGCTCGGCATCGATAAATGCCACCACGCCACCCATTGCCTGGGCCTCGGCCAGGATCTCGAGCGAAAGCGTCGTCTTACCGGAGGACTCAGGACCGTAAATCTCGACGATACGGCCGCGCGGCACACCGCCGATACCCAGAGCGGCATCGAGTGCCAGAGCGCCCGTGGGGATGGCCTCAACCTCAAGCTCGGGGCCGCCGTCACCATACCTCATGATGGAACCCTGGCCGAATTTCTTCTCGATCTCGGCCTTGGTGGTGGCGATCATCTCATCGCGCTCTTTACCCGTCGTGCGAGCATGAACGGTACGTACGGGACCTGAATTCTTGGCCATGAAAAGCCCTCCTCTTAACAACCTGCATCGATAATAAACGAACGGCTGTTCGTGGTCAACCGTTCAGATAAATCATATGCAGGCAGTCTTTCCAAAACCCAACCAAACGCCGACCAAATACTGACCAAATGCTTGACCACATAGGGCCAAATATAAGCAAGGAAGGCGAAAATAAACCTATGACCAGCAAAAACGCTGAATTTGTCAGAGGTCCCTATCTCCACAATTAAGGGGCCCTAAGGCCCCTTAAAACACGTCTATTCCATAGAGTTGAGCAAAAGGGCAATGCGTCCCAATGCCTCCGCGACCGCATGGGCACGAACACACGAACGGTCGCCCTCATAGTGGCAGCGCACAGAGTCCACGACCGGCACTTCCCCATCAGCCGCGCGATACGCCCAGCCAATATAGAAAGTGCCAGCCGGATCGTCCTCAGTGCCGCCGCCGGGGCCGGCATAACCCGTTGCGCTCACTGCAATATCGCTCTGGTACAACTCCAGCGAACCCGCCGCCATCTCGCGCGCGGTCTGATGCGACACCGCGGTATAGCGGTCGAGCGTCTCCTGATCAACGCCCAAAACGCGATGCTTGATCTCATCGCAGTAGGTCACCGCACCGCCACGCAGCACCGCCGAGGCGCCCGGGATATCGGCAATCGTCGAGGCAATCATACCTGCTGTCAGCGACTCAGCCGTCGAAACCGTCACGCCCCGAGCGCTCGCGCGCTCGACAATATGACGCGCCAGCTCCTCGTTATGTGCGGAAATCTGCTCAAAAGAGTCCGTCATACCCACCAGGACCTAGACCGAAAAGACGATCTTGCGGCAGTTCCAGAAGTACTGGGCGCCCGAGATAACGGTCAGGACAACGGCAACGGCGTACAGGAAGCGCGACACCGAGTAGATGCCGAGCGTCAGCGCCAGCGGGCCAAGGTGCAAGCCGGCCATCGCAAAGACGCACAGGTAACCGCAGATGGAGACCATCGTGGTCGCCGTCTTGTACTTGCCAAGCTTATCGGCGGCAACGACCACGCCGGCGGCACTCGCGACCATGCGAAGGGCGCTCACCAGAAGCTCACGGAACAGGATAATGAACACGGACCACACGGTCACAATGCCAAAATCCAAGAACAGCAGCAGAGCCGAGAACACCAGCAGCTTATCGGCGATGGGGTCCAAGAACTTACCGAAATCGGTAATCTCGTTGCGCGAGCGCGCCAGGTAGCCGTCGACCTTATCGGTGCACGACAGGATCACATACAGAATGAAGGCAGCGGCGGCGAGCGGGCCGTCGAAGGTGCTCCAATCTGTACCGGCAACACTCGTGTGAGAAAGCGCCGACACGATCATGAACACCGGGATAAAGACGATGCGAACGCACGTCACGATGTTGGCGGGCGTCCAAACACTCGTCAGTTCCTTATTGCTCTCGTTTGCCACGATGCTCTCCTACTCCACAACATGGCCGATAAGCTCATAGCAGAAGCTATCGGTAAACTCGACCGTCAGAATATCGCCCACGGACGCCTCGCTGGCGTCCAAGTGCACCGCGCCATCGGAATCGGGCGCCTGGAACCAAGCATGGCCGATCAGCTCGGCGCCGTCCTCGGTCTCCTCGATGCCGTCGACAATCACCTGGGCGCGCTCGCCCACATGTGCGGCGGTGGCGGCAAAACCGAGCGACTCGGCCAGGTCCATGGCCTCCTGGGCGCGCTCGAGCTTGACCTCCTCATCGACCTGACCCTCCATCTTAGCGGCCAGGCTGCCCTCCTCCTGCGAGTAGGCAAAGACGCTCGTGTAGTCAAAGCCGACGGTGTCCATAAAGTCGATAAGGTCGCGGAACTCGTCGTCGGTCTCGGTCGGGAAGCCGACCATGGCCGTGGAACGGATCACGATGCCGGGGATACGCTCACGCAGATCGCGGAACAGGTCCTCGAGCTCCTGGCGCGAACCAGAACGGCGCATAGCCTTGAGGATGCGCGCGTCGCAGTGCTGCACGGGGATATCGATATAAGGCAGCACCTCGGGCGTATCGCGAATCGTATCGATAAGCTCGTCGGTCATGCCCTCGGGCTGCAGATAGAGCACGCGGACCCAGACGTTGTGCGGGCGCACGGACTCGGCGACGGCATGCAGCAGCTGCGCCAGATTGCGCGGCGAGCCATCGGTGACGTCTTCGTCGGCAAAGTCGGTGCCCCAAATACCCGTGTCCTGGCCGATCAGCACGATCTCGCGCACACCGCCGGCAACCAGGTCGCGTACCTCGGAGATAATGCTCTCGGCATTGCGCGAGTGATAACGACCGCGGATATACGGGATCATGCAGAAGCTGCAGAAGCGGTTGCAGCCATCGGAAATCTTGACGTAAGCAACGTCGCCCTCGACAGTGCGCTTGACTTGCGGAATATAGGCAGCGATCTCACGCTCGACACCCAGCACGCCATCGATGACCGCCACGATGCCGTCCTCCTCGTCGGCCTTCACAAAGGCAGCGACCTCGGGCAGCTCGTCAGGCAGGTCGTCGCCATAGCGCGACGGCACACAGCCGCACATGACGATGGGACAAGAACGAACGCCGTCCTGAACCTCGTTGGCGAGCTCGAGCGTGGTCTCGATGCTCTCGGACGTTGCGGAGGCGAGAAACGAGCATGTATTGACGATGGCGATATCGGCATCCTGTGGGTCGAATGCCTCCTCGTAGCCCGCGGCGGTCAAAAGAGAACGCATGCGGTCGGTGTCAACCTCGTTCTTAGCGCACCCGAGGGTGATGTAGAGCACGGAGCCCAACGGTGTATCCATGTTGGAGAGCAGTCCTTTCGAATGATATTAGCGGTAGTTGGTGAACTGCAGCGGCTGGCCGTAGTCCTGGTCGCGCAGGAACTGGATCACGGTCTGCAACGCGTCCTTCGAAGCAGAGGAAACACGCAGCTTGTCGGCCTCGATAGTCACCTTGACCTTGAGCTTTTGGTCCTTGATGTCCTTGTTGATCTTCTTGGCGGTCGCCTGGTCGATACCCTCGACGATATGGCCGAGCACGCGCACGGTGCCGCCCGATGCCGCCTGCGGAGCATCCCACGAGACAGCCTTGAGGTCGATGCCGCGCTTGATGAGCTTGGAGCTCAGCACGTCGATAATCTGCTTGGAGACAAAGTCGGCCGGGGCGTTGATCGTAAAGAGCTTGTCGCCCTTCGAAAGCTCGATCGTGGCGCCGGAATCCTTCAGGTCATAGCGCTGGGAAATCTCGCGCGTGGTTTGCTGGAAGGCGTTGTCGACCTCTTGCATGTTGACCTCGGACACGACGTCGAAGCTGGAATCTTTAGCCATGATGTTTCCTTTCGCGTACGAGCGGCTTAGTAGCTATCGTACGAATAGTCGGTAGAATCGGTGGGCGTCTGGCCGTCAGTTGCGGTATCGGCGCCATCCGTGGACTGGGCATCGGTGCCGTCGGTGGTGTCGGTACCATCGGTGGTGTCGGTACCATCAGAACTTTCACCATTCTCGGAACCAGTCGTCTCCTTCTTGGGAACGGTGATCGTCACACGCGCCACGCCCGAGGTCTTGGTATCGTAACGGACCTTTTCGCCGTTCTTGGTAACGGTGACATCGGAAGGCTTGGACGTGGTGATCTCGATCGAGGACTCAGGCGTGTACTCCTGCTCAAAGGGGCCAGTCGCCTGGGCGCCATAGACCGACTTGCCATCGACCTTGACCTCAATCCAGGCGGTCTTTCCCTTGGCAACGGAGACCTTGACCTTCGTTACCTCGTTTTCTTCCTTTTTAGCCGTCGTCTTGGTGGCGTCCGAATCGGTCGACTCATCCGTCGCCTCATCGGTGTCTTCGTCCTCGTCGACCGTTTCGGTCTTCTTAGAAGACTTCTTGGGCGTCGTCTTGGTAGCAGTGGGCGTCTCGGGCGTGGTCTCGGGCGTCGAAGATGCGCAGCCGCGCAGAAGTACCACGATGAGCACGATCAGCAGCAACGCCACGGCACCGATGCCGGCGTAGACGATACGCGGATCGAGACCGTTGTTTTGAGGAGTACGGGAACCGCCGCGTCCACGACTGGAACTGCTGCGGCCGCCTCCCTGAGGCATACGACCACGATTGCTGTCGGAACGGCCGAGATAGCCACCCTGGCCCTGAAGGCTGCGCTGACCCGAGCGGGGCGCAAGTTCACCGCGGCCTTGATAGCCACGCTGGCCCGCACGCGGAGCCGAAGAGCGCTGGCCATACGGCTGTGATTGAGAGCGAAGACGCGGCGTCACCTGCGTGGCATCGGCGTCCGCATAGCCGCCGAGAGCACGACCGGCAGAGACACCACGGTGGCCACGATCGGAATAGCCGCCATCTCCGTAGCCGACACGGGGATCGCGCACCACACCGCGGGCAGCGGGAAGCGCACGATCGTCGGGCATAGGCGTGCTGCGGAAACGATCGCGCTGAGAACGGATTTCCTCACTGGACCCCGTCTCGGTAATATAGCCAGCCTGCTGCGGACGCTGACCATAACGCGTTGAGCGACCACCCTGAACCATCAGGAAGCGCCCGTTATCGACAGAGGAACGCGAATTGACGTAGCCGGCGGCGTCCTGAAAACGACCGCCCTGCTGCGACGTCTCGCGTTCGTATGCCATCAGGTCGTCAAAGTAGGCATTGACGACCTCGCGCGGATTGAGGCCCAAAAAACGAGCATAGCTCGAAATCATGCCCTGCGCATAGCCGCGCGGCGGCATCGAAGCAAAGTTACCGGTCTCGAAAAACTCGATGATCTGCGGCCTGATTTTGATGGTGTTGGCGACCTGCTGAATGGAAAGGCCCATTCGGCGACGCTGCTCGAGCAGCATGTCACCAAAGCGTGCAGCCATCAGAATCCTCCAAACTCACGATCTTCACGTGCCATCTCGGCGTCGACAGATTCCAGCGCGGCAAGCCCCTCCTCGTCCAAAAGGACCTCGCGCGGCTTGGAACCGTCAGGCGGGCCGACGACACCCTTTTCTTCCAGCATGTCCATAATACGCCCGGCACGCGCATAGCCAACCTTCAGACGACGTTGCAGGCCAGATGTGGAGCCAAGCTGCGATTCCACCACAATATGGGCGGCTTCCCAAATGAGTGGATCATCGTCTTGCGGCTCGGCTACTCCGGTGCGGACAATGCCTCCGCCACCCGCCATGGACATGGAAGCGGGCGCCACGGCAGACAGGATCTCCTCGTGGTAGTCTGGCTCACTCTGCGACTTGACGAACTCGACAATCTCGTTGATCTCATCATCCGAGACAAAGCAGCCCTGGATACGGCGGGGCTTGCCCCAGTCGACCTTGGAGAACAACATGTCGCCCAAACCGGTGAGCTTCTCGGCGCCCATCTGGTCGATGATGACGCGCGAGTCGATGCCCGTGGCGACGTTAAAGGCGATGCGGTTGGTGATGTTGGCCTTGATGAGGCCCGTCACCACGTTGGAGCTGGGGCGCTGCGTGGCAACGATAAGATGAATACCGGCGGCACGGCCCAACTGTGCAATACGCACGATCGAGGCCTCGACATCCTTACCGGCGACCATCATCAGGTCAGAGAGCTCGTCAATGATAATGACAAGGTAGGGCATCTTTTGCGGCGGATTGTCGTAATGCTCAAACTCACCAGCAGCCTGCTTTTCGTTGTAGGTCGAGATCTTACGCACGTTGAGACGCTCGAAGACCTTCAGGCGACGCTCCATCTCGGACACAGCCCATTGCAGAGCGCTCGCGGCCTGCTTGGGCTCGGTCACCACGGGCACATAGAGATGCGGCAGACCGTTATAGCCCGCAAGCTCGACACGCTTGGGGTCGACCATGATCAGGCGAACGTCCTCGGGAAGGGCGCGCATGAGCAAGGTCGTGATGATGGAATTGATCATCACCGACTTACCAGAACCGGTCGTACCGGCAATCAACAGGTGAGGCATCTTGGCGAGGTCGGCGACAACCGGCGTGCCCTCGGCGTCGCGGCCGATGGCGAGCTCGAGCGGACCGCCCTTCACATAGGGCAGCACGTCGCCCAGATTGACGTTCTGGCGCTTGCGGTTGGGAATCTCGATGCCCACGAGCGAGGTGCCGGGGATCGGGGCAAAGATACGCACCGACTGGGCAGCGAGCGAAAGCGCGATATCGTCCTCGAGGCTCGAGATTTTGCTCACACGCTCGCCCTCACCGGGCTGCAGCTTAAAGGTCGTCACCGTGGGGCCGGCGATCCAGCCGACCACGCGGGCACTGCGGCCAAACTCAAGCAAGGTGGATTGCAGTGACTCAGCGGTCTGCTCCAGCTCCTTGTCCGAAGACGCAGCGGAAGCCGACTGCGGGTTGGCATGCAGGATTTCGAGCGGCGGAAGCTTGAGGCCGTCCTCCTCTTCGCCCTCGTTATCTGCGGCGCCGTCGTCCACTCCCCCATCACGAGCCGCAGCCGATTCGATAGCACTCGTGGCAGGCGCATCGGCAACCTTGGGATGCTTCAGGAAGTCGGGAATCTGAGGTGCGGCCGAAACAGGGTTCACGGCAAACGGCGGCTCGGACTCGTCAACCTTGTCCGGATCGTCCTCCATCGAAAGCTGTCCAGTGACCTGCCCGCGCTTGGCGTGGCGACGCGGCAGCAAGGTTGTCTTGGCGGTCTCGAGCGGAGCCTCGTCGTCCTCGTCGTCACCCTCGGTGAGCTCAATCTCGCTATCGGACCAAGACGGGTCGGGCTCACTCGTATTGAGCTTAGGCGCAGCCTTGCCCTTCTTGACATGGCGACGCGGCAGCAGCGTGGTCTTGGCCCGCTCGGCTTCAACCGACTCGGATACGTCGACAAACGGGTCATCGTCCTCGTCGTCATCCAAAACCGGGTCGACATCGCCACCCATGACCGTGGTCACCGCTGCGTCAGTCCCCTTCTGGCGCAGAATGCTCAGGTGCGGACGAGCGACGCCGGGAACAGACAGGGCCTCTTCATCGCCCCACGGGCTGGCGTTGACATCGGCACGACGGCGTTCGGCAAAATCTGCCGCACGGTCACGGGCGGAGCGCAAAACGCCACCCACCGAAAAGCCGATAATGACCAAACCAACGACGACAAGCCCCAGCAAGACAACCATGGCGATAGGTTTACCCAGGGCGTTTTGCAAGGCACTTGCGATAAAGGCGCCAATGTAGCCGCCCGACACGGAAAGGTTCTGCGGCGTAAACATAAGGTCGCACGAATCGCTCGTGCCCGGCACCATCAGCGAAAGAATGGAGACGACGGCGATAAAGACCACGGCGCCGCCCGCGACAGAGCGCACGTTGAGCGGCGAGTCCTCACCCAAAAAGAGCGTGGCGGCAAACAGCAAGATGACGATCGGCAGCACGTAGGCGCCCAGACCAAAGCCCAGGTGGTAGAAACCGGCAACAGCAGCCGTCACGGGCGCTGTTGCCGGAGAGATCACGGCAATGAAGGACGCGATCGCCAAAACGGCGATGACCACACCGGCGATATCGCGATTGGCCGAAGGCTCGACCAAGGGCTCAAACTCATCAAACTCGGACTCGTGGCCCTTATTGGCACGCAGATGGGAACCGGCACCCTTAGCAGATGCCGGTTGGTTATTGGCCTTATTGCCTTTGGCGTTTTGTGCAGATCCGCGCGCCAAACTAAACCTCCATGACGACCGGGATGATCATCGGACGGGTGCGCGTACGGCTCCAGATAAAGTTAGAGAGCGAATCGCGCACGGCCTTGCGAATGGCATCGGAACCGCTGCTGGTAAAGCTAAACTTACCCTTCTCGATCGTCTCCATAATGGACGCGGAGGCATCCTCGGAGAACTGGTCGTCGATGGCAAACGAGACGCCGCGGCCCGAGAACTCGATGGCCTCGATCTTCTTGTGTTTGAGGGAGACGATGGCAACGGCCGTGACCATACCGTCGTTGGCGAGCTTCTGGCGATCGCGCAGGACGATGGGGTCGGTATCGCCGATACGCAGGCCGTCGACGTAAACGACACCGGACTCGACGGGCGTACCGCGCTTGACGATACCACCGCGCATCTCGAGCGTGTCGCCGTTATCGAGGATAAAGATATGATCGTCCTTGATGCCCATCTTGCGGGCCAGCTGGGCATGGGCGCGCAGATGCACGGCCTCACCGTGAACCGGCATAAAGTACGTGGGCTTGGCCATGGCCATCAGGAGCTTGAGCTCCTCCTGGCTACCGTGACCCGAGACGTGGACGAGAGCGCGGTTCTTATCCCACACGTCGCAGCCGAGCTTGGCCAGGCTGTTGACGACCTGCTGGACGGCCTTCTCGTTGCCAGGAACGGGAGTTGCCGAAAGGATAACGGTATCGCCCTCGTGGATGGAGAGCGTCTTGTGCTCGCCATTGGCCATGCGGGACAGGGCCGACAGCGGCTCGCCCTGCGAACCAGTGCACATGACGACGATCTTGTCGTCAGGCAGGTTATCAATATCGAAGGCATCGATGATATCGGCATCATCGATGTTGAGGTAACCGAGCTCGCGCGCCACGCGGGTGTTCGTGAGCATGGAGCGACCGGTCACAACGACCTTACGGCCGCACTTGCGGGCGGCATCGCAGATCTGCTGCAAACGATGGATGTGGCTCGAGAACGATGCGACGAACACGCGACCCGGGGCGTTCTTGATGGCGTGCAGCAGGTTGGGACCAACCTCGGCCTCGGACTTGGTAAAGCCGGGAACCGTGGCATTGGTGGAGTCGGAAAGCAGCAGGTCGATGCCCTGCTTGGCAAAGCGGCTGATAGCGGCATAGTCGGGCGTAACGCCATCGATGGGCGTCTGGTCGAGCTTAAAGTCGCCGGTGTGCATAACGGTGCCCTGATTGGTGCGGATGAACACGCCCAGAGCGCCGGGGATGGAGTGCGTCATCGAGAAGAAGTCGAGCGAGATGCCGCCGAGGTTGACATGGCTGCCGCCCTTGACCTCGCGGAACTTGGGTGCGCGGATGCGGAACTCAGAAAGCTTGCCCTCGATAAAACCGAGCGTCAGCTTGCTCGAGAAGATGGGCACCTTGTTGTTGAGGTCCTGCAGCAGGTACGGAAGCGAACCGGTGTGGTCCTCGTGGCCGTGGGTAACGATGATACCGCGGAGCTTCTCCTCGTTCTCCAGAACGTAGGTGTAGTCGGGAAGCACCAGATCGATACCGGGCTGGGAGTCATCCGGGAACATGAGACCGGCGTCGACGAGCACCATGTCGTCGCCGCACTCGAAAACCGTCATGTTCTTGCCGATGCCATCAAGGCCGCCGAGCGGGATGATCTTCAAGGGAGATGATTTTTTAGCTGCCATAGGTTAGTGTGGTTTCCTTTCTTCGAAACGGGTCTGGAACAACCGACGGGGCGCTTCTGGCAAACCGACCGCCGGGAACGTACAAACATGCATCACAGAGTCGATGCAATAACCACAGTATGATACCCATTTGCACAACAACAGACCACCCATGCATCAAAGCCCCATCTGAACTGGTCTATCCCGCCGGTTTCCCGTGGGGCGGGCACTGATGAAGTTTCCTGCTCTACAGTCCTGCTCACGACGGAGGCCACATTAAGTGGCCTCCTGTTCGTGCGGAACTCGCGATAAACTTCATCAGTGCCCGCCCCACGGGAAACCGGCCAATAAGGGACAGGTTTATTTTGGTCGATTTTATCTGGGGAAATGCTGCAGCGTCTATCTACAAATCCGAAATCTGACTACTGAATAGACTGTCTAACTAAATTGCGAGCGGCACTAACCAGTCCTTTTGCTTGCGCCCGGGAGGGCCGCATATGAAGTTTATCGCGAGTTCCGCACGCAAAGGAAAGCACTTAATGTGCTTTCCATCTTGCGCAGGACTGTAGAGCAGGAAACTTCATATGCGGCCCTCCCGGGCGCAAGCAAAAGGGCGACCCCTGTCCGGAGTCGCCCTTGCGGTGCTGGTTATGTACGGCTGTTACTCGGCGTCGTGGTGGCGGCGGGGCTTGCGGCCTCCGTTGTCGCCGGGACGGCGCGGGCGGTCGCTGCGCTCGGAGCGCTCACGACGCGGACGCTCACGACGCTGGAAGTGCTCACCGTCGCCCTCGGAGGCACCCTCGGCGCGAGCCGGGGCCTCGGGCTTATCGAGACGATCGAGCGAGATCTTACCGCGATCGTCGACCTCGATGACGACGACCTTGACCTCGTCGCCCACGTTGAGGACGTCCTCGACCTTCTCCACACGACCCTTGGCGACGCGGGAGATGTGCAGCAGGCCGTCCTTACCGGGCAGCAGGTTGACGAAGGCACCGAAGGGCTGAATGGAGACCACGCGACCGGTGTACTCCTCGCCCGGCTCGGGAACCTTGATGATGAGCTTGATGCGCTCGACGGCCTGATCGACGGACTCGCCGGTGCCGCCGACAAAGACGGTGCCGTCCTCCTGGATGTCGACCGAAGCACCGGTCTCGTCCTGGATGCCGCGGATGACCTTGCCGCCGGAACCGATGACGTCGCGGATCTTATCGGTCGGAACCTGGATGGAGACGATGCGCGGAGCGGTGCTGCGCGTGGTGTGGCGCGGCTCAGGGATCACATCGAGCATCTTCTGCAGGATGTACGCACGACCCTCCTTGGCCTGCTGCAGGGCGCGGGCCAGAATGTCGAAGGTGAGGCCGGTGGCCTTGTTGTCCATCTGCAGGGCGGTAATGCCCTCGGTGGTGCCGGTGACCTTAAAGTCCATGTCGCCCAGGAAGTCCTCGAGACCCTGGATGTCGGACAGGACCACGGTCTTGCCCTCCTCCTGGATCAGGCCCATGGCGATACCGGAGACCGGGCGCTTAATGGGCACGCCGCCGTCCATAAGGGCGAGCGTGGAGCCGCAGGTCGAAGCCATCGAAGAGGAGCCGTTGGACTCCATGACCTCGGAGACGACGCGGATGGCGTAGGGGAACTCGTTCTCGTCGGGGAGCACCGGAAGCAGAGCGCGCTCGGCCAGGTTGCCGTGGCCGATCTCGCGGCGCTTGGGGCTGCCCATGCGGCCGGTCTCGCCGGTGCAGAACGGCGGGAAGTTGTAGTGGTGCATGTAGCGCTTGCCCTCGGTGGGCTCGATGGTATCCAGACGCTGGCCCTCGTTGAGCATACCGAGCGACAGGACGGAAAGCACCTGGGTCTGGCCACGCTGGAACAGACCGGAGCCGTGAACGAGCGGCAGGTAGTTATCCTTCACCATGATGGGGCGAATCTCATCGGCGGCACGGCCGTCGACGCGCTCACCGGTCTCGACGACCATGGTGCGCATAGCCTTCTTCTCGAGCTTCTTGAGCGCCACGGGAATCTCGCGCTCCCAAGCGGCCTGCTCCTCCTCGGTGAACTCGGCACGGATGGACTCCTTCAGAGCCTCGACCTTACCGATACGGGAGAGCTTGTCGGCGTCGCGAAGGGCGGCTGCCATCTCGTCGTAGTGGGCGAAGATGCGCTCCTGGACCTCCTCGACGGGCTGGTCGAGCGGGTACTCCTTCTTGACGATGGCGCCGTTGACCTGCTCCCACTCGGCGACAAACTCGTCCTGAGCCTGGCAGAAGGCAGCAAGGGCCTCCTGGCCAAACTTCATGGCGGCGAGCATGTCGTCCTCGGAGATCTCCTCGGCGCCGGCCTCGACCATCGAGATGAAGTCGGCGGAGCCACCCAGCTCCAGATCCAGATCGGAGTTCTCGCGCTCCTCATAGGTGGGGTTGACGATAAACTCGCCGGTCTCCACGTTACGGCCGATGCGCACGCAGGCAAGCGGGCCCTCGAAGGGCACGCCGCCGAGCGTCATTGCCAGGGAAGCACCCATGACGTTGATGACGTCAAAGGGGTTGACCTGGTCGGCGACGAGCGAGGTGGCGACGATGTGCACCTCGTTGCGGAAGCCGTCCGGGAAGCTCGGACGAATCGGGCGGTCGATCATACGGGCCGTGAGCGTGGCCTTCTCGCTGGGACGGCCCTCACGCTTGAGGTAGCCACCCGGGATGCGGCCGGCGGCGTACATCTTCTCGTTGAAGTCGACGGTCAGCGGGAAGAAGTCGTAGTTCTTACGCTCCTTGGAGACGACCACGGTGTCGAGCATCGTGGTGTCGCCCTGCTTGACCAGACAGGCGCCGGTGGCCTGCTTGGCAAGCTCGCCGGACTCAAAGGTGTAGGTCTTGCCGTACAGCTCAAAGGTCTTGGATACGAGTGTCATTGTTCTCCTTTACCCCACAGGCCCCTTGCCTGCGGGCTTCTCATGTGACGCGGGCCCCCTGCCCCCGCCACGCTTCAGAGCGTGATTGTTCACGCCCTTACACAAAAAGAGCGCCCCGCTGCGCAGGACGCTCTTAGCATGTACAAATCCTACTGGATGTTGTCGCGGATGCCCAGAGCCTTGATGAGCTCACGGTACTCGACGATGTCGTTCTTCTTGATGTAGGAGAGAAGACGACGACGACGGCCGACGAGCATGAGCAGGCCACGACGGGTGTGGAAGTCCTTCTGGTGGGACTTCATGTGCTCGGTCAGCTCCTTGATGCGCTCGGTCAGGATGGCGACCTGAACCTTGGGGTTGCCGGTATCGACCGGGGTGTTACCGAACTGGGCAGTCAGCTCCGCCTTGCGCTCTTTGGAAACAGTCATTGTTTCACCTTTCGTTTCTTGTCGCCCGCGGGCGACGCTATTCGCCTCGGACTGGGAAGCCGCCGGTGGAGCGAGCATCCAAGGTCGAGGTACCAACAGGTCGGTATGTTACCACAAGCAGCCCGCGCCTGCGCATCATCACCGACCCAACATGAATTCCATCGCACGGAGACGTTGATCGGTGTGCGTCGCAGCCCACACGTGCGAAAGCCCCAGCAAAAAGGCAGCGGTATGGGGGTCGACCCTCTCGGCCATGAGCGCATCGAAGGTCATGGACATGAGGGCGCGCAGCCATGCGACCTCACCGGTCGACACCAGCTCGGCACCGGGCACGCTCGACGCGCACGACCCGCACATGAGGCCGCCCGCCTGGGGCGAAAAATACGACAGCATCGGGTCTCCGCACAGCACGCAGGCCGAAAAATCGGGTCGGTAGCCAACGTGCGACAGCAATTTAAAGACAAAGGCCGCCACGAGCAGGTCCATATGTGCCGCGTCGAGCCCGCTGCCGACAAGTGTGAGCGCCCGCTGCGTGATGGCAAAGGTAAACGGGTCCTCGGCGTCCTCGAACGAGCACACGCGCGCGACCTCGGCGATCGCGCTTGCGGCGCATGTCATCTCGTAATCGGGAGCAGCGCCGAGCGGCGCCTCCATAAGCTCGGCCTGGGAAACCACGTCGAGCGACCGTCCATGCGCAAGCAGCAGATCAACGGTACAGAACATCTCGCAGCGCGCAGCAAGGCGCCCACCGGGTTTGCGGGCGCCCTTTGCCACGGCGCGAACCTGCCGACCCCGCTCGTCAAGCATCGTCAGAATCAGGTCCGTCTCTTTGAGCTTCGTCTTGTCGAGGACGAGCACCTTCGTGCGATATGTCCGGGAGCCTGCCATGCGCGCCGCGCGTCCTTAGTCCTCGGCGTTGTAGCCAAAGCGGCGAATCTGGGCCTCGTCGTCACGCCAGCCGGCCTTGACCTTCACGTCCAGCTCCAAAAAGACCTGCGTGCCAAAGATGCGCTCAAGATCGCGACGGGCGTCGATACCGATATGCTTGATCATCTCGCCGCCCTTGCCGATGATGATGCCCTTTTGCCCCTCGCGCTCGACGTAAATGGTGGCGTGCACGCGCAGCACCTTCTTGGTCTGCTCGAGCGCATCGCAGATCACGCCAACGGAGTGCGGGATCTCATCACGGGTGCGGCGCAAGACCTTCTCGCGCACAAACTCGGCAACGAGCGTCTCATCGGAAGCGTCGGTACCCATGTCCTCGGGGAACCAACGCGGACCCTCGGGCAAAAAGTGTGCAACGGTCTCGATAAACGCATCGACGTTGAAGTTCTTGACCGACGACGTCACGATCTCATCGTCATATTCCATGAGCTCGTGGGCGGCCTTAAGCTGCTCCATGACCTGTGCGGGATCAGCCTCATCGGCCTTGGTGAGCACCAAGACCTTCTTGGAACGGGCGCTCTTGACGCGCTCGGCAACCCAGGCGTCTCCCCTGCCGATCGGCTTGGTGGCATCAATCAAAAACGCGACGACATCGACATCGTTCAGCTCGAACAGCGCGCTCTTGTTGAGCTCGGACCCTAGACCGTCCTTGGGCTTGTGGATACCCGGGGTATCGACAAAGACCAGCTGGTAGCCGGGGCGGTTGACGACAGCGCGCATGCGACGGCGGGTCGTCTGGGCCACCGGCGAGGTGATGGCGACCTTTTTGCCATAGCAGGCGTTGAGCAGCGTTGACTTACCGGCGTTGGGGCGGCCGACCAAGGCCACGAAGCCACTGCGGAAACCGGGCTCAACGTCGCCAAAGCCCGCGAGGCTGTCGTCCTCGTCGCACAGGGCGTCGAGTTCCTCGTCGCTCATGCCCTCAAACGGGTCGAACTCCTCGACTTCCTCATAGGCCTCGGTCGCCTTAGCATCCGGGGACTCGTCGTCCAAAATTTCATCGATAGGCTGCATATTGTCGGACATGGGAATCCCTTTCTAAATATAGCCGAGCGCGTGGGCAAATACCAGCAAGCCCACAATCGCGGCGGTGATTGAAAGTACGTATACCGAGGCGGCGGCGATGTCCTTGGCGCGTTTTGCCAGCGGATGGAGCTCCTGGGTCGCCAGATCGACAATGGCCTCCATGGCGGTATTGCACAGCTCGCCGTGAATCACCAGGCCGCAGCAGATGATAATCGTGGCCCACTCGGCAATGTCGAGCCCCACGATGCAGCCGGCAATGATGGTGCACACGCCCGCTACGAGCATAACCTTAATGTTGCGCTCGGTCTTGACGGCGGTGACGAAGCCCTCCATGGCGTAGGAGAACGACTTTAAAAAGGACGGATGGTCCTTGTTCGATCCGGGAATCATAGACGGCTCCTAGTCGTGGGCGTGGTTGGTGATGGGGCCGACGTGGACTAGCTTGGGGTCCTCGCCGCGCTCGAGCGCCAGATCGCGCAGGATGGCGTCCTCGCGGGCCTCCATGACCTCGGCCTCGTCGTCCTCGATATGGTCATACCCCAGCAGGTGCAGCATGCCGTGTACGAGCATCAGGCGGCACTCGTCGGCAGGGCTATTGCCAAAGCCGGGGGCCTGACGGGCAATGACCTGCGGGGCCAAGATGATATCGCCGAGCTCGAGCGTCTCGTCGGCGGGAATATCCTCGTCAAAGGCCGAGTCGCATTCAAACGAGAGCACATCGGTGGTGCGGTCGATGCCACGCCACTCGTGGTTGAGCTCGTGCATCTCGTCCTCGTCGACATACGAAAGGGAAATCTCGACTTCACGTTCAACGCCCTCGGCGGCAAGCACAACCTCGCAGATGTGCTCCACTTCCTGCGCGTCGAGCAGCGTATCGAGCTCGGCATCGTTGCTGATCAATACACTCAACGGGACTCCTTTCGGTCGCGCGAGCGCTGCTCACGCACGTCATCATAAGCATCGTATGCCTCGACGATACGACCCACCAGGGCATGGCGCACCACATCGGCGCGCTCCAGGTGTGCAAACGCCACATCGTCGACACGGCCCAAAATCTTCTCGACATCCGCCAAGCCACCACGACGACCCACCAGGTCGCGCTGGCTGAGGTCGCCGGTAATCACGAACTTGGAGTTGAATCCAAGGCGTGTCAGGAACATCTTCATCTGCTCGGGCGTGGTATTTTGCGCCTCGTCGAGCACCACGAAAGCATCGCTCAGCGTACGACCGCGCATGTAGGCGAGCGGGGCGATCTCGATCACGCCGCGCTCCATAAGCTCATCGGTGCGCTCACGATCCATCATGTCAAAAAGGGCATCGTAGAGCGGGCGCATGTACGGATCGATCTTTTCCTCGAGGGTGCCGGGCAAAAAGCCCAGGTTCTCCCCTGCTTCGACAACCGGACGCGTCAAGATCAAACGGCCCACCTCATGGCGCTTGAGCGCGGCAACGGCGAGCGCCATGGCCAGATAGGTCTTACCGGTACCGGCAGGACCCAAGCCAAAGGTGATGGTATGCGAGCGAATGGCATCCACATAGCGCTTTTGCCCAAGCGTCTTGGGACGAATGACACGACCGCGGTATGAAAGCAGCACGTCATCGCGAAGCGATGTGGCCTCATGCTCGCCGTCGCGCAAGACGGCCAGGCAACGCGAGACATCGTCGGCAGACAGGGTACGACCGGCCGCCGCCTCGCGAAAAGCATGTTCGAAAAAGCGAGCCACGAGCTCGACCTCGTCCGGGTCGCCGCTCACGGAGATCCTATCGCCACGGGCGACCACGTGAGCGCGAACCAAGCTCTCGAGCGCACGAAGGACGCCGTCGCCGGCGCCCAAAACACGCGAGGGATCAACTCCCTCGGGAACGGTAAGTCTAATCTTCGAGGCTTCCATGGACCTCCCTGCGCGCATGGACCAAGCCGGAATCATCGACTCCGATGATAGCAACATCGAGCAGGCACGGGGCTGTAAGTCCACAGGTATCGTCAAGACGGGCATGATGGAACGAACCGAGCGTCAGGTTGTCACCATACTCGAGCACGGCACGCTCGACAGTGCCCACGCGACGACGAGCATCGGCAATAGCGAGCTCCTGCGCCGCGTCTCGCATACGGCGGCTGCGCTCGGCCATAACCTCGGGCGGCACCTGGTCGGGCATGTCGGCAGCAAGGGTACCGGGACGCTTACTGTAGCGGAACACGTGCATACGCGAGAACCCCACGCGGCGGCACAGCGCCAGCGACTCCTCGAACTCCTCGTCCGTCTCACCAGGAAAACCGACGATGACGTCGCACGAAAGAGACGCCTGCGGCAGGATGGCGCGAATCATGCGCACCGTGTCCTCAAAGGCCTCGGCACTATAGGGACGACCCATGCGATGCAGCGTCGCCGTACAGCCGGACTGTACGGGCAGGTGCAAAAACGGGGCAATACGCTGCGGATAGCGCGCCATAACCTTAAGCAGGCGCTCAGAGATATCCATGGGTTCGACCGAGGAAATGCGCACATGCGCAATAGTCGTGCGCTCCATGATGGCCTCGAGCAGCTCATCGATTTCGACATGCTCGTCGGTCGCGCTCTTGCCATCGTAGGCACCCAGGTTCACACCGGTCAGCACCACCTCGGGCACGCCGGCCTCCTGGGCCTCGCGAACTTGCTCAAGCACGGACTCGACGGGCACGGAACGCTCGGGACCGCGGGCCTTCCACACGATGCAATAGGTGCAACGGTGGTTGCAGCCATCCTGGATCTTCACGCCCAGGCGAGAGCGACCGAGCGCATCGACCACCTCGCCATCGCTGCAGGCGGGAACGCTATCGGACTCAACGCCCAGCACCTCGCAGACACGTTCGGCGACATCGATCTTGGACGGCTCGGCGATCACGCGATCCGAAAGCTCCAACAGCTCCTCGGGATGCAAATTGACCACGCAACCGGTCACGAGCACATAGGGCTCATTTGGATGGGCCAGCGCATGACGGACGGCCTTACGGGTCTTGGCCTCGGCCTCGCCCGTAACGGCACAGGTGTTAATGACGATCAGATCGGCATCCTGGGGCTCCACAATAGCAAAGCCCAGGCGCATAAGATCGGCAGTGATACGGTCAGACTCAACCCGGTTGACACGGCAGCCGAGGTTGACGACGGAAATATGGGGTGCGAGCACGCGGGCTCCTTAATCGAGGATATCGTCGAGGGCACTCTTGATACGGTCGGTCACCGACTTCTTACCGGAAGCGACGTCATCGCCCATCTCATCGGCAAAAGCACGGAGCAGCTCGCGTTGCTTATTGGAAAGATTGGTGGGAACGACCACGCGCAGTTGCACGATCAGGCGGCCACGCGAACCGCCACCGCCAATGCGCGGCATGCCGTAATTATTGACGCTCACGGTGTCGCCGTACTGGGCGCCGGCGGGAACCGTCACCTTAACGACCTCGTCGGGCATAATGCCCTCGACCTCGATCTCGCAGCCGAGCGCAGCCTGCGCAATCGAGATATCGCTCACCAGGTACAGGTCGTCACCGTTGCGCTTAAAGCGCTCATGGTCGGCGACGCGCACGTTGACAATCAGGTCGCCCGAAGGCTCGCCGCGAAGGCCGGCCTCGCCAAAGCCGCTCACACGCAGCTGGCGACCGGTCGAAACGCCGGCGGGAATATCGATGTCGATCTTTTCGTGCGAAGGCGTGCGGCCCTGACCGTCGCAGGTCTCGCAGGGATGGTCGATAACCGTGCCCTCGCCATGGCAGTCAGGGCAAGGCGAGGAAGACTGAACCTGGCCCAAAAACGATCGCTGAACCGTCGTGACGTAGCCCGTACCGTGGCAGCGACTGCACTGCTTTTCCTGTGCACCCTCGGCCCTACCGGTACCGTTGCAGTCCTCGCAAGGAGCAAGGCGGTCATAGCTGATCGTCTTTTTGCAACCGAGCGCCGCCTCCTCGAGCGTCACCGAAAGCGAGATGGCCATGTCGCGTCCGCGACGACGCTCACGACGGCTGCGGGCACCACCACCGGCACCGCCGCCAAAAAACGACGAGAACAGGTCGTCCATGCCCATGCCACCAAAGATATCGTTGATGTCGACATAGCCCGAACCACCAGGACCGTCGGCAGTGCCGTAACGGTCGTAGTTAGCACGCTTCTGCTCATCGGAAAGAACGGAATAGGCCTCGTTGAGCTCCTTGAACTTGGCCTCGGCCTCGGGATCGTCCGAAACATCCGGATGTACGGTACGGGCCTTCTTTAAAAACGCACGCTTAATCGTCCGCGCGTCGGCATCCCTGTCGACGCCAAGCACCTCGTAGTAATCCCTATTTTCCGACACGACCGAATCCTTCCGACTTTCATTATTGTCACAGTGCGTCCTATACCCAAGCTGGGCCGACCGCAAACAAAGGGTTTGATGTTATTGCATTTGATACGGCGAAAGCATGGCCCGTTGCGAGCAGCTCGCGAACCAAACCGACACGAGCGCGAACATGAAGCCGTTGGCAAAACCGTTGGCAAACTGCATCGCACCGCGCTTCCACCACAGCAGGCTGCGATGAAGCACACCGTCCGAAAGCACCATGAACAGGCCCATGGTAAACGGAATAAAGCACATCACGGCAAAGGCCGAGAACACTCCCGAGATGGCCGACAGCACCAAAAACGGCGCCACAATGCCCATCAGGTAAAAGCCAGTACGAGCTTTGCCTTCCAAGCGCTCGGCCTCAACATGGGCGCGGCCGACCAGGTCGCCGCCCGCGGCACCGTTAGTGCCAGCATGGCCCATGCCGCTAATGCGGACCTCGTCGCCATCGTGCGTGCCGGCAGGAAACTCAATCGTCTGCTCGGAGGTCACACGGGTTCGCCCGCTGCCACCGCAATCGGGGCAGGGGTCGGCCACGACCTTACCGGAACCGCCGCACTCGGGGCAGACCGACTGGAACGTGCCCGCACCAAACAGGAAGGACAGGTCGACGTCGATGTGGCCGCGGCCACCGCAGCTCGGGCAGGTATGGGCATGCTCAGACGAAACGGAGCCCGAGCCGCCGCAGTTGCTACAGGTATCGAAGCGCGTGTAGCGGACGGTCTTGCGGGCACCGCCCTTGGCCTCCTTGGCGTCGAGTTTGATATCGACGACCACGTTGGCGCCGTTCTCGGGATTGTAGGCAGCCTGGCCGCGACGCTGCTGGCCCCAGGCGCCACCAAAGGGAAAGCCGCCCTCAAAGGGATTGCCATAGCCCGTGCTGCCGGCGTAGCCGCCACCATAGGGCGAAGCCGTAGGAGCACCGGCAAAGGGATTGCCAGAACGCATGGCGTCGTAGCGCGCACGTTTTTGCTCATCCGAAAGCACGGCGTAGGCCTCGGAAACCTCTTTAAACTTTTCCTCGGCATCCGGCTCTTTATTGACGTCCGGATGGAACTTACGGGCCTTTTGCTGGAAGGCCTTTTGAATATCACGCGAGGTGGCGTCCTTGGAGACACCCAGAATCTCGTAGTAATCTTTTTCGTTCATCGTCGCCATGCGCGGCAACCTCCTGCTCACAGCAGCGTATATATTCCGGTAATTCTACCCGAGCGGCCTAAGCTAGATCCCAAAACAGCTCGAACAGAACATTTCCATCGAGCCAGCCCAGATGGGTCGGCGCCAGACGAGCTCGAACATGGCCCGCGACGACATCTGCCGTAGTGAAGGGTCCCTCATGACCCCAGAGCGTCTCGGGCACCCAAGTGGCAAGACCCAATTCGAGCGCGCGATCGCAGGCAGCTGCCAGCTCGCCCGTTGGGATGACGCAAGCTGCACGAGCCAACAGGTCGGACGCAACACCGCGCGTCATGCGACAAGCGAGCATCAAGTCTTCGGCGACAGCCTCACGCTGCGACAGATATTCGGCCTCGAACGCCGTCGCGTCATCGTCACGTTGCACCAGACGCACGCGGTACGCATCGCCTCGAGAAGACACGCCGGGGAACAAACCTGCAAGACGGTCGAAATCCTCGTCGTCGAGCATGCCCGCGGCAGAACGACCCAGGCCCAGGTAGCCCTGTCCGGTCCAGTAGGCAATGTTATGGGCGCACTCATGGCCGTCGAGCGCGTAGCTCGCCACCTCATACGGATGATAGCCGGCCGCACCCAGGCGCTCACGCGCCGCGTCCATGCACGAAGCCTGAAAATCCTCATCGGGCTCGAGCGACTCGTCACGGCACGCCATGCGATAAAGGGGCGTCCCCTCCTCAAGCGTGAGCGGGTAGATCGACACATGATGCGGCGCCGCCGCCAGCACGCCATCGAGCGTGCTCCGCCAGCTTGCGGCCGTCTGCCCGGGAAGGCCGCACATCAGGTCGCACGACACATCGAGGCCAACTTCCTTCACCGTCGCGATAGCCGCAAGTGCCCGATTAGCATCGTGAATGCGGCCAATAGCAGCCAGCTCGGTATTGTCGAGGGTTTGCACGCCCAGAGAGATGCGCGTGACACCCGCCTCGGCAAGCGCGGTGGCGAGCTCGACGGTCAGCGACTCAGGATTGGCTTCGCAAGTAAATTCAACGGGCTTGCACCACATGGAGATACGACGGGCAAGTTTCACCAGGCGCTCCCCAGCCAGTGAGGGCGTGCCGCCGCCAATATAGACCGTGCGGACCTGCGCAAGCGCCCCGGCGTCGCCAAAGGAATCGAGGCGCGCATACAGCTGCTCAAAATAGGAATCGAGCGCAGCATCCAAATCACACAGAGCAAAGCTGCGCGAGTCAAAGTCGCAATAGCGGCATTTTTGAGCGCAAAACGGCACGTGCACGTACAGCGCGGTAACGGCCACCCTTAAGCCTCCAGCGGATGAGCGGGCACCGACTCACCGGCGGCAAGCGCGGCCTCGCAGGCCACCACGTCGCGCTCGATATCATCGACCAGCGCCATAAACTCCTCGTACGTAGAGCAACGCACCACCTGAGCGCGCCAGGCGGCGGCATGGGGCATGCCCTTTAAGTACCAGCTTGCGTACGTGCGAGCACGCGACATGAGCGGCAGAAGCT
This sequence comes from Coriobacteriaceae bacterium, assembly GCA_905209215.1. Taxonomy (GTDB): domain Bacteria; phylum Actinomycetota; class Coriobacteriia; order Coriobacteriales; family Coriobacteriaceae; genus Collinsella. Next base: position 15,670 of record CAJLRY010000010.1, on the reverse strand, counting down.
CGTGCGTCAACGTCAAGTGCTCGCGCAGAGCCTCCAGGCGCTCGACCGAGGAGCGAGAAGGAACCGGCGTGCCATCGAGTGCAAGGGCTCGGGCATCGCCGAACACCCACGGATTGCCGTAGATGCCGCGCGCGATAAACACCGCGCTGGCACCCGAGCCGTGCAGATGCTCAGCAGCGTCCTCGGCCGAGAACACATCGCCCGAACCAATCACGGGAATCTCGACAGCGTCGGCAACCTCATCGACGACCGACCAATCGGCCTGGCCCGTGTAGAGCTGCGTGGCGCAACGACCATGCACGGCGACTGCAGAGGCGCCCGCCCCTTCGAGCATCTGGGCAAACGTTGCGGCATTGCGATCCTCGGCATAAAAACCCTTGCGGATCTTCACGGTCACGGGAACATGTGCCGCGCCCACCGCTGCCTCGACGATTCTTTCGGCCAGGTCGGGCGTGCGCATAAGCGCCGAGCCCTCGCCCTTGGTAACGACCTTGCGAGCCGGACAAGCCATGTTGATATCAATCAATGACAGGCGGTCGCCCACGCGTTCCTCGACGGCAGCGACGGCACTCGCAAACTGATCGGGCTTGGAACCAAAGAGCTGCACGCAAATCTGCTGCTCCTCGTCGGCCGGCAACACCAGGCGCCACGTCTTGTTGCTGGCATAGGCAAGACCCGCCACGCTCACCATCTCGCTGTAGGCAAGGTTGGCACCGCGGCGGCGACACATGATGCGATAGGCGGGGTCGGTCACGCCCGCCATGGGAGCCATAAGGAACGGCTGCTCGGCATAGGCACCCAGCAGCCGCTTGCTGTATTCAGAAAGCGCCATGGACCTACTCGTCCACCTTGAGGATCGCCATAAAGGCCTCCTGCGGGACCTCGACCGATCCGATGGCCTTCATACGCTTCTTGCCCTCTTTCTGCTTCTCGAGCAGCTTGCGCTTACGCGAGATATCGCCGCCGTAGCACTTAGCAAGAACGTCCTTGCGACGCGCCTTGACGGTGGAACGGGCGATGATCTTGTTGCCGATAGCACCCTGGATGGGCACCTCGAACAGCTGACGCGGGATGATCTCCTTGAGCTTGTCGCACAGGCCACGGGCCAGGCCATATGCCTTATCCTTGTGCACGATAAACGACAGCGCGTCCACTTCGTCGCCCGAAAGCAGAATGTCGAGCTTGACGAGCTCGGAGGGGCGATATTCATTGAACTCGTAGTCGAGCGAGGCATAGCCCTTGGTGCGGCTCTTGAGCTGATCAAAGAAGTCCAAGATGAGTTCGGCGAGCGGCATATCGAAGCGCATCTCGACCGATTTGCTCGTCAGGTGGATCATGTCGGTCGTGACACCGCGGTGCTCGATGGCGAGCTGCATGACGGCACCCGTGTACTCAGGCGGGCAGATGATCTTTGCCTTGAGGTAGGGTTCCTCGATACGATCGATGCGTGTGGCCTCGGGAAGGTCCTGCGGACTGCGGACATCGATCATTTCGCCGTCGGTCTTGTAGACGTGATAGTCGACCGAGGGACTCGTGGCAATGAGGTCCAGGTTGAACTCGCGCTCCAGGCGTTCCTTGACGACTTCCATGTGCAGCAGGCCCAGGAAGCCCACGCGGAAGCCAAAGCCGAGCGCCACCGAGGTCTCGGGCTCCCACACCAACGACGGGTCGTTGACGTGCAGCTTATCGAGGGCGTCGCGCAGATTCTCGTAGTCCTTGTTGTCGATCGGGAACAGGCCCGTGTAGACCATGGGCTTGGCCTCGCGGTAGCCCGGAAGCGGCTCGGGGCAGGGGTTCGAGGCCCACGTGAGGGTATCACCCACGCGCACGGCCTCGGGGTCCTTCAGGCCCGTGACCACATATCCGACCTCGCCGACCGTCAGCGCGTCGACCGGGGTCTCGGCAGGACGCTTGACGCCCACGCCGTCGACCAAAAAGTCGCCCTTGGCTTGCATCATAAGCAGGGTATCGCCCTTTTTGATGGAACCATCGAAGACGCGCACCGTAGCCACCACACCGCGATACTCGTCAAAGTACGAATCCAAAATGAGCGCTTTGAGCGGAGCGTTTGCATCGCCCTTAGGCGGCGAAATCAAAAAGACAATGGACTCCAGCAGATCGTGAATGCCCTCGCCGGTCTTGCCCGAGACGCACACAGCATCATCGGCAGGGATCGCCAGGTCATCCTCGATCTCGGTCTTAACCTCATCGGGATGGGCCGAGGGCAGGTCGATCTTGTTGATGGCCGGCACAATGTCCAGATTGGCGTTCATGGCGAGCGTCGCGTTGGAAACGGTCTGCGCCTCGACGCCCTGCGTGGCGTCGACAACGAGTACCGCGCCCTCACAGGCTGCCAGCGAGCGCGAGACCTCATAGGTAAAGTCCACGTGGCCCGGCGTATCGATCAGATTGAACTGATACGTCTCACCATCGTCGGCGTCATAGGAAACGCGGACGGCATTGGACTTGATCGTAATGCCGCGCTCGCGCTCGATATCCATGGTGTCGAGCAGCTGCGACTCCATGTCGCGTTCGTCGACGGTATGGGTGAGCTCGAGGATGCGGTCACTGATCGTGGACTTGCCATGGTCGATATGCGCAACGATCGAGAAGTTGCGGATGTGGGAAATGTCAATTGAAGTATTCATGCGGACTATCTTACCCGAGCGGTACAAAAAATGGAGCCTGTTCCATAAAACAGGCTCCATTTATGCGCGTAATCTGTGTGGTGTGAAATTTACAACTTAGGCGTTGATGCTGTTCACGAGCTTGGCAAGACCGGACTTGCGGTTGGAAGCCTGGTTCTTGTGGATAACATGCTTGGCGGCAGCCATGTCGAGACGCTTGGTGACGGTCTTGAGGGCAGCCTGGGCCTTCTCGGCGTCGCCCTCGGCGACGGCGGACTGGACGTGCTTGGTCAGCGTCTTGAGCTCGGACTTGACAGCCTTGTTACGCATGCGAGCTGCCTCATTGGTGCGGATACGCTTCTTCTGAGACTTGATGTTTGCCACTTCTGGAGTTCCTTTCGAGTTCCTTGCAAAAAATGTATGACACCTCTGAGACACGGTGAGGTCATGCAAGCGCCTACTATAGCACGCTCCCTCTCAAAGGGATAGAACGAATTTGTCAAATAGGCAGGTATCATCACGATTTTCTCAAGATGTTCGTAATCCAGAGCAAAAGCGCCGTCTGAGAATCGGCCGAACCCTTGAGCGCGAGCTCCACATCAACGGCACCCTCGAGCGCTGCGATGAGCTCTGCCATCGAAAAGCGACGTGCCCAGGTCAGGTGATTCTTGACCTGCCAGGACTGGAGCTTGAGCGTTGCGGCCAGCTCGCGACCCTGCCCACGCGCGTCGAGCGCCTTGGCGACGATAAGCTCGCGAATGCGACCGCACAGCAATGTGTAAGTCCACACGTAGCTCTTGGAGGGCAGGAGCTTAAAGAGCTCGAGCGAACGCCGCATATCGCGAGCCGAGACGGCGTTGAGGAAGTCCCAGGGTTGAACCTCGGCCGTACGAACAATCCAGCGCTCAACATCGGCAAGTTCAATCTGAGGCGACTCGACCATCTGGGCAAGCTTAGCCAAGTCGTTATCGAGCATGCGCGTGTTTTCGCCCGAACGCGAGACGAGCTCCTCGGCGGCCGCCGTCGAAATCGACTTACCGCGCTGCGTCGCCATCTGCTGAACACGGCGCGGCAGTTCCCAGCGCTTGGTACCCGAGCAATCGACGATAGCCTTCTTGTCGATCTTGGCGATTGCCTTATACAGGCGCGTATTCTTGGCAAGTGAGTCGGCGATGATGAGGCAGACCGTTGTTGGGCTGGGACTCGCCAGATACCCAACGAGCGGCTCCGAGACCGCCTTGGCGAGCTTTGAGCAGCCATCGAGGATTACCAGACGAAACTCGCTGCCCATCGGAAAGGTGTTAAGCGATCCGATAATGGACTCGATATCGGGGTCCTTGGTCATGTCTCGCTCGTCGAGGTTGAACTCGACCATACCCGATTTTTCCAGACGCGCTTTCATACGCGAGACGGCGTGGTCGCGCTTAACTCCGTCGGTACCGACGATCAGATATGCCGGCAGCAAACCGGTTTCGGACATTGCGCTCCCCTCCCGCAGGCCTTCGTATTCGTTCCGTGCCATTCTAGCCCAGGGGCCCACCACACGCCAACGACGTCGTCACGGTCGCTGGCATCGCATCGCAAAGCCATTCGCAGTCGGTGTGACGGTAATGTCGCCGTGTTCGATAGTACACGCGAACACACCACCCGCTTCCTTAACGGCATCGATGCAGGCATCGGACGGATGGCCGTATCGATTCCCCTCACCGGCGCTTGCGAGGGAAAGCTCGGGCTTCAGGACGTCCAGCAACTCGCCATCGACTGAAACCTTGGAGCCGTGATGCCCAAGTTTAAGGACATCGATATCCCCCACCTCCTGCACGAATTCCCGCTCTTGGTCGAGCTCGGCATCACCGGTGAGAAGTATTCGCAGGCCCTTGCCTTCCTGAACATAAGAGAGCAGCAGGACAAGCGAGTCCTCATTTCCCTCGCCATCCACGAACTCGAATGGCCACATCACGCGGGCGCAAAATGAGCCGATGTCGACCGTATCCCCACGGCGCACCTGCCGATACTCCACGCCAGGTCGGTTCAATACCTCGGCAGGAGCATCCTCCAGCGCATCCGCCGCCACGGCAATCGTTCCGACCGAAAACTGTTCGAGCACGGCAGGCAAACCACCCCAGTGGTCCTCATCCCAATGCGTCACAAAAACGGCATCGATATGGTGCACGTTATTGCGAACCAACGCCGCAACCACACGCTCGTCGAGCCCGCAGTCGACGAGAGCTACTGCGCCGCCTTGGCGGATAAGAATCGCATCGGCCTGGCCCACATCGAGCACCGTCACCGAAGGCGGAGCGAATCGATCCCAATAGACGTACGGAATCGCAGCCAAGAGCATCAGGCATGCAAGCCCCACCGCCATAGGACGTGCACGGGGACGCGGCCACCAGACCAGCAGAACCGCCAGAAAACACGGCACTAGGTAAATCCACATGCTATCGGGCGGCACGCTCACGTATGCACCCGGCACGGCGGCAAACAGCTGCTCGAAGAACAGCGCGCAACGGGCGGCAATCATGGGCACAACGAGCGCCCAAGTCCGCAACGGTCCCACGAGCGAAAAGGGAGCCAGCACGATCGACACAGCGAGCAGAACGCTCACCACCGGACCGATGACCGCATTTGCCAACGGAGCAATGAGCGAGAATGTACCGAAGGCAGGAATGGTAATGGGAAGTGTCGCCAGTTGCGAGCACAGCGTGACGGAAAGCACGCTGGCAACGCCCGATGGCACACCTAGCTCACCCAAAGCGTAGGTCGCATAGGGACAAAAGCACAGAATGGCTAAGACGCTGGCGCATGAAAGCTGAAAGCCCATCTCGAACAGCACCGTCGGCCGCAGTAGCACAAAGATGGACATGGTTGCGAAGAGTGCCGAAAGGCCGTGCCGACGACGCCCCGCGCCGTTTACGACAAGCGTCACGAACACCATGCAGCACGCGCGCACGGCCGAGGGAGACGCGCCCGTAAAGGCAGCGTAGCCCACAAGCGTTATCGCCAATATCGCCCGCTGAAGACCACGTGAGCACCGAGTCTTTTGCAATACACCCTCGATTACAAACCCCACGATAGCCAAATGGCTGCCCGAGACGGCGATAAGATGCGCCGTTCCCGTCACCGAAAACCAGTCGCCCGCCGGCTGGGCGCGCAGCTCGGCCGAACGACCGCAGACGACACCGGCTATGAGCGCACGCGCCGGGTCGGTCGCAGGCGCGATGGACGCAAGCAGCCCATTTCGCAGCCGAAGCAGCGGCCTCGGAGAACCCTCATCGACCGACACAATCCGAACGGCTTTAACCTTGCGTACCTCGCCTCGAAGCACGCGCGATCGTCCATACGCATCGTTCTCAAAACGTGACACGCGACCGATAACACGCACGTGCGCCCCGACCTTGAACTCACGGTCACACGATAGGCGAACCGTTGCCAAGTTCTTACCGTCCGAGCGCGCCTCGCAGGTATAGGAATACACGTCGTCATTTATGGATGGGTCACCCTGCACGACAAACTCGAGACTGCTTGCCGCTCGACCGTCGAGCGTCTTCGAGGCGTTGAGCGCACCCACGGCCCACCACGCCGAAACGACCGCACCCGCTATGAGACCGACGGACGCGGCATACAGCCACCGCTTCAAAGGGGCAAGCCTCGCACAAGAGTGAGCCAGCACAACGAAAACCGCTGCCGCAACGGGAATGGCCCATAGCGGCCCGACCGCCGTCGCCCGCTCCCTCAGCAGCGCATCAGCGGCTATGCTGAGCACCAAGGCGCAGCTCACGCACATGCCGGCACACAGGGCCATCGTCCACGGAATCAGGGGCCGCGGAGGCATCACGTGCTCTCGCTCGGTCGCACTCATACGCAGATGCAATCTTTGATTTTGGCAAGCTTCTTCTCGCCGATTCCCGACACGCGCATCAGATCGTCAACCGAAGCAAAAGCACCGTTCTTTGTCCGCTCATCGATAATCGACTGTGCCATTGAGGGACCGATTCCCGAGAGCGTCTGCAGCTCTGCCGAGCTTGCCGTATTAATGTTTACTAGGCCTGTTGCGCCACCGACGCCTGATGATGCGGAAGTCCCACCATCAACACCGGCTTCCGCAATGGACACCTGCTGCTCCCCTACCGTTGGAACGTGAATTTTTTGTCCATCAGTGACCTTGGATGCACGATTAAGCCCCGTAACGTCTGCTTCGGGCGCCAGCCCGCCGGCGGCATCAATCGCCTGAGCCACCCGCGCCCCGTCTTTGAGGCGATATACACCGGGTGACACCACGGCGCCATCAACATCGACATAGACCTCTGCCGCGGCAGACGCCTTAGGCGAAGAGCCTTCAGATGTCTTTCCACTCGAAGCATCGCCGGATCCCGGCTCCACTAACGTGCCCGAACCATCAGTGCGCTCAAACGACACACCGCCGGCACCGCCGCCAAGGTTCGCCATTGCCAGTCCACTCGCCATCGCAATGACGACCAGTATCGCCATCACCACTGTCTTATGACCGAGCAGTTTGCCCGCCCAACGGTCCATCTTTTTGACTCGTTCGTGTTGTTCGCGCTGCGCCATAGCAAAACCTCCCAACACCATCGTGTCAGGAAAGGAGCTCCGCAACAGCCACGCCCGAAAACCGGTTTTCGAGGTCAAACCAAAAGCTGACCAAAACCTTGCACAAATCTGTCCATTTATTCAGACATACGTCAGCAAATGAACACTTAGCCGCAAAATACCCAGATACCAAAAGACCGACGATACAGGCGCATCGTCGGTCTATACACAAATTTACTCGTGATCTTGGTAAATCTCACGCGGAGCAAGCTCAGAATGTTTGCGTTTTAAGGTCTTAGGGGCCTTGTACGTGTTGCTCTCGAAGTCGATGTACTCGGTCTGCTTGAGCAGACGCTCAATCATCTCCTCGTGATCAAACAGTTCCCAGGCCTCATGCACGGCATCGAGTTTAGCGTGCGTCTCGGGACGGCGTGGCATAAACAGCGTGCAGCAGTCGGGAGCGGCCTCAGTCGAGATATCGAACGTACCGATCTCCTCGGCGCGTGCGATGATCTCCTGTTTGTCCGAACCGATGAGAGGACGGAACACGGGAATCTTCACGGCTTCGTTGACGGCCATGATGTTCTCAAGCGTTTGGGAGGCAACCTGCCCAAGCGATTCGCCCGTAACGATGGCCCTGGCACCCTCGATGTGTGCAATGCGCTCAGCAACCGAATACATAATGCGGCGATACATGATCACGCGCAGGTTGCTGGGACAGGTGACCGAAATCTCACGCTGGCAGTCGCCAAACGGCACCACGTACAGGCGGCCGATCTGGACACCCGGCTCAAGCGCACGGATGATGTCCTGCACCAGGTATTCACTCGTGTCGGGCGTCTGCGGACGACCGGAGAAATGCACCGGCACGCACACCGCGCCGCGACGCGCGAGCATCCAGGTCGCCACCGGAGAATCGATACCCGACGACAGAAGCGTCACGACCTTGCCGGCAGAACCCACCGGAAGGCCGCCAACGCCGCGCTCGGAGCGCGCATACACGTAGACACTACCCTGAACCACCAGAACGTGCACCATCGCGTCGGGGTCGTGCATCTGGACCTTTTTATCGGGAAACGCCTCACACAGCACCTCGCCAACCTGTCGATTGATATCGATCGAGGTGAGCTCATAGTCAGTATTGGAGCGCTTGGCGTGCACCTTAAACGAATCGAAGGAACCAAACTCGCGCAGCGCCTTCACAGCGGCGGCGCAGTACTCCTGCGGGTCGCGGTTGGTGTGATACGCCAAAGACACACGGGCAACGCCGGGGACGGTGCGGATGACACGCGCCGCCTCGTCGGCCTGATGCTCGTTAAAGGTCACGAGGATATAACCGGAAATTCGAGACACGGCGTTCACGGAAAAGGCGGCCAAGGCCGCCTTGATGTTATCCATGAGGATATGCTCAAAATGTGCGCGGTTCTTGCCCTTCAGCCCAACCTCGTGATAGTGGACTAGGCAGACGCGAGCCGCCATTTAGGCTTCAGCAACCTTGTGGCCGAGCGCCTTCTCGTAACGGGCCTCGTCGTAAGAGATGTCGCCGTCGACAATCTCGTCCATAGCCATCGAGATGGTATCGGCACCGGAAAGCCCGATGGTGATGTCATCAACATCCTGGACGGCAAGCACGCGGTTGTGCTGGCCACGCAGCATGCTATTGATGTCGCAGGCGCGCTTGGAGGCAAGCGAAGCGAGCAGGAAGCGGTTGTGATCGGTCTTCTCCAGAAGATCGTCAATGCAAGGCTTTACAACGGACACGGACCTCAGATCCTTTCATGCATATCGAGAACGCGAACGAGCTCATCGGTCGCGCGGTCGAGATCGTCATTCACCACGACGTCGTCGTAGCGGTCGGCAAGGGCAAGCTCATCGGCAGCGTTTGCCATACGCAGCTCAATCGTCTCGGGCGTCTCGGTACCGCGACCGACTAGACGCTCGCGGAGCACCTCAAGCGAAGGCGGCTTGATAAAGATCAGCACGGCCTCGGGGAAACGCTCCTTCACCTGCAGGGCGCCCTGGACATCGATCTCCAAAATCAGAGACGAGCCCGAGGCGAGCTTGGATGTGACCTCGCTCACCAACGTGCCGTAGCAGTTACCGTGGACCTCGGCCCACTCAACAAACTCACCGTTTGCCACGCGGCGGTCGAACTCCTCGCGCGTCAGAAAAAAGTAGTTGACGCCGTCGACCTCACCTTTGCGTGGTGCTCGCGTGGTAGCCGAAACCGTCAGACCCAGGTTCGAGCGGCGCTCGCGCACACGAGTGACGAGCGTACCCTTGCCTGCGCCTGACGGTCCAGAAATCACAAAGAGCTTGGAATCCTGAGCGCTCACTTATTTGGTCAGCTGCTCGAGGAGCTGCTCGCGCTGACGGACACCGAGGCCCTGGACGCGACGAGTAGCGGAGATACCGAGCTCCTCCATGATCTTGGCGGCCTTGGCCTTGCCATAACCGGGGAGAGACTCGATGAGGGTGGAAACCTTCATGCGGGAAGCGATGGGGTCATCGGAGTTGAGCACGGACTCGAGGGACTTCTCGCCCTTCTTGATCTGCTCGCGAAGCTCAGCGCGGGCGTGACGTGCGGCAGCAGCCTTCTCAAGAGCCTGCTTGCGCTGCTCGTCGGTAAGCTGAGGGAGTGCCATTCGTACCTCCAAATAGTTGGGTTATATCTGATTCAATAATTGGCATTTTAGCACGTAGAACGTACAAAATGCCTAATCGCGGCTCCATAGGTTAGACGATACCCGCAAAAAGTGCAATATACTGCGCCCAAAGTTAAGCCCCTGACCTGCGATTCCACACAAAGGATGGGAAAGTTTACGCAGGCACAGGGGCTATTTTGTGCTAATGAGACCCAAAAGTGGTGACTTAGGGGAATCTTTTACGCAACGTTTTCGACCAGCTCGGCGACGATGGCGTCAAAGGCGGCAACCGGATCGTCGGCACCGGTGATGGGACGGCCCACCACAATGTGGCTTGCGCCACGCTCGATAGCCTGGGAAGGCGTCGCCACGCGGGACTGGTCACCAAGGGCGGCACCCACCGGACGCACACCCGGAGTCACGATCAGGGCATCAGGACCCAGCAGCTCACGCATGTCGTGAGCCTCCATCGGTGAGCACACGATGCCATCGATGCCGTTGGCCTGAGCAAGCTTTGCCAAGCGGGCGGCCTCCTCGGCCACGGGCGACTCGACGCCGATCTCGCTCAAGGCATCCTGATTCATGCTCGTGAGCACGGTGATGGCGACGAGTTTGGCGCGGTCCTCACGCGCCTCCTCGGCACCCTCGCGGCAGGCAGCGAGCATGGCGCCCGAACCCAAGCCGTGAACCGAAAGCAGATCAGCACCGGCAAGCGAGGCCGAGCGGGCGGCACCGCGAACCTGATGCGGAATATCATGGAACTTGAGGTCAAGGAAGACCTTAAAGCCCAGGTCCTTGAACGTCTTGACGATCTGGGGACCCTCGGCGTAATAGAGCGTCATGCCAACCTTGAGCCAGGCGGCATGGCCCGAAAGCTCGTGGGCAAGCTCGAGCGCACGCTCGCGGTCGCAGTCGAGGGCGACGATTACGCGGTCGCGGGCATCGGTCTCTAGCATTCGAAAGCACCTACCAGTTCGTTGATGTCCTTTACGCCCTGGGACTCGGCCCAGGCCTCGAGCTCGTGCGCGATCTTAAGCGAAGCACACGGATCGACGAAGTTGGCCATGCCGACCGACACGCAGGTGGCGCCGGCAAGAATAAACTCGGCCGCATCCTCGCCGGTCATGACGCCGCCGACACCGTTGATGGGGATATCGACGGCCTGGGCAACCTCCCAGACCATGCGCACGGCGATGTGGTGGCACAGCGGGCCCGAAAGGCCGCCCTTGGGCTTGGCCACGCGGGACTTGCGGGTATGGACGTCGATGGCCATGCCCTGGATGGAGTTGATGACCGAAAGGCCGTCAGCGCCGGCAGCCTCGAGGGCCTTGGCGATCTCGGCGACGTTGACCGGCGCCATCTTCACGAACAGCGGCTTATCGGTCACCTTGCGGCAGGCAGCCATAACGGAAGAGGCGCCCTCGGGCGTGGAGCCCATGGCGGCACCGCCCGCGGCAATATTAGGGCAGCTCACGTTGATCTCGTAGCCGGCAGCCCAGGGGCACAGCTCGACATACATCTCGAGTGCGCGGACAAACTCGTCAACGGAGTGCCCGGCAACCTGGCAAATGACCTGGCAACCGTCCTTGGACAGCTGCTCGAGCCACGGGCCGGACTCACGGGCAAAGGCGGCCACGCCGGGGTTCTGAAGACCCACGGAGTTGATCATACCGCCGGGAATTTCGGCCATGCGGGGCGCGGGATTGCCGGGCCAGGGCTCGGCAGCGCAACCCTTGGTGGTGATGGCGCCCAGCTGGGAAACATCAAAGAAGTTCTGGAACTGCCAACCGTAGCCAAAGGTACCGGCTGCGGTGTTAATGGGGTTCTGCATCTTGACGCCGCCGAAATCGACGGCCATGTTCACGGTACCCACTAGAAGACCACCACCTTGGAAGCATCGAACACGGGGCCGCACATACAAGCACCCTTCATACCGTCGACCGTCTCGACATTGCAGGTGTTGCAGGCGCCAAAGCCACAGCTCATCATGCGCTCGAGCGACACCTCGCAGTACACACCGGCCTCGGCGGCAGCGGCGGCGACCTTCTTCATCATGACGGCGGGGCCGCAGCTGGCGACGTAGTCGTAGCCGCCCTCTCCAAGCAGCTCGGCTGCCGGATCGGTGCAAAAACCGTGCGTGCCGAGCGAACCGTCGTCGGTGCACACGTTAACCGTGGCGCCCAGCGCACGGAACTCATCGACACCCACGACTTTGGAAGCGGTGCCAAAGCCCAGGCACACGTCCACATCAACACCCTGCTCGGCAAGCTTGCCGGCAAGGCACAGCACGGGCGGAACACCGATGCCGCCCGCCACGAGCAGCGCCTTCCTGGTGCCCTCGGGCACAAGCCAGCCGTGGCCGCCAGGGCCCAGCAGATTAGAGGTGGAACCGGGGGCCATCTGCGACAGACGACGGGTGTCGTCGCCCACGACGGCGTACCACAGCTCGACGGTACCGGCCTGGGCGTCGGCGCGATAGAAGCTCAGGGGCACGCGAAGCAGCGAGGACGCATCGCCGGGCACGGCAATGTTCACAAACTGACCGGGCTTGAGCGCACTTGCAAGCTTGGGGGCCGAAATAACGAGCGAGAAGATGCCGTCGGCGATCTCCTGGTTCGATACGACCTCAAAGTCGTGCATGCGTGCAGTGGAAGGTGTGGGCATAGACGCTCCAATCCCCCATGCGGTTGCATGGTTCAGGCGAACAGAAAGCGCGGCACCGCAAGGGCACCGCGCACAAAATCGATAAGGCTATGCTAGCAGATGCAGCCGTCGGCGAGCGTCTGCTTGCCGCCAACAAACACATCGGTGGCACGACCGGTGAGCGTGCGGCCGGCAAAACCGGAGTTCTCGGCACGCGACTCGTAACCGTCCTCGCCGACCGTCCAGGTTGCGGTGGGATCGAACACGGTCAGGTCGGCGACAGAGCCCGCCTTGACCTGAACCTGATCGAGGCCCAGAATCTCACGCGGCTTGATGGCCATGAGCTCGACCATGCGGCTCACGCTCATCTTGCCCGTATTGACCAGCTCAGTGAGCACGAGCGACAGCGAAGTCTCGAGGCCAATCATTCCAAAGGGCGCGAGCTCGAACTCGCGGGCCTTCTCCCACGGGGTGTGGGGAGCGTGGTCGGTAACGATAGCGTCGACGGTACCGTCGATGACACCCTGACGGATGGCCTCGGCATCCTCGTCGGTGCGCAGCGGCGGATTGACCTTGAGCGAGGTGTTGTAGGTCTCGTCCAGGTCGTTCTCGGTCAGGAACATGTGGTGCGGGGTGGCCTCGCAGGTCACCTGGACACCGGCAGCCTTACCGGCACGCACGAGCTCCAGGCCATGAGCGGTGGAGATGTGCTGGATGTGCAGCTTGGCACCGGTCAGCTTGGCAATCTCGATGTCGCGGGCAATCTGAAGCTCCTCGCCGGCGGCCGGCCAACCCTCGAGGGCCAGACGGGTCGAGACCTTGCCCTCGTTGATCTGGCCGTGGCCGACCAGATCCTCGTCCTGGCAGTGGCTCATAAAGACCTTGCCGAACATCTTGCCGTAGTCCATGCAGCGACGGAGCATGCCCGCGCCCTGCACGCCGCGACCATCGTCAGTGAAGGCGACGGCACCGTGGGCGACCATATCGCCCATCTCGGACATGGCCTCGCCCTTAAGACCGCGGGTCATGGCGCCCGACGGATAGACGCGGCAGTGGCCGACCTCGGCAGCGCGGGACTTGACGAACTCCACGACGGTGCCGTTATCGGTGACGGGATCGGTGTTGGGCATGGCGCACACGCCGGTGAAGCCGCCCTTGGCAGCAGCGCGGGTGCCGCTCTCGATGTCCTCTTTGACCTCGTAGCCAGGCTCGCGCAGATGCACGTGCATATCCACCAGGCCGGGGACGAGATACTTGCCGGAAAGGTCGCGGACCTCGGCTCCCTCGGCGGCGAGGTTCTCGCCGACCTCGGCGATCTTGTCGCCGTCAATCAGGACGTCAACGACACCGTCAAGCTCGACAGACGGGTCGACGACGTGGGCATTCTTAAGAAGCAAGGCCATTATCGGCACCTCCAAGCAGCAGATACAGGATAGCCATACGCACGCAGATACCGGCGTAGACCTGCTCCAGGATGACGGAGCGTTGCGGGTGGTCGGCCATATAGGAGTCGAACTCGACGCCGCGGTTGATGGGGCCCGGGTGGCAGATGATCGCATCGGGCTTCATGAGCTTCTCGCGGTCCTTGGTCAGGCCGAAGAGCTTGTGATACTCGCGAATCGTGGGGAACGGAGCGCCCTCAAGGCGCTCCTGCTGCACGCGCAGCATGTAGACGACGTCCAGCTCGGGCAGGACGGAATCGAGGTCGCTCGTCACGTGGTCGCAACCCAGAACCTCGGGCGCCGGCGGCAGCAGCGTGCCGGGGGCGACAGCGTAGGTCTCGCAGCCCATGATCTTAAGGGCGGGGATCAGCGAGCCGCAGACACGGGAGTGCGCGATATCGCCGACGACAGCGACCTTCAGACCGTGGAAGTCACCCTTGTGCTCCCAGATGGTGTACAGGTCGAGCAGGGCCTGCGTAGGATGGTTGTGCTTGCCGTCGCCGGCGCAGATAACGCTCGCGGGCGAGTTCTGCGTGACGATGTAGGGAGCACCGGCGTGCTTATCGCGAACGACGATGCAATCAATCTTGTAGGCGTTGAGGGTCTCGACGGTGTCGACGAGGCTCTCGCCCTTGACCGTGGAGGTCGAGGAGCCGCCAAAGTTGAGGCTGTCGGCCGAAAGGCGCTTCTCGGCGAGCTCGAAGGAGCTGCGGGTGCGCGTCGAGGGCTCGTTGAACATGTTGACGATGGTCTTGCCCTTGAGCGTGGGGACCTTCTTGATCGCACGCTCGTTGACCTCGGAGAACGCCTTGGCGGTCTCGAGGATGAGCTTGATGTCCTCTTCGGAGTACTCGGTAATGTCGATCAGGTGCTTATGGTTGAACGCCACGGTACTACTCACCTCCCAGCGGCGCGGAGCCCACGTGGGAACCCGGCGCGACGTCGTTAATCTCGACGGCGGTGTGGCCGTCGACTTCCTTCATATATAGGTGCACGTTCTCCTCATGCGACGAGGGAACGTTCTTACCGACAAAGTCCGGCGAGATGGGGAGCTCACGGTGACCGCGGTCAACGAGAACTGCCAGCTCGATGCGGCTCGGACGGCCCAGGTCCATGACGGCATCCAGAGCGGCGCGGATAGTACGGCCCGTATACAGGATGTCGTCCACCAGCACGACGCGCTTGCCGTCGACGCTGAAGGGAATGTTGGTAGCGTGGATCGCGGGAGCGAAATTGGTCGCATAGTCATCGCGGTAGAAGCTGATGTCCAGGCTGCCGAGCGGAACGTCGACGCCCTCGATCTCCTTGATCTCCTCGGCGAGCTTCTTTGCCAGAAGGTCGCCGCGCGTGACGATGCCGACCAGAGCGAGGTCTTCACAGCCCTCGTTGCGCTCGAGAATCTCGTGCGCGATGCGGGTCATCGCTCGATTGACGGCGGTCTCGTCCATGATGACCGCCTTGGGGGAAGTCGTGCCCATCGATCTCCTTCCTCACATGTCTTGACTGCTGACACAGTCAAAAAAATAGATGCCCGACCGCTTAAAGCGGACCAGACACCCACAGGAAGGGCTGCTCTTTGGCAGCTATGTAATTCCATGTGGGTATCTCGTACCCCTTTAATGGTCAAGGGATAGTGTAGCCAACCTCGAGCTTAATTGCGAGCATAAATACAGAACAATCCGTAAACGGAGCCCAATGCTCCATAAACGGTTGATTTTCAATCTCAACGCAACAGTCTGAACGGACCCCGCGTTTCCGCAGC
>CAJLRY010000009.1:0-109766 GCA_905209215.1 Coriobacteriaceae bacterium | reverse complement strand
GATTCAATCTCGAAAACAGCATTGCCCAGTTGACAAAACTATAGGAACACCCCCCTGTTCAGATGCTGTGAGGATGTTGACAGATTCTTTGCCGCAAGATTAGACTCACCGATTAAACGTACTGTATCGTTTAGATAAACAAGCTGTGTCTCACCGATGAAAGGAGATGCCATGACACCGATCGCTCCGCTCAAGATGCTCGTCGCGCCCGCCGCCAAGGCCATCACCCGACTCGGTTCTTCCATGACCTACGACGATGTCCCCTGCGCCGTTGAGGCGCGTTCGGACAGCTGCCCCTACCTGGGCCACGTCCCCTACTTTGCGCCTAAGCTCGTTTCCGATCCCGAGCACCGCGAACAGTAATCCAAGATGCACCAAGCGCCGCGTAACTCGCGGCGCTTACTGTTTTGGTGCAAAGTAACCTGACCCCCGTGCACCAACGCCGGGATTGTCGACGCTTCGGCCGCGGCGCGATATGAGGCGCGAAACCTCGCCCAACAACAGGCCAATCACTACGCCCGCGAGAATCGGCAACTTTGCCATCTCGGCAGGTGAGCTGTTGAGCGGCACAATCGTAGCAACAATCGAAAGCACGAGCTCCACCACGGGAATCGCAAGCGCCACCGCGAGCACCTTGCCCTCAAAGGGTGCACGGAACACGCGCGGGCGATCGTCGTATTTGCGCAGACGCCAAAACGCTGGGAACATGGGGGCATAGCTCATGAGCAGAAAGACGACGTTCATCGAGAAGAAGACCCAAAAGACGTCGGAGCCCTCACCCAGCGGAATCTGGAGCAGCAGCACCAAGCTGGCGAAACAACCGTTAATGAGCGCCGAGCCGTTGGGCATGCCGGTCTTTTTGGACACCAATGCAAAGGGACGCGGCATGTTGCCATGGCGCGCGGCATAGCTCGCTACGTTGTTGACGCCAAAGCTCCAGCAAATCATGTTGGCGAACAATGTCACCAAAAAGGCCATGCCCACGATCATGGTCAGCGGATGGCTGCGCCCCACCATGGCGGCAACCGCATCCACAATTCCCGAATCGAGCGAAAGCTGCTCGGCGGGAACCGCGGCTCCAATGCCGATGCCGCAGATGATGTAGATTGCCGCAATGGCCACGCCACCGGCAATAACCGCCTTGGGGATATCGCGCGACGGGTTCTTCATCGTACTGGCAAAGGTCGCGACCACTTCGAAGCCCATAAAATTGAATAGGATGATCGATAAGTACGTCAACGAATTGGTGTCGCTCAAATCTGGAATAAAGGTCTTAGGCGACATATCGTTGGCAAAGCCGTTATTGCAGGCAAACCAGATGCCGACGATTCCCACCACGGCGGTAATGAGTACCTTGATGACGGCACCGCCGTCCATGACCCAATCGGCCTCGGCCACCGGCCGCATCGCCATGACCGTGACGCCCCACACAAAGGCAATCTCGATGGCAATTCGGATCCCGAGTGAAAACTCGATACCCCACACCGCATTAATGACACTGGGGAACATGCAGGCGATACTTGCCACCCACAGCGGAAAGTTAACCCAGTAGCACCAGGAGCAACGGGCGCCCCAACGGTCGCCCAGGCCCAGGCGAACCCAATCGTACAGGCCGCCCTCGGAGTCGAACGCCGTACCCAGCTCGGCCACCACCAGACCATAGGGGAGCAAAAACGTAATGATAAGGAAGATCCACCAGAAGAACTGCACGTTGCCCATGGCAGATGCCGGAGCCGCCGCCTCGATGGTAAACACGACGCAGATAACCGAAAGGATAACCTCGATCAGGGAGAACTTTTTACCTGCCATGGCATGCTCCCCCCACGGCAAAAAGGATGGCATCTGTACCGAAGGCGCAGCCCAAGGTAGGGTTGCAGGCCGCGTCACCGGTACAGGTGCCATCCCAAAGAGAGGAGAGGATGCAGTTGTTGGACCAACGCTCGCGGAACAGGCGCGTGTAGATAACGATACGCTGGTACATAGATACTCCGATCAAAACGGCCGCGTTCGCGACCGGAAACTTTCGGCAATTGAAGACGCGTCTGACCTGGGAAATTCAAGCGAACAATTGGCCTAACCCGCAAAAATCCCAGGCCAGACGCGTACTCAATCAAAGAGGCGGGCACTCCGAAGTGGAGGCAACGGAGTGCCCAAAGAAAAACCCAGCCGACCAAGACATCGAATAAACCGACCATCAATGCCCCGAGATGGTCCGATTCACCGACCGTCCGATTGATCGGCTGGGTTCCCGAAGCATCACGGCTCGGAAAGTCAGACGTTTACTCGGCGTGCTCAGGTGCGCCAGATTGGCGCGAACGAGGAGCGTAGCGTACTGACGCTACGTAAGCGACGAGTGAACGCCAAGGTGGCGTGCCTGAGTTACGCCGAGGGCTCCTGCTGGGTAATGCAGTGGATGTTGCCGCCGCCGAAGACGACCTGCTCGGACTGGACGCCGACGCACTTGTAGACGCCCTCGCCCCAGACCTCGTCGTAGATCTTCTGGAGCGTGTCAACGGCCAGCTGGTCGTTCTCGTCGCCGTACTGCGGGACGATAACGCCGTGGTTGGTGACCAGGTAGTTCATGTAAGAGGCGATCAGCGGCTCGTCGGGGACGCGCGGCTCGGCGTTCTCGTCGGCGTCGATGGTGTCGCAGGAAGCCTGGTCCATGAACAGCGGGTTCACGGGCATGCAGAGCTTGTAGACCTTCATCTTGCGGCCCTTGGCGTCAACGGCGTTGGAGAGGGTCTCGTAGGCAGCGTGGCACTGCTCGTAGAACGGATACTCGGGATCGTCGGTCCAGATGCAGGCCATGACGCCCGGGGCGATGAACGTGGCGACGTCGTCGATGTGGCCGTTGGTCTCCTCGGGGTCGATGCCCTCCTTGACCCAGATGACCTTCTCGACACCCAGGTAATCCTTGAGGTGCTCGTCCATGTAGGCGCGAAGCTCCTCGCTCCAGGGCTCAAACTTCTTCTTGAACTTGGGCCAGATGGACTCGGGATCCTCTTCCTCCTCGAGCACCGCAGAGCAGGTGCGGCCCGGGGAAAGCAGGCACTGGTCGGTCACGACAAGGGTGCCCTCGCCGTCGACGGTGATGGAGCCGCCCTCGAGGATCATGTCGTCGGGACGGTAGCGACGGCAGCCGGAAAGCTCAGCCATCTTAAGGGCGATCTGCTCGTCCTTGTCCCACGGGAAATAGAGGCCGTCGACGAGACCGCCGTAGGCGTTGAAGTGCCAGTGGTTGGCGCGCTTCTCACCCTTGCCGTTGATGACGTAGGTGGCGGCGGTGTCGCGGAACCAGGCGTCGTCGGTGGTCATCTCGATGACGGTGACGTTCTCGTCCTCCTCGAAGACGGCCTTGCAGTTGGCATAGTCGACCTGGTTGGCGCACATGGTAACCGGGGTGAACTCGGCGATGGCGCGGGCGATGGCGGCATACTGCTTCTGAGCCGGCTTGGCGCCGTGGGCCCAGGTGTCGGTGCGGTGGGGCCAACCCATCCACACGCGATCCTGCGGGGCGAACTCAGCGGGCATAAAGAAGCCGTCGGCCTTGGGGGTGGACTCGGACTCGGTGATCGTACGCATAAGATATCCTCCAAATCGAACGATCGCTTGCTGCGGGCGGGTTACCCGCAGCCTAAAACCAAGAGATGGTAGGCGCCCGTTCCCCGGCAAGGGTCGGGGCGCCCGGCGCCGGTTTTCACGGAGTCGCACCGGCAAGCGACGACGTAACCAAGTGCGCGGAGACAAAACGCACGAAGGATACGGAAGAGAGATTGGGGTGGGCGGTGGTTACCGGAGCTATCGCTCACACCCACCCCGGGGAATGGTTAGCAAACCTGTCGCTTGGGCACGTCTCCGAAGAGGCTAGAGTGCCCGGAGTCGGGAGCGACAAGCCCGACGAAGCGCGCGTTGGTACACGAGGAGGGTTGGAGCCCCAGAACCGGGTGCTCTAGTTCTCCTCGGCCTCGGCGGTCTCCTCAGCGAGACGCTGAGCTGCCAGCTCGGGAGTGAGGCCCTTGTACTCGGTCTCGCGGCCCTTGGCGCTGACGACGCGGACAACCTCGCCGATGAGCAGAAGCACGATGAAGATAACGATCATCGGGAGCTTGTCGCCAATCTCGGCGGCGGAGAGCGGCACCAGCGTTGCAACGATGGCCAGGATCAGCTCGATGCAAGGGATGGCCAGCATGACCTTCATCATGGCACCCTTAAACGGGAACGTGAAGATGCGCTCGCGGTCGGGGTCGTTCTTGCGAAGGTTGAGGAACGCCGGGAACATCGGGATGTAGGTCAGCAGCAGGAAGACGACGGAGGTGCCGAAGAGCATCCAGAAGACGCCGTTGGAGATGGCGTCGATGGGAACGAGCTGCAGGCACAGCACCAGGGAGGCAACGACGGCGTTGACCAGGTTGGCGCCGTTGGGCATGTCATCATCCGAAATCATCGAGGCGAAGACCTTGGGCATGTTGCCGTGCTCGGCAGCGTAGCGGGCGACGGAGTTGACGCCGAAGGACCAGGCGGCCATGTTGGCGAACAGGGTGATCAGGAAGGCGATGCAGATGACCTTGAAGATCATGGAGTCGCCCACCATGGTCTGGACTGCGACAATCATGCCATAGTCGGGGTCGATGGAATCGGCCGGCACAGCAGCGCCGATGCCAAAGCCAGCGAACAGGTAGATCACGGCGATGGACAGGCCACCGACGATGATAGCCTTGGGGATATCGCGAGCGGGATCGGCCATGTCGTCGGTCATGGTGCAGATGACCTCGAAGCCCATGAAGTTAAAGATGATGATCGACAGGTAGCCGAGAGCGTTGGTGTTGGTGAGCTCGGGCAGGAAGGTGGCAGCGGACATGTCGTTCGCAAAACCGTTCTCCATGGCATACCAAATGCCCAAAGCGCCAACGATAACGGCGACGGCGACCTTGATGATGGCGCCACCGTTAAGGACCCACTCGGAGTCGGCCGCCTTGGAGCGGCCCATGAGGTAGACGATCCACACAAAGGCAAGATCGATACCCATCTTGGCGATCAAGTTGAACTCGACGCCAAAGACCATGCCCAAAATGTCGGGGAACATGGTAGCCAGCGAGGCGATCCACAGCGGGTAGTTGACCCAGTAGTAGTACGAGATGCGGGCGCCCCATTTGTCGCCCAGGCCATCGCGTACCCAGTCGTAAATGCCGCCCTCGCCGTCATAGGTGGTACCGAGCTCGGCGACAACCATGCCGTAGGGAAGCAGGAAGGTCAGGATCAGGAAGATCCACCAGAAGAACTGCTGGTTGCCAATGGCAGCAGCAGGAGCGGCGGCCTCGCAAACGAAGACGACGCAGATGATGGTCGAAATGACCGTCAAGAAGGAAAGCTTTTTCTTTCCGTCGCTCATGATGAGCTCCTTCGCTCAGTCTTGGACAGATCCGAGGCCCTAAGGTATTAAGGCAATTGCTTGGGCCTCGGTGAGCGGGCGACAGGAGACGAGCATCCGCCGCCCGCAAACGTGCTTTTAGAAGCCTTGAGGCTTAGAGCTGCTCGAGAGCCTCGAGAGCGGCGTGGAGCTCAGCCTTTGCGGAGTACTCGACACCCTCGTCGTTGAGCGGGGTGCGCTTGCCCAGGGCGGCAAGGAGAGCACGGATGGAGTGCTTGCGGTTCTCGGCCTCGACCCAGCACAGGGAGCGCTCGGGATCGTCCATGACCTCGTCGACGACCTCCTCGTTGCGGGTGGCCGGCAGGCAGTGCATGAACTTGGAGTTGGGGCCGGCGAAGTTCATCATGTCCATGGTGACCTGATACTTGGGATAGAACACGTCCATGTAGTTCTCGCCCGAGACCTCCTCGTCGTACAGGCCATACCACACGTCGGTGTAGATGAAGTCGGCGCCCTTGATACACTCGATGTCGTCGGAGATGACGACCGAGCCGCCGGAGACCTTGCAGTTCTCCTCGGCGATGGCCATCATCTGCTTGCCGAACTCGGCGCGCTCCTCGACGGTGCCAACGTGCAGGCCGCCGTCGGGGATCTGGTGGCCCTTAGGTCCAAACTGGACAAACTTCATGCCGACCTTGGAGGCGATGAACATGAGGGAGACGCAGACCTGGGTGGCGTCGCCGATGAAGGCCAGGGTGCAGTCCTCGATCTTCTTGCCCTCGGGGAGGTTCTCGAGCATGGTCATGAGGTCGCCCATCTCCTGCGTGGGATGGTTGAACTCGGACATGCCGTTGATGACGGGCACAGCGGAGCCCTCGGCGAGGCCGACGACGTCCTTGTGACGGTCAACGCGAGCCATCATGATGTCGAGCAGCGAGCCCATAACGCGAGCGGTGTCGCCCAGGGACTCGTGACCGCCGAGCTGGATGGTGCCAGGGCCATAGAACTGAGCATGGCCGCCGAGGTCGGTCATAGCGGTCTCGAAGGAAAGACGAGTGCGGGTGGAGACCTGCTGGAAGATCATGCCAAGGCTCTTGTTGCGGAGCAGGTGCGGATAATAACCGTCAACCTTGATGGCCTTCTTCATTGCCAGGCCAAGATCCTCGATAGCCAGGATCTGCTCTTTGGTGAAGTCGTTGGTGTCGATGAAATCCTTAGGCAGCGCCATGTCGATTCCTTTCCGCCGGTCGTGCCGACTATTGCTATGAGGCGCTCGAACATCACGCCTCGTGTTGACAAGACCATCATTCACCCGTATGCAATTTTTACCTAGTTTATTCGGGATTAAAGACCGTTCACGGAGTTACACCCCCTCTAAACCAATATAAACCCGCAGGTAGCCAGCTTGCAGGGGGTTTACTACCTAGAACCGCGAACGGTATACGGCTATGCTGTATCTCGGCGCCTAATCCGCAATGGAACGAAGGGTTGAGACGTCTATATCCCACAAGGTATACAGGGCTCGGCCATAGATGAAATGAGATGGGACGGTGGCAGATGAACACCCTGATGTTCTTCTATACCCTAGCGATACTCGTGATCTGTATTGTGACGGCAGTGCTTTCGCTTGCCGCCTATGCCTCGTCTCGTCGACGCTTCTTTATCTATGGCAGCGGCGTTTTTATTTGCTATGCCATCGAGATGACCGAGATCTTCTTTTTTGAATACACGTTGCAAAACCAGAGTTTTCCAGCCAGCGACTATTGCTCAATTACCATGCCTGTGTTGCGGACCCTTGTGGCGACCGCTTCACAAGCTTTTATCTGGCTCATTGCCATGGACTTGCTCGACAAACATTCAAAAAAGCAGTTTGTTATTCCCGTCGCAACGTTCTTCCTGAGCGAGCTGCTGATCATTGTCGCTGTCCCCTACGGCCCCATGCATCAATGGCTCTACTACACGATGCGTCAGGTATTCCTTGTATTTGTGGGACTATATATCTTTTGGACGGCGCATAAAAGCACGCAGGTCGAGCTTAAGGCGCGCGTCAACAATCAACGAAAGCACCTCATTATCGGCGCCATTCTGGTCGGGTGCATCGTTGCCGAGGATTTCTACAACATCCTTGTTGTTCCCATGAGCCTGGCACCCTCTTGGCTGCAGCTGTACCTGTCCGAGCGCAACTTTAGCGAGAATATCTTTGCGTGCTACTTTGCGATTCTGCTGATCATCTACTCCTACCACGTGCTTTCAATCCGCATGCAGGAGGCGCCCGAGGAAAAGAACGTCAGCGATCTTGATCGACACATCGAAGAGCAGATGCCCTTCTATCGCAACGCCTACAAGCTCTCCAACCGTGAGACCGAAGTTATGCGTCTGGTCGTACTGGGCAAATCGAACCAAGAGATCGCTGACGAGCTATTCCTTGCCGTGGGCACCGTCAAGACCCACATCCACAACATCCTGGTCAAAACCGAACAGCAAAACCGCACGACGCTCATCCTCCACTTTTGGAAGCGATAACCTGCCAAAAAGGGACAGGTTTATTTTGGCAGGTTTTATCTGGGTAAACGCAAAAAACCGCCGCGAGGGAGCTACTTTCCCTCGCGGCGGTTTTCTAGCAGTAAAACCAAGTGAGTAGTCTTTTGGCGGGATGCCGAGCACACCTCAAAACGCCACAGCCCTGACCTGCGATTTTATTGAGCACTTGCCGCGATGTGCTCGGCAGATCCAAAAAAGCCTACTCACTTGCATCTGAGATGCTCTAGATACGCAAAATACCGCCGCGAAGGGAGCTGGACTCCCTTCGCGGCGGTTATTCGCTCTGATTTTGCGACGGTTTTGCCCGTCTGTTACTCACTGTAGCGGGTGGCGATGGCAGCTTGTACCATGCCGGCGCTCATGAGGTACGTTACCAGGAAGTAGCCACCATAGGCCGCCAGGAAAATCGCGCAGGTGAGGCCCACGGTGCCGGCGATGCTCATATCTCCGAATATGCTCACCAGCTCGATGATCACCTTGAGCGCCACAAAGGAGTGCGCCAGGCCCACTGCCAGCGGGAACAGGAAGAATACCGCTTGCTGCGCCATCACCGAATGACGAATCTGGCGGTCGTCACAGCCAATCTGTGCCAGCACACGATAGCTGCGGCTGCCGTCGGCCACATTGGAGAGCTGCTGGATCGACAGTATCGCCGCGCACGCAACGACCAGTACAAAGCCAATGTAGATGGCCAGATAGCTAATCATGCCGTTCATCTGCGCTGCTTGCGTGTACATCTCGGAACGCGTGATGAAGACTCCCCACGACCCCGGCTCCTTGCCGTCAACGAGCAGATTATCGAGCAAGGTGTATTTAATGCTCTCGTCTGCCTCGGTCGTATCCATACCCTGTTTGTAATTAACGAGCAGATTACTGGAATACGGCTGCAGATTAAGCTGGGACAGCAGCTCATCGGCTACGACCACGGTACCGGGATTGCTGCCCATCGCCGAGTTGGCGATGGCCGCCGTGTCCTCGTCCGACTTATCGGTTGCGGGCTTGAGCTCATGCCCGTCCAAGGTGAGGGTATGGCCGCCAGCCATATACTTGGTGTACAGGTCGCCCAGCTCACCGCCCATATCACACGTGAGCAGATACTGGTCGCGGCCAATGCTCACCGGCTCCTCGCCCATCATCTGGCGCAGTTTGTTGTACTGGCTCGCCGGCGTCACATACAGACCCATCGCATCGGCGTTGCTTCCCTCGAGCGCCTTGGGAAGCTTTTCTCCCATGGCCTTGCACATCTCACCCGCCACCACCGAGGGGCCCGAGCCGCCAAGCGGGTAACTCAGATACGAATCGATCTGCACATGCTCACCGGCAACATCGGCGATATTGACCTTCTTGCCTGTCTCATCGTTGTTGTCCGCCGACTTGCGCTCGCCATGCCATGCAGCGTACAAATCGACCGTTGCATCGGCCAGCACCATGCGATCGGCCTCAGACGGATTGACATACTCCTTGTAGTAGTCGAGCGTTTCGGGCGTGTAATAGACATACGTCTGAGACACGTCAACAGGGTTATAGCGCTCCAGATTCTCGTTCATCACGTTGGCGATCGACATACCGCAGGTCACCGAGGTAATGGCCAAAAACAGAATCATCGCGATGACGCCCATCGAAAAGCACACCGTGTTGACCTTGGCCGCAAGCTGGCGCACGGTAAACATGTTGAGGCCGCGCCAGTACACGCCGCGCAGGCTCTGCAGCAGCTTGATGAGCATGCCCGAGAGTCCCCAGAACAGCGCAAAGGTACCCACTGTAACCATAGCGGTCGTAATGCCAAACTGGCTCATGGCCTCTTGCAGCTTGCTGTCCGTCGCAGTCAGCGGGAACCCATCACGTAGCAGACGGTAATAGGCCACGCCCACAAGCGCCACGCCCACGGCAAAGATGGCAATCGCGATCCAGGGGTTGCGCGTCTTGATGCTCTCGTTGCGACGCTCGGCACCCATGAGCTCAATGAGCCTGGTGCGACGCACGGCGCGAAGGTTCAGCAGTAGCGTGAGCACAAACATCACGAGCATGCAGGCAAGGGTCAGATTGAACGCATGCACCGAGAAGAAGAAGTGAAAATCGGCGATCTGCGTCTTAAAGAGCGAAGCGGTAAAGAATGTCATGAGCTGGGAGAGCCCCACGCCCAGCACAATGCCGGCGACAAACGCGCCGACCGAAACAAATACGGTCTCGAGCGCCATGATCGTGGCGACGCGCCCGCGGCGCATGCCGAGCACCTGGTACAGGCCGAACTCCTTTTTGCGGCGTTTCATAATGAAGTTGTTGGCATACACCATCAAAAAGGCCATGACGCCGGCCAAAAAGTACGTCAGGTAGCCGAGCATGCTGCCCATGAGCTCGGACAGTCCCTCCTCCTTGATGCCGGCAATGTCGACCTGCATCGAGACGGTATTGAAGGCATAGAAGACCGTGACGCCCAGGGTGAGCGTCAGCAAGTAGACAAGGTAATCGCGGCCGGCGCGGCGGACGTTGCCCCAAGCGAGTTTACAGAGCATCGGAGCCCTCACCGCCCATCATGGCAACGACCTCCATAATGCGGTCGAAGAACTCTCGGCGGTCGGTGTCGCCGCGGCGCAGCTCAGTGAAAATCTTGCCGTCGCGGATAAACAGCACACGGCTCGTGTAGCTGGCGGCAAAGCTGTCGTGCGTGACCATGAGCACGGTGGCGCGCAGACGGCGATTGAGCGCCTCCAGGCTCTCGAGCAGCAAGCGGGCGCTCTTGGAATCGAGGGCGCCGGTGGGCTCGTCGGCCATAATCATAGTGGGGTCGGTGACGAGCGCGCGAGCCGCGGCAACGCGCTGTTGCTGACCGCCGGACATCTGGTAGGGATACTTGTCGAGCACCTGACTGATAGACAGACGCGCGGCTACATCCTGCACGCGGGTCGAAATTTCGGCCGAGTTTGTGCGGGCGATGGTGAGCGGCAGGGCAATGTTCTCGCGTGCCGTGAGCGTATCGAGCAGGTTGGAGTCCTGGAAGATAAAGCCGAGCTCCTCGCGGCGGAACTGCGAAAGCTTGGCCTGTTTCATGCGCGTCACGTCCTGGCCGTTGATGCGGATGGTGCCGCTCGTGGCGGCATCGATGGTCGACACGCAGTTGAGCAGCGTCGACTTGCCCGAGCCCGAGGCACCCATGATACCGACGAATTCGCCGCGGTTGACGGTAAAGCTGACGTCGTTGAGCGCGCGGGTCACGTTGCCCAGCGCTCCATATACCTTTTCGAGATGCGCGACCTCCAGTACCGGGGTCGCTGCTTGCATGGTTTGCATACCGAGTCCTTTCTTGCAATTAGTCTACGGCATCTATAGTCGCAAGAAGCCGAGTCGGCTACCATCGATATGGCTTACGCTTGCCTTACCGTTGCGTAAGGTAAGCGTAGTCTGCCACGTGTTGATGTTGAGAGAGGACTCCTGTTGAAGACTGTTCATGTTGCCGCCGGGATCATTCGCAAGGATGGATCTGACGAGCTGCTTGCCGTGCAGCGCGGCTACGGCGACATGCAGGGACTATGGGAGTTCCCAGGCGGCAAGCTCATGCGCGGCGAGACACCCGAAGACGCCGTGCGCCGCGAGCTTATGGAAGAGCTGCAGGCAAACGTTACCAACCTGCGTGATTTTTACACCGTTGAGTATGACTACCCCGATTTTCATCTCTCAATGGAGTGCTATTACTGCTCGCTGGCTAAAGAGTCCGGCGAGCCCCAGAAGCACGACCGTCAGCTCGATATCCGCTGGATTCCACGCACCTCGCTTGCCACGGTGGAGTGGATGCCCGCCGACAAGGGGCTTATCGATGCACTGATTGAGCTAAAGGAAGACCGGCTTGAGGCCAACGGCAGCACCAACGACGCCGAGACCGCCACGGCTGACGAGCCTGCCGCCAAATCCAAGCGCAAACCTAAGCGCCGCAGCAAAATGCGCCCCAAGCCCGGCCTGCTGGACGGCATCGACACCTCGGACCTTTCCGCCGACGAGCGCGAACTGGTGCGCCGTCGCGCCGCCATCAAAAAGTCCATGAAGGGCAACAAGCGCGCCAACACCAAGCCCGAGCTGCTCGTACGACAGCGCCTGCGGGCAGCGGGCCTTACGGGTTATCGCTTGGAATGGAAGGTTCCCGGCAAGCCCGACATCGCCTTCCCCGGGCGCAAGATCGCCATCTTCGTCAACGGTTGCTTTTGGCATCGCTGCCCTAAGTGCAATCCGAGCCAGCCCAAGCGCAATGTTGAGTTTTGGGAGGCAAAGTTCCGTCGCAACGTCGAGCGTGACCACGCTGCCGTGGCAGCACTCACTCAAATGGGCTGGACGCCCATAACTATCTGGGAATGCGAGCTCAAAAAAGATCGCATCGACGCCACGATGGAAAAGGTCATCGAGCAGGTACGGGCTGCAGAGCCGCAGCGCTAACAGCGAGCATTCACACGCCCCACACAGGCGAGCCACATCCACGTCACAAACCTTAGAAAGCCCTTAAGCTCAAAACCTTTCAAGAGTGTTACTCAATAGCCTTGACCTGCGGTTTCATGGTTACACCAAACCAGGTTAAGCCTTTCTTTAGCGCTTCTTTGCGACGGCCGCGGCATAATACTGCCAACGCACGGGACCTAGCAGCAAACCCCGCGCGCAATCTTTTGGTGGACATCGAGGAGGCCGCATAAGCATGCATTCTTCCAATGACGCAGCACAGCAGCCATCCCTAAAATATGCAGACCTTTTCTCCTTCCCCCCGACACAGAGAAACGGCCTCCCCGACTCCCCCACCACAAAAGCCAAACGCTCAACCGACCAGAGCCACAACTTGCGAGCATCCTTCGATAAGCTCCAAGCATCCCTAGACAAGGCGTTCCCCGAACAGGCAAGAGCAATCTAAGCCCATCGCGCTTTATACTGATGCCATGCGAAACATGGATCACATAGAATTGCACCGCGGAGGACGCGAGGAAGCGTTTCCCGAGACCGCCGAAGACTGGCCCTATATTGCCGAACGCGCAGAATTCGCTCGCTATCCGGGCAATTCCGTCCCCTGGCACTGGCATTCCGAAGTTGAGCTTTTCTACATGGAGCAGGGAGCGATTGACTATCGAACGCACGCGGCTCATGAGCACGTACGCTTTGAGGAAGGGTCCGCCGGCTTTATCAACGGCGGCGTTTTGCACAGCACGCTGCAATCACCCAATTCGGCGCCAGCCATTCAAATGCTGCATATCTTTCAGCCGTCGATGCTCGGCGATCCCGCGGGACGTCTCCAAAAGCGCTACATCAACCCATTGCTTCAATGTCGAGGCGTCGATGTGCTCAAATGGTCGCCCACCAATCCCGACGATATGCCCTTTATCGATTTGCTAAAGAGTTCCTTTAGCCACGACCTTCAACAGCCGCAGAACGAGATGGCGCTTCGAAATAGTTTGTCAGAGCTCTGGATTCAGATTAACGCCAAGACCGAACCGCTCTTTTCTTCCGACGGCGCCTCTTGGATGACCAGCCGCGACGTACAGTTCAAGGCAATCCTGGACTTTATCCGCGCAAACTATGCAGCCGCTATAGATGTGCCCCAGATGGCATCTGCAGCCGGCGTAAGCGAAAGAGAGTGTTACCGCATTATCGAAACTTGTGCAGGAACGACCCCGGCGGCATATCTACGCGCATACCGCATAAACCGTGCTTGCGAACTTTTGGCACACACCACGCGAACGGTACAGACAGTCGCGCGCCAATGCGGATTTATAACAGCAAGCCATCTTGGCCAGGTATTTAAAGAACAAATGGGGTGCACTCCTTCGAGCTATCGAGCAGCGAGGCAGAATCTCGATAGCACCAGGCAGAAATCCCGCTAGCCCTTCTTCTGTCACTGCATCAAACTTGCAGGCAAACAACAGAGAGGAGCAATCATATGAAGCACTTTGACCATATCGTATTTGACGTTGATGGGACATTGGCAGATACAGAAGAAAGCGTTCTGTCATCGCTTGTCCAGATTGTCCAAGAAGAGACCAGCAAAACGCTTCCCCGACACGAGCTTGACTTTGCCCTCGGCATACCCGGCAAGGATGCCCTTGAGAAACTTGGGATCTACTCGCAGGCAACGTTGGATCGCTGGTGCCAAGTTGCCGCCAGCTTTAAAAGCACCATCAGCGTGTTTCCAGGTTTGCTTGAAGTCATCGCAACACTCGCCGATAGCGGCTGCAAACTTGGCATCGTCTCCTCACGTGCGCGCGACGAATACGCAAAAGAAATTGCACCCCTTGGTTTCGATAAGTATTTTGAGCACATCATCCTTGTCGAAGACACAACCGAACATAAACCCGCACCCGCACCCATGCTCGAATATCTCCGACGTGCGGGCGCGAATCCTGGCAACGTCGTCTACGTTGGCGACACCGTCTACGACGAACAATGCGCAACTTCAGCAGGGGTCAGTTTTGCCCGAGCAGCATGGGGATCACACCAAGATATCCCAAACGCCACCTACAACCTCAAAACCCCCAACGACCTACTAACCCTAACAACCAAATAACCCACGCGTCCCACCCTTTCAGCCCCAACACCACAAGGGCGATCGAGCAGGACGGCTTGGGCGGGTCCCGTACTTAGCTTCCAAAATCATTCCGCAGCGCGAAGGCTTCTTATTATTTTCAGACCTAACGCCACAAGGGCGACGACCTCGAGTAGGTCAACCTGGGAGGGACGAGGGCTTAGTTCACCAATCTTTCCGCAGGGGGCAAAAAGCCTCGCCGCACGAAGTGCGCAGCGAGGCTTTTTGCATGCCCGAGGACGATTGGGGAACTAAGCCCTCGTCCCTCCCCGGAATATGTAGCGAGTCGGAGTACCCTTGCTGTTACTCTGCTTTGCCCACAGAGTTGAGGTTGGTCATGCGGATCTTAACCAGCTCGGTGATCTCACGCATGCCCTCCTTGGCCGGCTTCTTGGGATCGAAGCAGGCAGGGTTCTCGGCCATGTAGGCCATGAAGCCCTTGGTATAGGCCTGACGCAGCTCGGTAGCGTAGTTAACCTTGCAGATACCGTTCTTCACGGCCTCGGCAACCTGCTCATCGGGCACACCAGAGGTGCCGTGCAGGACCAGCGGCACGTCGACGGCGTCGCGAATGGCCTTGACCACGGACTGCTCGATGTGCGGATCGCTCGTGTACACACCGTGGCTGGTGCCAACGCCAATGGCCAGCGAGGTGCAACCAGTGCGCTCGACGAACTCCTTGGCCTCGGCCGGATCGGTGTAGGGGCTCTCGCCCTCAACCGCGGGACCGTCGTCCTCCTTGCCGCCGACCTTGCCGAGCTCAGCCTCGACGGGCACGCCCATGGCGCGGCCAGCGTCGGCGACGGACTTGGTCAGGGCAATGTTGTCCTCGAAGGACTCGTGCGAGCCGTCAATCATGACAGAGGTGTAGCCGGTGCGGAAAGCCTGCATGCAGCGGTCATAGCCATCGCCGTGATCGAGGTGCAGAGCGACGGGCACGGAAGCGCGCTCGGCGGCAGCCTTGACCATGCCGTAGAAGTAGTCCAGACCAGCGGTCTTGATGGTGCCCGGGGTGGTCTGCATGATGACGGGGGACTTGGTCTCCTCGGCAGCGGCCAGAACGGCCATAACAAACTCGAGGTTCTCGACGTTGAACGCGCCGACGGCGTAGTGGCCGGCCTGAGCGTCCTTGAGCATCTTTTCGGTGGTAACAAGTGCCATGAGCGTTTGCTCCTCTCCCTCGCCCGCATCTGGACATCGGGCGTACGTGTCCGCAAGGCGTTTTACCTTGCGTTTTGCTGCGCTCATTGTATGAAATTCAGCGGCTTTGCACGTGCGAGATATTGTCATCGCGCAAGGTTCAACCTTCATTTTTGAAAAGCAAACGGAAGAGATCAAACCCGAGCGCGCGTGTTCGATATTGAGTTTTGCGCCTTGATCGTCTTTCTTTTATAGAAAAGATAAGTATTCGAAAGGCGTTTTCTTACTTAAAAAGAAAATGAACGAAAATAGACTCAACACAATTCCTGCAAATTTCAGACGAAGATGGAGCAGATATGGCCCATGCAACAACCCGAGCTTTTGCCGACGAACGTCGCGCCGCCATCATGGAGATGCTCGAACATAACGCCTCCGTGCAGGTGGCAGAAATCGCCCAGACCTTTGGCGTGTCCTCCGTCACGGCCCGCGCCGACTTGGACGCCCTCGCCGAGTCCGGCAAGCTGCGCCGCACGCATGGTGGCGCTGTTTCGCTCCAGAAGCGACTGACCGTATCCACCCAGGATCGCCGCATCAACGTCAATGTCGCCGCCAAGCAGGCCATCGCACAAAGCGCCATTGAACTCGTCGGCAATGGTGACACCCTGCTCGTCGACTCCGGCACCACCGCTCTCGAGTTTGTCCGGCTCCTCGATCAGCGCGACGGCATCACCGTCATCACGGCCGACATTACCATCGCCGATTATATCGACGAGAGCATGCCCTCGGTCGATGTCGTCATGCTGGGCGGGGCGCTGCGCAAAGGCCATCGTTATCTGTATGGACCGCTCACTATGCAGGCGCTCCAAATGGTCCATGCCGATCTGGCCATCATGTGCCCCGGCGCTTTTGTTCCCGACTGCGGCTTTACGACCGACTTTCCGCAGATGGCCGAGACCAAAGCGGCTATGGTCGGCGCCGCCCGTCAAAGCGTCGCCCTCATGGACGCCAGCAAGGTTAACGGGCGTGGCATGTACCGCTTTGCCGAACTGACCGATGTCAACACCATCGTGATGGACCGCGACCCCGACCATGCCGTCGCCACCTCAATCGCCGAAATTGCCAACAACGAGCGTCCAAACCTCATCATCGCCAGCGCGTAAACAAAAACCACCACAAAGGTGCCCCTTTGTGGTGGTTTGCGCGTCAAAAGTGAGCGTATTGCTACTTGGAAAGCTCGTCAGCGAGGGCCTCGATCTGGGCGCGCGATGCGTCGTTGAGCGAGCCCAGCACGGTCACCTTGTTCTGCGCCAGCGTGATGTCCTTCATACCCTCGAGCTCCTTGGTCATAACCTTGGCAGCCGCGGGCGCCCAGGAACCGGCCTCGACGAGCGCCACCGTACGATTCTGGTAGGCATGCTCAGCGAGCGTGTGGATGAAGGTGCTCATAAACGGGAAGATCTCGCCCTGATAGGTGATGGAGGCGAGCACCAGACGGTCATAGCGGAACGCATCCTCAACGGCCTCGGCCATGTCGTCGCGAGCCAGGTCAAAGACGGAAACCTTCTGGCCGCGAGCCTCGAGCGCAGATGCAAGCTCCTCGACGGCAGCCTTCAGGTGGCCGTAGACGCTCGCGTAGGCAATGGTGATGCCCTCGTCCTCGGGCTGATAGCTCGACCAGGTGTTGTAGGTGTCAAGGTAGTAGCCCAGGTTCTCGGTCAGCACGGGGCCATGGAGCGGACAGATAACCTGGATGTCCAGATCCGCGGCCTTCTTGAGCACGGCCTGCACAAATTTGCCGAACTTGCCCACGATACCAAAGTAGTAACGGCGCGCCTCGCATGCCCAGCCTTCCGGGTCCTCGATGTCGTTGGCGCCAAACTTGCCAAAGCCGTCGGCACTAAAGAGCACCTTGTCGGTGGCCTCGTAGGAGAACAGCACCTCGGGCCAGTGAACGTTGGGGGCGCCGACAAACGTTAGGCTGTGGCCGCCCAGGTCGAGCACATCGCCCTCTTTGACGACCATCTTGCGCTCGGGGAAATCGGTGCCAAAGAAGTTGACCATCATGCGGAAAGCGCCCATGCTGGCCACGATCTGGGCCTGGGGATAGCGCTCCATAAAGGCGGCGATGCCAGCGGAGTGATCGGGCTCCATATGGTGAACGACCAGGTAATCGGGCGTGCGACCGTCGAGCACGGCTTCGATGTTACCGAGCCACTCGTCGACAAAACCGCCGTCGACTGAATCGGCGACAGCAATCTTTTCGCCCAAGATAACGTAGCTGTTGTATGCCATACCGTTCTCGGACACATCGTACTGGCCCTCGAACAGGTCAATGTCGTGATCGTCGACGCCAACGTAGCGGATATCCTTGGTGATCTCCATCAGGCAAAGCCTCCTAGATAGACAAAAGAGCCCGTCTATCATAGCACTCGGCTGCATCCCAACAGCTATCTGCCGGCATCCTTACCGATTGTTATTGAAATGCGATAAATCGCCGTTTATCAGCACAAACTATGCGCGCGGTGCCGCCGTACTATGTCGAACGATGAGCTGACCGGGAATACGAATGGCAACAGTTTTGCCCGCCGTACCCGCCTCGGGAACCGCATGCTCAAACACCTCACGTCCGCGCTGATGTAGATCGAATCGCACGGTCGTGAGCTCGTTGTGCGCCACAAAATCATCGAGTGAATCGTCGACGCCCACTACGCTCACATCCTCGGGCACGCGCAGGCCACTATCGCGCAGCGCGGCGATGGCCCCGTTTGCCATCTGATCGTTTGCCGCATAGATCGCCGTCATGGCGCGGTCATGCTCGGCCAGGTACCTGCCGGCCTCGTAACCGCTGTTAGCAGACCAGTCGCCCTCGAGCGGTTCTGCCGGCGCGATGTGTTTACGCTCGAGCGCATCCTGCCAACCGGCGCGACGAAATTGCTCGTCGACCGAGAAGGACGGGCCGCCAATATAGCGAATCTGCTCGTGCCCCAGCTCAAACAGATGGTCCATAAGCAACAGCGAGCAGCCGTAATGATCGGAATCGACTGTGGTCACGCGCGGATGCGCATACATGGTAACGATGACCGTGCCAATGCCCGGCAGTGGATCAAACGTCTCAAAATCGGGCGCCATACGGCTCATGCCGATAATGATGCCGTCCACGGGCAGCGCAGCCATACGACGCGTGGCCTCGGCAAGCGAAAACTCCTCGGTCTTGGACATCTCGACCAGCGTGATGGCGCAATTATGCTCGCGAGCTGCGCTGGCGATGCCGTCGATCATTGAGAGGTTGCCAAACTTGGTGACATCGTTGACGCACAGCCCGACCGAATGGTAACGGCCGTCGCGCAGCGAGCGACCGGCATAACTCGGACGAAAGCCAAGCTCTTGCATAGCGGCCTGCACGCGCTGGCGCGTCTGTTCGTTAACGTTGGGCAAGCCGTTGGCGACGCGCGAAACCGTCTGCTGCGAAACGCCAGCAGCGCGGGCGACGTCGGCCATGGAGACCGGACGCGAACTGGTATCGTTGGACGGGCGCCTTGCCACAGGATCACCTTCACCCTTGAGAGATCTGAATAGCGTGCATGCCGGCCCGGGCAGAAATACATCCCGCGCCGAGGCCCGCTATCGTCGGACGCATGTTAACGTACTCTACTTTTTCTATCTGCATCTCTTCTGCTTTATAAGTCCATACGGCAGTACCGTTCACGGCTGAATTTCTACCGATTACCAGATTCTCAAAAAGTGATAAGTGTTGTGTTATGAGTACGTTAACATAGCCCGTAACGTGCGGCATCGTAGATGCTGAGTTTATGCCGCTTCAGATTGTTAACGTACTCACTACGACGGAAAACTCGTCAGTATGCGCCAAGGAAAGGACCCTCATGACCACCCCCGACGAAAAGACACTCGCCACGCTCACCAAGCTGTTTGAGGAGGAGTTTGGCCCCATCGGCGATCGCCAGGTGCTCTATGTGCACGCGCCCGGCCGTTCCGAGATCAGCGGCAACCACACCGATCACGAGGGCGGTCACGTTATCGCCGGCTCGCTCGATGTCGCCGTCGACGGCATCGCCGTGGCAACCGATTCCAACAAGGTTCGCGTAGCCGACGAGGGCTATCCTACGTTTGAGATCACGCTCGACACGCTGGATGTCCAGGAGTCCGAGAAGGGCACGTCCGCAAGCCTCGTGCGCGGTATGGCCCACGAAATCGCCGCTCTGGGCGTTGAGCCCCAGGGCTTCGACTTTGCCTTTACCTGCTCCGTCCCCTCGGGCGGCGGCCTTTCCAGCTCTGCCGCCGTCGAGGCCGCGTACGGTCGTGCCATGGAGGCACTCTGGGGCGCGCCCGCCATTGAGCCCGTCACGCTCGCCCAGATGAGCCAGCGCACCGAGAACAACTACTACGGCAAGCCCTGCGGTCTGATGGACCAGGCCGCTGTGTGCCTGGGCGGCCTTGCCTACATGGACTTTGAGGACCAGGCCCAGCCTAAGACCCAAAAGCTCGAGCTCAACTTTGAGGATCACGGCTATGCGCTCGTGCTCGTTAAGGTTGGCGCCGACCATGTGGCGGCTACCGACGACTACGCCGCCGTTCCGCGCGAGATGCAGGACGTCGCCGCCGAGTTTGGCAAGGCACGCCTGTGCGAGGTCAACGTTGCCGACTTTGACGCCAAGCTCCCCGAGCTGCGCGCCAAGCTGGGCGACCGCGCCTGCCTGCGCGCCGTTCACTACTGGTACGAGAACGGCCTGGTCAACAAGCGCTGGGCAGCCCTGAACGCTGGCGACATTGACCAGTTCCTGGTCCTGACGCGCGAGTCCGGCGCCAGCTCTGCCATGTACCTGCAGAATGTTGTTGCCAAGCTGGGTTCCGAGCAGCCTTCCATGTATGCCCTGGCGCTGGCCGAGCACGTGCTCGACGGCCGCGGCGCCGTCCGTATCCACGGTGGCGGCTTTGGTGGCACCATCCAGGCCTTCGTGCCGCTCGATCTGGTCGACACCTTCATTGCCAAGATGAACGGCTGGCTGGGCGAGGGCTCTGCCCGTCACTACGCCATCTCTGACAAGGGGGCTTACGCGGCATGGCTGTAATGACTGACGTGCGAGAGACCGCGCAGAACCTGATCGAGTACGCCATCCACCGATCGATGATCGGCCAGGACGACCGGATCTGGGCATACAACACCATTTTGGAGTGCATCGGCGCTACGGGTCCCGCGCTCGATATGGCCTGGGCGCTCCAGGTTGAGAAACTCTCGCTCTTGCACCCCAATACCCTGCCCGACTTTGATCTTGAAGGCACGCTTGCCGCGCTTTCCGAGGCCGCCGTTACCAACGGTGCCGCCGAGGACACGGCGTCAGGCCGCGACCGCATCGCCATGCGCATCATGGGTGCGCTCATGCCGAGGCCTTCGGTTGTAAACGAAGAGTTCAACGGACGTATGGGCGTCAACGAGCCCCGCGCCGCGACCGACTGGTTCTACGGCCTGTGCTGCGACGCCGGCTACGTGCGCCGCGCCGCCATCGCGCGCAACATCAAATGGAGCACCCCCACCAACTGGGGCGATCTTGAGATCACCATCAACCTGTCCAAGCCCGAGAAGGATCCGCGCGATATCGCCGCGGCAGGTGCCGCCAAGAACACGGGCGAGAAGTATCCCGCCTGCCAGCTCTGCATCGAAAACGAGGGCTATCCCGGACGCTCCGCCGCAGCCGACGGCGGCGCTCACCCCGCTCGCCAAAACCTGCGCATTATCCCCATCCAGCTCAACGGCGAGCGCTGGGGCTTCCAGTACAGCCCGTACGCCTACTTTAACGAGCACTGCATTGCCATGAGCTCCGAGCATCGTCCGATGCACGTCGACCGCAAGGGCCTGACTTGCCTGCTCGACTTTGTGGACCTGTTCCCGCACTACTTTATTGGCTCCAACGCCGACCTGCCCATCGTGGGCGGCTCGATTCTGTCGCACGACCACTTCCAGGGCGGCGCGCACGAGTTCCCCATGATGCATGCCACCGAGGTTTCGCAGTTTAGCGTGCCCGGTTTTAACCAGGTCAGCGGCACCGTGCTGCAGTGGCCGCTCTCGGTGCTGCGCCTGCGCTCGCACGACCGCGCCCAGCTGCTCGACGCCGCCGAGAAGATTATCCTCGCCTGGCGCGAGTGGACCGATGAGTCGGTGGGCGTCATCGCACGCACAGCCGATGGCGTGGCGCACAACACCGTGACGCCCGTCATCCGCCGCGTCGACTCCCGCGGCAACGCCGGCGGCGAGATTTACGAGGCCTACCTGGCGCTTCGCTGCAATATCACGACCGACGAGCATCCGCTGGGCGTTTTCCACCCGCATGCCGAGTATCACCACATTAAGAAGGAGAACATCGGCCTGATCGAGGTCATGGGCCTGGCTATTCTTCCGCCGCGCCTGGTTCCCGAGCTCGGCGCTGTCCGCGAGCACCTGCTGGCAGCCAAAGCCGATACCAGCTACGACCTTGCCGGCGCTCTCGAGGGCGACGACCTTTGCCGCAGCCATGCCGCGTGGGCCGAGGACGTCTATGCCCGCCGCGCCGACGAGCTTACGGCGGATAGCGCCATCGGCATCCTGCACGAGGAAGTCGGCGTAGTGTTTGGCCACGTGCTCGACAACGCCGGCGTCTTTAAGTGGGACGAAGCCGGCCGCGCCGCCCAGCAGCGCTTTATCGACTCACTGTAGAGCACAGACCCGGACGCTCAACGGCAGTCCACACGACATAACCGCCCACGCGACAACGGCGCCCGCCGGCAACATCGCCGACGGGCGCCGTTTTTGAGTGTAGCCATTGGGGACGTTCTTAAACGACCAGTCATTAAAGAACGTCCCCAATGACTATCCCAAGTGACAACCACGGCGACGCCGATGTTTTGGCAACGACAGCGAGCGGGCCGCATTTGAGACAAGGTGACGCGAAACGAAAGGGCGCTGACCTTCTGGTCGCGCCCTTGAAGTTGAACGTCAGATTGTCCAAATGCGGCCCGCGCAGCGTCGAGCCGTTACGCGGGTTGGTAAACCCGCGTAACCTTAAAGCTCAGTCACGACAACGTTGTTGTAGATCTCGTCCCAGCGATCCATGACCAGGTGGCCGGTCTTGGGATCCATGGCGTTGAGCTTGCCGCAGGTATTGGCGGTCTTGAGCACCGTGACGTCGTCGGCACCAGCAGCAATGGCATGCGCAAAGCCGGCGATGGTCGAGTCACCGGAACCCGTCGCGTTCACAGCCGCAATCGCGGGCGTCTTGGCGCGGAATGCGCGACCCTCATGGAAGCCCACCGAACCGGCAGCGCCCATCGAAACGACAACCCAGGGAATATCGGCAAAGCGGCCATCGGCGGCAAGCGCCTCGCGCAGGGCATCGACATCATCGGTCGTAAAGGACGTACCCAGCAGGCCGTTAATCTCGGTCAGGTTGGGCTTTACGAGCTCAGGCTTAGCGTCGGACTCCAGCGCGGCCTCCAGCGATGCACCCGAGGTGTCGAGCAGCACCTTAGCGCCCGCCTCCTCGGCGATCTTGACGAGCTCGGCATAGTAGCCGGCATCGACGCCACGCGGCAGCGAGCCCGAAAGCGTCACAACGTCCGCCTTCGCTGCAAGCTCGGCGAACTTAGCCGTAAAGGCCTCGAGCTCGGCCGGGGCGATCTGCGGGCCGCTCTCCAGCAGCTCGGTCTGATTACCCTCGTGCAGAATATTCAGGCAAATGCGCGTCTCACCGGCAATGGGCACAAAGTCGTTCTTGACGCCGTCGGCATCCATAAGCTCGGCCATATAGGCACCCATGTGGCCACCGAGCAGACCGGTTGCGAGCACGTCGTCGCCCAGCTGCAACAGCACGCGACTCACGTTAAGGCCCTTGCCGCCAGCGGTCTTTTCGGGCGTCACGCGGTTAACGTCGTCAATGACCAGCTTGTCGAGCTGGTAGCGCGTATCAATCGACGGATTCATGGTAACGGTCAGAATCATGTTGAACTCCTGTTTCCGGGGCGCGATGTGCGCTGCCCCAAACATACGATAGCTCGTTAAAGGATCTCGATCCCAAAGCCGCGGGCGATAGTCTCCCCCGGCTTGGCCACCAGGCAGCCACGCTTATGCTCCAGGACATCGTCCTCGTCGGAACAGGTGGACAGGCCACCCCACGGTTCCACAGCCACAAAGTCGGCCTCGGGCTTGCTCCACACAATCAGGTATGGCATATCGGGGAACGTCAGGCGCACGCCCTTGTCCTCGGTTTTCTTGGTCAGCGTAACCACGCGGCTCTCGAGCACGTCAAAGATGGTCTCCGCGAAGTCGAAGAGTTCGTGGGTCAGCGGCAGGTTCTGGTCGATCATAGGGTTCTTGCTGCGATGCTCAACATCAATCAAGCCCGTCGAGGGAACGGCAGTACAGAGCTCGGCGGCCTCACGCTGATCAAAACGGAGCTCGTAATCGTCATAGGACTCGCCCTCGTCGAGTGGGCACTTAAAGCCGGGGTGACCACCCACAAAGAATGGCATATCCTCGGTGCCCTCATTGGTCACCTCGTACGACACGGCCACCTTTTCCGAATCGATCGTGTAACGAGCAACGATCTTAAACGGATACGGGTACTGCTCGAGCAGTTCGGCATGGTCGGCAGAGCTTAAGCTCAGCGCAACCATGTTGTCGCTCTGCTCCTCGAGCTTCCACTCCTGCTTGCGAGCAAATCCGTGGCGGGCGAGCTTTACCTCGCGGCCGCCCATGGTCATTGCGTGACCGTCACGAAGGCCGCCGCAAATCGGGAAGCAAATGGGTGCCTGGCCCGACCAGACCGCCGGATCGCCCTGCCACAGATACTCACGACCGTTGGCCGCAATAGAAGTGAACGATCCGCCAGCCGTGCTCAGTGCCACACGAATAGAACCGTTATCAAGAACAAACTCCATAGGAGCCTTCCCTTTCGTACGCCAGCCCGCCAAGTCAATAGGGCTGATAGAAAACCGGCCCGCGCCCCCTCACAGAAACGCGAGCCGTCAACGGACTAGTAAATTACGCCGGATACCCGCTAGTCATGGTATTCGCCGCGGTCCCACTTCTCGAGGAACTCGTCAAAGAAGTGCGGGTCAGCCTGAGCCTCGGCGTCGGCCTTGTTGCAGGCGTCGATCTTGGCAATCAGGGCATCGTGCTCGGGGGTCTTCTCGTAGGGCTCCTCCAGGAAGGCAAGCATAATGTCGGCCATCAGGAACTCGCCGGTAATCTTGCCGCCAAAGCCCACGATGTTGGCGTTAAGCTCGCGACGGGCATACAGGGCAGAGGTCATGTCGCGGACCAGGGCGCAGCGGGCGCCGGGAACCTTGTTGACGGCGTTGGTGATGCCGATGCCGGTGCCGCACAGGGCCACGCCAAAGTCGGCCTTACCGCTGGCAACAGCCTCGCCCACGGCCTTACCGTAGATGGGATAGTGCGTACGGGTGTGGCTGTAGGTGCCACAGTCGAGCACCTTGTAGCCAGCCTGCTCCAGGCGGTCGGCCAGATAGATCTTCTCGTCCGTAACGATATGGTCGCAACCGATTGCGATGGTCTTCTTCATCAGAACGTCCTTTCGTCTGAATTCACAAGTTGAGGTAGAAGTTCGAGTTCTCGGTGGCTCTCGTTAGGCCATCTTGTTGAGCATGTCGACACGGATCTGGTGACGGCCGCCGGCGTACTGGGCGCGCAGGAACTCGCGGGCGATCTTCTTGGCGACCTCGGTGCCCACAACGCCCGGGCCCATGGTGACCATGCGCGAACCGTTGTGCTCGCGGGTCATGTAAGCGGAACGCTCGTCGGAAATGTTGGCGACGACCATGCCCTTGATCTTGACGGCGGCCATATAGGAGCCGACGCCGTACTTATCGAATGCGAAGCCCTGGGAATCCTTGTGCTCCAGCAGGTCCTTGGCAACGGCGGTCGCGGAATCGACAAAGTCCGCGGCAGGGGTCTCGGAATAGTCGACGACCTCGTGACCGTCGGCGATGAGCATCTCCTTGATGGACTCCTTCATCGACATACCGTCGGCATCGGAAGCGATTACAACCCTCATGACATCCTCCTTGAGAGATACGCAGGTGCGTAGTTTCTGTTTGGAAGTGTTGAATCGCGTTCAGGTCCGGGCATCTGAATGTGCGGTTCTTCACTGTTCATGTTTATTTGAACATATTCGAACATTTACTGCAATAACTATTTGTTTATCTTTGTTCTTTTTTGAACAAATGCCGTTCGCGGATGATTGGCGACCGTTTAGGCTCAGGGAAGGCCCGGCTTACCACGTATTCAACAAACAAAAAGGGCGGCCGAGAACGCATCTCGGCCGCCCTTCGGCGGTATGCCTCGGTATATACAGTTGTTTAAGTTACTCGAACTGCCCACCCTTTTTGGCGTGCTTGGACGGAGCACTCAGAAAGCGGCCCGTCAAATAGTTCGCCGGGCCGGAGATATCAATCCCCAGCAGCGTGTGCCCCAGCCACAAAAACGCCGCGAGCACCAGCAATGGGATCACGCACGAGGTCACTATCATCACGATGACGCCTTCGATCAGATCGGTCACCTGCTGCACAATTTCATCAGTCATCTGCTTGGCGCCACTGGTCACCGACGTGACGAGACCCGAGGCACCGTCGGCAAGCTGCTCAAGCACGCTCTTGGACTCTGTGGACTCGGTCTTTTTCTTGCTTGCTTTGGAGCTGTCGCTATCTGCCGCACTCACAGCGTCGGCCGCCTTTTGCTCGGCTGCCTCGATGCTCACTCGATACGTTTCGTCGACCTTTTGCGACACCCATACGCTTGCAGGCACCAACGCCATGCCGATCATGGCAACCACCAGCACGCGAGTCGCCACGCGGCGCAGGACGGCGCTCGTGCTCCAGCGCCCATGAATGCCAAGCGACACCGCAAAGAGCACCAACGCAAACGGGATTAAGATGCCTAGGCCAACCGACCACAAAATAGTCAGCAGATATTTCTCGAGATAGAGCACGGCAAGCACGATGCCCAAGTTGCCTGAAAGCTGCGCGAGCTGCTCGGCAACCGGCGTTCCCGTATCACCCGGCAGCGCGGTAATGCCCGCAGATAGCGCCACGCACGAGGTCGTGAGCGCCAGTACGTTACCTTTCTTTTGATCGATGACCTCGATGGTGGAGTCCCAAGTCTTGGTATCGGCAAAATGCGGGCGCGCGACAAAGCCCGAAAGGAGCGCCAGCACCACGAGCGCAACGATAAAGCCAATCTGCAGCTTTTTGTTTGCGCACACGACATCGGACAGGCTGGGCTGCAGCTCGGTTACCGTCGTATGCTCGGTTATCTGGACAGGACGCCCATGAGCCATCTCATACGCGTCTCTTTTTTGAATTGATCCGTTGTCCGGCATTTGGATACCTCCTCATTCCGGCCTGTATTGCGGTGGAAAGTATACCCACCCATCGAAAAACCGAACGGCAAGACGAACGGGCACCAAGACTGTCCCCAATGACTATTTCGGGATGAGTTGCGGTGGAATAGGGATTGTTTTGCGCCCGCCGGTCCCTATTCAGTCCCTATTTCACCGCAACTTGGAGGAGTGCAGAAAAAGCCCTGCCGCGGGTAGCGGCAGAGCTTTTGGAAGGGGACTTGGTTGTGAGAGCTCGTTAGGCGAGCTTGGCCTCGAGCTCAGCGATGCGCTTGTAGGCATCGATGGTAAAGCGGGTCTGCTTCTCCAAGATCATGGTGGTCATGAGGGTGTCCTGAGCGTGGGCCATGATGAAGGTCATCTCCATCTCGCCGCCGCCGGCCTCCTGCGAAAGCAGCTTGGTCTGCGTGTCGTGGGCGCCAATGAGTGCATCGCTCGCATCCTTGTGCAGCTGTTCGGCCTTCTCAAAATCACCCTCGCGAGCAGCATCGAGCGCTGCAAGCAGATCAGTCTGGGCGTCACCCGCGTATGCGACGATCTCGAATCCAACCATCGAGATTTCTTCTTTGGTTGCCATATTGCGTTCCTTTCACATATGAACCAATGGAGAGCATCGCGTCCGGGCATACGCGCTGCGTTGTGTATGACAGAAACATTAACATTCAAACAAAACAGAACAATGCAAAACGCAATTTCGAGCTATGAACGGTCGATTTTCGCCCGTGAACGGTTTTTAAACCAATGCGAACAATATCGAACACAATTAGTGGCAACCCAAACAGGTCCACACCCTAGCGTACATCGCGCACCGTATCACCCTCTACGAGCATGCCGGGGATCAGCATGTGCTCCACGCCAGACGCACCCCCCTCGGCGCCGGCAATCTTGTCGACCGCCCACATGCCGACGCGCTTGTTGTCAAAGCGCACCGTGGTCAGGCGACGGTCGGGCACGATGTCGCCCAGGCTATCATCAACACCCGCCACGCTCACGTCCTCGGGCACGCGCCTTCCGCGCGATTCGAGCCCGCGAATGCAGCCGTAGGCCATGGCGTCGTTAGAAGCATAAATGGCAGTACAGGTCGGATCGTCCGCCAGAGCCTGGCCTGCGGCATATCCGCTCTGCGCCGTCCAATCGCCACGGATGAGTCGCGGCAGCTCAATACCATGTGCGCGCAATGTCTCGCGCCAGCCTTCCTCGCGCTGCATGCCCGAAAGCGAGCGCTCGGGGCACGAGATAAAGTGCACGGTCTTGTGCCCCTGCCCCAGCAAGTACTCGACCACCTGGCGCGAGCAATCGAACTGGTCGTTATCGACCGTAGAGCACAGCGGGTGCTCCAACATCGTAACGAGCACCGTCTGCATACCGGGCAGCGGCTCGAAGGTGCCAAAGTC
Source organism: Coriobacteriaceae bacterium (assembly GCA_905209215.1). GTDB lineage: Bacteria > Actinomycetota > Coriobacteriia > Coriobacteriales > Coriobacteriaceae > Collinsella. The sequence continues at coordinate 81,371 of CAJLRY010000009.1, read as the reverse complement.
CGCCGGCATGCGATTCATGATCACGACCACGCCGTCTACCGGCAGCGCGCTCATGCGCGACGATGCGCTCTCGAGGGTATAGGGATGTCCATCTACTTTAGTGAGGGTGATGGCGTAGCCGTGCTTATCGGCGGCGGCGGCAAAGCCCTCCATACGGTCGAGGTTGCCGGTACCGGTAATGTTGAACATGGCGACGCCGACGGTCTTAAACTTGCCACGGCGCAGCGATCGACCGGCAAAATTGGGGCGATACCCCAGCTCGCGCATGGCGGCACGCACGCGCTCCTTGGTCTCAGGGCGTACGCTGGGCGAATCGTGGACGGTGCGCGAGACTGTCTGCTCCGAGACGCCCGCGAGACGCGCCACATCCTTAACGGATACCGATTTTTTAACAGCGGCCATAGGTCGATCTTTCTATGTCAACGATGCCATTGGTGGCATCCTGCGCAGTCAAATGAAACGTCTTCAAGTATATCCAACGCCTCCCCCACCATACGCTCACCACCCAAAACCTACCGTTCACCGACATTTTTGCTTCCCCGAACGGCTTTTGTCGCCCAAATGTTAACGTTGCCATTGTGCAAACACAGAGCCACCGGGCGGCTCAAACGTTTACGCGCAAGGAATCGACGGTTCGCAGGCACAGGGACCATCGGTTCGCGTCTTATTTTGTGTCACAAAATGGCAACGTCAACATTTTGGCAACCGAACGCCAAAAGCTACCATCGTTGTTAACCCACCGACTCTTAGGAGCATTGCATGGAGCAACTTATCGCCATCATCGAAAAGGGCCAGCCCTTTTTCAACGCGATCGCCCGCAACAAGTACCTCAAGGCGATTCGCGACGGCTTTATCTCCGTCATCCCCATCATCATCTTCTCGTCCATCTTCTGCCTGGTAGCCTCGGTCCCCAACATCTGGGGTTTCTACTGGCCCGATGACATCAACAACGCCCTGTGGAAGTGCTACAACTACTCCATGGGTATCCTGGCCATCGCCTGCGCTGCCACCACGGCCAAGCACTTCGCCGACGCTCAGAACCGCGATCTGCCCAAGAACAACCAGATCAACTTCATCTCGTGCATGTGCGCGGCCATCATCGGCTTCTTGCTCCTTTCGAGCGACACGATCGCCACGGACGCTGCCAGCGGCTTCAACACCACCTACCTTGGTTCCAAAGGCCTGCTGACCGCCTTTATCGCTGCGTTTGTGACCGGCATCATCTACAAGTTCTTCATTAAGCGCAACATCACCGTCAAGATGCCCGAGCAGGTTCCGCCCAACATCTCGCAGACCTTTAAGGACATCATCCCCTTCTCCGTCTGCATCACCGTCTTTTGGGTCTTTGACATCGTCTTCCGCGCTGCCTTTGGCTTCTGCTTTGCCCAGGGCGTCATCCAGGTGTTCCAGCCCCTGTTCACCGCTGCCGACGGCTATATCGGTCTCGCTGTGATCTACGGCGCCATGAGCCTGTTCTGGTTCGTCGGCGTCCACGGTCCCTCGATCGTCGAGCCCGCCATCGCCGCCGCCCTCGTTGCCAACATGACCGACAACCTGGCTGCGTTCCAGGCCGGCCAGCACGCTTCCGCTGTCCTGACCCAGGGTGCCCAGTACTTCGTCGTCTGCATGGGCGGCACCGGCGCCACGCTTGTCCTGGTCTTTATGTTCTGCTTCCTGGCCAAGTCCCAGGAGATGCGCGCCGTCGGTAAGGCCGCCATCGTTCCCGTCTGCTTCGCTGTCAACGAGCCGCTGCTGTTCGCCGCGCCCATCGTGCTCAACCCCGTCTTCTTTGTCCCGTTTGTCTTTGCCCCGATCGCCAACATCTGGATCCTCAAGATCTTTATCGACTTCTTGGGCATGAACGGCTTTATGTACACCCTGCCCTGGACCGTCCCCGGCCCCATCGGCACCATCATGGGCCTGGGCTTCCAGCCGCTCGCCTTTGTGATGCTCGCCCTTATCCTGGTTGTCGACTTTGCCCTGTACTACCCGTTCTTCCGTGCCTATGACGCCCAGAAGTGCACCGAGGAGGCCGAGATCTCCCAGGAGGAGCTCGCCGCCAAGAACGCTGAGAAGGCCGCCAAGCTCAACGACGCCTTCCAGGGCAAGGCTGACGCCAAGAGCGTTGCCGCCGGCGCTGCTGCCGAGGCCGTGAAGGCCGACGCCCCCGCCGCTTCCGCAGCGCCCGCCACCGAGGCTGCGACCGCCAGCGACCTCAACGGCAGGCGCGTGCTCGTACTCTGCCAGGGCGGCGGTACCTCGGGCCTGCTCGCCAACGCGCTGGCCAAGGCTGCCAGGGAGCGCGGTATTAACCTCGAGACCGCTGCCGAGGCCTATGGCAACCACGTTGACATGCTCCCCGACTTTGACCTGGTCGTCCTGGCCCCGCAGGCCGCAAGCTACCTGGCCGACCTTCAGAAGGACTGCGAGCGCGTGGGCAACAAGTGCGTCGCCTGCCGTGGCAAGCAGTACATCGAGCTCTCCCAGAACGGCGACAAGTCTCTCGCCTTCGTAAGCGAGCAACTCTCGAAGTAAGTAACGCTCAGGGCCAGCCGACCATCCAAGACCGGCTGGCCCTTCAATTTAGACGATTGGATCATCATGTCCGTTAACCCTGCTAGCGTCACTAACCCGCCTGCGCAGTTTCCCGAGGACTTTGTCTTTGGCGGCGCCACTGCTGCCTACCAGGTAGAGGGCGAGACCCGCACTCACGGTAAGGGCAAGGTTGCCTGGGACGACTTCCTGGAGGCCCAGGGGCGCTTTTCCCCCGATCCCGCTTCGGACTTCTACAACCAGTACCCCGTCGACCTGGAACTGTGCGAGGAGTTTGGCATCAACGGCATCCGCCTCTCCATCGCCTGGAGCCGCATCTTCCCCAACGGCACCGGCGAGATCAACCCCGAGGGCGTCCAGTTCTACCACGACCTCTTCGCCGAATGCCATAAGCACCATGTTGAGCCGTTCGTCACGCTGCATCACTTTGACACGCCGCTGCCCCTCTTTGAGAAGGGCGACTTCCTCAACCGCGAGACCATCGACGCATTTGTGGACTTTGCCACCTTCTGCTTTAAGGAGTACGCCGACCAGGTGACCTACTGGTTCACCTTTAACGAGATCTGGGCGAACGCCTCCAACACCTACATCGAGGGCACCTTCCCCGGTGGCGTCAAGGCGCATCTTGCCGAGGCCTTCCAGTGCGAGCACAACATGATGCTCGCCCACGCCAAGGCCGTACTGGCCTTCCACAACGGCGGCTTTAAGGGCAAGATCGGCGTCATCCAGTCGTTGGAGTTTAAGTATCCGCTCAACGAGAACGACCCCGCCGACATCAAAGCCGCCAATAACGAGCACGTGCTGCAGAACCAGTTCTTGCTCGACGCCACCTTCCGCGGCGACTATGCTCCCGACACCCTCGAGTGCGCCAACCGCCTGGCTACCGTCTCGGGCGGCACCATCGAGATCCCGGACGAGGATCTGAAAATCATGCGCGAGGCCGCGCTCTACAACGACTACTTGGGCGTTAACAACTACCAGTGTCGCTTCCTCAAGGCTTACGATGGCGAGAACGACCTGCACCACAACGGTACGGGCGAGAAGGGCACCGGCCGCTGGCGCGTTAAGGGTATTGGCGAGCACGTAAACAAGCCCGGCATCCCCACCACCGACTGGGACTGGATCATCTATCCCGAGGGCCTGTTCGACCTGCTCGTCTACATTAAGCAGCGCTACCCCAACTACAAGCAGATTTTCATCACCGAGAACGGCATGGGCTACAAGGACCCCTGCAAGGACGGTTTTGTGGACGACCAGCCGCGCATCGACTACATCGAGCAGCACCTGCGCTGGCTGCTCAAGGCCATGGAGGTGGGTGTCAACGTGGGCGGTTACTTCCTGTGGAGCCTGCAGGATCAGTTCTCCTGGACCAATGGCTACAACAAGCGTTATGGCTTCTTCTACGTTGACTTTGAAACCCAGAAGCGCACGCCCAAGGCAAGCGCCTACTGGTATAAGCACGTAGCGCAGACCCGTCGTCTGGACTAGCGGCTTGCGACCAGCGGAATTGCCCCGCTCACATAACCTGTCCCCATTTCTCAGCCGGGGGCGGCACGTCACACGACGCGCCGCCCCCGGCCTTTTTTGGGCAGACCGTACCGCACGTTTGTCTCAATCTGTAACATCTAGCTGAGTTTTTCGCTCCAAGCTGTTACAGATCGAGACAAACAGAACGCCCGAGCAGAGATATCTCAATCTGTAACATCTAGCTGAGATTTTCGGCCCTACCTGTTACAGGTTGAGATGAACGAGCCGAGCACGCCTACGCCCGCAAATCCCGCACGCTCGCACGCTCGACCAACACGCCCGAGACAAGCGTACGACTTCTGGAGCTCGGGGCTTCCAAACCCGCAACGACCTCGTTAAGCGCACGGATGCCCAGCTCGCGGTGGCGAAACTTCACCGACGTCAGAATCGAGTTGGGAATCGTCTTGTAGAGCTCATCGTCGAAGCCGATCACGGACACGTCGTCGGGCACACTGAGCCCTTTGTCACGTAGAGCCATCATCACACCGTTTGCCATGCAGTCGTTAGCAGCGAGGATCGCCGTGCAATCGGGTTTATCGGCAAGCACAAGGCCCGCGGCATAGCCACTATCCGCATTCCAATCGCCTTGCAGAGGCTCGGACGGCTCAATGCCACGTGCCTCGAGTGCCGCACGCCAACCTTTCATACGGCACTGGCTCGACAGCGACTCTTTCTTACCCGAAACGAAGTACACGTTCTTGTGACCGTGGTCCAAAAAGTACTCGCACGCCATACGCGCGCCGCCCTCTTGGTCGTCACTGACGGTAGAGCAGGTAGGATGTTCCATCGGTGTGATAATCACCGTCTTGAGGTCTTTCGGCGCCTCAAAGGTATCAAAGTCATCGACCATCTGGCGCAGATTGAAGATCATGCCATCAACAGGCAGCTGCGACATCCTGCGCGCTGCGTCGGCAAGGGTCATCTTCTCCCCTGCCCGCTTTTTGATCATCGTGAGCGCAAAGCCGCGTTCTTCGGCGGCATCGGCGATACCGTCAATCATGTCCACGGCGCCGCCCGACAAGTGAAACATCACCACGCCGATGCACCCGTAACGGCCCAACTTGAGCGAACGCGCGGCAAAGTTGGTTCGAAACCCGAGCGCCTCCATTGCGGAATGGACTTTATCGCGTGTCGACTCTCGCACGCTATCGGGCTCGTTGATCACACGCGACACCGTCTTGAGAGAAACACCTGCGGCAATCGCCACATCGTTCATCGAGACGTTTTTCTTGTCCATCGTTGCCACTGCTTCTCCAGTCGGTTTTGCATCGCTTGTTTTTTGTGTTCTAGCATACACTACCTGCCCGACTGACAAATCAGCCGTTTATCGGACAATATCGACCGTTCACCCGTAAATCCTTGTTGCTCTTCCAAAAATGTCTTACGTTGTCATTAACGAAATGACAACGTTGTCATTTGGCAATGCCTTCCTTAAGCAGGAAGGTTTCCGGGCAGTCCTGACCATCCATCGACGACCAGTTCCATCCACATGCGTCGCGCATTAAGTAGCAAAGGAGCTCTATGGACGCCATCGTAAAGATGCTCGAAAAGCATCAACCGTTCTTTGAGAAGATCTCGAGGAACGTCTACCTCCAGGCCATTAAGGACGGATTCCTTGGGTGCATGCCCATCGTCCTCACCTCTTCGATCTTCCTGCTGATCGCCACCCTTCCCGGCGTAGTCGGCATCACGCTGCCCCAGCCGCTTATCGACTGGTGCAACAAGCTGTACAACTTCACCATGGGCGTTATGGGCATCATGGTTGCTGGCACCACTGCCAAGAACTTTACGGCTTCCATGAACCGTCGCATGCCCGCCGGCAAAGTGCTCAACGACGGTTCCACCATGGTGGCCGCCCAGTGCAGCATGCTGCTGCTCGCAGTCACGCAGTTCACCACCAAGTTCAACGGCTCCGAACTTTCGGTCTTCGATTGCACCAGCATGGGTACGCGCGGTCTGTTCTCGGCCTATATCGCCGCGTTCATTACCGTGTGGGTCTATAAGTTCTGCGTCTCGCGCGATCTGACCATCAAGCTGCCCAAGGAGGTCCCGGGCGCCATCGCTCAGAACTTCCGCGACATCATCCCCTTTGGCGGCGCCGTCATCATCTGCGGCATCATCGATGTCATCGTGCGCAACCTCATGGGCGTTCCGTTCTCCGAGCTGCTTATCAAACTGCTCTCCCCGCTCTTTACCGCTGCAGAAACCTATCCTGGCCTTATCCTTATCCAGGCAGCCACCGCGTTCTTCTGGTTCATCGGCGTCCACGGCCCCTCGATCGTCCAGCCGGGCATCGACCCCATCCGTCTTGCCAACCAGGCCGAGAACCTGCAGGTTCTGCTGGCAGGTGGCCACCCCGCCCACTCCCTCACCTTTAACATGTCGCTCGTGGGTGAGTTCGGCGGCACCGGCGCCACGTTCATCGTGCCGCTTCTGCTGATTCTCTTTATGAAGTCCAAGCAGCTCAAAGCCGTCGGTAAGGCCTCGATTGTTCCTGTTGCCTTCGCCGTCAACGAACCGCTGCTCTTTGGCGCCCCGATGATCCTTAACCCCTACATGCTCATCCCCTTTGTTGCCGCCGGCTGCGTCAACGTGAGTGTTGCCAAGTTCTTTATCGATAACGTGGGCATGAACGGCTTCTCCTTCGTGGTGCCTTGGGCTACCCCTGCCCCCATCGGCATCTTCATCACCACGAACTTCCAGCTTATCGCTCTGGTATTTGTCGCGATCATCATCTTGCTGGACGCCATCATCTACCTGCCGTTCTTGAAGGCATACGATAAGCTGCTCTGCGACCAGGAGGCCGAGCGCGCCGCCGAGCTGGGTCTCGAGTCCGATGGTGCCGCTGCCATCGCCGCCGACGCCTCTGCGCCCGCTGTCGAGCAGGCTACCGCTTCCGTCGAGCCGACCGCCGCTGCCGCCGACAGCAAGCCTGTCGCCGATCAGCCCGAGCCCGCCGCCGACGCATCCGCCAAGAAGGATGTCGACGGTCTGAAGGTCCTCGTCCTGTGCGCCGGCGCCGGCACCTCTGCCATGCTTGCCAACGCCATCAAGGAAGGTGCCGCGCAGACCGGAGAGAACATCGCTTCCTCTGCCGGAGCTTATGGCCAGCACACTGCCATCATGGATCAGTACGACGTTATCGTGCTTGCCCCGCAGGTTCGTAGCTACTACAACGACATGAAGGCCGACACCGATCGTCTGGGCATCAAGCTGCTCGCCCCGCGCGGTAAGGAATATATCGACCTTACTCGCGACCCCGCCGGCGCCATCAAGTGGCTCCGCGAGAACCTCGACTAGTTCCTCCCTCTGTTGGTGCCCGGACCCCCAGTTTGGGCACCTCTCCCTATTCATATCCCACAGAAAGGATGACTCATGACCAACCCCATGCAGTTCCCCGACGGCTTTGTGTTTGGCGGCGCCACCGCCGCTTACCAGGTTGAGGGCGAGACGCGCACGCACGGCAAGGGCAAAGTGCCCTGGGACGATTTCCTGGCTGCTCAGGGTCGCTTCTCCCCCGATCCTGCAAGCGACTTCTACAACAAATATCCGGTCGATATCGACCTGTGCCAGCGCTTCGGCATCAACGGTATTCGCGTCTCCATCGCTTGGAGCCGCATCTTCCCCAACGGCACCGGCGAGATTAACCCCGAGGGCGTCGCTTTCTATCACGAGCTTTTCGCCACCTGCAACAAAGCCGGCGTTATCCCCTATGTCACGCTCGATCACTTCGATACGCCCGAGGCCTTCTACCAGGACGGCGGCGAGGGCTTCCTGACGCGCACGACAATCGACGCCTTCGTCGAGTACGCCAAGTTCTGCTTTGCCGAGTTCACCGAGGTCAAGCACTGGTTTACCTTTAACGAGATTCCCGCAACCGCCGAGGGCAGCTTTATCGTTGGCAACTGGCCGCACGGCGAGAAATACCGCCTGGACAAGGCCTTCCAGCTCATGCACAACATGATGGTGGCCCACGCCAAGGCTGTCGTCGCCTTCCATGAGGGCGGCTTTGAGGGCGAGATCGGCATTGTTCAGAACCTGGAGCCCAAGTATCCCCTCGACCCCAACAACGCCGCCGACTGCGAGGCAGCCCGCATGGCCGACGTCATCAACAACCGCTGGGTACTCGACGCCACCTTCCGCGGCCACTATGCAGCCGACACCATGGAGGCTGCGACCAAGCTGGCCCATATCGCCGGCGGCGAGCTCGACGTCCGCGACGAGGACATCGCCGCGCTGACCGCCGCGCTCCCCTACAACGATTGCCTGGGTGTCAACACCTACAAGTGCCAGTTCCTGCGTGCCGCCGAGGGCGAAAACGACATCAACCACAATGGCACCGGCGACAAGGGCTCCTCGCGCTGGTTCCTCAAGGGCGTGGGCGAGTCATGCGTGCGCGAAGGCGTACCCACCACCGATTGGGACTGGATTATCTATCCCGAGGGCCTCTACGACCTGCTGCTCCGCATTAAGAACGATTACCCCAACTACAAGAAGATCTACATCACCGAGAACGGCATGGGCTATAAGGACGACTTTGAGGACGGCTTTATCGACGATGCCCCTCGCATCGACTATATGCGTCAGCATCTCGCATGGATCCTCAAGGCAATCGACGGCGGCGTGAACGTCGACGGCTACTTTGTGTGGTCGCTGCAGGACCAGTTCTCCTGGACCAACGGCTATAACAAGCGCTACGGCCTGTTCTACATCGACTTTGAGACCCAGAAGCGCTATCCCAAGGCGAGCGCGTACTGGTACAAGAACGTCGCGGAGACCGGCATGCTCATGGCCTAATTCAAGCCGCGTACCCCCTGTCGGCCGCATGTGAATCCCTCCACGGGTTCGCATGCGGCTTTTTTGTTTTGGCTCGACCCGAGCAGGCCGTTTGTCTCGATTTGTAACATCTAGCAGGGATTTTCGGCCCCAATTGTTACAGATTGAGATGAACGGGGGCACCCGGTTCGAAATATCTAGATCTGTAATACCTAAGCTAGCAGATGACCTGCGTGTGTTCCTCGATGGCGGCGCGATTCTCGGCGGCGATGCCCGGCTCGCACACCACGGCGTCCAAGCTGTCCAGGCGGCAGAAGGTGTAGAAGTCGCGTTTGCCGATCTTGCTGGAGTCGGCGATCAGATAGCGCGAGTCTGCCTTGCTAAAAGCGAGCTGCTGGATACGGCCCTCGTCCATGTTGGACGTAGACACGTCACCGTCCAAGATGCCGTTGGCGCCGATAAACGCCGCATCGATGCCCAGCGCGCGCAGGGTATCCTCGGCCGTTGGTCCCACAAAAGCGGCGGTGCGGCGGCGGTACATACCGCCCACGAGGCACAGCTCGCAGTCCTCGCGCTCCTCGAGCAGGTTGAATACCGAAAGCGAATTGGTCACAATACGCAGGCGAAACGTCGGCAGCATCGAGGCCATCTGCTCAACCGTGGTGCCCGTGCCCAAAAAGATGGTCGAGCCCTCCTCGATAAGCTCCACAGCACGGCGCGCAATCTGTAGCTTTTCCTCGGCATGCTTGGTGCGCTTTTCACTGTGCGAATACTCATGGCGCAACATAGCGTGGGGACGGCCCTGCGCGCTGCGGGCTCCGCCGTGCACGCGCTCGATCTCGCCCAGGCTCGCAAGTTCTTCGAGGTCGCGGCGAATCGTCATGTCCGAAACGCCCAGCGCATCCGAAATCTCTTTGACCGAGACCGTGCCCTGCTCCTCGAGCAGCTGACGAACCTTATCCTGTCGCTCTGCCTTAATCACGATGAATCCTCGCCGTTCTTTGCGCGCATATCATTCAAACAGTAACGAACAAATTATATCAGACTCGTACGCGTCAAAAATGAACGCCCGAACAGCTCCAATCATCACTTTTTTGAGAAAAATACCCCCAGCTTTAGTGGGGTGTAGTGATAATCTCGCCTGTTCGCGCTACAGTTTGTCGGAAATACCTCGATGTTAGGAACCAAATGATCACTTCCGAGCTTTTCGGCACCGCGCCGTGCGGTACCCCCGTTCATCGCTACACCCTCAACGGGCCTGAGATCTGCGTTCGTATTATGGACTATGGCGCCACCGTGCTGGGCATCGATGTGCCCGACATTCCCGGCAACGTACGCGATGTGGTGCTGGGCTTTGATAAGCTCGAGGATTACTTTGACAACCCCGCCTGCTTTGGTGCGACCATCGGCCCCGTGGCAAACCGCACCGCGGGCGCCACGATCACCATCGACGGCACAGACTGGCATATGCCCGCCAACGAGGGCGCCAACAACCTGCACAGCGATCTTGAGCACGGTCTGCATAAGCGCGTGTGGGATGTTGAGCTCGACGAGGTCCACAACGCTGTTCGCATGACCACCTCGCTTGAGGATGGCGAGCTGGGCCTGCCCGGCAACCGAATCTTTACGGCTGTGTTTACCGTTACGCGCACCGGAGTCTTCCGCATCGAGTATGGTTGCGAGAGCGACCGCGCCACCTACGTGTCCATGACCAACCACACGTACTTTAACCTTGCCGGCCATAACGCCGGCATGGACTGTGAGCACTTCTTTATCGCCAACGCTGCCCACTACTTGCCCATTAACGAGCAGAACATCCCCACCGGCGAAATCGCTCCGGTCGAGGGAACACCGTTTGACTTTCGCGAGCTGCGCCCCGTCGCACCCGGCATGGAGGCCGACGACCCGCAGATTAAGCAGGCCCGTGGCTACGATCACTGCCTGTGCATCGATGGCTATCAGTACGGCCGCAACCTGCGTCGCGCCCTACATGTCGAGGAGATGTGGACCGGTCGTGAGCTGGACTACTACACCACCGCCCCGGGCGTGCAACTCTACACCGGCAACTGGCTGGGCGACGAGCACGCCAAGGACGATGCCAACTATGGCTGGGGCGCCGGCTTTGCCCTCGAGGCCGAGATGTACCCCGACACGCCGCACCAGCCGCTGTTCCCGCAGGGCATTGTGGGTCCGGGTCACCCCTACAGCAATATGATCGAATACCACTTTATGAGGCACTAGGCCCACAACGCGACATCTCGCACAGCAACGCCCGCCGGCACCACCGCCGACGGGCGCTGCTTCATGCCTAAATCCTTCTTTTCGATGCCACCGAATTGGTGACATAACAAAACTATGCCGAATTACTACGATGAACCCACTATGTCCGACCACGCGCTGGTTTATAAAAAATTAGCAACTCGTCTACCTGCGGTTTTATTCTCTGCAAATTTGGCATGCTCGGCGATAAGCAATTCATCGTAGTAAACCGGCATAGTTTTGGCGGACAGCGCCACACAGATCCCCTACGAAGGCAAAATGATCCGTTTTCCTCCGTCCCCAAGGGATCAGTTGAACAGATTGCCGATGGGGTCGGGGGCGGAACTGGGGAGATAGCGGATTTCTAGTTCTATGCCGAGCTTTTGCAGCTCTCTGAGAACAGCGACGTCTGTGTCGTCTACGGCAACTGCGGGCGTTGCGGGACGCTTGCCCTCCCCTGCCTGCATATGACCAATGCTGATCTTGGTGATCGGCACACCGCCCTTAACCAGCGCGAGCGCATCGGAGGGTGAGGCCACCATGATCAGAATCAATTGGCGAGGCGTTGCGGTATGAATGACGTCGATGGTCCTTTGCACCGAGAAAAACCGCGTCCAAACGCCTTCTGGCGCCGCCACCCTCATGGGTGCCCATTGGCGCGAATCTGCCGCGATCTCATCGTTGACGATTAGGACAAGGTTGGAACCCACGGCTTCGTTCCACAGCTCAACGTCTTGTCCGTAAATGAAACGGTCGTCGATGCGTGCGAGAAGAATCTTGGGTTGAGTCATCGCTGCCCCATTCTGTTTGAGACCCGTAAGAGCAAGACATCGCGTCTCCAATATTAGTGCATTTAAAGTGAGAAAAGCCGTCAGAACACTTGCGCGGATTTGCGATGTCCCGTATCATAGACAGCCGTTGACGCCTCAGTTGCGCCATCACATGGCCGCCAGCGTAGCTCAGTTGGTAGAGCACCGCTCTCGTAAAGCGGGGGTCACCGGTTCGAGCCCGGTCGCTGGCTCCATTGCACAAGATAGCCGCCTTCGGGCGGCTTTTTTGTTGCTGATTTCGGGCGCGCTTCCGCCAATCCAAGCACAACGCCGCCGGAAACTCTCCTACTCAACAAAAGCCCCGCCAACCGCAATCCCCAAAGGAACCGCGTTCAGCGGGGCCCAAGCGAGCTCCCCCAAGGGATAACGCTCGCAACACGAACAGCTCAGCCGAGCAGCGCGCTACTCCTCCCAGTAAGCATCTGCAAGCAGCTTAAAGCAAATCTTCTTGACCGGCTGCGCGCCATCGCCCTGGAACTCGAGCGTGGGCATGTGAGGCTCGCCGGCAACGAACAGCGCAAACTTGTCGTCAGCAAGATCGCCGGCGATCGAGGCGTCGGAATCGACCAGATCGTAGTCGTCCTTCTCGTCAAACTCCTGGACCAGCGTCAGGCTGCCCGTGGCAACCTTAAAGGCCTCGCGACCTTCGACGTCGATCTGCAGGTCGTGATAGCGCTGATGCGTCTCAAAGTGAGCCTCGGTCTCGGGACGCGTCGTGGGAGCCATGACGTTCGCAAAGACCTTGTCACCCAGAATCGGATGGCTGCCGACCTCGAGCTCCGCCGGATCGTTTTCCTCGAGCCAATCAATCAGCACGTCGAGGCCCTTGAGCATTCCGCGGTATTCCTCGATATCGCCCAATGCACCGTAAATCATCTAAATCCCCTCTCGGATCGTTTCTTTGGCGACTACTCGGTAAATGCGTTACCGACGCTGTTGCCACCCACATACGCCTCGACCAGGGTAAGGTCGGGATTGAACACGACAAACTCAGCGTCGCGCCCCAGCATAATGCTACCGCACTTGTCGTCGACATGAGCTAGCAAGCAATGCCGGGGCCGACGCCCAGGCTTTTACAGCTCGGTCACGACAACGCCGTTGTAGACCTCGTCCCAACGGTCCATGACCAAATGGCCGGTCATGGGATCCATGGCATTGAGCTTGCCGCAGGTGTTGGCGGTACGCAGCACCGTCTCGTCGTCCGCGCCAGCAGCAATGGCATGCGCGAAGCCAGCGATAGTGGAGTCACCAGAGCCCGTAGCGTTAACGGCAGGGATATCGGGCGTCTTTGCGCGGAACGCACGGCCATTGTGGAAGCCAACGGAGCCGGCAGCGCCCATGGACACGACGACCCAGGGGATATCGGAGAAGCGGGCATCTGAGGCGAGCGCGGCGCGGAGCTCGTCCACATCGTCGGTGGTAAAGCTCGTGCCCAGAAGGCCGTTGATCTCGGTCAGGTTAGGCTTGACCAGCTCGGGCTTAATTTCGGACTTAAGGGCGGCCTCGAGCGAAGCACCCGAGGTATCGAGCAGCACCTTGGCGCCGGCGTTCTCGGCAATGCCCGTGATCTTGGCGTAGTAATCCGCCTCGACACCACGGGGCAGCGAACCCGAGATGGTGACGACATCGGCCTTGCTCGCAAGCTCGGCGAACTTGGCGGTAAAGGCATCGAGCTCCTCGGGGGCAATCGTCGGGCCGCTCTCGAGCAGCTCGGTCTGGTTGCCGGCGTGGAGGATGTTGAGGCAAATACGAGTCTCGCCCTTGATGGGTACAAAATCATTCTTAATGCCGTTGGCATCCATGAGCTCAGCCATGTAGGCGCCCATGTGGCCGCCGAGCAGACCGGTTGCCACAACGTCGTCGCCCAGCTGACCAAGGACGCGGGCTACGTTAAGGCCCTTGCCGCCGGCGGTCTTTTCGGGCGTCACACGGTTGACGTCGTCGATGACGAGCTCATCGAGCTGATAGCGCGTATCGACAGACGGGTTCATCGTAACGGTGAGGATCATTTTTAGCTCCTTATCTCGCAGGCTCCTTGTGCCTCGCGATACGAGTCGACAAAACGGAATTACAGGATCTCAATCGTGAACGAGCGCACGATGGTTTCTTTGGGCTTGGCGATAAGGCAGCCGCGCTTGTGCTCAAGCACGTCGTCCTCATCGGAGCAGGTCGAAAGGCCGCCCCAGGGTTCAACTGCCACAAAATCGCCCTCAGGCTTACTCCACACAATGAGATACGGGAAGCCCTCAAAGCTCAAGCGAACGCCCTTGTCCTCGCCCTTTTTGGAAAGCGTCACCTGACGACTCTCGAGTACGTCAAAGATGGTCTCCGCAAAATCGAAGAGCTCGTGCGACAGGGGCAACGTCTTCCCCACCATGGGGTTCTTGGAGCGGTTTGCCACATCAATCAAGCCAGTCGAAGGAACGGCGGTGCAGAGCTCCGCAGCCTCGTCCTTCTCAAAGCGCAGCTCGTAGTCCGTATAGGCCTCGCCCTCGTCGAGCGGGCACCTAAAGCCGGGGTGTCCACCGATAAAGAACGGCATGTCCTCGGTGCCCTCGTTGGTCACCTCATAGGAGACGCGCACGGTATCCCCCTCAAGCGCATAACGAGCGACAAGCTTAAACGGGTACGGATAATCGCTCAGCAGCGCGGCGTTATCCTCCGAAGCCAGGCACATCGCTAGCTCGTTCTCGCTCTGGCTCAGCAGCTTCCACTCCTGTTTGCGCGCAAACCCGTGTCGAGCGAGCTTCACATGATGCCCGGCAAACGTCATGGCGCTACCATCACGCAGGCCTCCGCAAATCGGGAAGCAAATCGGTGCCTGGCCGGACCACACGGCGGGATCACCCTGCCACAGGTACTCGCGACCTCCAGCCTCAATCGAGGTAAACGAGCCGCCGGCCGTGGAGACCTTGATAGAAATCGAATCGTTGGAGAGAGCGTATTCCATTGTCCATCCTTTCGAACAACTGCTTTTTGCTCGCAAGAACCCGTCTCGGCCCTGACCAAAGGACAAACCCGCACGTTCATCGATGCGTCCGGTATCCCAGCCATGCAACGGGGTACCATACAGACATTGATGCAATTACAGCTGAAAGGCCTTCTTATGCGAACCATCATCCTTTATGCCTCACGCCACCACGGCAATACGAAAAAGCTCGTGGACGCCATCGTCGAGGCGCACCCCGAAATCGATACCCTCGACGTGAAAACGCTCGGCAAAAACGAGTATCCCAACCTGCACGAATACCATCTGATTGGTGTCGCCACGGGCATCTATTACTCCGAGATCGACAAGGACATGGCACGCGTGCTCACTAACGTGCTGCAGCCGCAGGACAAGGTGTTTGGCCTTATGACCTACGGTGGCAAAAACAAGTGGTACGGCAAGGATATCGATGGCATCTGCCGCATGAGGCAGGCCATCTTTATGGGCGTCTACGGCTGCCCCGGCTTTGATACGTGGGGGCCGTTCAAACTCGCCGGCGGTGTCCAAAAGGGACACCCGACCGCTGAGGAAATTAAGGGTGCCGTCGACTTCTTCGACAAGATCGAAGACGAGTATGGCGACATCATCGTCGAAGAGTACGCCAAGCGCGAGAAGCGCCTAGCCTACGAGAAGGAGCATCCTGCAGGAGGCCTGGTGGCCGGCGTTAAGCGCACGGCAAAGAAGATCGCTAACAAGCTGTAACTGTGAAGGTGCTTTTGAGCGTTTAACCCATACGGCGGGTCCGAGCAGATTCGGGCCCGCCGTCTTTTTCTATCGTTACTCGGTAAAGGCGTTGCCGACGCTCTGGCCGCCAACATACGTCTCGACGAGGGTGAGCTCGTGGTCGAACACGACAAAGTCGGCGTCGCGACCCGGCATGATGCTGCCGCACTTATCCTCGATGTGCGCAGAGCGAGCCGGCACCTCGGTTGCCATGCGAATGGCGATATCGGCGCTGGCGATGCCCCAGTCGACGATGTTCTTGACGCCCTGGGCAAGCGTGAGCACCGAGCCGGCAATGCTCTTGCCGTCGGCGAGCCAGCACAGGTTGTCCTTCATGATGACGTCCATGCCGCCGCTGGTGTAGCTGCCCTCGGGCATGCCGCCGCAGCCCAGGCAGTCGGTGATGAGTACTGTGTGCTGCCAGCCCTTTGCCTGCAGCAGCGCCTTGATGGCGGCAGGGTTTACGTGCTTGCCGTCACAGATGATCTCAGCGTAGGTCTCGGGCGTGGACATGGCAGCACCCACGACACCGGGCTCACGGTGATGCAGCCCGCGCTGGCCGTTATAGGTATGCGTAAAGCAGCTGGCACCGGCGTTGATGGCGGCGATGCACTCATCGTAGGTGGCGTCGGAGTGACCGATGCTGGTCACCACGCCCTTGGCGTTCAGAGCAGCCGCATAAGCAGCGGCACCGTCGCGCTCGGCCGCCATGGCGCTCTTAACGATACGTCCGCCAGCAGCCTCCTGCCACTGGTCGAAGACCTCCTCGGAGGGATCGATCATGTAAGCGGGGTTCTGCGCGCCCACGTGCTTCATGGTAAAGAAGGGGCCCTCCAGGTAGATGCCCTGAATGCGAGCACCGCAGAAGTCGGGGCCGCGACCCTCGTCCGCCTGAGCGATGGCGGCGCAGGCGTCCTTGATCTGCTCGACACCATCGGTGAACGTCGTGGGCAGCCAGCTGGTGGTACCGCGACGGGCAAGCTCGGTCGAGCTGATATCGATGCCTTCGGGATCGTTATCGGTAGTTGAGTGGTTGTAGAAGCCATGGATGTGAGTATCGACCATACCCGGTGCGATCCACGATCCCGTGTAGTCCTTAATCTCGCAAGAGGGCTCGTCGGCCTGCCAGGCGCCAAAGACGCCATCCTCGACCATAAGATAGCCGCCCAGTTGCGGGCCTGCCGGCAAGAAGAACTTGTCAGCCTTAATTGCGTACGTGCTCATATGCACTCCTTGCTTCTAAAGCAGTTGACTGTGGTGATGCTTATACCCAGTCCATGTAAAAACAAAAAGCGCCCGCCCGCCGTTATGAGCGGACGGGCGCCCTTACAGGGGGACGCGATTAAGCGGTGAAGGGGTGAATCGTCACGCCCTTGACCACGCGGTTGACCGTGCCGGTGGGGCTCGGCGTATCGGGCGTGTTGCCCACGCGCACGGAGTTGAGCAGGCTGATAGCCTGGGCAAACATCACGAACGGCAGGGCAAGGTAGCCCTCGGGAAGCGCCTCGTAGCCCTTAAAGGTAAAGGACTCGCCCTCGTAGACGGTAGCGCCATCCTGCTGAACGGCAACGGTGTGCTGAGCGATCTTATCGCCACCGATCTCGTTGAGGATGTCGATATCGTACTGACGGGTGTAGGCATCGTTGTTGACGAACACGAACACGAGGGTCTTGTCGTCGACGAAGGACTTGGGTCCGTGACGATAACCCATAGAGGTGTCGTAGGAAGTAGCGACCAGACCGTGAGCGAGCTCGAGGATCTTGAGCTGGCTCTCCTGGGCAAGGCCACCGAAGGAGCCGGAACCCAAGTAGGTCACGCGGTTGAAGTCGCCAGCCAGGTAATCGGCGACCTCGGGCTCACGAGCGATGACCTCCTCGCCCATCTTGGCGATGGTCTCGACCCACTCGGCCTTCTGCTCGTCGGAAGCCTCGTCAAAGATGAGGGTAGAGAGCAGGGTCATGCAGGTGTAAGAACCGGTCATGGCGAAGCCCTTGTCGTTGGCGCGCGGGATGAGCAGCGTCAGCGCATTGGGGTCATCAGCGGACTCGACGGCGAGCTTGCCCTCGGGAGCGCAGGTGATGTTGAGGAACTTGACGTTGTGGACGAGCTCCTTGGCAACGGCGACGGCGGCAAGGCTCTCGGGGCTGTTGCCGGAGCGGGCAAAGGAAACCACGAGCGTGGGATCCTCGGCGCGCAGGAAGTCGCGCGGTGCGCTCACGATGTCGGTCGTGGCGATGGGCTTAAAGTCGTAGAGATCAGTGTTGCCAGCGTGACGCAGGTACGGGGCGCAGGTATCGCCAACGTAGTCGGACGTACCGGCACCGGTAAAGACAACGGACAGACGGCCCTCGCCCATAGCGCGAGCCTCGGCCAGGAAGGCCTCGATGGCCTCCTTGTTCTCGCGATAGATGTTGAGCGTATCACGCCAAAGCTCGGGCTGCTGAGCAATCTCGGCCGTGGTGATCTGGGCGCCGAGCTCGGTGAGCTCCTCGACACTCTTCTCGAACATTTCTAATACCTCTCTCTAGAAGTAATCCTCTGACGTGCAATTATACACTTCAGTTGGTTATCTGGTAGTAACCAGTTAAATACAAAGAATCATCATATGGAAACGATGCGAACACTAATCGCTACGCTGGTGGTAAACCTTGTATTTAAACTGATCGGCACGAGCAACCGAGAGCGTATACTCCACAACCTCGTTTGACTCGTTATACGTAGTCCTAACCAAATCGAGCACAGGCGAGCCCTCGACGATTTCCAAAAGGTGGGCATCGGTGGGACGGGCTATGCTCGCACAGAACTCCTCTTCGGCCACGCGTATTTTTTGCTGAAAGTCTTGCTCAATCACATCGTAAAGCGGCTTACGCTCCAGCAGCGGTCGCTTTAGGGACAGAAATTGACGAACCGGTAGATAGCTGCGTTCGACCATCATGGGCATGTTGTCGGCAGAACGAAGGCGCTTGAGCTTAAAAATGCGATCACCGATGCGTAATCCCATATGCTCGGCCAGATTCTTATCGGCCTCCATCTCGCAAAACTCGAGAATCGTGGTCTCGGGGACGCGACCCATCGCGCGCATCTGCTCGGTAAAGCTGTAGGACTGCATAAGATTGGTTGCCTTTGCCGAACGGTCGGTCACAAAGGTACCGCGACCGTGCTGCCGAACCACCAGTCCTAAACGCTCCAGTTCCTGCAGAGCCAGGCGTACCGTCGTGCGCGAGAGACCATAGCGCTCCGAAAGTTCGCGCTCGGAAGGAATCATGTCACCGGCGCGATATTCATGGTCGATCTTTTCGGTCAGAATATCGACCAGCTGATCGTACAGCGGTTGCTTACGCGCTCCGATCGCCATCCTATCCTCCCATTTTCTCAAACTCGGCTACTACCTTGGATGTTTAGCATTATCTGTCTGCCAGACCCGAAACATCAAGAAAACAAAAGCCGCGCGCTCTTTCGAGCACGCGGCTTTTAACATACACATGGCTTAAGGGGTCGGGGTGTGAGCCGCGTAGGGACACACCCCTCAAGCTAGAGCCTTACCAGATGCTCGGCCAGAGACCAAGCGGGCCAGCGCCCAGGATGCCCAGAACGAAGAGCAGCAGAATGCCCTTGGTCGGGGTCCAGCTGTGCTTAGCGAACATGTAGTAAAGCAGCAGCGTAAGCATAAGCGGGACAAGCTTCGGGACGATGGTGTTGAGGGTGTCGGCAACAGAGAAGTTGACCGGATCCTCGGTGACGGTGCCGTAGGTAACGGACTCCATGCCGTTGCCCAGATCGGTGACGCCGCACTCGACAGCGTTGCCGTCGGCATCGGAAGCGGTGAGGGCGTTGCCGTCCTCATCGGTCATGGCGATGGTACCGGCCTCAGCGGTCTCGGTATCGATGCCCTCCATACCGGTGAAGTTCTCGGCCTCCTTCTCGGAGACGATCACGGTAGTAGCGGAGAGGCCACGGGTGGTGCCGTTGGGGATCTGGAGGTTGATCTGGGTGCCACCCATGGTGACGACCAGGCAACCGACGACGAAGACGCCCATGATGGAAGCGGCACGCGTGAAGGCCTGCATGTTGGCGGTCAGAGCGTCAATAGCGCTGGTGCCAAGCTTGTAGGACCAGTTCATGAGCCAGAAGCGCAGAGCGAACTGGACGACGTTGAAGATCACCAGGAAGATCAGCGGCGCAGCGGCGTTACCGTTGATAGCCATGTTGGAGGTGATGCCGGCCGTGATAGGCACGAGCGTCAGCCAGAACAGGGCGTCACCGATACCACCGAGCGGGCCCATTGCGGCGACGCGGACGGCGCGGATCGTGGGGATGTCAACCTTGTTCTGCTCGAGCGAAAGCACGATACCCATAACAAAGGTGACGAGGAACGGGTGGGTGTTGAAGAACTCCAGGTTGTGGCTCATGGAAGCCGCGAGGTCGTTCTTGTTGGTATGGATCTTCTCCAGACCGGGGATGATGGAGTAAAGCCAGCCAGCGGCCTGCATGCGCTCGTAGTTGAACGATGCCTGCAGGAAGCAGGAGCGCCAAGCCATCTTGTTGAGGGTCTTCTGGTCGAGCTGCGGAGCAGGAGTGAGATCCTCGTAGTGCTCCGGGATCACATACTCATTAGATGCCATCTTCGAAGTCACCTCCGTCAGAAACAGCTGCACCCTTCAGCTCGGTCTGCTGCTGGAAGTCCCAGAAAGCGATGCCGAAGCCGATGAGAGCGAGGATGAGCAGGGCAGGGGTTGCCAGAGAATCGTTGGCAACGGTGATGAGCGCGAGGCCAAAGCCCATGAGGAAGAAGCCCCACATATCGCGGTTCATCATAACCTTGAGCAGGACGGCGAAGCCGACGAAGCGCATCATGCCGCCTGCAGCGGACAGACCGGTCTGCAGCCAAGTCGGGATGGCGGAAGCGATGGTCTGACCGATGGTAGCGCCAGCGATGAAGAACAGGGTGACGACGACAGCGAAGATCAGGCCGAGCAGAGCCATGGCGAAGTAGTTCAGACGCTCGATGCCCTTGGTGTCAGCGTTATGAGCCATGTTGTCCGCGGAGGACATGAGGGGCGACATAAGCGTGAAGACCAAGGTAACGCCGAGCTGACCAAGCAGAGCGAACGGAATGGCAAGGCCGACTGCCGCGTTGGGCTCGAGGCCCGTGGCGATAGCGAGAATGGCTGCCATGATGCCGCCGATGACGGCGTTAGGCGGCTGAGCGCCTCCGATCGGCATGTTGCCGATCGTCATGAGCTGATAGGTACCACCCACGAGAAGACCGGTGTTGAGGTCGCCAAGGATAAGACCGATGACGGCGCCGGTGACGATGGGCTGATAGAGAGACTCGAGGAAGTTGAACTGGTCGATTGCCGCGACGAACGTGACGATGAAGACCAGAGCGACCTGGATGATCGAGTATTCCATCTTGCTCCTCCTTTCAAAATGTATGTACGCACTTTGGATATCACGTACAGAACGTCAGGGTTTCACTCCTGACAACGTGGATCACGAGGATTACGAGAAGAGCTTGCTCGTGTCCTCAACAGGCGTGCTCGGAACGCGCCTGATCTCCAACTCCACCCCCAATTCCTGCAGCTCTTTAAACGCAGCGACATCCTCGTCGTTAACTGCGACGGAGGTGGCGACTTGGCGCTTTCCTTCCGACATGTGCATGTTGCCGATGTTTACCTTCTTTATAGGCACA
This sequence comes from Coriobacteriaceae bacterium, assembly GCA_905209215.1. Taxonomy (GTDB): domain Bacteria; phylum Actinomycetota; class Coriobacteriia; order Coriobacteriales; family Coriobacteriaceae; genus Collinsella. Next base: position 60,022 of record CAJLRY010000009.1, on the reverse strand, counting down.
CCGCCCTTGACGAGCGTAAGCACGTCTTCCGGTGTTTCGGCCACGATGAAGATCTTCTGGCGCGGGCTCGCCTTGCCAATGACGTCGATGGTCTTCTGCAGGGAGAAGAAACGCGTAGCGACGCCGGCGGGAGCGGCCATCTTCATGAGGTTCTGGCGCATGGTGTTGGTCGACACATCGTCGTTAGCGACGAGGATGAGGTTGGAGCCCAGAGTGGAGTTCCACTGGGTGGCAACCTGACCATGGACCAGTCGGTTATCGATGCGGGTAAGAAGAATGTTGGGTTCTGCCATGTTGATCAGCTTCCTTTCGTTATTTGCTGACGACAGTTACTTGATCTCCTGAATCGCGTAACGCGAAACATCTACGACGGCACCGGATCGGACTTTGATCTGGACCTTTTCGCCTTCGATGCCCTTGACGGTTCCGTAGATACCGCCGGCGAAAAGAACCTCCTGACCCGGCTTGAGCTCGGTGTGCAGCTCCTTGAAGTACTTCTGCTTCTTCTTCATGTTGATTTGCGACCAGATGGTGTAAATCAAGCCCATGATGACAAGCAGGCCCAAAAGAGCGACCGAGGAACTCAGAACACTGGCTCCGAAATCGGCCATTAGATGCCGTCCTCGTCGCCGAAGATATCCTCTTCCTCGGCACCAGCGACGGAAGCGACCGTCTGGGCGGTGATGCCCGTCTGGCCAACGGTCACGGCCTGCTCGCCAAGCTCGGCGAGCGTGGCGTTGCCGCGGAGGAACAGAAGCTCAATAACCATGGGAAGGTTAGTTCCAGTCAGAATCTCGACGTTGTCGACATCCTGGGCAATCATCATTGCCTGGTTGAACGGGGTACCACCAAGCAGGTCGGTAAAGACGAGCACGCCATCGCACTCCTCGCGCATGGCGGTAATAGCGGCGCGGAGATCCTCACCGTAGGAAGCAGCCTGGTCGCCCTCAAAAGGAACGACGGTAAAAGCGGGCTGGTCGCCAGCGACCATAGCGATAGCGCTTGCGAGGCCGGGTGCGAACTGTCCATGACCGGTAAGAATAAAGCCAACCATTCAAATTTCCTTTCCGAAGGTGTGTACAATCTGAGTCCGATGATGTTCGGAAGCCAACGGGCAATCGCCCTTAAAGCTTCTTGGAAAGCGTTCTTTGAGAACCAGTGGTCTCTCAACTGGTAGTAACCACGTGACGTGTTGTTGTCACTATATCACCACAGAAGAGGTTGCTTTCGTTGATTCATACAGTAAAACGTTTTTGCACCGTTCACGGCGAAAAATCGACCGTTTACCGCTCATTAACACTTCTACCTGCGGTTTTGAAACCGTTTCGAAATGATTTGACGAAAGATCGGAACTTTTTTCGTGTCTAAACAACGCAGGGTGGCTAAAAATGGCGTGTAGAAAAAATGCAGGTCATTGTGAAGATTTGTGAATTGGTCTTTTTGACTTAATACCAGTTAGAACCAGTTTCGATATTATCGGTGAACGGTAGTTTTCGACCGTTCACCGGTTATTTGCAATCGTTTACGGCCGTTTTCCCGGATGAATTAGGGAAACGCGATGGAGCGTTTGCGCAATCACGGGAAGTTTGGGCATTTGTCCTCATCCCCCGCGCGTCAAACTCCCGCATCCATGAATGAGCCAATAGCTCACGCTAATCGTTTTCAATCATTACTTACTCAGTATCCGTAATTATTTATCGTTTATCGTTAATTCTGATATGATACAAGTATCATCCAAAACGCCGATTGGAGGGGTTATGGTCCATCGAAACGCGTCTATATCGAATGAAACCATCAGCCGCGAACAGACGGTAGCCAAACTGAGGAAGCTCGCTCGCATCTGCAAATGGGCCACGATCTGCATTACCACCGCGCTCGCTCTGGGGCTCCTCGCGGTCATTGCGATTGACCTTCTACTCATATTGCCTGGCCTCTCCCAAGGCTCGTGTCTCCAATCCGTAGAACTTCAAGCCGGCGAAGGGCCGTGCCTCGCTATCGTCGGTACCGATGCGCAGGCCCCACTTATGCTCGTCGCACACGATGGTCACACTGCCATAGGGAGCCTCTTGATGACATGTCTCGCGCTTACCATCGCGATAAGCGTGCGCAGGCTTTTCTTCAACATTGAAAAGGAAGGCAGGCCCTTTGACCTTGAATGTAACCAAACACTTCGTCGAGTAGGACATTTATTCCTTATCGGCGGCGTTGCCGTGAGGCTTCTTGGTGCCGTTATCACGGGAATGATACTCTCGGGATTTGGCGGCAGCTTTACCGATGCGTTCGTCGGCCAGTTATTCGAGCCCTCCATGCTCTTTGCAGGCCTGATTATTTGCCTGATTGCCAGCATCTTCCGCTACGGGTATATCCTGCAAAAACAAGATGACGAGTTGCTCTAGGGGGAATCCATGATTATTCTGCGGCTTGACCGCATGCTCGCCGAACGCAAGATCTCATCCAAAGAGCTTGCGGAACGCGTGGGCATCTCCCAGGTCAATATGTCGCGCATCAAGACGGGCAAGGTTTCTGCCGTGCGCTTTTCAACTCTTGATGCGATATGCCGGGCACTCGACTGCCAACCGGGCGATGTGCTGGAATATATGCCTGACGATGAAGCCGATAGCCTATTTGGACTTAAAGATGAATAGCCATAATTAAGCCGCCAATCACGCCCTCAACGCAAATAGCCCGCCAGAACGACTTCCGTACTGGCGGGCTATTTGCTGTCTATCGGCTAGATGCTCGATGAGCCGTACGACTCTTTACGCAAACAGGCCGTAGATGCTGATGTTGGCCTTGGCGTAGAGGCCGTTGGCGTACTCGGTCCACTTGGAGCTGGCGCTCGAAGCCTGCGAGGAATACTGCTGGTAGGCGGTGTAATAGGCGGTCATGGCTTGCTTATAGGTAGCGCTATCGGCCGTAAAGGCATCGTCAGCAAAGGCCTTGGCATAGGTGCTGTCGGCATCCTTCCAGGCGCCCCTCTCGCTATCCCACTCGTCGCCGGCAAGGTTGATGATGTAGTCGGCGTAGTCCTTGCTCGCGGTCTCCTCGTTGCCGTCAGCCGGCTCGGTCGGGGCGGTCGGCATGCTTGAGGAGCTGTCGCCGACCTTCTTCTTGTAGAGCTTCTGCAACGTCGCGGACTGGCGGACGATCTGCTTGGCCTGGTCCTTGGACACACCATACTGCGTGGCCATGGTCTTGTAGTCCGAAGTGCCGATGGAATCCTCGGCGTACTTCTTCATTTCCTTAGAAGAGACGGTGATGCCCTCGTCCTCGGCAGCATCGAGCAGGATCTTGTTGCGCACGTAGGACAGGATAACGTCGGCAGACGGAGCGGTGTAGTTGCCATCGCTATCCTTGACGGTATCAAGGCTGTACTGGCTCTCGATGGCCTCGCGCGCGGTGATGTCGCTCTTCTTGCCGTTGTAGCTGTAGCTTGCAACGGTCGAATCGAGCTGGTCCTCGGTGAGGGTCGCCGAGCCGACGCCCTTGCCGCCAAAGCCTCCATTGCCAATAAAGAAGCCGACCACCGCAGCGATCACGACTGCAACCACAAAGGCGGCAATCATCGTCTTCTTGTGCTTGGATGCATGGTCGTCCACGTCGGAGTCGTTGTCCTCATCCTGCTCCTCGGGCATGAGATTCTCGTCAGCGGCATCCGCGGCAATCTGAGCCTCCAGGCGGGCGTCCTCCTCTTCGGCCGTCGTGCCGGCAGCAATGTGCTCGGCAGACGTACCGGCGACCAGATCGATCTTCTCGTCCTCGTCACCGTCGGGGCCTTCGCCGCGCTCGATGATCTGGATGCCGTCGATCTCGTCCTTCTCGTCCTTCTTTTGAATCAGACCCATATCAGTTACTCCTTGTTAGGAAACATAGTCCGCAATAGAATACGCCCGACAGAGCGCCGGGCGTATTGATTCTTAGGTTATACGCAAACACTTAAGTACTATTTAGGCGTTTGCAGCGTGCATACCTTAGGCCAGGTGCGCGATAACGGCATCGGCAAAGGCCTGCGTGCCCACAGCACCCTCAACGGAGCCGGTCTGGGCACGACGAACGTCGCCGGTAACCTGCTCACCCTCGTCGAGCGTGGCAGAAACGGCGGCGCGAATGCGATTGGCCGCGTCGTTCTCGCCCAGGTGATCGAGCATCATCGCAGCAGAGAGGATCTCGGCCGTGGGGTTGGCGATATCCTGGCCCGCGATATCGGGCGCGGATCCGTGCGTTGCCTCAAAGATTGCGCAGTCGGCACCGATGTTGGAGCCAGGGGCCATACCCAGACCGCCCACTAGGCCGGCGCACAGGTCGCTCACGATGTCGCCGTACAGGTTGGGCAGCACCAGGACATCGAAGTCGTTGGGGTTCTGGACCAGGCCCATGCAGGTGGCGTCGACGATCTTGTCGTTGAACTCGATATCGGGATAGTTGGCGGCCACCTCGCGCGCCACGCGCAGGAACAGGCCGTCGGTCGCCTTCATGATGTTGGCCTTATGCACGGCCGTCACCTTTTTGCGGCCGCAGTGGCGGGCATACTCAAAGGCATACTCCACAATGCGGCGGCTCTTGGCGATGGAGATCGGCTTGATTGAAATGGCGGAATCAGCGGCGAAGGTCTTCTGACCCGAGCGCTCGACAAGCTGCGAGAGCTCCTCAACCTCGGCAGCGCCCTCATCGAACTCGATGCCGGCGTAGAGGTCCTCGGTGTTCTCGCGCACGATGACCAGGTCGACGTCGCGGAAGCGCGAGCCGTCGCCCGGCTGCGACAGGCAGGGGCGCACGCAGGCGTACAGGTCGAAGTGCTTGCGCAGGGCCACGTTGACGCTGCGGAAGCCCGTACCGACCGGCGTGGTGATGGGACCCTTGATGGCAACCTTGGTCTCGGCGACCGCGTCGAGCACATGTTGGGGCAGCGGCGTGCCAAACTCGTCCATGACGCCGGCGCCGGCCTCCTGGACGTTCCAGTTGATCTGGATACCGGTGGCCTCGACCACGCGGCGCATGGCCTGCGTAATCTCGGGACCGATACCGTCACCGGGAATCAGGACTACATCGTGCGCCATAATCTGTTACTCCTCGTCTTCGGCGTCGTCAGATTTTTTAACGCTAGCACGCTTCTTCTTTTTGGAGAGATCCAGGCCAAAACGTTTAACAAGCATTTCGCAAATCTCGCTCGAACGGGCCTTGAGATAGCTGCCCTTGCCGTTCTCGGCATCGAACTTAAGGCGCAGCGCAAGCTTCTCGGCGACCTCGGCGTCGATCTCGCCCTGGCCAAACTCATACAGGCAACCGAGCATGTCGCGATACTCGAGGTCGCCGTGGTAGCACTGGATAGCCTCGTCTAGGATGGGCCAAGCCTCGCGCGAACGCTCGACGCTCGTGGCACCCCACACGCACAGCAGGCGGAAGGCGGCATAGCGCAGCGTGGACGAAATCTCGTCGAACAGCGCGGTCTCGGCGCCCTCAAAGGCATCGCCCAGCTGCTCGGGGCAGGTGGTGGCGAGCGCCGCCAGGGCATCGAGGGCCTCCCAGCGGGTCTGAGCCTCGGGACGATCGAGCGCCTCGATTAGCGCGGGCACGCAAGGCACGACGCGCTGCGGATCGCGCTCGGCAAGCAGGTGCAGCACGCGGGCGGCAAACTGACGGATGCGGCGCGTGGGGCAGCCGAGCTCCCTGACCAGGCGGTCGACGGCGTTCTCGTTCTCCTCTGCCAGCTGAAGCTGTGCCAGCTCCTCGTCGGTGAGCTGTTCTTCCTTGTTTTCTGCCATAGTTACCTCTTCTTACTATTTCTTAGCGTGCTTGCCAGCACCCTTGCTGTCATCGGTGACCGAGATGAGCTGTCGGTCGGCCGCGCCATCGTGACGCGCACGGCGACGTTCCTCGGCGTCGCCCGCATCGGCGGCGGCACGGTGAGCCTTGTTGACGTTAAAGACCTCGTCGTGCTTGCGCCACGGGCCGACGGACTCGCCAAAACTCATCTTAAGCCCGGCGATAAAGCCGCCGAGCCAGCCAATCGGCGCAAACTGCACCAGCGGGAACAGCGAAAACACCCAGGTTAGCAGGACGACTGCCGCCGCACCTGCAAAATTGGCGATCCAGTAGTCGCGCTTGGTGATGACGCGCTTTTCGCACGCCCACTGGCCGCACAAAAAGCCGATGTAAATCGCAAAGAGAAAGAGCACCAGCGCGAGCACCACGAACGTCCAGCTCATGGGCGCTACTCCTCGTGATGATGGCCGCAGCAGCACTCGTGGCCGTCATCATGGCCGTGGCCGCCGCAGCACTCGTGGTCCTCGCCATGGTGGTGGCCGCAACCGCACTCGTGATCGTCGCCGTGCTCGCCGCAACCGCAGCCGTCCTCGTGAGCACCGTGCTCTTCGGGACGATACTGCGACCAGTCCAGACCGGCGGCGATGGCATCGGCCTCCTCCTTGTAGAGGACCGTGATGGCCTGGGTGCCCAGCTTGGCGCCACCGATGGCGTCGAGCATGTCGTAGAGCGTAAAGGCGACGTCGGCGCCGGGCAGCGCGAGCTCGCGGTCATCGGCGTAGGCGAGCGCCAGACGCAGGTCCTTAATGAAGTGCTCAACCATAAAGCCGGGCTTGTAGTCGCCGTCGAGCGCCTTGGGAGCCAGGCTCTCCATGGCGCCGGACTTGCCGGTGCCGCCCAGGATCATCTGGCGGGTCTTCTCCAGGTCAAGGCCGCTCAGCTCGGCAAATGCCATGGCGTCTGCCATGCCGACCATGCAGGCGCCCAGCGACACCTGATTGGCGAGCTTGGCAGCCTGGCCCTTGCCGGCGCCGTCGAAGCAGCAGATGTTGGCCGCAAAGGTGGCAAGGATGTCGCGGACCGGCGCGATGTCGTTCTCGGTAGCGCCAACGATAGCCGTGAGCGTACCGGCGATAGCACCCGACTCGCCGCCGGTGACGGGGCAGTCAAACGCCATGCGACCAGAAACCTGGGCGGCCTCGGCAATGTCACGGGCGAGCTCGGGCGAGCTCGTGGTGAGGTCGATCAAGACCGCGCCCGGCTTGGTGCACGCGAGCAGGCCGTCGCCCGCCAGGTAGAGTTCCTCGACCTCGGAGGGATAGCCCACCATGGTAAAGACGACATCGGCGTTAGCCGCGGCCTCGGCCGGCGTATCGGCCCAGACGGCGCCGCGCTCGATAAGCGCTGCGGCCTTGGACTTGGTGCGGTTGTTGACCGTGACGGGATAGCCGGCATCCAGGATGTGGCCGGCGATGGGGGCACCCATGATTCCGGTGCCGATAAATGCGACGGAGAGCTTGTTTGCCATGAAACCTTTCCTTTTGGGTTGGGTGTTGTTACCAGGGTGAATACTCGGTGCCAGCGTTTGGGCTGCGGGGCGCCTGTGATCGTAGTGCCTGCCTACTGACCGCGCACACGGCGTGCGATGCGATCGGAAAGCGAGGCTTTCTCGGCGCGATTCTTGCCCCAAAACGCGCAGGCCACCATGCCGGGGCCCACGTGCGAGCCAATGGTGGGACCCACGGAGCTGCGAATGATCGTGACGTCGGCGCAGCCTTCCTCCTTGCGGATGGCGGCTTCGAGCCAGTCACCGTCCTTTTCGGCATCGGCCGTCATGATGGCGATGGGCATGGTGCGGTCGGGCACGTAGTTCTCGCGGAACGACTTGAGGATGGACTTGAGCGCCTTCTTGCGGCCGCGGTTGACGCCGATCAGCGACAGCGAGCCGGCAAGGTCGTAGGAGAGCTCGGGCTTGACATCGAGCTTTGCCGTGAGCTGCGCCGCCGCGGGCGGAATGCGGCCGCCGGCAGCCAGCGCGTCAAAGCTCTCGAGCGTAAAGTAGCCGTGGACGTAGGTCTTCGCCTCGTTTGCCCAATCGACCAGTTGCTTGGCGGTCAGCCCCGTCGAACGCTGGCGCACGGCCTCGAGCGCCAAAAGTGCGCCGGTCGCACAGGGTAGAGCGTTGTCGACCACATAGAGCTCAAAGTTGGGATACTCGGCGCGCACGGCATCTGCCGCCTGGCACGCGGAGTTGTAGCTCGACGACAGCGCCGAGGTAAAGCACAGGTAGACCGTGGGCGTGCCCTCTTTGGCGCACTCGGTAAAGAACTCGATATAGCGACCGAGCGACACGGCGGAGGTAGACACGCGAGCGCCGGCGCGCATGCGGTCGTAGAACTCCTTGGGGCTCATGCTCGACCAGATATCGTCCGTGCGCTCCTCGCCATCGATGATAAAGGGGAAGCCCAAGATATCGACATCGAGGTTCGCGGCGACCTCGGGGCTAAAGTCGCAGCAGGTATCGACGACGATGCGGCAGCGGTCAGAATGGCCGGTAGATGCAGCCTTGTCCATCAAAGCGACTCCTTACGTAAAAAAGGCGGCCATCCGCATGGGATGGCCGCCAGCCGTTAACTCATGCAAGTTAACGTATTTTACTCGTCAAGTGTTTCGATGCGGGGCTTGATGATGCCATATCCACCATTCTTACGGTGATACACCACATTGATGAGGCCAGTCGTCGCGTTCTCGAACACGTAGAAGTCGTGGCCGAGCAGATCGGTCTGCACCAGCGCCTGCTCCTCAGTCATCGGGGTGACATCGATGACCTTCTCGCGGACGAGCAGGTCGTCCTCCTCCTCGGGCAGCAGCAGGTCGGCCAGATCCTCGACGCGCTCGACCGGTGCGACATCCGCCGCGCTGGCACCGCCTTGGCGGTTGTCCACGACCTTGGTCTTGAACTTGCGCAGCTGGCGGGTGACCTTATCGGCGGAGAGGTCGATGGCGGCGTACATATCTGCGCCGTGCTCGGCAACGCGAATCACCGAACCGCGAGCGCGAACCGTAACCTCGACGATTGCCGGGTTGGGGTTCGAGGGGTTCTTCTCATAACGAAGTACGACGTCGACCGTCATGGGCTCGATATCGAAAACCTTGAGCGCTTCGCCGATCTTCTCATCCACATGCGCACGCAGAGCATCGGTTACCGTCGTTTTGCGTCCAGAAACCTTGATATCCATACGTGGCTCCAATCTGCCTCGGGGACTTACTGTACTGGCTATGTACCCATTGCCGTGCATTTAATCACGCGGATTCCCAAAGACCCGAATAACGATTGCTTGATACCGCATACCGAAGTCTCGCACTTTTCTGTGGCAAAGTGCGCTATGGGAGGGCGACGGCGACTTTGGTTTTGCACCTAAAAAATGTCTTTGACCTGCTGGTTTTATGGAAACGAAAAAGCCGGGCTCCCCTGTTGGGAAAGCCCGGCAATGCGTGTTGAAACCGTGAAGAGGCGTCTCTCCTAGCGCATAGGAGACGCCACCCCTAGCAATAACTAGCTATTGAGCTTGTTAATGTCGTCGTCGGTGATAGTGCCCTCCTGGCTGGACGATTTATCCTCGGAGGTTGTACCCTCGCTGTTCGAATCGGAGGATGCGGACTCACTGGATCCGGTGTCGGTCGACTGTACGTCGGCGCCCGAGACCGTCTTGGTGGTGAGGTCATAGGGCATCGTGCCGTACCAGACGGAGTGGACCGCCTCGAGCGTGCCATCGACCGTGATACCGTCGAGGGCATCGCTCACGGCACGGCATAGCTCATCGTTGGCCGCGAGGCCCGCGACGCCGAGCGTCGAGGGCGTCTCGAGCGCGCCGACGTAAGAGATCTGGCTCATCAGGCGCGCAAGGTAGCCGCCGGCCGTGGAGTCGCAAATCACGTAGTCGATCTCGCCGGACTCGAGCGCCTCAAAGCACTCGTTGATGTTGGAGAAGGTCTTTTGGTTGGCCGTAATGCTCTGCTTGGCAAGTGCTTCCTGCGAGGCCGAGGAGGTCTGAACGCCCAGGGTAGCGGTGTTAAGCGTTTCGGTGGAAACGCTCAGCGACTCGCCGTCGCTCGTCTTTCCGAACACTGCCGCAGCGTCGTACAGGCAAGTACCAAGCGTGCTGATGTCACCATCCGTGGAATTGATGTCACCAATGAAGATGTCGGCCTTTTTGTCACCAAGCGCGGAATCGGCAGAAGACGCATCGACGAAGGCAACCTTAAGGCCCATGCGGCTTGCAAGGGCGCGGGCAGCGTCGACCGCGTAGCCCGTGAGGTTGCCATCGGCGCCCTGCATGGCCTGCGGGGCATCGGAGGTATCGAGGGCAACCGTCAGGGTGCCGGGAGTGACCAGGGCATCGTCCGACACCGCAGGGGTGACGGTCTCGCGCTCGATCTGGTCAATCGTGGGTGTCGTGAACGTGGACAGCGGGTTGAATGCGCATCCGCTCAAGCCCAATACGGCAATGACCGCCGCGGTCCCAGCACCCAACCGAGCCGCGTGCATCAAGCTGCCCCTCACCATGTCCACTACCCTGCCTTCTGTGTCGTATACAATCCGTGCATTGCGCGGAATAACGGGTTGTTCCCACCAGCTGACCTGGTATTTGACCCCACACTTGCGCACCGGGGTGTTTGCTCGGGAGGCCGTAGCCACCTTCACGACTGGCCCGCTCGCCCGCGAGGCGGTATTGCCCCAAAGAAAGTAGAACGGACGGTGCGGCTTACATCTAGGACGCGCCATGATCGCGCCGCGCGCACGCGGTCGCTTACGTGGATCCCTTTGACCGCGTCTGTCTTGGACTAGGATGGACATTTCGTCCGTCCGCAACCACAGCCTGGCAGGAACGTAGCGCATTATAGCTAAGTTCAAGCTAAAGTTTAAGGTTAAGGGCGTCATTCGCACCGTGAGCACAGATTTTGCAGGTCGGAGCGGACTATTCGTGCCTCTGTGAAGCCCGGAGCTCCCCTATGGGGAGCTCCGGGGCACCCTTCCTAGGGTGCCGTGGCCAAAAAATGGCAAATATGAGTACTGTCACCAATTTAGTAACAGGCAATTTTGGCCTCTCGGACAGATTTTGCGCTCAGTGTCGCCAACCTGATGCTTAGTTATTCCACATTTGTTTATTATCTTCTTACTTTATGCCGCCTCCGAGTCCTAAATTCCTTGATTTTGCTGTTACTGATTTAGTGACAGTACTCATATTTGCCATATTTTGGCCAGGGCATATGATTAACCCCCTATTTTTCGACGTGAATTAGACCGGCTTAAGCCCAAAACACGCCCGCAGCGTGTTAAGCAACGCCTCTTGCTTCTTCCTGCGGGCATCGACACGATTCCGGTACCGCTTTCGCATACGCTGGTGCATGCGCCATGCGAGCGCTTCCATCGCTTCCATGTCGCAGAGCATTTCGTTGTTGACCGTCGCGACCTCGATTCCCATAGTAATCAAGCCCGTGTTGCGTTTTTCATCATGGATACGTCCCCTCCGGGAGGAATGGCCCAGCTCACCGTTGTATTCCAGGTCAAACCGGGCTGCCTCTTGATATGCATCGCAAACTGCATGAGGCATCCCCGAGATTGCCTGCGCACGGTCATCGAACTCGATCTTGTAGTCGGTCTTAAAAGGCCCGCAGGCAAACCCGCCATAGGAAAACGGAAGCGAAAACAGGGCGAGCATGATGCACTCCATGGGCGAGAGCAGGTTTTCCGAAAGATAGGGACACAGACGCAGCAGCTGTTTGGCCACATTCCCCTTGCATGCCGCAAGGTAATCTGCCAGGCGATCGGGCGTCAGCACCGGCTCGACTTCAAAGTAGCCCACGTCTGCTGGCTGGTCCTTGTCCTTTGCAAGTTTATTCGCAACAGGCGAGGTGTAGGGAGGCAGATACTTCCCGCGGTCGCTCAGTGAAATCTTAGAGCACAGCTCCTGGGCCAGGGCAAACGCCTGGATGCAGCCGACCTCGCGCGCAACGGCAACACAAAGGGCCTCGGGAGATAGACTGTACACCCCCGGTTCCACCTCTAGAATCGAGCCGGCGGGCAACCCGGAACACACGGACCAGCCTACGCCAGGCATGCGGCGGCGCTGCGCCGCAGATCCCACCAGCAAGCACAGATCTTCTTGCACCTCGCCACTTTTGGCTCCAATTCGCACCAAGTCAGGAAGATAGATATCCTCGGTCGAGGGCGACGACGTGCGCAGCACACGGCGCTCTTCATCGGGATTAAGGTCCTTCCAGCTGATATAGCCCATCTGCCGGCGCTCGGCGCGCATCATGCGCAGCGCTGAAGCGCCTGTTAGGATTACGGAAGCCGCTAGCTGTTCGCCTGTCGGCTCGTTGCGCCGCTCAATCTTCACTGCCACAAAACCACCCCTACCAAACACGTGCGATAGCAAGGCCATCGACTGCCGCAGCGCCGGCACGCTTGAGCTCCGCCGAGGCCGCTGCCATGGTCGCGCCCGTGGTGATAACGTCATCGATAAGCAGTAGACGGCGGCCGCGCACGTCCTCAACCGTCTCGTACATGCCTTGGGCACGCTCGCGACGCTCCTCACGACCGAGTTCGCGCTGGTCGCCATGCCCGTACTTGACGAGGGCATCGAGCAGGGGAACGCCCGACAGCTCGCAAAATGGGCGCGCAATGGCCTCCATATGATCAAAGCCACGCCGCCGAAACGCTGCCGCCGTCGCAGGCACAAACACCACCGCATCCGCACCGGACAGCACACCTCCTAAGCGATCGGGCGCTACGACCTGGGCATGCAGGGCGGTGTCGTAGAGCAGCTCCGCCAGATACGGCGCCAGGCGTCGCTCGCCCGCGTCCTTGTACGCTTTAATGATGCGCGGCAGTGGATGCGCATAGACGGCGCACGCCAGGCAGCGGTCGAGCGCCTCCGCCATTGCCGAGGACGTGCCCTCGACCGAACACTCAGTGCACAGCAAATCCCCAAACGGGGCGCCGCATCGGGTACAGCTATGACGTGGGTCGATGAGCGTGAGCGCAGCCAGGCAGTCTTGGCAAATAAGCGTACCGGCGCGCTCGCAGCCGGCACATCGTGTTGGCGACAATGCCTCGAGCGCCTCGCGTGCCACCCGCTCGGCAAACGGTAGTAATTCGTCCGCAAACGGTAGGGCACCGGCACCCTGCAGACAGCTCAATATGTTCAGATGGCTCTTCAAGACACAACCCTCCCTACGTTCGGTCGCAGGGAGGGTTGTTGATTCGGCGCTATGATACCCCGATGCGCTCGGGGCAAGGCGGGCTAAATCCGCTCGCGGGCGTTATTCGCCGGCGGGCGGTTGTGGTGCGGACGAAGACGGGGTCGAGCCCTCGCCACCATCCTGGCGCGGCTTGCGGGAACGGCGACGGCGACGGCGCTTTTGACCCTGGTCGGCCGAGCCCTCGCCACCGCGATCCTCGCGCGGCTCGCGCTCGTCGCGAGCGGCGCCACGCGAAGCCTTAGCAGCCGCTCCCCCGCCATCTCCGGGACGACGGCGCGTGACCTTGACCTCGCCATCCGAGACCTGATCGGCCACGGAGGGCACTGAGGGCTTCTGTTGCGCGCCCGAGGAATGGCGACGGCGCGGACGCGGCGCGCGCTCCTCCTCGCCACGTGACTTGCCGCCCTTGTCGGCAGGCGTATCGGAGGCCGAGGGGCCCTTGGAAGCGGCACCAGCCTCGCGAGCAGCTGCGGCGCGGAAGGCGTCCTCGCGCTCCTCGCTCGACAGATGACGGCGGCGACGACGCGTGGGGTTCATGCCACCGCCGCGATTCTGCTGCTGGGGCTGCTGAACCTCGCGCTCGCGAGAGGCGTTCTTGCCCGCGGCTGCAGCCTCGGTAGAATCGCCCGAGCCCGCGCGCTTGCGACGACGACGGCCACCGGCGGCCTCCTCGGCCTCGGGTGCCTCGGCCTTGCCGCGGCCCTTTCCACGGCCACGGCCCTCGACCTGGCTCTGAGCAGCGCGGGTATCGGAATCGGCATCGCGACGACGGCGCTTGGGCATCGACGTGCCGGCAAGACGGTCGGCGCTCGACAGGCCATCGCCCACGTCGACGCCGTTCTCGCGATCGAGCTCCATGAGCGCCAGGCGCATCTCGGGCGACTCGATGCGCTCGAGCACGTCGCGCGTCACGCAGTCGGGGCGGCAGTTGCAGCCCTGCTCGGCGGCCTTCTTTTTGCAGCCCTCCGAGCACGTCATATCGGCCAGGTTGACCTTAAAGACTTTGCCGTTCTCCAGGCGCAGCACCAGCTGCTCACGCGGCGTGTCATATTCCTGAATACGCGCCTTGCCAAGCGGCGTATCGATGAGCGTCTTCTTTTTGGGCGCACGGCTCTTAAAGTCCTTGTACGCCTCGAACTCATAGCGCAAGCAGCACATCAGGCGGCCGCACACGCCGCTGATTTTGGACGAGTTGAGCGGCAGGTCCTGCTCTTTTGCCATGCGGATCGAGACGGGCTCAAACTGTCCGCCAAAGCGCGTGCAGCAGAGCTCCTGTCCGCATTGGGCATAGCCGCCCACCAGGCGGGTCTCGTCACGCACGCCGATCTGGCGCATGTCGACGCGAATGTGCAGCGTCGAGGACAGGTCCTTGACGAGCTGACGAAAATCGACGCGCTCCTCGGCCGCAAAGTAGAACACGGCCTTCTCGCCGCCAAACAGGTACTCGACGCCGACCGGCTTCATCTCGAGGTCGAGCTCCTTGACCAGGCGGCGGAAGTCGACCATGGCCTCGTCGCCCTGGATGGCCAGGTCGTCGGCAAGCTGCAGGTCGATGTCGCTCGCCACGCGCAGCACGGGCTTGAGCGGCTGACCGATCTCGTCTTGCGGCACCTCGAAGGGATCGGCCGTGACCAGGCCGATCTCGGTTCCGCGCTCGGTGGAGCAAATGGCATAATCGGCCTCGAGGATATCCAAATCCTGCGAATCGAACCACAGGTCGCGCGAGGCGTAGGTAAACTTAACGGGTACGACTAACGGCATTTCAGTGCCTTCCTGATATCGAACAGCATGACCTCGATGGCCAGCTGGGGAGTAACGTTTCTGGCAATGTTGCGCTCGGCGGTCGCGACTGCCTCGAGCGCCCGCGTGGCACCCGCAACATTGGTCGCGGCGGCAAGCCGCCCGATCGTGTCGCGCACGTCCTCGTTCACTACGTCGGCTGCCTCGTCCTGAAGCGTCAGCAGCACGTCGCGCATAAGCGTCCGCGCGCTCGCCAGCGCTTCCATGATACCCGAACGCTCGCGCGCGTTGAGTTCGCGCTTGTTGCGGTCCTCAAGCTGCTTCAATGCTCCACGCGACAGGTAATCGGCGTTTTGCTCGAGCACCTTTTCCTGCGTGGACTTGACCTCGGCGAGCGGCGCCTTAACGGCGACGATGAGCGACTTGGCGCGGCTGAGCACATCGGCCTCGTCGGCGGCGATGAGCGAATCGATGGCACGGACCATCTGGCGGCGAGCATCCTGGCGCTCGGCGCTCTTGAGGAACTCGATGCCACGCGTGGGGCTTCCCGCTACGGCGACGGCTATGCGGCAACGCGCAGGGTCCTGACCGGTGGCGCGACTCACGGCACGCGCGGCCACGGCGGGCGACACCAGCCGAAACGGCACGCACTGGCAGCGGCTCACAATGGTGGGCAACATCACGTCTGCCGAGGTGCCCAGCAAGATGAACATGACGCCCTCGGGCGGCTCCTCGAGTGTTTTGAGCAGCGCGTTGGCGGTGTTGGCGCGCAGCTGCTCGGCACGGTCGATGATGTAGACCTTGGCCTTGGCACGGATGGGCGCCAGGGGCACGTCGTCGAGTAGTTCGCGGGTCTGGGCGATGAGGTAGCCCGTGGCGCTCTCGGGCGTGTAATAGTGCACGTCGGGATGCGTATGGCGCGCGACGCGCACGCAGCTGTCGCATGCGCCGCAGCCATCCTGCTCGCACAGGAAGGCTTGGGCGAGCGCCCACGCGGCGTCGAGCTTGCCCGCGCCGGGCGCTCCCAAGAACAGATAGGCGTGCGATGCGCGACCGCTGGCGACGGCGTTGGTCAAAAAGTCGCGCACGCGCTCTTGGGTATCGAGCTTGGCGAGCAAGCTTGTCTGCGCGGGGGCCATGCTACTCGGCCTCCTGGGCAAGCGCGGCGGCGACGGCGTCCTGGGAAATATCGAGGCCGTAGGCGCGAACCTGCTCGACCGTCTTCTCGAAGACTTCCTCGATGGTCGCGGTGGCGTCGATGAGCTTTACGCGGTTTGGCTCCTCGGCGGCAATTGCGCAAAAGCCCTGGTAGACACGCTCTTGGAATGCCAAGCCCTTTGCCTCCATGCGATCTGCCGCACCACGGGCTGCCATGCGCAGCGCCGCCTGCTCGGGCGTGATGTGGTAGACGAGTGTGAGCGCCGGGTGCGTACCCGCGACGGCCAGGTTGTTGGCATCTCGCACCATCTGGCGATCAAGGCCGTCGGCAAATGCCTGATAGCAGGTTGTGGAATCGTAGAAGCGGTCGCACAGGACCACCTTGCCGACAGCAAGGGCGGGCGCGATGGCCTCGTGCACCAACTGAGCGCGTGCCGCCTCGTAGAGCAACAACTCGCAGGTGTCGCCCATCGCTGTATTGGCGGGGTCGAGCAGCAGAGCACGGATCTTTTCGCTGATGGCGGTACCGCCCGGCTCGCGCAGGCTCACAACCTGGTAGCCAGCGAGTTCGAGCGCGCGGGCAAGCAGGCGCGCCTGCGTGGACTTGCCGGCGCCATCGACGCCCTCGAGCGTGATAAAGCTATGTTGAGCGGGCTCAAAAGCCATGGGCGCAGCCCCTTCCTACAAGGCGCGTAAATGCGAGTTATAGCAACCAAGCCATGATACCCCAGTGCTCGGCGCGTCCCAAATCCCACCTAGCCAATGGCTACTCAGACGGCAGTTAGGGACGTTCCTAAACTGCCGGCCGAAAAGGAATGTCCCCAACTGCCGGCTTTTTGGGGTGCTGGGTATAATCGTCGTATTGCATTGAAATGTGGCGAAAGGAGTGGCAATGTCTCGGTATTGCGCCTCGTGCGGCAAGCTTCTTGAAGATAATGCCAAGTTCTGCACCTCGTGCGGTGCACCCGTTGAGCAAACAGCCGCGAGCGATAGCCAGCCCGCTTTTGAGCAGACCGGCTCCCTTGATACGCCGCAAGCCAAGGCGGACGACCCCCTCGCCTATAGCCCCGACCCCGCCGCAAGGACCGAGGCCGTCGAGACCACGCAGCGCATACCCGTCGCGAGCGGCTCGCCCCAACAGCAGCCGGCTCCCGCATACGCGCCCGCTTCGCCACAGACTCCCGCTCCCAAAAAGAGCGGCACCGGGCCGCTTATCGCCGTTATCGTTGTGCTGGTGGCGATCATCATCGCCCTGGTCATCTTCTTTGCGATCAGACCGTTCGACAACGCCGCCACGCAGACGACTGCCGAGGTAGCTAAGCTGCACCATGACGTCGACGACGATGACCTAAAGCCTCTCGGCAATCCCAACAGCCTGTACGACGATGATGACGATGACGACGAGGATGGCGGCGAAGCAACGCTCTCCGAGCAGAACCTCTACCGTCGCCTGAGCGAATACTACGACCTGCTCGAAGATCTCGACAGCCAGGTCCGTGGCTGCGCGCAGAACTTCAACGGCAACTATCTGGAAGAGGATCGAACCACCCGTCAAAATCTCGCCGACGTCGCCGAGCGCACGGAGGACACCATCGAGCAGTATTACGACATCGTCGAGGACCTGGACGTCCCGACGAGCTCCAAGAACTACAGCTCCTGGAAGGATATCATCGCCCTGTACGACGACCTGGATCACCGCATTGACGCAATCTGTGATGCCTGGGAGATCAGCCTGAAATACGCCAAGCCTGCGGACCACAAGAATGAGATCGTGGCGCCGCTGTCGCGCGACAACGTGGCGGGCACCAATGACAATAAGTACCGCCTAGACTTTGAGGAGCGCTATCCCGGCGCCAAGCCTGTCGAGGTGAACTAGCGCTTTGTCGTTCCCGAGCCGGCAGTTAGGGACGTTCCTAAACTGCCGGCAGAAAAGGAACGTCCCTAACTGCCGGTCAAAAAAAACGAGCGAGGATCGCGGGGTCCTCGCTCGTTTTTTTGGGCAATGTTTCGACTGCGCCGTTACTTGTCGGCGGCTGCTTTCTTGGCAGTCGACTTCTTCGCGGTCGTCTTCTTGGCGGCAGTGGCTTTCTTAGCCGTCGTCTTCTTTGCCGTGCTCGCCTTGGTTGTGGTCTTGCGACCGCGGGCGGGCTTCTTCTCCTTGGTCGGGCAGTCCATGTTGACGCAGATACGCCACGGACCGCGCGCCGTGTTGACCACCACGATGGGGGCGCCGCACTCGGGGCAGGTCTCGCCCGTCGCCTCGAGCTTGCCGCGCGCCGGCAGCGGATAGCTCACGCCGCAGTCATCGTAGTTGGTGCAGCGGATAAAGCGCTTGCCGCTCTTCTCGCTCTTGTGCGCGATCAGGTCGCCGTGACGTCCGGCCTCGGCACACACCTTGCACTCGCCCACCTTAAGATCGGGCTCGTAGTTGGTGGGGCACGTGGGGTTCACGCAGATCTCGAAGGCCTTCTGGCGGAATGGCTGGCACTTGATGCGCGGCGCGCCGCACTCGGGGCACACGGCGGCCTCGCCCTCGAGCGGGCTCACCTTGACGCCACTCGGCACCGGATAGGTCACGTCGCAGTCGGGCCAACCCATGCAGCCGATAAAGCTGCCGCGGGTCTTGGCGCTCGTCTTCATAACCAGGTCCTTGCCGCACTTGGGGCAGGCGCCCACGCGCGCATCGGCCGTGACGGCGTCGCTGATGGCGTCGCCCAGCTCCTGCGTATGCTTGAGCAGCTCGTCGAGCACGCCGGCCAGCAGCGCGCGCGAGTGCGTCACGACATGCTCTTCGGTATCCTCGCCGCGCTCCACGCGGGTCATGTCGCCGTCGAGCTCGCTGGTCATATCGGGGCTCGTGATGCGCGGGGCAAACTGCGACAGCGCGTCGATGATGGCGATGCCCAGCTGGCTCGGCTCAACGGGATCATTTTTGAGATAGCGCACGGCATACAGGCGCTCGATGATGCTCGCGCGCGTGGACTTGGTGCCCAGGCCGCGCTTTTCCATCTCCTGCACGAGCTTGCCCTGGCTGTAGCGCGCGGGCGGCTCGGTCTGCTTGGCCTCGAGCTTAATGTCGAACACGTCGACCGTGTCGCCCTGCTCAAGCGGCGGCATCTGCTCGTCGCGCTTGAGGCCGTACGGATATGCCTCGCGGAAGCCCGGGGTCACGAGCACGTCGCCCGAAGCCACGAACGGCTCGCCGTTGACGTCGAGCTCGAGCTTGGTGTTCTCGATGGTCGCGGGCCCCATGAGCGTTGCCAGGAAGCGACGGGCGACGAGGTCATAGAGTTTGCGCTGGCCGCCGTCGAGCGTGGACGGATCGCCCTCACCCGTGGGGTAGATAGGCGGGTGGTCGGTGGTCTCGACCTTGCCGCGCGTGGGCTTCATGGGGCCGGCGAGCACCTTTTTGCACACGGGCGCCAGCGCCGGGTTGATCTTTGCCAGGTCGCTCACCACGGCGCCCAGATCGAGCGTCGCGGGATACACGGTGTTATCGACACGCGGGTAGCTGATGAGACCGGCCATGTAGAGGGACTCGGCGATGCGCATGGTACGCGCAGGTGAGATGCCCTCGGCCGCGGCGGCAGCCTGCAGCGAGGTCGTCGCAAACGGCGTGGGCGGCTGCTGCTTACGCGAGCGCTTGGTCACCGCGGCGACGGTTGCCGTCGTAGCGCCGTTAACGTGACCGTACGCCGTCTCAGCAGCATCCTTGTCGGTAAAGCGCGCCGTCTTGTGCGCGATCTTAAAGCGATCGTCCTCGGCAGCGCCTTGCGCGGCGCCCATGCCGCGAATCTGCCAATAGTCCTCGGGCACAAACGCCATGCGCTCGCGCTCGCGCTCGACCACCAGGGCAAGCGTCGGCGTCTGCACGCGGCCGGCGGAACGCACGTTGCCAAAGCCGCCAAACTTGGCGAGCGTCAGGTAGCGCGTGAGCACCGCACCCCAAATGAGGTCGATGTGCTGGCGGCTCTCGCCGGCGTCGGCCAGATTCTGGTCGAGCGAGACAAGATTATCGAAGGCCTGCGTAATCTCGGCCTTGGTAAACGAAGAATACTGGGCGCGGGCGACCGGCAAGTCGGGCGCAACCTCGCGCACCTTGTTGAGGGCGTCCGAACCGATCAGTTCGCCCTCGCGGTCGAAGTCCGTGGCGATAATGACGCTGTCGGACTTCTTGGCAAGGTTCTTGAGCGAGCGGATGAGCTCCTTCTCGGCCGGCAGCTTAATGACGGGCGCCCAGGTGAGGTAAGGCAGGCTCTCGAGCTTCCAGCCCTTGATGGAGATACCATCGGCAAGAAACGGCTTGCGCTTGGTGTCGTAGGGCGGACGTGCCAGGCCATCGGGCATATCGGCCGGCAGCATCTCGCCGTCCTCGGTGACCGAATACCAGCCCAGCTTTTTATCGAACAGCACGCTGTCGCAAAAATCGGGCGCAAGGATGTGACCGGCAAGGCCGATCGTCACGCACTCCTCGCCCTTCCACTCAAAACGGTAGATGGCGGTGTTGTACACCTTGTCCTTTTTGGGCTTGCCCGTGGACAGACGCTCGGCAATCTGACGCGCGGCGTCGTTTTTCTCGGCGATGATGAGCTTCAAAAGAGGCTCCTATCTCGTATCTCTGCGGCTACGCCCGCCCGTATGGCGGCCGACTTACGCCCTTGCTTGCTCAATCTGCCCGATGAGCCAATCGCACCAGGCATCCATGCCCTCGCCCTTGTGCGCGCTCACGGCAAACCGCGGCGCCTGCGGATTGAGGTCATCGAGTGTCTTAGTATACCTATCCATGTCAAAATCGAAAGCCGGGGCCACGTCGACCTTATTGAGCAGCTGCGCGCCGGCGTGCTGGAAGATGCCCGGGTACTTGATGGGCTTATCGTCGCCCTCGGGCACCGAGAGGATCATGATGGACAGGTTCTCGCCCAAGTCAAAGTCGACCGGGCAGACCAGGTTACCCACATTTTCGATAAAGATGACGTCGATGTTCTCCAGACCGACGGCCTGGTCGAAGGCGTCGACGGCCTCCATGATCATGTTGCCCTCGAGGTGGCACAGGCCGCCCGTGTTGATCTGGATGGCGGGCATGCCGGCTTCCTTCATGGTGATGGCGTCGACGTCCGAGGCGATATCGCCCTCGATAACGGCACAGCGCAGGCTGGCTTTGTCACGCAAGCGCTCGTTGGTGCCCAGAATCGTGGTGGTCTTACCCGAGCCAGGGCTCGACAGCACATTGATCACGTAGGTGTTCGTCTGCTCAAACCGCTGACGCAGCTGATCTGCCAGGCGCTCGTTGCGCGACAGAATCGGCGACGCGATATCAATCGTTTTCTCGGCCATACTTAGCGCTCCTTACTTTGGCCCTTTTATACCCCATCGCTAGATGGCGAGCGTGCTAATCGTCGGGGGTCTCGATCTCGATACTTGCGATGTCGAGTTCGCGGCCATGCAGCAGACGCACGTTGGCACCGCCACATTGGGGACAACGGCAATGGAAACGGTCGTGCTCAAAGACCTCACCGCAGTCCAGACACTCGCTTTGTGGATGGACTTCCTCCACGGCAAGCTCGCAGCCGCGCGTGAGCGAGTCCTCGTCGCGAAACGTCTCCCACGCAAAGTCAAGCGCCTCGCGCACGACCTCGGTCATATCCCCGATACGCAGCGTTACCAAAACGGCGCGCGAGGCCCCCGCCCCACGCGCCGCGCGAATCACTGTATCGAGTATGCCGTTGACAATGCCAACCTCGTGCATACCGATTTACTCCTCGTCGTCCTCGTCGTCCGAGAACAGGTCCAGACGGCTCACGAACAGGCCCTCCTTGCCCTCGCGCGCGGTAATGACCACGCGAGCAATGGCGAGCGAAATCTCGTAGAGCGAGAGCAGGGCGCCATACATGAGACCCAGCGTAACGGGCGAGCCGTCGGGCGTAATCACAGCCGAGCCCACAAGCAGGCCTACGTACACGTAGCGCCAGGCGCTGCGGAAGGCCGCATAGGACACGATGTGAAAGACGGACAGATAGAAGATGATGAGCGGCAGCTCAAACGCCACACCAAAGCCGATCATAAAGAGCAGCTCCATGTTGACGTAGTTCTCCAGGTCGGGCAGCGCCGTAGCGACGGCCGAGGTCTCGCCGATGAGCCACTCAAAGCCCGCCGGGATGATGATGAAATAGCAGAAGATGGCACCCAGGAAGAACAGCACCGTCGAGGCGAGCACCGTGGGCACGACCCACTTGCGCTCGTTGGGGCGCAGCGCCGGCAGGAAAAATGCCAGGATCTGCCAGATGATCATGGGCGTGCACATGACCACGGCCATCTTGATGGCCAGCGAGAAGCGCAGGCCAAAGCCGCCGAGTGTGGTGGTGATGTAGAACTTACCGTCCGGCACAAACGAGCGGATGGGGTCTTCCAGGATATCGAGCACCACGGGCGTGGCAAAGTACAGCACGATGGCGGCGGCAAACACCGACACGACCACGATGGTCAGGCGGCGACGGAGCTCGCCCAGGTGATCGAAGAGCGGCATGCGCGCAGGTCCGATAGGCATTACTCATCGCCTCCCTTCGGGGCGTCGGCGGCAGCGGCGTCGTCCTCGGCCTCGAGCTCGCGAGCGAGCTGGTCGACGACGGCCTTGCGCTTGCGGGGACGACGGGCGTAGAGATCAGCCGTCGTGGGCTCTGCCGGCTCGGGCTCGGACTCCGGCTCTGCAGCAGGCTCGGGCTCGACGACAGGCTTGGCGGCAGCGGCAGGCTCGGCGCTCTCGGCCTCGGACTCCTCAGCAGCACCCTCGCCCTCGGCGGCAGCCTCGCTCGCGGCCTTCTCGGCGGCAAGGCGGGCACGGCGCTCGGCAAAGGTCTCCTTCTTGGCGGGCGCTGCCGTCTCGGCGGCATCCTCGTCCGCATCGGAATCGTCGTCGGTCGTAGCAGCCTTCTTGGGCTTGACCGGGGCCGACGCGGCCTCGCTCACCGGATCGATTATCTCGGACTGAACAACGGCCGTCATCTTTTCCTGCGTCTCGCGGAACTGACGGATGGCACGGCCGATCGTGCGGCCCATCTGTGGGAGCTTATCCGGGCCAAACAGCAAAAAGCCGAAGACCACGATGATCGCGAGCTCACCCTCTCCAATACCAAACACACATACCTCCAAGGCTCGATGTGAGTCGAGCCCGCACCGCGCCATTCGGCCGGAACTCGTCTATTCATTCGGTCAAGTATAGCGCCCGGACGCCAAAACGTCCGAGCGCATCACAAACATATGCCAAACGGCACGCCCTTTTGGGGGCAAAGATTATGCAGCGGCGATCGAAATCTCCTGGTCGACACCCAACAGCTGAACCACGCGCATCACCGGGGGCTGCACATTGATGCAGCTAAAGCGCTTGCCGTGGTCGACCGCGTGGTGCGCGGCGCCCACGAGCACGCCAATGCCCGTCGAATCGATGTAGCTCACCTGGGCAAAATCGAGCTCAACGGCCTCGGTGGGCTGCTCAAGCGCCAGGTCGATGGCATTGCGCAGGCTATCGGCGTTAGAGATATCGATCTCGCCGGTTACCTTAATGGTGTAGAGCTCTGGCGTGGGGTTGGTGGAAATACCCAAATCCATGTATACGCTCCTTTACGTATCGAAAGTGCTGATAGTACGGGAAGCCGCCCGTTAGGCGCGCTCGGCACGCGCGAGCTCGGCAGCGACAAGCTTAACGGCCAGCACCAGCGCATCGAGCGCGGCCTCCAGGTCCTCGACCGTGGGATAGCTCGGCGCGATGCGGATGTTGGTGTCGCGCGGGTCCTTGCCATAGGGCCAGGTAGCACCGGCAGGCGTGAGCTTGACGCCCAGGTCGGCGCAGAGCGCGGCGACCTTCTGGGCCGAGCCCTCGGGACCATCGAAGCTTACAAAGTAGCCGCCGCGAGGGTGCGTCCAGGTGGCACAACCCGTGTCGCCCAGGCCCTCGGTGAGCTTGCGCTCGACGGCCTCAAAGCGCGGACGCAGGAACTCGGCATGCTTTTTCATGTGCTCCTTGACCGCCTCGATGGTGGGAAGGAAACGCACATGACGCAGCTGGTTGAGCTTGTCGGCGCTGATGAGGCCGGCCTTCAGGCGCTTGGAGAACTCGGCGATGACCGCGGGGCTCGCACCGATAAAGCCGATGCCGGCGCCCGGGAAGGTAATCTTGGACGTCGAGGCAAAGGCCACCACGCGGTCCTCGGTGCCCGCCGCGCGAGCGAGGTCAAAGATGTTTGCGAGCTCGTCGGTCTCGTCGTACAGGTCGTGCACGCAGTAGGCGTTGTCCCAGAAGATGCGGAAATCGGGCGCGGCCGTGGGCATCTCGACCAGGCGGCGCACAGTGTCCTCGCTAAAAGTGATGCCCGTAGGGTTGGAATACTTGGGCACGCACCAGATACCCTTGATGGAATCGTCGGCAGCAACGAGGCGCTCGATCTCGTCCATGTCGGGGCCGTTGTCGGTCATCGCGACGGGGACGTTCTCGATGCCCAAGTCGGCGGTGATGCCAAAGTGGCGATCGTAGCCGGGAACGGGGCACAGGAACTTGACCTTCTTGCCGTCGTGCGCGGCCTCGTAGGCATCCCAGGGCTCGCTGCCGCACGAGCCGCAGCGCCAGAACATGCCGGCGATATCGTGCTCAATCAGAAGGCTCGACGAACCCAGTACGAGCGTCTGCTCGGCGGGGCAACCCAGGAACTCCCCTGCCAACTTACGTGCCGAAGGAATACCCTCGAAGCAGCCGTAGTTGGAGCAGTCGACGTTGCCATCGTGCAAATCGGCGTCGGCATTGAGGATATCGAGCATGGGGCGCGAGATGTCCACCTGGGCGGGCGACGGCTTGCCGCGGGCCATATCGAGCGCCAGGCCCTTGGCCTTGACCTCGGCGACCTCGGCCTTGAGCGCCTCGATGGCGGCATCGAGTTCGGTGGTTTCCATCTTCTGGTAGATCGTCTGCATGGGTGCGACCTTTCACGAAGCGGTACGTTGCAATCCTTCTAAGTATAGACCGCCACCGTCGCAACGGTATGAAGCCGTGATAGATTAAGTCCATCGCAATGAATTACGAATCGCCGCGCATGCCGGCGTGGAGCGCCCAAGGAGGCACTATGGAGTACGGATCGTTCCAGGCCGAGGAATTCGGCTACCTGCAGCGCCTGGTCGACGGACTGTTTTACGACCGCCACGCCATCGACCGCCTGGATCTGATCGTTCAGGCAGAGATTTTGGACTTGGCACCCGACCTCATGGAGATCGTGAACCTTTTGCCGCCCGGCTATTACGACCGCCAGTCACTTTGCGACCAGCTCAACTCCGCCTTGGCCGCCCACGGCTGGGGCGCCATCTACGGCACCGTGGAATAGAACCACTCATTGGGGACAGACTTAAATGAGTAGTCCCAACCTGCCGGCACTTGGGTAGTCATTTAAGTCTGTCCCCAATGACTAAAACGCCGCCTGTGATGGTGTTCACAGGCGGCGTTTTCAAACTTGTTTGTGCCCTTACTCGTCCTTGGACGCGGGGTGCTTGCAGACCACACTCATGTAGATCATGCCCAGCACCGCGGCGGTAACGGATCCGGCAAGAATGGCGGCCTTTGCGGCCAGGACCTCAAACTGGGCCGTCGGGAAGGCAAGGCCGCTGATGAGAATTGACATGGTAAAGCCGATGCCGCCCAGAATGCCCACACCGGCAATCATGTGCCAGTTAACGTTGCGCGGCAGCTCGGAGATCTTGAGCTTAACCAGGGCAAACGTCATACCAAAGATGCCGATCGGCTTGCCCAGCAGCATGCCAAAGTACACGCCGAGCGTCACCGGGTCGGTGAGTAGCGTGCTCATGTCCACGCCCACTAGGCGAACCTGTGCGTTCACGAACGCAAAGATCGGCAGGATCACAAAGTTGACCGGCGTGGAGATCAGACGCTCCATGCGAATGAGCGGCGGGGTCACGCGGTGCATGACGCGCTCGACCTTGGTGGTCGAGACGGTAAAGTCATGCTGGCCCAGGATGTGTGCCTCGTCATCGTAGCGGTCATCGAGCAGCGGCAGGCACTCGCCCAACCAATCGGTGAGGCTATCGAGCTTGACGCCGCACTTGGCCGGGATGGTAAAGGCCAAGATGACGCCGGCAAGCGTAGCGTGCACGCCGCTCTTGAACATGCAGAACCACAGCAGCAGGCCCAGCACCGAATACGGGGCAAGGCGGTAATGCTGCGTCTTGTTGAGCCACACGAGCGCGCAGGTCACAAGCGCGGCGGCGCCCAACCAAAACGGATTGGGGCTCTGACCGTAGAAGATGGCGATGGCGGCGATGGAGATGAGGTCGTCGGCGATGGCGAGCGTCGAGAAGAACACGCGCACGCCGTTGGGCACGCGATTGCCCAAAAGCGACAGCACGCCCAACGCAAAGGCAATATCGGTTGCCATGGGAATGGCCCAACCGTTGCGGGCGCCGGCATGGTTAAAGATCAGGTAGATGCAGGCGGGAACGACGACGCCGCCCACGGCCGCCAGCATGGGAAGCATGGCCTGGCGCGGGTTTTTGAGCTCGCCAACTGTCATCTCGTACTTAAGCTCAATGCCCACCAGCAAAAAGAAAATCGCCATGAGGAAGTCGTTGACGAAAAGCTCGACGGTGAGACCGGCCGTAAGGTTGCCCAGGCCCACATACAGCGGGGTCTCCAAAAAGTGATGGATGGCCTCGTAGGCATCGGTATTGGCGCAGATGACGGCGGCGATGGCGGCGAAGACCATGACGGCGGCGGAAATCGTGCCGTTCTCGGCGATGCGTTCCCAGATGTCGTGACGCTCAAAGCGCTTGCGCTCACGAACGTTGAACAGCTGCTCAGTTGCTGCCATGGGCGGCTCCTTTCACGGGAAAGCTCCCGTCTTAAAAAAGCACGGCCCGCCCAAGTGGCGGCGCCGCGCTCCAACGTATTACGCTTGCATCTAGCCTACCCTGCACGACAAGCACGCAGGCGTGGCCGAAAAGCGGAACCACAGGTTGAACATTATTTGCTCAACGACACGGGCGCGCCTGTCCAAGAGACGACGCGGCGCCGCGCACAAAAAACGACCGGAGCGCGGGGCGTCCGCGATCCGGTCGTAGCGTTTGGTCAACTAAACCTAGCAGGCGGCCATGATGGGGGCAGCGACCTGCTTCTTACGGGAGAGGACACCCGGCATCCAGACGCCGTCGTGCTCGTCGGCAATGCCCAGGCCCTTCTGAGCGGCCTCAGTCTCGCCCTCGAGCAGGACCTGCGAGCCCTCCTCCATGATGTCGGTGATGCACAGGACGATGCCGTCGGCACCCTTCTCGGCGGCGTAGGCGCGCATGGCCTCGCGGATCTCGTCGATCATGCCGAGTGCGCGGGTCTTGTCGACAGTCTCGTACTGGCCGATGAGCAGCTTCTTGCCAGCAGGCTCGAACATCTTGATGTCGTTGCCGACCATCTCGGCTGCGGTGAAGGAGCCGGACGGACGGGTGAGGAAGACCTCCATGCCAAACTTGACCGGGTCGACGCCCACCTGCTCGCCGAGCTTGGCGGCGACGGCGCGGTCGACATCGGTGGTGGTGGGGCTCTTGAGCATGAGCGTGTCGGTCATCATGGCCGAGAGCAGCAGCTTGGCCTGGATGTCGGAAAGCTCAACGCCGAGCACGCCGGCGAGCTTGGTGACGATGGTGCAGCTGGAGCCCCAGGGCAGGCAGATGTAGTGCAGCGGGCCGGCAGTCTCAAAGTCGCCGATGCGGTGATGGTCGACGACGCCAAAGACCGTGGCGTCCTTAAGGCCGGCGACGGACTGCGCGGACTCGTTGTGGTCGGTGAGGACGACGAGCTGGCCGGCCTCGACGGACTCGATCACGCGGGGCTCGGCGATGCCGGCATCGGCGAGCAGCTTGGCGGACTCGGCCGGAAGCTGACCAAGGGCGCAGGCCTCGTAGGTGTTGCCGGCATACTCAACCTGGTTGAGCAGCTGGGACAGGACGACGGCGCTCATGATGGCGTCGTTATCGGGGTTCTGGTGACCAAAGACAAGAACGTTTGCCATGGATATCCTCCACTTGATATGTGTACTTGGACGTAGCTATGGTAGCACGCTGACGCCGAACCCTATGAGATGGAAGGGCCGCGGCACAAATTGGGGCAGGCACGGGGGCCAAGGCTGTCCCTTTTGCACCATGTTGGTGCAAAGTAACCTGTCCCCCTTGCACCAGCTATTTACCGGCGGCGCGCAGGGCTACGTAGGCGGCACCGATGATGCCGGCGTCGTTTCCGAGCGAAGCGACATTGATGGGTGTCTCGCGCGAGGCGGAAAGCGCGTACTGCTCAAAGTGCTCGCGAACCTTGTCGAGGTAGACATCGGCCGAAGCGGAGGCGCCGCCGCCGATGAGGAACATCTCGGGATCGACCACGTTGGCAATGAGCGCCAGGGCGCGACCGAGATAGTCGGCCATGGTATCGGCCGCGGCCAGCGCAAGCTTGTCGCCCTCGCGGCAGGCTTGGAACACGTCCTTGGAATCGGAGGGGCCGGTGAGCTCGATGGGCTCGACGCCCGCTTTCTCGCACTCGGCAAGGTAGTTGCTCACCACGCCGGTGGCGCTGGAATACTGCTCCAGGTGGCCATGGCCGCCGCAGCCGCAGGTGCGCTCCTCGGCCGGGTTCAGGCACATATGGCCGATCTCGCCGCCGGCGCCCACGACGCCCGACACCACATCGCCGTTGACGATAACGCCACCGCCCACGCCAGTACCGATGGTGACCATCACCACGTTTTGCACGCTCTTGGCAGAGCCGAGCCAAGCCTCGCCCATGGCAGCGGCGTTGGCATCGTTTTCGTACTTAACGACCGCGTCGGGGCAGTGCTCCTGAATGGCGACTCTCAGCTCGGGCAGGTTAATGGCAATGTTGGCCTTGACCTTGGCATCGCCCGATGCCGGGATGGGGCACGGAACAGCCAGGCCAATGCCTGCCACAAAGGCGCGCGGAATCTGCGCCTTGGCGACCACCTGGTCGATAGCCTCGGTCACCGCGGCAAAGCCCGCGGCGTCGACGATAGGAGGCGTAGGCACGCTGGCCTTGGCAAGCAGGTTGCCGTCCTCGTCGAACAGGCCCTCCTTAACCGAAGTGCCGCCGACGTCGATACCGATGTAGTA
This sequence comes from Coriobacteriaceae bacterium, assembly GCA_905209215.1. Taxonomy (GTDB): domain Bacteria; phylum Actinomycetota; class Coriobacteriia; order Coriobacteriales; family Coriobacteriaceae; genus Collinsella. The sequence continues at coordinate 30,937 of CAJLRY010000009.1, read as the reverse complement.
CTGCTTAGGTTCCATGGGAGCCCACCTTTCTCGTTTAAACATTGCCTGTATGGTACCGCTCCCAAGGCAAAATCCTGCCAAAAAGGGACAGGTTTGTTTTGGCAGGTTTTATCTGGGGAAACGCGAATGTCCGCTCAGCAGGCCGCGAAAGACCTTCGCCAAAAACAACAAGCGCCGAGAGGCGGAGGCTCCCGGCGCCCGTGAAAGGGACTGCATTGTCTGTTGGACTGCACGGCCCATCGCGGCGATAACGCCGACTAGGCCTGAAGCGCCTGCAGCTGCTTGTGGATCTCGATGAGCTCCGTCGCCATGACGCGCATGGTCTCGGTGCCGGCCATCTGGTCCTCGGCATGCAGCAGAATCAACGGGGCCTCGCCGTTACGCTCGCCGTTGGCCTCCTTTTTAAGGAGCCCCATGTGGACATCGTGGCCACCGTTGTAAGCCTCGTCGCCCTGCTTAATAAGCTCCTCGGCGGCGTCAAAATCGCCCTCCTTGGCCTTTTGCACGGCATTGATGTACATGCTCTTGGCGGTACCGACGTAGCTGATGATCTCGAAGCAGGTCATCTGCAACTCGTTCATATCCTCCATATGCCGCACCTAGCCCATCACGCTGACGCAGTGGTCGATGATGCCGGCAGCGTTCATGCGGCCGTAGTCGACCATGTTGATGACCTCGACCGGGAAGCGGCCAGCGGCCTCCTTCTCAAAATCGCCCTTGGTGTAGCCGATCTGCGGGCCAAGCAGCAACATGTCGCACTCGTCCAGGTGATCGTGGGCCTCGTTCATGGGACGAGCCTCGATCTCGATATCCAGACCACGGTTTGCAACCTCGGCCTGCATCTTCTGGACCAGCAGGCTCGTGGACATACCGGCATTGCAGCAGAGCATGATCTTCTTCATGGTTTCCTCCTTATAACTGCGCGGCGCGCAGACGACGACTGGTTTCATTCTTTGCGGCTATTGTTCCCACCCCCTGCATCTTTACGCAAGGGAGAGAGCTGCGGGCACTGGCACCGCGTACCGGCGCCCGCAGCGGTGAAAGGGACGAACGTTAGGCGTTCTACTCGGCGAGAGCCTCCTGCTTGGCGATTGCCTTCTCGGAAATCTTCATAAAGGGCAGGTAGACGGCCATGCCAATGACAATCTCGAGAGCCTGCCACACGCCGGCGCGCCAGTCAAAGCCCGTAGCGAGCAGGGCATTGATGACGGGAGGCATGGTCCAGGGCACCTGGGCGATGCAGGGGCTGATGATGCCTGCGCAGGTAAGGCCATAGGTGATGCCGATGAACAGGTCGGGAAGGAGGACAAACGGGATCATGAGCGGCAGGTTGTACACGATGGGGTAACCGTAGATAACCGGCTCGTTGATGTTGAACAGACCAGGCAGGATAGCCATCTTGGAAACGGTCTCGGAAGCCTTGTTCTTGGAGAACAGGAGCGTGTCGAGCAGAAGCATGAGGGTGCAGCCCGAGCCGCCGATGAGGGCGAAGCTGTTAACGATCTGCATGTTCATGTAGTGATCGGGCTGGATGGCGCCACCGGCGGCAAAGGTAGCCATGTTGTCGACGATGAGCATGGTCAGGATCGGCTCGACGGTAGCGCCAGAGATGGTGGACTGGTGAATACCGACGCAGAACAGCAGGTTAGCAAGGGTGTAGATGAGGATAACAGCCCACGGACCGGCGTTCATGATGCTCTTGAGCGGGTTGGAGATGCACGTGGAGATGATGGCGCACAGATCGGTGCCGGCGCACACGGCGAGCAGGGCTGCGGCAAGAGCGAAGATCGCGAGGTTGAGCAGCATCGGAATCATGACGTTGAAGGAGTTGGAGACCGCGGGAGGCACGCCCTCGCCCAGCTTAACCTTGAGCTTCTCGACGCCAGAAATCTTGATGAAGAGCGAGACGGAAAGCAGGGCGATGATAATAGCCGAGAACAGACCGTTGGTGCCGGTGTTGGCAGTCGAAAGGGCGCCCGTGACCTCGGCGGAGGTGATCTTGTCGGTGAGCAGCGGGCTCGTGGCGGCAAGCGTGGCGGTGATCTGCTGCGGCATCATGATGACGAAAGCAGAGATGGCGACGACCACGCATGCGAGCGGGTTATCGAAACGCTTGTTCTTAGCGAGGCTGTAGCCAATCAATCCGGCCAAGATAATGGCAGAGACGTTGAGGGTGCCCAGCGTAATTGCCGAACCCCACGTCTGAAGGTTGGCAAGGCCCGCCGCATCGAGCGGGAACAGGGGGAACACGACGTTGTTGATAAGAACCGCGATACCCGCAAGGATATAGAGCGGCGTGATGGTCGCGAAGGCGTCGCGCAGGGAACGCAGGTGAACCTGGTTTCCCACCTTCGCAGAGACCTCGGCAAACTTGTCGAGGAAGCTCTTTCCGTTGTCACTGGCCATGATTGCTCCTAACTATCAAATCCGGCCTTTTCCTATGCGCACGGTGGTCTGTCGCCCTCTGCCACCAGATGTGCCATGTGTTGCGCGCGGCGGCGCGTGGTCTGGGCGTTCGCCCGGTCGCTAATCAACCACATGGGTCGTGGCGACCTGTTTGAGCCAGGCCGCCGACTTCTTAAGACGGCGCTTGTAGCCGTCCATAAGGTCGACCTCGACAAAACCGTAACGGTTCTTAAAGGCATTGGCCCAAGACCAGTTATCGATGACGGCCCAATAATGGTATCCGCGGCACTTGGCGCCCTCGTCGATGGCCTTGGCCACCCACTCCAGGTGCTGGCGTACAAAGTCGACGCGGTAGTCGTCCTGGATGGTTCCTTCGGCGTCACGGTTCTTGTATTCGTCCATGATGCCGATGCCGTTCTCGGAAACGAACCACTCAAGATCAGGGTAGTTCTTGGCGCAGTCCATGCCAAAGTCGTAGAGGCCCTGCGGGTAGATCTCCCAGCCGCGGCTCTCATTCATGACAGCGTCGGGCCATACGTACTCGTCGGCAAAGTGCGGCAGGCCGTACTGGTCGATCTTGCTCGCCGGCGCCTGAACGCGTGTGGGGTGGTAGTAGTTGCAGCCGAGCCAGTCGACAACACCCTGTTTGAGGATCTCTTGGTCACCGGCACGGAACGGGAGCTTAACGCCGCCCTCGGCCAGGCTGTCGAGCACGTCGGCAGGAAGCTCGCCCTTGGTAATAAGGTCGAGCCACCAGCGATTGTTGATGCCGCTGGTCATACGCACGGCCTCGAGGTCTGCCTCGTTGGGATTCTCCTTGGTATAGACCGGGGTAAAGCAGTTGATCATGCCAATCTTGGCATCGCTGCGAACGGCGCCCTCGTCATAAGCGCGGCGGTAGTTGGCCACGGCCAGGGAATGCGCCAACGAAATGTGATACTGCACGGTGCGAGCGCGGTTGAAGTCGTGGAGTTGCGGGAACCACACGCCCTCCTGATAGCGCTGCTCGGGCTCGACGATGGGCTCGTTAAAGGTGAACCAGTACTTAATCTCCTGGCCAAACTCGTGGAAGGCGACGTCGGCGTAATGCGCGTAAGCCTCGACGACCTCACGGCTCTCCCAGCCGCCACGGTTAAAGAGGTAGGTGGGCATGTCAAAGTGGTACAAGTTGACAAACGGCTCCAGGCCAGCCTCGCGAGAGGCGCGGAACAGCTCGTGATACCATGCAGCGCCCTCCTCATTAAGGTTACCGTCGGCATCGAGCAGACGGCTCCACTGGATGGAAGTGCGATAGGTATTCAGGCCCAAGTCCTTCAAAATGCGAAAGTCTTCCTGGTACTTGGCCATAAAGTCATTGCCGGCATAAGAGCCAACGCAGTTGTAGAACGAACCCAGATCCTGGATGGACCAGGTGTCCCACAGGTTCTCGAGCTTGCCGCCCTGGTTCCACTGACCCTCAGTCTGCGGGCCGGACATAGCAGCGCCAAAAAAGAAGTCACGGGGCAGCTGATACTGTGCCATCAAAGTCCTCGCTTTCGTGTTCTAGAGCTTCCGGTTGGAGACGGGTTTGCCTTGGCAGGTTATTCGGCGCGGGCGCGCACCGGTCATACCGATATCCAACCCGCCAAAACAAAACCGTCCCCAAACAGTACAAGGAAACGCCAATGCATCTCGCTTGTTGTCTGTAACTATAGCGCTCTAATTTTCTATGTAAAGCGTCTTTTTCATTTTTCTTTATCGAACTTCTTTCATGAAGGCCATATGGATGCTTTTTAAGTAGGTATACTTTCTAAATATCGACGCAAATATGAAGGGAGGATTGCATGATTCCCAAATACGAGGCGATAGCTGCAGATATCCGTCGGAGCATCGAGGACGGCGCACTTAAACCGGGCGATAAGTTGCCCACCGTCGTTGAGTTCTGTGAGCTCTATGGCGTTTCCAAAATCACCGTCAAACGAGCGATTGAGCAGATCACCGAGGAAGGCCTTATTACCAGCCGGCGCGGATCGGGCACCTACGTCAAGGACACGGCGGGGCTTCCCGGCCAGGTGTTTTTTCAAGGCAAGAACGACCGTGCCCAAGGCTTTTCGTATGAGCACCGCGGGGAAAAGGTGACCTCGGTGGTCTACGATTTCTCGATCGTCAATCCGCCGGCAGAGGTTGCGACCCAGCTGGGAATGGCCGAGGATGACTTCGCCTATCACATCGTGCGCGTGCGCCAGGTCGACGAGAAGCCCATCGTCATCGAGTACACCTATATGCCGCTCGAACTGATCCCGGGCCTTAAAAAGAAGGACCTGTACGGATCGGTCTACGGCTTTATCCGCGAGCAATGCGGGCTGAAGATTTCGAGCTTCCATCGCACCATTCGCACTGTCGCGGCAACTGAGGAAGAGGCTGAGCGCCTGGATACCAAACCCGGCTCTCCCCTGCTCGAACTCAACCAGATTGGCTTCTTGGATAGCGGCACCGCGTTTGAATATTCTATCTCGCACAACGTAGGCGACCGCTTTGAGCTGCACAACGTAACGTTGGCATAAGTTTTTGTAGTCATGCGGGCGCTCACTATGGCTCGTTTGGAGTGGGCGGCCGCGCAACACAATGGGGGTATGAACATGTCCGACTTGATTAAACTGACGCCGATCTTCCACGAGAAGATCTGGGGCGGCCGCCAACTCGAAACCGTATTTGGTTACGACATTCCCGAGGGCCCCATCGGTGAGTGCTGGGCCATCTCGGCCCACCCCAACGGCGACTGCCAGATTGCGGAGGGCCCGTATGCCGGCCACACGCTGTCGTGGCTGTGGACCGAGCACCGTGAGCTCTTTGGCGACTGCGAGGGCAAGGAGTTCCCGCTGCTCATTAAGATTCTGGACGCCAAGGACGACCTTTCGATTCAGATTCATCCCAACGACGAGTACGCCGCCGAGCACGAGAACGGCAGCCTGGGCAAAACCGAGTGCTGGTATGTCCTGGACTGCGAGCCCGGCGCCACGATCATCGTCGGTCAGCGCGCAAAGGACCGCGCTGAGGCCGCACAGATGGTCAAGGACGGCCGCTGGGACGACATGCTCAACGTGCTGCCGATCCACAAGGGCGACTTTTTCCAGATTGACTCCGGCACCGTGCACGCCATCAAGACCGGCACGCTCATTTTGGAGACGCAGCAGTCGAGCGACGTGACCTATCGCCTGTATGACTACGACCGCCCCGGCACCGATGGCAAGCTGCGTCCGCTGCACATTGAGCAGAGCCTCGACTGCATCGATTTTGATGTTCAGGCTCCGACCGACGGCACCGTAACCGCGCCCGAGGTCGACGGCGTGACCGAACTCGAGTCCAACCCCTGCTACACCGTCGATCGCGTGTGCGTCAACGGCAGCAAGACCTTGGAGCAGCGCTGGCCCTTCATGTGTCTGTCGGTCATCGACGGCGAAGGCACCGTCTGCGGCGACCCCGTCCACAAGGGCAGTCACCTGCTGGCACCCAGTACCGTCAGCTCCATTGACCTCAAAGGCAAGATGGAACTGATCATCAGCCACCTCTAGGTCGCAACAACAACCAAAACGAAACAAGGGGCTCCCCCGTTCATCAACGGAGGAGCCCCTACTCGTATCTATATATCAGCCCACCCGGCTCTCCAGACCAAAAAGCGACCGAGCAGAGCAACGGTCGTACAGCAACGTTGCCCAAGGCCCCGGACAGGCGCCATGGGCAACGTCGATCGCGAGTTCCGCACGAGCCGGAGAGCACTTAATGTGCTCTCCGTGCGAGTCAGGACTGTCCGAGCAGGCGATGTTGTCCATGGCGCCTGTCCGGGGCCGCCGGGATCACGACAGCTTGACGATCGGTGCAAAACCTTTCATCAGCTTTTTGGTCTGGCCGGTTTTTTCGAACTGGACCTCGATCATGTCTCCGGCGACCGAGATCACGGTACCCGTGCCAAAGGTCTTGTGACTCACGGTATCGCCCGCGGCAAAGTCCTGCGACGCGCTGGTGCGATCGACCTTGCGCTCCACCGTCGGCGACACCTTGGACGACGGCTTTTTGGCTCGCGGCGCGCCCGAGCCAAAGGTCGAGGCAACACGGCCGGCGTCAGGCGAAACCCCACGATGGCGCTCGGTCCCATAGCTGCTGCCGCCAAAGAAGTCGTCAAAGCTCGACCCGCCGCGCGAGCCGGAGCCGCCGGTCGAGCGCGTATGCGAACCAAACACCTTGCCGCCATACATATCCGAGCCCATGCCCGAGCCAAAGGTGCCGTGACGGTCGCCGCGCTTTTCCCAGCCCGTGCCCTCAAAACCGGCAGAACCGATGCCGCTAAACTCGATGTCCTCAAACGGAATCTCGTTGAGGAAGCGGGAGCGCGGGTTGGCAGAGGTCGAGCCGTAGGTGCGACGCGTGGCCGCATAGGTCAGGAACAGGCGCTTACGGGCACGCGTGATGGCAACGTAGGCCAGGCGACGCTCCTCCTCGAGCTTGCCCGGATCATCGCTGCCGCCAAAGTCATGCACGTGTGGGAAGATGCCCTCCTCCATACCGGCCACGAACACCGCGGGGAACTCCAGGCCCTTGGCGGAGTGGATGGTCATCATGGTGATGGCATGCGTCTCGCCGGCCAGGGAATCCAAGTCGGAGCGCAGGGCCAGCCACTCCATGAGAGCAGGAAGCGCCTTACAGGTGAGCGGACCGTAGGTGCGCTCGATCTCGTCGGCATGCACGGCACCCGCCGGCATCTCCGTCGGCGCGGCATACGCGTTGCCCGCGATGGCGGCAGCCAGGGCATCCTGCGGCGAGAGCGCCGGGGCGGCTAGGCTATCGAGCGGATTGGAACCTGCGGCATCACGCGCGCCAACGAGCGCCTCAAACGAGGATACCGGGGCAGACGGTCCCGGCTCGGGCGCAGGTGCGCTCACCACGACGGGCTCGGGCTCGGCGCCGGCCGGCACATCGGCAACGCCAGCCGCGCGCAGCTCTTCCAAGCTCTCGAGCGTACCCTCGATATCCTCGTGCGTCTCCTCAAATTCGGCGGCGACGCCCAGGAATTCCTGGATGTTCTCAGCGCGGCTCTCGGACTCCATGGTGCCTTCGGCGCGAAACGCCTGCAGCAGGCCCGTCTTATCGACAATCATCTCGACAACGTCCTTGAGCTCGCCGTCCATGCGGCGGCCCTCGCGCACCAGCGACACAAAGCTCGACAGGCCATTGCGGACCTTGGCGCTAAACATGCCCGTCTCGGCGCACGCGATCTCGCAGGCTTGGAAGAACGAGCAACGGTTGTCGCGCGCCAGCTGCTCAATCTTTTGGATCGAGGTGGAGCCGATGCCGCGACGCGGCGTGTTGATGACGCGCTTGACGCTCATCTCGTCGGCCGGGTTCACGATCATCTTGAGGTAGGCCATGACGTCGCGGATCTCGGCACGGTCGAAGAATCGCGTGCCGCCCACGATCTTGTAGGGCACGCCCGCACGCAGGAACATATCTTCGAGAATACGCGACTGGGCGTTGGTGCGATAGAACACAGCGATGTCGTCGTAGCTCGTACCCTTGGCATGCAGCTTCTCAATCTCGCCGGCAATCCAGCGGCCCTCGTCGCGCTCATCGCTTGCCTGGAAGGCCTGGATCTTCTCGCCGTCGCCCTCGGCCGTAAACAGGCGCTTATCCTTGCGCTGCGAGTTGTGACGCACCACGGCGTTGGCGGCGCTCAGGATATGACCCGTGGAGCGGTAGTTCTGCTCCAGCTTGACGGTCTTGCAGTTTTTAAAGTCCTTCTCAAAGTCCAGGATATTGGTGATGTCGGCGCCACGCCAGCTATAAATGGACTGGTCGTCGTCGCCCACGACCATAAGGTTTTGGTACTTGGCGGCCAACAGGTTGGCGATCTCGTATTGGACGTGGTTGGTGTCCTGATACTCGTCGACGCTAATGTAGCGGAAGCGCTCCTGGTACTTATCGAGCACCTCGGGGCGGGTGCGCAGCAGCTCGAGAGCGCGCACGAGCAGGTCGTCAAAGTCCATCGCGTTGGCGGCGCGCAGGCGGCGCTCCAGCTCCAGGTAGACCTGCACGGCCTTTTTGTCGTTGGGGCTATCGGCGCTCTTGAGCATGTCCTCGGGCCCAATCATGGCGTTTTTGGCCGAGCTGATCTTGCTGCGGATCATGTTGATGGGGAACTGCTTTTGCTCAATGCCGAGCGCCTGCATAATGTCACGCACCATGCGCTTTGAGTCATCGTCGTCATAGATGGTGAACTGACCGGTGTAGCCCAGCAGGTCGGCGTCCTCGCGCAGCATGCGCACGCACATGGCGTGGAAGGTGCACACCCACATGCCGCGGGTGCCACTGGGGATGAGTGCTGCCAGACGCTCGCGCATCTCGGCCGCGGCCTTGTTGGTAAACGTGATGGCCAGGACCTGCCAGGGCTTAACGCCCAGGTCGCCAAGCATATGTGCGATGCGGAAGGTCAGGACGCGGGTCTTGCCCGAGCCGGCGCCGGCAAGGACCAGCAGCGGGCCCTCGGTGGTCAGGACCGCCTCGCGCTGGGCGGGGTTCAGGCTATCGATATCGACGAACGGCTTGGCGGGCTTGGGCGCCGGAGCCGGGGCGTCGTAGATGTCGAGCGGAACGAGCTCGGGTTCCGGCGCGGCGGGGACGGTGTACGCATCGAGCGGCACGGGCTCCGGCGCGGGCGACACGGGCGCGGCAGTGTTCTTTTCCCAGGGCAGGGGCTGGGTCATGGGCGACTCCTCATCTGACGGACGGCGCGCCTGCGGGCAGCGCCATAGTTTGAGCCGTATCAGTATACCGAGCCGCGCGGACACCGACGCAAATCACACCACGACTCCGTGCGCCACCATCGGACCCACCCCATCGTCCAAAAAAGAGGGCAGCATAGACCTTTTGGTCATGCCGCCCTCGTTGAATGACAAGTTGTCGCTCTGGCCGCCGTGCAGCGTCAACCAAGTTACAGGCCGAGCATAGGCTCCAGAACAAAGAAGTATGCGAGCACTACGATGCCCAGGATGATGCGGTAGACGCCGAAGCACTTGAAGTCGTGACGGCGGACGAAGCCCATGAGCCACTTGATGGCGATGAGCGAAACCACAAAGGCCACAACGCAGCCCACGCCCAAGATGGCGATCTCGTTGGTGCCGAACGTGCCGCCCTTGATGAAGTACTTGACCAGCTTGAGCGCACTTGCGCCAAACATAACGGGAATAGCCAGGAAGAACGTGAACTTAGACGCCACCGAACGCGTGCAGCCCAAAAGCAGGCCACCGATGATGGTAGAACCGGAACGAGACGTACCAGGCACCAGCGAAAGCACCTGGAAGCAGCCGATACCCAGCGCAGTCTTCCAGCTCAGGTCCTCGAGCGTAGTGATGGAGCCAAAGTCCAGGTTATCGTCATCGTCCTCATCCTCGGCGGTAGCCGCGGCGGACGCCGCAAAGTGCGCACCGGCATGACGTCCACCCGACACCACAGCACGCGAACCAAACGAACCGGCAACGGCCATTTCCTCGCGCTTGCTCGCGCGCCAGTTCTCGATCACGATAAACAGCACGCCGTACACAATGAGCGCCAGCGCCACGACGGGAGCATTGTAGAAATGTTCCTCCATCCAGTCGTTGAGCGGCAGGCCGATCGCCGCCGCAGGAATGCAGCCGAGCACAATCTTGCCCCACAGCACCCAGGTGTCGCGGCGGCCCTCCTTACCCTTGCTGGGCGAGAACGGGTTGAGCTCGTGGAAAAACAGCACGCAGACAGCCAGAATGGCGCCGAGCTGAATCACGACCAGGAACATATTCCAGAACGTCTCGCTCACGTTCATCTTGACGAACTCGTCCACCAAGATCATGTGACCCGTCGACGAAACGGGCAGCCATTCGGTGATGCCCTCGACCAGGCCCATGAAGGCAGATTTTAGAAGCTCGATAATATCCAAAGGGACCTCCTCGTTAGACACCCGCCGGTAGATGTTCTGCGGACGATGCGGGCGATGTCCCATTATCAACCGTTGGCGGTGCAACCACGCCTACCCTTACCAAAAAACTCGCCCGTTCACAGAATTGCGAGCGGTCAAACCGAAATCCTTGGGTATAACTGCAACAAGATAAAGTGTCCGGCGGTCAACGCACCCGCGCCCGCCCGACGCACGAGCCCCGCGCCCGTGCGATAGACCAAGGAGGAAACCATGAACGAGGGCTACACCAAGGTATTTGTTTCACTCGACGGTACTGAGCAGCAGGATTTTGTGCTCGCACGCGCCATCAAGGTCGCCGCGAACAACGGCGCCAAGCTGATTATCGGCCACGTTATCGATTCCACGGCACTCGAGAGCGCCGGCTCCTATCCGGTCGACCTGGTCAACGGCCTAGAGGAGGCATTTAAGAACTCCATCGCCAAGCAGCTCGAAGAGGCCAAGGCCAATCCCGACATTCCCGAGGTCGAGGTCATGATTCGCGCCGGCCGCATTCGCGAGACGCTCAAGGACGAGATGCTCGACGTGGTTAAGCCCGACCTGGTGCTCTGCGGCGCCCGCGGCCTGTCCTCGATCAAGTATGCGCTGCTGGGTTCAATTTCGACGTTCCTGCTGCGCAATACGGACTGCGACATTTTGGTCGTGAAGTAGGTTCCTTCCCGTCGGCGCAAGGCCTGCGGGGTTATCACGCCGACGTCCTCGCCGCTTCGCGGCTGCGGGATGTCGGCTTAGATAACCCCTCCCGGCCTTGCGCCTTCGTCCCATACTTCAACGAGTTGGCTGATAGAAAAATGGCGTGCCGCCCCGGTTGGGGCGGCACGTTTTGTTTGGGGCGGCGCTTTTGAGCCTCATAGCTATGTTCACGTTCGGGAACATAGCCGTCCGCACCGCAAGACGGCCCGGCTACTCAAAGTATTGGAACTTGTTCGTTGAGAAGGAAAACGTTACGACAAAGCCTTCTCCGGAGTCGGATGCCGCGGTGACGTCGATGCCCATCTTGGAGCACAGGCGCGCCACCAGGTAGAGGCCGATGCCCGTTGCGCGCTTGGTGGTGCGGCCGTTGTCGCCGGTAAAGCCCTTCTCGAACACGCGCGGCAGGTCGGCCGCGCTCACGCCGCAGCCGTTGTCCGCGACGGTAAGCTCGATGCGTTCGCTCGCCAGGCCCTCGTCCAGCAACGCGCCCGAAAACACGATCTTTGCGCCGTCCTCGCGCGCATATTTGATGCTGTTCTGAATAAGCTGGCCTAGAATAAACTCGAGCCACTTCTCGTCGGTAAAGACCTCAAAGTCGAGGTTCTCGCACACCGGAGCCACGTGCGCCGCGATAAGCTCGCGCGCGTTGGCTTTAATCGCGCCCGTCACCAGGGTCTTAAGATCCCAACGGCGAATCAGGTAGTCGCGCTCCACGACTTCCGAGCGCGCATAGTACAGCGCCTGGTCGATATAGCGCTCCACGCGAGCCAGCTCGCGACCCAGGTCATCCACACGCGACAGGTCGTCTTCGCTGCCGTCCAGGTTTTCCAAAATCAGGTGGGCCGCCGCCAGGGGCAGCTTGGCCTCGTGGACCCAGCTCTCGATATAGTCGCGATAGTCATCGGTCTGACGTCGGCCTTCGGCAACCTCGTCGCAGGCAGCTTTGCCCACCCGGCGCAAGACCTCGTATTCGAGCTCGCCCTCGGCATAGGTCGGGCATTGCACCATCTCCTGCACCCATGCGGGACTCTCGAGCTCCTCTGCCGCGCGCTCCAACTGACGCAGAAAGCGGCGACGGCGCGTATATTCGATCACGATACCCAGCATGCCAAAGGCAAAGGACACGCCGATTGCCACGATCACGATAGATGCAGGAGCACCGGCGACCGTCAGCACAAAGCAGCTCAGCAACACGCCGCACGTCCACACGACGACGGGCAGCAACGCGTCTTTAAAGAACTTGCCAAACGACATGGCCGGGTCCTAAACCGAATAGCCTTGGCCGCGGTGCGTGGTGAGGTATCCCTTAATGCCGATCTTGTCGAGCGTCGCACGCAGGCGGTTGATGTTGACGGTGAGCGTGTTGTCGTCCACGAAGGCATCGGAGTCCCACAGGTCCTGCATGATGGCCGAGCGCGAAACGATCTTGCCCGCGCGGCTCAGAAGCAGCGAGAGGATACGCAGCTCGTTTTTTGTGAGCTCGGTGCTGGTGCCCGTTTGCGTGTTGGTGACCATGGAGCGGGCGAGGTCGAGCTCCAATCCCTTGTGGACGAGCGTGCTGCGCTCGCCTGCCGCCGCGGTGCGACGCAGCAGTGCGTTGATGCGCGCCACGAGCACGCGGGCGCTGTATGGCTTGGGGACAAAGTCGTCCGCGCCGAGCGTCATGGCCATGACCTCGTCGATCTCGGTCGTGCGCGACGTGAGGACGATGATGGGGACCTCAGATTCGCGGCGGACTTCGTGGCAGATATGCTGGCCGTCTTTGACGGGAAGCGTGAGGTCGAGCAGCACCAGGTCGGGCGCGGCGGCGAGAATATCGCGCGAGACGTGCTCGAACGATTCGCAGGCCTCGACCTCAAAACCGGCACGAGCAAGGATGTCGGCAAGCTCGCGACGAATGGGCTCGTCGTCCTCAACGATATAGATCAGCGCCATGGATTCCGCTCCCCTCTTGGTTGTCTTACAGCCATTATTGCCGCGAAGTCGCCGGTGCACGCCTCGCGCGGCATTAAGGTGACAGAACTGTTCGCGAACGAAAGCGTTCGGCTCGCCCTCGCTCGCAGCGGGCGCGGGGATCAAATGATTATAAAATCCCCATCCCAGAAAAATCATCTAGCGGCGGGCGCGGAGCTTTTCGTAGCCATCGGCAAAGAAGGCGACCGTCGCGGCATCGGACTCGGCGGCGTCAGCGTCGGCGGCAGGCACCACGCCGTGCTCGTCGCTCACCAGGAACAGGGCACCCTTGAGCTGCGCGGGAATGTCCACGCGCGCGACCGAGATGCCCTTGGTCTGGGCCAGCTGCTCGATGAGCGTCGCCGTGCCGCACAGGCACTCGTCTGCCGGCGCCACAAAGGCCAGCTCACCATCGTTGACGGAAGCAAGCAGCTCGGGCGCCACGCCGGTTTCGTCAGCCTCGGAGCGGGCCTCGGCAGAACGGGCACGCAGCGCCTTGGCCGACGTATCGGCTAGCGGCTCGTACTCCCCCACCGTCATGGCAGCGTTGCCGTTGATGTCGATCACCAGCATGAGTACGCCATCGTGCGCGGTGTAATCGCCCTCGGCAAGCGACCACTCAACGTGCTGCTTGGCCCAGCTGAGCATGTTGTGGGTAAGCGGCTCGCCCTGCACCAAGCGCTCGGACAGCGCGCGGATGTGACGGTTGAGCATGGGCACCTTTTTGTTGGACATGCGCCAACGGCAGATAAGCGCGGGCTTGTCGAGCGTAAACTTCTCGACCGCCTCCTGATTGGCGCAAAAGTCCTCGTACGCACGCTGATCCTCGGCATTGCCAAACAGCTCGGCATCATCAATCTGGGGCATGGTCATACCTTTCGTGTTAGTCATTCCGTCCTCTTATACCAAAAAGACGGCCCTCCAAACGGAGCGACCGTCTTTTGCAGAGATTATTTTGAAGATATGGCCCGGCAATCAATCAGCTTAATGGGATAGAACAACATCCCATTAAGGGTTTTCCAAGTGCCCGAGATTGCCCCGAAAGAGGAGCGCCGCGTACTAAATGTACGCAAGCGACGGTTTGAGGGGCAAGGTCGGGTGCTTGGGAAAGCCCTAGTGCCTAAAATGTCTGGCTCCTGTGAAGACCATTGCGATGCCATGCTCGTTGCAGGCCTGGATGCTCTCGTCATCGCGCTTGGAACCGCCGGGCTGGATAATGCAGGTCACACCATGCTCGGCAAGCACGTCGACGTTGTCGCGGAACGGGAAGAATGCATCGCTTGCGCAGGCAAAGCCGCCCTTTTCCACGCCCTCGCGCTCGCAGAAGTCTTCGGCACGCTCGCAGGCCAGCAGCGCAGAATCCACGCGGTTGGGCTGACCCGGGCCCATGCCAATGCCGGCCTTACCCTTGGAGACCAGGATGGCGTTGGACTTAACGCCCTTGCAGACCTTCCAGGCAAACTCGAGCTCGGCCATCTCGGCGTCGGTGGGCTTGCGGTCGGTGGGGAACGTAAAGGTCGCGGGATCCTCGGTCACGTGGTCGACCTCCTGCACCAGCATGCCACCGTCGATGGAACGCAGCTCCACCTGGGCGCCGTGGTCCACGCCGCCGGTCGCCAGCACGCGCAAGTTGGGGCGCTTGGCCATGCGCTCGAGCGCCTCGGCGGTATAGCCCGGGGCGATGATGACCTCGACGAACTGCTTGTTCTCGTCGGCAAAATGCTCAACCAGCTCATAGGGAACCTCGCGGTTGCAGGCGATGATGCCGCCAAAGGCGCTCTTGGGATCGCAGGCGAAGGCGCGGTCGTAGGCTGCCGTTATGTCCTCGGCAACGGCGGAACCGCAGGGGTTCTGGTGCTTGAGGATCACGCAGGCCGGCTCGTCGAACTCGCGGACCAGGTTCCAGGCGGCGTCGGCATCCAGATAGTTGTTATAGCTGAGCGGCTTGCCCTGGATCTGCTCGGAGCCCACGAGCGGGAACTGCGAGCTCGCGGTGTTCTCGCAGCCCTCGGCAAAGCGATAGACCGTGGCCTTCTGTTGCGGGTTCTCGCCATAGCGCAGGTCGTCGACCTTCTCCAGCGAGATCTCGAGCTTGGCAGAGGTGTCCGCCACGTCGCTTGCCTGGGCGGCAAGCCAACGGGAGATAGCCGTGTCGTAGGCGGCGGTAGTCTGGTAGACCTTCACCTGCAGGCGGCGACGGGTGGAAAGCGTGGTACAACCGCCGGTCTCGCGCATCTCGGCCAGGACGGCGTCGTAGTCGGCCGGGTCGGAGATGACGGTAACGCTCGCGGCGTTCTTGGCGGCAGAGCGCAGCATGGAGGGGCCACCAATGTCGATGTGCTCGATGGCATCCGCAAAGGTGACCTCGGGGTTGGCGACGGTCTTCTCGAACTCGTACAGGTTGACGACGACCAGGTCGATCAGCTTAATGCCGTGCTGAGCAGCCTCCTGCATGTGCTGCTCGGAATCGCGGCGGGCCAGCAGCGCGCCGTGGACCTTGGGGTGCAGCGTCTTGACGCGACCGTCCATCATCTCGGGATAGCCCGTGAACTCCTCGATGGGGGTTACGGGAACGCCCGCGTCCTCGATGGCACGAGCCGTGCCGCCCGTAGAGATGATCTCGACGCCAAAGTCGTCAACCAGCGTCCGTGCGAAATCGACGACGCCCGTCTTATCGGTAACCGAGATCAACGCGCGTGCAATCTTCACATCAGATCCCATGCAGTCCTCCTGTCTGGTACGCCGCCGTGCTCTGTGAGTCGGTGATACGTCGATCTGCAGCGCTCGCGCAGCGGCATTGAAAATACTGATTCAATGTAGCGCATCGAGCGCATCGATGCACCCCGCAACGCACGGCTGTGCAGAAAAAGTTTGCGAGCGGGGTTGCAGGAGCACCGCTGAGCACGGTGAGTTGATGGAACACAGGGGCACCATAATTAGATGCCAATGGCGTGGTAGAACTGTGCTCGATATGCATCCGCAATAGAAAGAGGCACCATGGTCTCGCGGGTTCTCTACCGACCGTTTGATACCGAAGATTTCGACGCCATCGCGCTGATCTTGCAGCAGCTTTGGCACAACAACTCGGGTAACGATGAGTACAACCGCCTCGAAGCCGCGTGCGACCTTGCCTACTGCCTTTCTTCCTCGACGTTTTCGCAGGTTGCCGTAATCGACGGTCAGGCGCGTGGCATTTCGCTCGCGCGTGCGGGACAGAGCTCCGGCGCCACTATCAACGAGCATTGGATGGATACCGAACGCGCGCTGCTATCGCAGATGCGTGAGCTAGAGCCCGATGCGTGCGCCGAGTATCTCTCGTTTGTGCGCGCCACCATCCGAACCAACAACCGCCTGCTCGAGAGCAGCCCGTTGCCGCACGACAACGAGGTCACGCTGCTTGCCGTGGATCGCGATGTCCATGGCCTGGGCGTTGGCACGGTTCTGCTCGATGCCGCCGTCTCGCACCTGTCCTCGCTTGGAGCGACGAGGGCGCACCTGTACACCGACTCCAACTGCTCGTGGAAGTTCTACGAGCTGCACGGCTTTAAGCGCACGGCCACGCACCGCGCCAACCGCGAAGAGCGCCGTCACGACATGCCGCGCGAAAGCTTCCTCTACGAACTCGATCTAACAGCCTAAACCCAGCAGCCATACCTAGTCATTTAGGGATGTTCCCAGTGATTAGTCGTTGGGGACAGCCTTCGTAGGTAGCGCATGAAAATGGGATGGATCCGTCGGCAGTCGCCGGAGAAGATCCATCCCAAAAATCAGAGCGCGCTAGAACGTTCCGCCGCCGCCTCCGCCGACGCCGCCGCCTCCGCCGCCAGAGAAGCCGCCGCCTCCGCCGCCGCCCGAGCTGTCGGAGCTCGACGCCAGCTCACGGATGCTCTCGTGATACACGTCATCGAACGAATCGAGCGGAGACTCGATACCGTAATGATGGTAGTACCACCAGTAGCAGGGATAATTGTCATAGAAGCCGTCGGCCTCGCGCACCTCGGGCGGCACGGCCTCGGCAAGCTGACGCAGCACTTCCTTGGAAACACCCAGCGCCACGCCCATCACCAGCAGCTTGTTCCACAGCACCAGATCGCCCGGGACGGCTTCCTTTAGACGAGTGAAGTCCTCGAGCCAATGCTTAAGTGCCTTGCAGCGAGCCGCCACCTCGGCGCCCTCCGGCGTAAAGCGGCGAAACGTAAGGCCCACGCCGATACCCACCAGCACAATCGGCACCGAGATAACCGCGGCGGTGATGTTCGCCTGTGCGCCATCGGTAAAGAAAATGGATCCCACGGGAACAAAGGCAATCAGGATACCAAGAACCAGGCAAAACACCATTGCAACAATGCCGTCCGAGGCAACGTACTCGCTATCGGCCAGCTTGCCCTTAACGGTGTTCTGATAGTCCTCGAGCTTATCACCCACGGGTGTAGCGTGCTGCTTGACGTAGTGCTGCAGCTCGTCGAACGTGCGCGAACGGTCACCGTTCTCGTCAGGCTTAGCACCGGCAAAGAAGACCTTGAGCACCATGTGGTCAATGCCCTTGGCCGACTTCCAGCCCGCATCACTCACCGTCACGCGATACGTCTGCTCTTCTTTTTCACGCCCCAACAGACCCTTCTTGGCCTTGGTCACGGTCGCCTGCTCCAGCTTGATCACACGGTCGTCAGTGAGCTTCATGAGCGTGGCGATATATGCCTGGTCGGGCACCTCGTTCCAGCTCATGAGGGCCGAAAGCACGGCGGGATGGTCGGCCGAAGGCACATCGCGGAAATATTCGTCCTGGAAAAGCGGCTTGGGCTTGCGCTTGCGCAGCTTGAGCATAACGATTGTGCCGGTAAAGACCACCGCCGCAACAACACTTAGCACGGCAAGTGCATTGGCAATCATGCGAGCGTGAGCGCGGCGGGCGTTAGCTTCGTCGGCCCATTCCTTCTCTTCGCTCAGGATCGTTGACATGCGCTCTTCGCCCGAAGCGGCAAGCTGCGGCACCCAGTCGCTAGGGAAGGCGATGCGTGCCTCGGCGAATTCGCCCTGATGCACGCAGGGAATGGTATAGGTGACCATGGGTTCGTCCGCATCGAGCGATACATCGCCCGTCAGCGGGCCGTGGCCCCATGCGCGGAAGTTATCGCCCTTGACGGCCGCCGTCCCGGCAGCGGCATTTGCGAAGTACACTTCCATCTCAACGTCATCGGAGTCCGCGGACCAGCCGTCGCCCACAAACTTCCAGTAGAGCTCGGCGGTATCGGCCCAGTTCATGACCGCACCGGTCATGGTGTAGCTCACGTAATAGATCGCGCGGTCGCCGCTCTCGTGGGGGCTGAACACCTTAATCCTTACGCCGTCACCGGTCTGCTCGACCGTATAGACGCCGCTGTCGCCTTTGTTTGCATAGTCGACCCTGTTAAACGCGGCATCGTCTTCCTCGACGCTCAGCACGTCGACACCCGCCGCGCCGCCCTGCTGGTTGGTGCCCGCATCGATCTCCCAAAACACGCCGTTGATGTCGTCATCGAAATCGAACTGGCGTCCCTCGACAACGGTCAACGAGCCATCGGCCTCGACCGTGGCGCCGATGTAGGTTTGGCTCATGGAGTAGCCGTCGGCGTGCGCGGCGGCAGGCAGCAGCAACAACGCAAGCGCGACGAGCGCGCAGACGGAAGCAAATCGCGCGAATAGGCGGCGCTGCCGACAGGTCTTGGCAACGGGGGCGTTCATAGGCACATCCTTTGTCTGTGATACCAACAGCGCCATTGTCCCACGTTTACGGGCACACATGACGAATATCTAGGCGACCGGAGCGCCAAATGGGACAAAAGTCCCACCCGAGCCTGGCACTTAGGGACGTTCCTTATCTGCCGGCAGTTTGGGACACTCCTTGGCATGGCCTGCACCAACGATAGATACCACTTCACAGCTCCGTCACAGGTGTAGCGGCTTTGTGTGGGCGCGGCATGCGCTGATTGAGCCGCCAGCCGAGGGGCATAAAGCAGTTGAGCGAAAACGGTTTGCCCCTTTGCCGTTCGCTCGAGGATTATGTCCCCCTTTTCCGCGGAAACCCCGGCAGTTGCGAAGAGCTGCCGGGGTTTCTGTCGTTTGTGAGGCTGAGTCAGTGCGCGGCGATCGAGACGTTGAGCCGCAAACCCGCCGTGCGCAATGCGCAGCGCCGCCAACTTGCGAGCCACGGCAACGCCTTCCCTACCGTGTCCCGCGCTATACTCGTCCGCATGGATATCAACGCACGCAACATAGCAGCGCCCGCCGCGGACGCGCCAACGACGACCTCCTCTCCCGCTCCCACGCCCGTCGTGGGTCGCTTTGCCCCGTCGCCCTCGGGCCGCATGCACCTGGGCAACGTGTTCAGTTGCCTGTGCGCGTGGCTTTCGGCCCGCAGCCAGGGCGGCCGCATCGTACTGCGCATCGAGGACCTGGACGATCGCTGCAAGCGTCCGGAACTTGCTGCTCAACTGATTGACGACCTGGCCTGGCTGGGGCTTGAGTGGGACGAAGGCCCCTACTACCAGCACGATCGCCTGGACTTGTACGAGGACGCCCTGCACCAGCTGCAAGACGCCGGCCTCACCTACCCCTGCTTTTGCACACGTGCCGAGCTCCACGCCGCAAGCGCGCCGCATGCCAGCGACGGCACGCCTATCTATCGCGGCGCCTGCCGAGGCCTTTCTGCCGAGGAGGTTGCCCGCCGCAGCGTTCTGCGCGCTCCGGCCACGCGCCTGCGCGTGCCCGCCGTCGACGACCTCGCAGACGATGTGGTCGAATTCGTGGACCGCACGTATGGTGCCCAATGCGAAGCACTCGCCACCGAATGCGGCGACTTTTTGGTACGCCGCAGCGACGGCGTGTTTGCCTACCAGCTGGCCGTGGTGGTCGATGACGCCGCCATGGGCGTCACCGAGGTCGTGCGCGGATGCGACCTGCTGGGCTCCACGCCGCGCCAAATCTACCTGCAGCATCTGCTGGGACTTCCCACGCCGCACTATGCGCACATTCCGCTGCTCATGTCGCCGGATGGCCGCCGCCTTTCCAAACGCGATCGCGATCTGGACCTGGGCGAGCTCCGCGCCCGCTTTGGCACACCCGAGGCACTACTGGGCTGGCTCGCTGGGCAAACGGGCATCGCACCGGACACCACACCGCGCTCTGCCGAGCAACTGGTCGAGCACTTTAGCTGGGACGTCATCCGCGCGCACAGGGAGAACATCGTTATGAATGGAGACCTTTCGCTGTAAAGAGCTCGTCAACTAATGGCATCTCCCGTCTCCGGCCTTTTTTCGACGAGCGTCTTATTCTGCGTCTTGTTATGTACGGAATAATTCCGTACAATAATGCCGAGGAGGTTTTGTTATGCCAACTATTGAGAAACAACGCCGCATGGATCTAAGGCTAACCGAACGTCAACGCCTCACTTACGAGCGCGCCGCCGCCTTGCGCGGGCAGACCCTCACCCAATGGGCCACGGCGCACCTTGACGAGAGCTCCGCACGCGACATCGCCGAGGCGTCAACAACTTATCTTTCTCCCGATGGGTTCGATGCATTTTGTGAAATGCTCGACTCCCCCATGCCTGAAGCCGCAAAAGCGCTGCTTGACCGTAAAGCGGTTTGGGAATGAGCGCGTTTACCAAGCCTGTTCAACTCCCTGTTGGTCAAGGCATCGAGGCATTCCACTGTGGAAACACTCTCGTCGATGGATGGGCCAAAAACAGATCAGCCTCAGCGCGAAGAAGAGGGTCCGCGGTTATATACGCGTCATATTGTGATGGCGCTGTCGCTGGGTTTTATACGCTGTGCACGCACTCCGTAGCTCGTGAAAATGTTGACGGGGGATGGTTCGTGCGTAATTCACCCTCCCAAGTTCCCGCAGTCCTGCTTGGGATGATGGGAGTCGATGAGAAATTCAAGGGACTTGGTCTGGGAGCATCGCTGCTCAAAGATGCCATTGAAAATGCTTTGAAAATATCTGCCTTGGCAGGCGCACGAGCTTTGATTGTCGACCCAGTAGATGACGAGGCGGCAGCATTCTATGCGCATTTTGGCTTCACCACCCTACCTGGCACCAACCGAATGGCGTTGAAACTCTAGACTGACAGGCATCATCTCTTCCAGCCGCTAGCATGACTCAAGTTACCCTACAGATAATGGCTATTGTTGAAATGTAGGGTAACTGCCCAAGGCATCGTATGAAGATCTCTCTATGCCCGTCCCTACGCAACGTCCCAGGGCTGGAGTTCGTCGCCTAGACGAACGATGCAGTCGTAGAGCACGGTGTGGCGCTCGGCTGGGTTGACGTCGCGATGGAAATGCCCGTAGTACCAGCGTTTGTAGTCCAGGCGCTCCTCCAGCTCATCAAAAAACGCGGTGAGTCGATCGACACTGGGATAGTTCCAGCCGGGCGCCGGGTAGAGCGTCGGCGAGAGCATGCGCGTGGAGCAGGTATGGGTGACCACGTAGTCGACCTTCCAACCCACGCTGTCGAGCTTTGCCCGCGCCTCCTCAAAGTTGCGCTCGTCCGGTAGCTCCTGCGGCCACCAGCTCGAATACGGTATGCGGTATTCCTTGTCCACGCTCGTGGCGCCACCCATGGTAAAGATCGTTGAGCCGTCGAGCTCAAAGACCTCGCCGCGCGTCAGGCGCCGAATGGACGAGGTGTCCGATAGGCGCTGTGTGAACCCGCCGCGCCACATCTCCATGGGGCGCTCCGCCCAGTGATCGAAGCGCTCGTGGTTGCCGTCGACGAACAACGCGGTGTAGGGGCGCGACTCCAGCCAGGCGATGTCAGCACACTCCTCGGCAGAGAAATCCCACGGAAAGCCAAAGTCCCCCGCGATGATGAGGTAGTCGTCGCTCGTCAGGCCATCCCCAAGCTCCCAGTCGCGGAGCTTTTGCATGTCAAGCCCACCGTGGATGTCGCCTGTCACATAGACCGTCATCGGATCACCTCTTTCCTCTTATAGGCCTCGAGATCGCGCTCGACCTGCTCGTCGCCCGTGGCGTTGACCCACCACGGCCATTTAACGCGACGCGCCGGCTCGTCGACCTGCGCAAACCACGACTTGAGCTCCTCCAGGCTCACCGGGGCGTAGCCGTTGGCGTCCACGCCCACGTCATAGCGCAAAAGCCCCTGCCTGAGGTTGAACCTGTTGTACGCGCCGCCGCAGCTGTGGATATGCCCGTGAAGATGCCAGCTGCCGTGCGACATACTCTGCCAGTCGGCCATGGGATAGTGGCTCAGCACGATTTTTTGGCGGTCGATCTTGAGCACGCAAATGGGTGGCTCGACGATAAAGGCATCCGCTACCGCAGGCTGCGTCCAGTCTTTGTCGTGGTTGCCGGGCAGCAGATGGACGCGCTTGCATGCAATGCTTTTGCGCAGCTCGTAGGCCTCTTGGATCGTCATCTTAAAGCTAAAGTCACCCAAAATGTAAAGCTCGTCGTCCATGGCGACTTTGCTATTAACGCTCGCGACCATGTCGTCGTTCATCTGTGCAACAGTCGACCAAGGCCTGTCGGCGAGCCGTAGCATGTTCTCGTGTCCAAAGTGAGTATCGCTGGTAAACCAGATCATAGGGACCTCCTAACGCTGCGGGGCATCCATCCCTTAGGGCTTACCCCTCGTTCTTCCATCCAAACGGGTCAAACACCCAAAAGATCAGATCGAGCACGCCGCCGGTCGCCATGGCGCCGGCAAGGGCCATGCAAACGTGCAGAGAGCTGCCGCTTCGAAGCACGTCGAACGGCCCCAGGACGGCGAACAGCCCGACCGCTGCGCCGGCCACGCACAGCGCGAGACACGGTGCCGCGTCCTTAACGCATTTCTTTGCGAGGTGCTTGGTGTTGTCACTCATCGATATCGAACTCCTTAGAGGGTTGCTGTTCAGGTGTATGCCGCCGCGGCAGAGCAGGGCGGCAGGTTAAGTCTCCCATGCCGCGCGGACATGTATTTAGGCCCGCGTGTCTGCAGGGACCCATGTCCTTGCAGGACACCCCCGAAGGAACGTCTAAACCACTGGTGGGCAACATGTTGGGCAGGGTGTCTTGCCTCGTTTGAGCGCAGTCGCCAATGGCACGCTCGTTCTAATGGCCTTTTGATTAAGGCTTTTGCATCCCGTAGAACGGTGATAAACCTTGCCGTTCTTGGTGACGATTACCTTCGTTCTTGAGGTATCTACACTGCGGGACTCGACGGGCGCGGCCACCTCTTGACGAGACGGCCCCGTTTTCTGAGGCTTGCCGCTCGAAAAATCAGAATCGCGGAATCGATTGATATAGCCGTCAAAACACCCATCGAACAGCAATCCCGTTGCCAGGCCCGCCATGAATCCGCAAGCGATCGCCGCCTCTCCTCTAATTTGCATATGTCACTCCTTAATCGCTCTTGAAAAAAGCGGCGCGCGCCGTGTGGGACCTTCTTGTCCCTTTCGGTGCGCGCCGAAAACAATCCGTTTTCTTCTGTCCCTAACGGGTCAGCTGGCGGCGCTTATCGGACAGGAAGACACCGGCGGCCACCAGGACCGTGCCGCCGATAACGAAGGTCTCACCCAGTAGGTCGGACGTATCGCCCGTGGCAGGCATCGCCGTCTGCCACGTCGCGGCCTCGGTTGTTGCCGCCGCATGTTTGGCCTGGTACGTCACTTGCGTGGCGGGCTGGGTCTGCTCGCCGTTCCCGCGCTCGGCAGCCTCCTGGCGAGCGATCTCGGCGTTGAGCTCGACAATAGCCTGGTCGAGCTCGGCCTTGGCAGTGGTGTAGTTTGCAAGCGCCTCCAAGTATGCCGGCGCCACAGCATCCGCCGCAGCCACGGCGGCATCGAGCTCGGCCTTGGCAGCCGCGGCGCGCTCGGCCGCATCGTGAGCCGCGGCAATCTTGGCGTTGAGCGCCTCGTCCGCATCGTCAGCGCTGCCGTTAACAATGGCTTCGGCAAGATTGATCCCGCGCAGGCGGGCAACCGCGGCGGCAGAGGCATCGCGGGCGGCAGCCGCATCCGTCACGGCATTGTCAGCCTCCACAAAGTCGTACTCGGCATCCATCACGGCATCCGCCGCAACATCGAGCGCGGCATCGGCAGCGGCTTTGTCCTCGGTAGCCTTGGCAAGCGATGCGGCGGCGTTCTTAAGCTCAGAGGCGCGGGCGGCAGCCGCATCAGACTTTGCCTGAGCCGTTGCCACGGCGGCGTCGGCATCGCTCACAGCCTGCTGGGCCATATTGAGCTCCGTCTGGACGGCAGCAGCATCGATGTCCGCCTGATCGGCATCGCCTTGGGCGGCAACAAGTTCGGCCTCCGCCCCGCGCTGATTGGCACGAGCGTCTTCGAGTGCAGACGACGCCGCATCAAACTCACGCTGAGCAGCGGCGATATCGGCTGAGTACGCCGCCAGCTCGTCCTGAGCTGTGGCAAGTGCATCCTGCTTGTCGCCAACACCGGCACGAGCGGCATCCAGCGCACGCTTGGCAGCAGCGGCCTTGCCCTTGGCAACATCGAGCGCTCCGGACTTGGCGGTCACGACATCCTGCGCCGCAGCGACGGCAGTGTTGGCAGCGTCCAGGTCGGCGCGGGCATCGCTGACGGCACGCACGGCGGCGTCAGCTGCAGCCTGCTTCTGCTCCACAGCGGCCTGAACCTCAGAAACCCTGGCCGCAGCAGCATCAACATCAGCGGCAGCGGCATCAACCTGCGCCTGCTTCGCGGCAACTGCCTGCGATGCTGCGTTCGCTTTGTTGCCAGCATCGTCGGCAACGCCCTGCGCCGCAGTAAGCTCCTTGCGCGCCGCAGCCACGCCCTGAGCTCGTTATTAGAAGGGAATGACCATGTCGGGTTCCCGGGTTCCCGAGGACGGGGAGGTCGCTTCGTTGCCTGTTCGGAGTACGGCAATGAGGTCCCGGATTCGCTGGAGCAACTCATCAAAAGTAACTACAGTCACATCGCTGAGGTTATTCCGATAATGCTCAAAGGTAGCTTTTTTGCCCGCGGTGTCGAGTTCAGAGATCCTCCCTATGACTACAACGCACTTTGGGGAAAGGGCCTCAAAGTGAGAAGACGAGCGCCCGTTGACCATGTAGTAGTCCTTCGTGAGCGTGTCCCGGTAGTTAAGCACCTGGTTCACTGCTCCGCTCATATGTGAGGTCAGGGAGTAGACGGCGTTCTCAGGCTCTTTTCCCCTGTATATCGTGCCGAGCAGATTCGTCCGAGGAGTCTTGATCTCGATGAGCGTGACGTTGCTGGTTAGCTCATTCTGGTAGAGGAAATCGCAGATATTGCCACCGGAATTATCAATTGCCTTGCCTCCGACATACGCCTTGCCTTGGAGAAGCGTGCACGGGGCAGAGAATACCTGCGACAATATCCATTGATGGTTGGTGAATAATCTCTGCCAGTATTCCTCATTGCTGTTATCGAGGTTCTCGGCGATTTCCTTTTCTGCCTTTTCGAGCTGGGCGAGACTCAGACTGACCGTGAAGTCATCGAGATGTCCCTTTTCCAGCTCGGAGAATATCTCGCTCAGTTGCTCTCGAGTCGTCCCCTGGGTCATGAGCCGAATCATCTCTTTGACGAGTTCGAAGTTATTGCCATCTGAAAGCAGCCTGGTTTCCGAGGGATTTTCGCGCATCATCTTGAGAAGCGAGGTTACAGAGCGGTCAAGGGGACATACGTCGTGCTGCCACCCTGAACCCCACCGGCCTCCTGATGAATTCGATAGCGAGCATCAAGCGCTTCGTATAGGCGGCGGGTCTCTCCGGTATCTAAAGTGAGCTCGAGCCAATCGCCGTTGAAGCCTTTTCTTTGGAGCATGCCCCTTGAAACGGGGTCCAGCTCAGATTCGGTCGAGTCTGAGGGAAAGGAGGGATCCCCCTTCTTCTTTCGCTCGTAGACGAATTTTCCCTCGACACAATGAGAGGGGTCCTTCGGATTGTCGACATTGGTCGCGAGGAACCGGTACCTCACCCTGTCCGTTGTTTCTGTCAACTCAACGGGGTCGGATTTTGCCGTGTATCGAGAGGTCGAGACCATGTTGATGGCCCCATCAATAGCACTTGAAGGATTGGGGTAGTGCGTGCCATCCCAATCAAGCGCGTCCCCGAAACTAATGTGCCCCATCCAGGCTCCCTTCGCACATCCTCTGGATCAGCTCCTCGTCCGCCAGTCTTCCTGCCAGATAGCAGTCGAACACGTAGTCCGCGGGCAGAGCCCACATCTCCACCCCGTCCGAGAGGGGCGGCTCAGGCTTCCCGAAGACGCCTGGGAAGCGCACCCCGCCCATGAGCCTCGCCTCGGCCTCGTGGGTCGGCACCAGGAAGACATTCGCCACGGAGGAGAACCCGTTGTCCCGGATGAAGCCCTCGTAGGCGCTCTGGTAGAGCACCTGCTTCGTCACGGACTCGACGCCCGGCACGCGCTTGGCGGTGCCGGGGCGCAGCGTCGGCGCGTAGTACTTCGCGTCGTAGATGCAGAACGCCCTGCCGCCAGCGCCATCTCCATGGATGCCTATGACGTCGGGAATCAGCGTGTTCACGTCCCCGCAGCCCGCACCGCCGGCGTCCGTCCACTCCGGCCTCGGGATGATACCAAGAAGCGTCTCCGCACCGCGCTGGCGCCAGTCCTCGGCGAGCGGAAGCCCCAGCGAGTCTATGCGGTCGGCGAGCCTGTCCCCGAAAGCGGTCTTGCATGCCAGTTCCCACGCGTGGTAGAAGGACGAAGTGCCCAGGCAGAACTCCTCCTCGGGGCTCTCGTATTCCTCGGACGGGTTCAGGTAGCGCAGCAGCATGTCGATGACGTCCTGCTTCCACGTCACGAACTGCACCGAGCGCTCCTGCTCGAGATGGTGCGTCAGGGTCTCGGGCTCTCCCAGGTCCTCCAGCTCCTCGCCGGAGAGGTCCACCTCGGCGAGCTCCAGCAGCTCGTCCACGCCCCAGCGGCGCAGGTCGGCAGAGCACCGCGTCAGCACGCAGCGGTGCAGGCGCGTCACCAGGTCGGCGGCGTCGCGGGAGGTGTCGCGTGTCTTGAGGTCGAAGTAGACCGGCGTGTCGCGGTCCATGAAGGGCTGGTTCTGCGCGATGGTGCGGTCCCAGGCGATCTCGCCGGAGCCGTTGTCGCGGATGACACGCACGTAGTTCGTGTAGACGCCGTTTTCCTCGTAGGAGCCCAGCAGGGCCAGCATGAGCGAGAGCGGTCCGCCGTCCTCGTCGGCGTCCGGCAGCGCGGCGCCGATGCCAGCGAGACCGCCCGAGCTCTTGCGCAGCACGCGGAACACCTGCGCGAGCTCCGCCTCCGGGGGATGAGGGAACTCGTCGGAGGGACGGGGGTAGTACTTCGGGTACGCGCAGACGAGCACGCGGCGCCAGCGGGCAAGGCCCACCCACGTGAACTGGTACTTGCCGAGGGCGGCGAGCTCCTCGTCGGCGTCCTCGCCCTCGGGCGCGACATCGCTCCTGAGCGTCAGCACGCCGCGAGAGGCCCACGCCCTCACGCACGCGAGGGCGTCGCACAGGTCGAGCCTGAGCAGCCGCGCGAGGTCGCCGACCGAGTAGTAGTCCCGTTCCCGCACGTAAACGGGGTCGAAGGCCATGGGTTACGCCTCCGCGCCCGTCTCGGCGTCCCCATCGGCATCCTCGCCCTCCGCCGCGCGCTCGACGGGCGTGTCGAGGGCGAAGACGCCGTCGGCGGAGCTGTCGTACTCGGCGCAGATCTCGGAGTAGGTGAAGTCGGGATGGCGGAACACCTTGGGGCGCTTCATCTTCGCGGCGTCCTCGTAGAGGTAGAGCAGCACCTTGCTCTTGAACGCCTCGTCGAAGCCCTCGTCGTCATCCAGTGTAGACTCCTTGAGGAAGAACGGACCCAGGAGCTTGTCCTCGTTGACGCGCGCCTTGCCCTTGAGCAGGCCGTTGATGGCGTGGCGCAGGGCGTTCCACTCCACGGGCTCGCGCCTCGAGCCGATGCGCACGACCTTGCCGGCGTACTTCCCTTCGCCCTCGTCGATCCCCATGTAGCGGAACTCCCAGCGGCGCTTGAAGGCGGTGTCCATCGGGAACACGCCCTGGTCGGCGCTGTTCATAGTCGCCCAGATGTAGAGGTTGGAAGGCAGGCGCATCGTGTTCACACGACATGCGGCGTTCTCCTCGCGGCTGTAGAGCCCTGGAACCTCATCCGCGCGACCGGACGTGTGGCAGAACTCCTTCCAGAGGTGCTCTCCGAGGTCGACGGGGACGTCCACGTCGTACTCGCTCTCTCCGTCGCCGTCTCGGTCGAGCAGCTGGAACACGTCGCCGAAGGTCGCGGCGGGGTTCGCGCGGTTGATCTCCTCCACGATGAGCAGGAAGTTCTCGTCGGGGTGCGTCATCGCCTCGACGTAACTCTTTACGAGTGGGCCGGGCACGAACTCGTAGGAGACGTAGGGGCGACCCATATTCTCGGAGAGGGACTCGTCATCCTTCTGTTTTGGCCAGCGCATCGCGGGCTTATAGCAGCCGACGAACGAGGCATAGCTGTAGTCGGGATGGAAGGTGACGCGGCGCGTGTGCGCCTTGTCGAAGTATTTTCCAGCGAGCACGTTCAGGCTGTGGGACTTGCCAGTGCCCGGCGCGCCGAAGTAGATGAGATTGTGGGGCTCTCCGATTGAGGCAGAGATTGACAGCCTTCTCGCCTGGGGAAAGACGCTATCCTCAACCAGTTTCCTAAGGTCAGGGTAAACAACAAACAAGTCTTTGAGCGAGCTGTTAATTGCAGCACCGCAAGCGACGAGTAGGGCCCCCATATCGCTACGCTTTCCATATTCGACTTTGCGAATAGTTTGGTTTGCGTACTCTGACAGCCCGACGAGCGGGAGGTCGGAGAAGTGGACGTAAGCCTCCGGATTAGCTTCAAGTAAGTCGATCTTGTCCATAGACATCGGAAACGCGTAACCGATGGAGACGATCGTTACGGAATCGTCATTATGCTTTTCGCCGAGTTTCACTTCTTCAATGCGGGCAACCGCTCGGACTCCCTGCTTCCACGCGGTCTTGATGCCTTTAGAGTTATCCGATCCAAGCCATAGAAGGACAAATGTACCGGCCTTAAGTTCTCTCGGAACCTGTTTGCAGGTTACGGAAAGGAAAATGGGCGGATCTTGGATACCGCCCTCACAGGCATCGATTCGCTTAATATCTGCGACGCTATCTTTGCCCAGCCTCATGGTCACGAATTTTGGAGCGCCCGTCATCATTTAGCCCTCCTTCCCGACAGCTTCTCTAGGCCATCACGCAGCGGGCCAAAAAGCTGGCGGTTATTGTTGTCGACGCGCCTAAGAATTCCTTCGGCTGCGTTTGGAGTCAGGTAGTAGCGGGGATTCACATCATCCTTCTCGACTATCTGGTAAAGCGTGGAGGTTGCGGGTGAGCAAGGTGCCTCGCGATGGTCGACGGAGATGTACTTACCATCCCACATCAGTCCTGACTTCGGCCAGACTAGCTTTTCATGCTCGAAGTCAATGTCGGGGACATCACGCCAAGACGCGTTGTTAAAGCATTGATGATTGCTGACAAGATTGTCGATAGACTCGGGAGAGGGATCTGCATAGGCGGACTTCATCCGTCCTGCAATCCATTCGATTACAGGCACAGAGACGGCATTTCCTATAGCGGCATACCGAAGAGAGTCTGAGTCTTCGGTATCTCCCTCTACATTGGTCCAGTTGTCCGGGAAACCTTGGAGTCTTTCGCATTCGA
This sequence comes from Coriobacteriaceae bacterium, assembly GCA_905209215.1. Taxonomy (GTDB): domain Bacteria; phylum Actinomycetota; class Coriobacteriia; order Coriobacteriales; family Coriobacteriaceae; genus Collinsella. The sequence continues at coordinate 1,191 of CAJLRY010000009.1, read as the reverse complement.
TTGGCGTGAGCCTTCGCACACCGTCGGCGCAGGTTACGTAGGTTCTGCTCCAGTCGGTGCCAGTGTGTCTGCCCGATGTAGCGGCAAGGCAATAGCCAGTTACAGGAACGCGAGGATATAGGCCTTTGGGGGTTGACTCGGTAATGAAAGAGCTGCGAACACCGGAGGGTTTTGAAGGTACCGAGTTCTCGAAGATTGAAGAGAAGGCCTTTGTAGGCTTACCCTTCCAGCAGCAGAGATAGACACGCGGGCGCGATTGAGGGACGCCGAAGTACCGGCTGTTCAACAGCCTCCAAGCAACTCCATATCCAAGTTCGTTCATCGTCGCAAGAATGACGGCGAAGTCATTTCCCTTATTCGAATTGAAAAGACCGGCAACGTTTTCAATGAGAACGGCTTCCGGTTTCTTTTCACCAATCAGCTCCGCGAATCGATGGAATAGACCGGATCTGCTCCCCTTAAGTCCAAGGCGTGACATTGAGCCGCGAGCAACAGAGATGTCTTGGCAGGGAAAGCCGCCACACCAAATCTCGGCATCAGGAATGATCTCGGGTTTGACCTCGTTAATGTCGCCGGCCTTCGTGACGTTAGGCCATCGGGCGCTGAGGACCTCATTGCAGAACCCATTATTTTCGCAGATAAACGTATTCATATAGCCCTGGCGCTCAAAGCCCAGGTCGAAGCCACCGATACCGGCAAAGAATGAGTTAACCCTAAGTTCTCTCTTGTCGTTCACGTGATTCCTATTTCTTCATTCAATGGGTGGATGGATAGATTCTCGCTCTACTAATCCTCGTCAAGTAACGAGTCGATCAGCGATGTGCGCACGTACGCACTAAAGCTCAATCCTCTGAGTGCAGCTTCTTCAACCGCGGCCTTTTTGAGGTTGGCGGGAATGCGAATGGTGATTGCCACCGTATCGCCTTCGGCGAGAAAGCCACGACGCTCGTTTTGCGTCGCCCCACTTTCCGCAAGCTCTGAGTAGTTCATAGAAGCTCCAGCACCGTTATGCAATACAAACGGTGCAATGATAGCATGGCGGACGAAAGCCAACCACCTCGTGCCCGACTTGCTGGCCAAAGATGGAATTGAAGCAAGGTGCTTTTCGATTTTGTCCAAAGAGGTCTTTATTTGATCCTTGATTGGCAACTTCATCCGAACACCTCCCATATTCATCCGTACATGTACGGA